>JBQCZU010000005.1:0-7011 GCA_052089385.1 Arachnia sp.
CTTAGAGATCGCACGGATAGGGAGTCGTCTGACCCGCGTGACCCCGCGTCCCGTTCCGCATCGTTGTCCTCGGTCGCCGAACGACAAAGTGGGACTCCCTTCTCCGCCTTGTTGAGCGGGCGCGGATGCCCCGTCCGCTTCACCGGCGCCCCTATCCGTGCAACCTCTTAGGCTTGGCAGCATGACTGCTCTGATGGGGTTGCGGACAAGGCTCGCCCTCGCCAAGGTGGCGGTGCTCGTGGAAGGCGAATCCCTGGCGTTCGAGACGCTGACATCTTTCGTCGACGCCGGAGCCGATCTCCTCATCCTTGGGGGAACCGGCGACGTCGATGCAGACGTCGAAGTCATGCGATCCATGCGGAACGCCTGGGGTTCCTCGCCACTCCTGATGGGCACGGCCATGAAGGGGGTCGCGGCGCCAGCGGCCGTCGACGTGGTACATCTCAAGCGTCCGGGGTGGCGTTTCTTCGGATATCCACAGGGCCACGCATGGAGTCTTTTGGGCAGGCATGCCACCGAGGATGCAGTTCTGGAGTCACCCGGGACTGCCTTCGACTATCTTTTCGTGCCGCTGTCACGACCAAAGCGGAGGTTGTTGGTGAGCGCACTGGAGCATCAGCCGCCATTGACTCCCGGAGCGCTGCCCTGGTTTGCACTGGGCGATCATGACCTCGCCACCGTCGAGGACCTTCTCGCGGCTGGCGTTCGACGCATTGCGTTGACGGGGGATGCGCTTCACCGAAGTGACGCCCAGAAGCGGATTGTCTCCGTTGTTGACGCCGTTGCCCGGACATGGTCTGCCGATGAGCGGTCACACAGCTACCGCGCCGCTGCGCTGCGCCTCTAGGGAACCACTGATCAAGCTTGTCCTGGCTGCGGCGCACCGGATCGGGCGATCTGGCACCCCTACATCTGGATATGGACATCCAGGAAGTCGAATTCAGTGGTCTCGCTGCGCGCTCAGTTCGGCGAGACGCATCAACGCGGTGCGACCCTCTTCGGTCATGTCTGTGTCCTGCAGCAGCCGGATGGCCGTGTCCGTGTCATCAACGATGAGCCGCTCAGCTTCCTCCAGAGCGCCGGTGGCTTCGATGATGGTGCGGCCGTCGCGCACCTGCTCCTCCGTGATGTCGAGGTTGCCCAGCAGCGACTCGAGCCCCTCACGCTGGGTAGAGTCAGCGCACTGCAGGGCAGTCAGTACCAGCACCGTGCGCTTGCCTTCTCGGAGGTCATCGCCGGCCGGCTTGCCGGTGACTGAGGGGTCACCAAAGACGCCGAGCACGTCATCGCGCATCTGGAAGGCCCGTCCCACGAGTGAACCGATGTCCGACAGTGCTGTTTCCAATGCAGCGCTGCCTCCACCCAGAGCGGCGCCCACCTGGAGCGGGCGAAGCACGGAGTAGCGCGCGGTCTTGTATTCGAGGATCCGACGAGCCACATCAAGCTCGTCGGAAAGGCTTCCGGATGGGGTGACGCCGAATGAGGCACCAACATCCAGGTACTGGCCGCAAACCACTTCGGTGCGCATGGTTGCCAGCAACGACCGTGCCCGGTCCATCCGCTCAGGTGCCAGTCTGCTCTCCTCGAAAAGCTCCACGCTCCACATCAGGAGGAGATCTCCCAGCAGAATCGCGGCGGCGCTACCGAATGCGGCATCTCCGCCGCGTCCGCCCATGGTCTTGTGGTGGCTGGCGAACTGGTGATGGGCAGCGGCGACACCGCGGCGGGTGTCGGAGGCATCAATGATGTCGTCATGCACCAGTGCGGAGACGTGCAGCAGGTCCAGTGACGCTGCCGCGCGCAGTAGGCCTGCGGGGTCTGCGGGATGGCCGCCAGCAGCCACGTGGCCCCAGTAGCAGAACGCAGGACGCAGACGCTTGCCACCGTTGGTGAAGGTGCGGGCCAGATCAAGCATCTCGCTGGTCACCACCGCGGACGTCGTCTCCTGCTGGGAATCCAGGAAGCGGGTCAACTCTTTTGAAATGGCTCCCAGCAGCGCGGAACCGAGCGGATGGTGTGGATCTGGCGTCTCGTACACGCACATGAGCCTATGGGACCACCGAAGCGTTCCCTATCCTTGGGGCCATGTACGACGTGTCCGCGCCTTCCGCCTCGATTGCCGATCTGTTGAAGACAGCCACCGAGCCGCTGCTTTCGTATGAATTCTTCCCGCCGCGCAGCGCCGAGGAGGAGCCTCGTTTCCTCAACGCCGTCGACAAGCTGGATCAGTTCGCACCCAGCTTTGTTTCCGTGACCTACGGGGCAACGGGCTCCACGCGTGAACGCACGATTGACGCCACCCGAACCCTGGCCCGGCGCGGCAACATCACTGTGGGGCATCTGACGGCCGTCTCCCAGTCCCGGCAGGACATTGCCGAGGCGCTGGAGTCGTACCGGACTTCGGATGTGAAGAACGTACTGGCCATCCGTGGGGACATGCCGGGTGGCCCCACGGAGTCCTGGAAGCAACACCCGGACGGTTTGGGTACCGCCACCGAATTGGTGGAGTTCATTCGTGAGAGCGGCGATTTCTGCGTGGGTGTCGCGGCGTTCCCCAACGTGCATCAACCAGACAATGATCCGCAGCTGGACGCCCGGATAGTGGTGGAGAAGGCGAAGGCTGGTGCTGACTACGCCATCACACAGTTGTTCTTCGACGCCTCCAGATGGGTGGAGCTGGTGGAACGCGTGCGTGCCCGTGGATCTGAGATCCCCATCATCCCGGGGATCATGCCCCTGACCGTCATCACCCAGATTGAAAGGTTCGCATCCCTTGCGGACTGCGAACTGCCGGCCGACTTCGTCGCGCAACTGCGCGCCGCCGGGGATCCCGCCGAGGTGCGACGCATCGGTCTGGAGAGGGCAGAGACCATGTGCCATGAACTGCTCGAGGCCGGTGCCCCCGGCCTCCAGTTCTTCACCCAGAACCGCTGGCAGGCTACGTCAGAAGTGATCTCCAGGCTGCCGTGGAGTCGGTCACGTCCAGCGTCGTCATCCGTTGTGTTGCCCGGGTGAGCGCCACGTAGAGCACACGCTCGCCTGCGGGTGTCTCCGTCACGATCTCGTCGGGGGAGAGCACCAGCACGCCGTCGTACTCCAGGCCCTTGGCCTGCAGTGCAGTGACGATCGCCAGACGATCCTCCAACAGGGCCAGTCGGTCATCCTGCAAGGACAGTCGAAGGACAGCCTGCAGGCGGGATGGTGGGCAGATGACGCCGACTGTTCCCGTCACCTGGCCTGCCAGTTCCAGGACCTCATGAATGATGCCCTCGTCGGCGGCTTCGGGGGTTGTGCTCTCCAGCCGGGGTTGGAGGCCCGTCGTGCGGATCGCCTTCGGAAGATCTGCGTCCGGGAACACCTTGGTGATCACCTTTGCCGCCAGATCGAACACCTCTGCGGGAGAACGGTAGTTGGTGCTGAGCGTGAATCGTCGGGTGGGTGCACGCCCCACAAGTTCGTTGAGCGCGCGGGTTGTCTCGTCCTGATGGGGGTAGGAACTCTGCGCTGGATCGCCCACGATGGTCCACGATGACTGCGGCCCGCGACGACGGAGCATCCGCCACTGCATGGGCGTGATGTCCTGGCCCTCGTCCACAAGGATGTGCGCATAGGTGGTCTGGGGATCGTCCTCGGGATCCACCGACTGGTCGCGACGCAGGGTGTCCGACGTCGTCACCAGTTCATTGATGTCGCCCATGCCGATGAAGACGGGCTCGTCGACGTCGACATCATCTTCCACAGGAGCGGGCCCCAGCATGTCCAACAACTCGTCGAGTAGCGCCATGTCCGCCACGGACCAACCGGTGATCTCGGTGTGGTTGCCCCGCTGCAGCCAGGTGAAGGAGTCCGCCAGGGCAAATCTTTCATCCGGCGTGAAGTCCGGCGACACCTCGGACAACAGGTCCGGGTCGGCGAGCCGCTCCAGCACCCGCGGTGCGTCGAGAGTTGGCCACCATGCGTTCATGAACGTCGACAGGGCTGCCTGCTCCCGGATCAGGTCCGGAACCTCTTCGACGGGGACGTCCACCTCGTCGGAGAGTTTGGCAGCGAGGGCGGAGATGATCAGGGTGCGTGCCTGCTCGCGGCCCTTGTTGAGCTTCGTGTGGGAGAGCACGGAATCACGGATGCGGTGGAGTTCGCGCGCGTCCAGGGTCAGAACCTCACCCTTGACACTCACTCGGACACGCACTACTTCGGGACCGTCGATCAAAGGGCGACGGATGAGGCGGCGCAGAACACCGAGCATCCTCAGGCTGCCCTTGAGGGAGGCCGCCGTTGACGGATCCACCCGTTCAGCCGACATTCCCAGTACGTCGGTGGCAACCGATCCGACGGATTTCAACGTGACAGCATCTTCACCAAGGCTGGGGAGGACGCGCTCGATGTAATTCATGAAGACGTTCGAGGGTCCCACCACGAGGACACCGCCGCGCTCCAGGCGAGCACGATTGGAGTACAGGAGATAGGCGGCGCGGTGCAGGGCCACCACGGTCTTGCCAGTGCCCGGACCGCCGGCGATGATCGTGACGCCCTGATAGGGGGCGCGGATTGCCTCGTCCTGTTCGGCCTGGATGGTGGAGACAATGTCTCGCATGGTGCGGCCACGTGCTCGCGTGAGGGCGGCCATGAGGGCGCCCTCACCCATGATGGGCAGGTCGGTCTCCGCGGAGGAGTCCAGGAGATCGTCCTCGAGCCCGATCACTTTGTCATCGCGACACCGCAGTACCCGACGACGAATGACCTCCATGGGCGTTGCCTGCGTTGCACGGTAGAAGGGTTCGGCAGCAGGGGCACGCCAGTCGATGACCAGCGGGTTGTACTCGTCGTCGCGCACGCCCAGGCGTCCGATGTAGCGGGTCTCGGGGCCGGTCAGGTCAAGGCGGCCAAAGACGAGTCCCTCGTGTTCATCCTCGAGGACCGCCAGTCGTCGCGCCGCCTGGTACGAGAACGCGTCGCGCTCAAACATCGCAGTGCTGTCCTCTTCCCGGAGGAAGCTGGTGCGATCCGTCTGGTACATCTGCTGACCCTGGTGTGCCATGGACCTTGCACTCGCCGTCGCGGCGGCCAGGTTGTCGTAGACCCGATTGACATGTGCCTGTTCGAGCGCGATTTGTTGGTGGAGTTCGCCGCGCGAAGTGCTCAAGTGTTTCAATCCTCACCTTGGAACGGACAGTTGATCCTACCCTCTCCGGTGGCACTGCACATTTCCTGATCGGTTCCGTTGGTCGGGGATTCGTCTTTCCCTCACAGAACGCCTAGCCTCGACGGGAAACCTGAGGGGGTATTCACACAGTGTCAACTGAGCCCATGAACCAAGAATCCATGCCACAGAACGTGGGGCCCTACGGTCCTGCCCCTGAGCAGGAACCACGGACTGGCCCGTCCGCTCCGAAGAAGGATGCAACCCCCTTCTACAAGATTGCCGTCGTGGTGCTCAGCGTGATTGTCGTGGGCCTGCTCGCGGTCATGTCGCAGAATTCAAGTCAGGGCGCTTCCCCTGAGGCAACCGCCACCGTGACTGTGACCGCTGGTGGAGGGGAACAGAAGCCGGAACAGCAGCCGCAGGAGAATGCCGAAGACCCTGAGCGCGATGCCTTCCTGTTGGATCTTCCACGCCGCACTGAGGGCGATCCCCTTGCCAAGGGCGACGTGGATGCCGAGATCGTCATGACGGAGTGGTCCGATTTCAGGTGCCCGTTCTGCTCGGTTTTCGCTGAGGACACCCTCCCTCTGCTGCAGCCGTTGGTTGATGACGGGACGCTGCGCATCGAGTTCCGTGACCTCGCCATCTTCGGCGATGACTCCATCAACGCCGCTGCGGGTGCCCGGGCCGCAGGGGAGCAGGGCCTCTTCTGGGAGTTCTCCGACGCCTTGTTCGTGTCCCTTCCCAATCAGGGGCACCCACCAGTGGGCGACGACGTCGTGACAGCCATCGCGGAACAAGTGGGGGTACCCGACATGGACGCGTTCCAGGCCGCCTATGCCTCCTCTGAGACCCGCGAGGCAGTTGCAGCGGACAGTGCCGAGGCGCAGGGCTTCGGGATCTCGGGCACACCCGCCTTCCTCGTGGGCACGGAGCTCATCTCGGGTGCACAACCCCTCGAGGTGTTCGAACAGGTCATTGCGCAAGAGATCGCCAAGCTGAACTGATGGGCGTCGGGTTTGCAGGGGCGTTCCTCGGAGGGCTGGCAGCTTTGCTGAGTCCCTGTGCCGCCATGCTTTTGCCGTCGTTCTTCGCCTATGCCTTCGGCTCGTCCCGCAGCCGACTCCTGGGGCGTACAGGGCTGTTCTACGTCGGTCTGCTCATCACGCTCGTCCCATTGGGTTTGGCGGCCGGATCTCTGGGCGCGCTGTTGGCCACCCATCGCAGCTCGCTCGCACTCGTCGGTGGCATCCTGCTCATCCTGCTCGGGCTGCTGCAGGTCCTTGGTGTCAACTTCAACATCCCCGGCTTCCGTGCCGGGGGAGGGACCGGGCCGATCTCCGTCATCGCACTGGGCGCCGTCTACGGACTGGCTGGTGCCTGCACCGGCCCGCTGTTGGGGGCAGTGCTCACCATGGCGGCCGTTGGCGGATCGCCGTTGTACGGGGCACTGTTGCTGGCCATGTTTGGGGCGGGCATGGTGGTTCCGCTCATCGTGCTGGCCTGGGTCTGGGACAGTGCGAAGTTCTCCGACAAGTTGCGCCCTCGTCCCCTGAGTATCGGACCCATCACCACATCCGTGTGGGGTCTGGTCTCCGGCATCCTGTTCGTCATTCTCGGCGTACTGTTCCTCACCACCGACGCCACCAGCGGATTGGGTGGGATCTTCGACGCTCGTCAGCAGCTCGCTCTGGAAGCCTCCCTGGGCAGGTTCGCCGAGTCCATCCCCGACATCGGAGCCCTCATGCTGGTGGCCGTCGTCGTCGGTGTGATCTTCTGGCAGGTCAAGAAGCCGCGCACCAAGAACCCCGTCCGTCCCAAGGGCGACTCAGAGCTCGTCTGACTCGGACTTCGGTCTTGATCGCTGG
>JBQCZU010000005.1:7111-124457 GCA_052089385.1 Arachnia sp.
AGGCTCTGCCCTGGGTGTTGTCGGCTCTGGCGATGATCGCCGGCACGATGGTGTTCCTGTGGGCCGGTGGTATCTGGTTTGATCTGGCCGAGGCGAATTCGCCCGCAGCCACTTGGTCATGGCTGACAGGTGGAGCTGTCCTCCTGGCAGCCACAGGGTTCTTCTTCGGTCTTTTACTCGCCAGCAACGCTCTGGTCCGTCACCCAGGCGGGGCTCGGGCCAGCCGCAACCACTGACGTCGATGCCTGGCGGTGGGTTCCGTCGTGGGTGTTGGTGTGGCGCAGGCTGAGCGGGCTGGTCCAGGTGAGTTGAGACGGCGCGTTGTGGGGGACCGGAATCGGGGCTGATTCTCACGCCCCCCTCGCATCCATGAGCTAGGGAAGTGGTTCCCTAGGAAGAGTTGTCATCCTTGTTGGGCTTTGGGAGCTCGTTGGTGCCTCCCGGGCCGGGGGTCCGCTCGATGCCGCTTTTGACCAGGCCAATGAGTTGGGGAAGAACGAAGATCATGAATGGCCAGATCATCCACCACAGTGCACCGCCTCCACCGCTCAGGAACAGGACGAGAACACCGAAGCCGATCAGGATACCGGCCGCTGCGCTGGCAGCATGGAATGCCGGAGTGCGGTGCCATGGGATGACGTGGCGGGGTGGTTCGGGGATGACCAACGGTGTGGGGAGAGTGAGATCACTGATGAGCGGCACGAACTGTCGCAGGTGTGTGGTCTGCATGGCCACTTCCATACGCTCGGAATACTCGGAATTTCTGAGCCGTCCATCGGCGTAGGCATCCGCCAGGATCGTGGCGGCATGATCCCGATCGGCGTCGGAGGCTCGTAGCTCCGATGCCTCACGGCTTCGTGGATCGCGGGTGAAGCCCTGCCAGGGATTGGCGTGCGGTGTGTTCGTCATGAGCTTCTCGTGAGCTTACTGCCGCGGAAGGCACGGTTGGTGGGGCGACAGTCCTCTCCGGTGAGCCGCTCATGCACTTCGTAGACGGCCAGGGCAGCGCTTGCCAACTCGGCCCACGCGTCATTGCCAGCGGGGGAACAGGAGGACGCGGAGGGCACATCGGCAATGATGGGGGTGCGACGCACCCAGCTTCGGGCGTTGTCAGCGGCAACACCCCAGGCGAGATCGGGTGTGCGGTCCCGGTGGTCATGCGTGCTTGCCAGCACCCCGTCGATCACGGGCCGGAGCCAGGTGGTCACTGGTCCGGTGTCCGTGTGGTCCACGATCTCCTGCACCGAGGTTAGACCCTCGCCTGAGCGGAGGTCGTGGGAGATCGCAGGACGCATTGCCGCGCGTGGTGCTGGGTGGAGCCACGATCCGACGATGTGGGGCACGCAATTGATGGTCGTGGCTTCGTCTGCTCGCTCCACAATCCTGACGCCCCGCTCAAGGGCGCGGTGGGTCAACAGATCCACGAGATGGGATGCACGCTGGCCAAGTCCTTTGTCGTCGACGAGTTGCCACCGACCAAAGGTGCGGTCCAGGACGAAACTGGTGGCCAGCATCGCTGGTGCCCGAGTGGAGTGGGTGCCGTTGATGGGACCCACATCGATGATCATTCGACGAAGCTGAGGATGCTCCAGCCGATCTGCGAGATCTGTGAGCGAGCGATCCAGCCAGAGCAGTTGGCGCTCCGCTTTGTCGCGGGGGAGTTGGGGATTGTTGACCCCGAAGGTGCGACGGGCGGCCCACACCTGATCGAGATCATCGAGGACATCGCGCCAGAGCTCAGCGGCCTTCATGCCGAATGCGTGGGAGACGGCATGGAACTGGGCGCCCCGCTCAGCCGGGAGCTCAAGACTGGTTCCGTCAGGGAACTGATGCCTCACTGGCGGGGCCTCGACCAGCACCAATGCTGCCCGGTTCAACTCCGCGACCAAGTGTCCGCCAGACTTCTTGAAAACGTCGCGCCAAGTGGCTGGCAGCGAGATGAGTTGAGGCATGGCGTCAACGAGATGTCCGGCCGGGCCCTCTACCGCGGCCCATCGGCCCCCGAGGGCCCGGCCGTCGCTCACAAGGACGACGTCGTGGCCCAGCCTCGCCAGCCGGGCGGCGGCAGCCAGTCCCGACAGTGTTGCGCCGTGCACGACCAAGGACATGGCCGTCAGGATAGCTGGCGAAGCTCGGGGCTCCGCAGATGTGGGCTGGTGGTAGGTTCGCAGCAGCTTAGGATGCCAGTCCACGGACACTCGACGAAGAGGACCCAGAGGTCAATGATGAGCCGAACAATCCCCGAAATCGTCGCTCCTGAATCAGTGGGCATGTCCAGTGAGCAGCTCCGTCGACTCGATGAACTGGTGGCGCACCACATCGATGAGAACGCCTACCAGGGCAACGTTGTGCTGGTTGCGCGTCACGGCCGGATCTGTCACTTCTCCGCCGCAGGCAAAGCCGATGATGGCACTTTGATGACCACGGATTCCATTTTTCGGCTGGCCTCGATGTCCAAGGTGCCCGCGGCAGTTGCAGTGCTGCAGCTGTGGGAGCGTGGCCTGATCAGTCTTGCAGATCCCGTCTCGGTCCACCTTCCCGAATTCGCCAACCCGCAGGTGGCAGTCTGCGCATCTGATGGCTCCTACGAACTCCGCGACGCGAGCCGCGAGATCACCATTCACCACCTTTTGAGCATGACGGCCGGGATGACGAACACGTGGTGGGACGGCGCCTTTGACCACCCCGCCTATCGAGTGGTGCCGAAACTGTATGCAGAGGCGGGCGTGCGCGACGACATGAATGCGCCGGATCTCACCCTTGCGGAGAACATCGGGAGGCTTGCCGCGGCGCCGTTGATTGCGGACCCGGGAGAGATGTTTGACTATTCCAACAGCAGCGTCGACACCTTGTGTCGAGTGGTGGAGGTGGTCTCCGGTCAGAGCTTCGACGACTACCAGCGCAGCCACATCCTGCAGCCGCTTGGTATGGACGAGACATGGTTCTTCATCCCGGAAGAGCACCGCTCCAGGCTGGCGGAGGTCTACTGGCCAGGGAGGGACGAGAGGCAGACCGAGAATGTCCAGGTGGGTCCTTTGAAGTTGGGACCTGAAGGCGCCCACAGTCCGCATCACACCTACTTCAGCGGTGCCGCCGGGTTGCATGGCACGACACACGACTACTTCAAATTTGCGCAGATGTTGCTCAACAAGGGCGAGTTCGGCGGGGAGCGGATCCTCAGCCGGGCTGCGGTGGAATTGATGACCAGCAACCAGATCGGAAAGCTGGAGAACTGGCAGCTCACCCAGAACAAATGGGGCTACATGCTGGATATCCAGCAGGACGTCAATGCAGTTCCCGGATCGATGCACTATCTGGGAGGAGCCGGCGCCTACAGTTGGCAGGGATACTTCAGTACCAAATTCGTCAACAATCCTGCACGGGACACCGTGATCATGACGATGACCACCTCGGCCGCCGACGGTGCGCTGCCGCAGAACCTTCGATTGATTGCCGCGGCCAACGCTGCCGTCATCGATTGAAGGCGATGACGGAATCTCTCCTTCGCAGAATTGATTGACACTGCCCCCGGCGTCTACCTAGCGTTGGTGCCGCCGGATGCGGCGTTGCAACGGTGCAACGTGATCTCGGCCGACTCGAAGGGTTCGTACATGCGTAGATCTGTTGCCGGAATCACTGTTGCCGCTGTGGCACTTGCGACGATGACCAGCCTGGCCACTCCAGCGCAGGCAGCTGACAGCATCGACCTGACGCTGCTGGGCACCACCGATATTCATGGGCACATTTACAATTGGGACTACTTCGCCAACGCCGAATACAGCGAGCAGGACGATGTTTTGGGGTTGACACGGGTGTCGACATACGTGAACGAGGTCCGTGACGAGGTGGGCGATGATTCGGTCATTCTCATGGGTAGCGGCGATGACATCCAGGGCACGCCTCTGACGTACTACTACGGGTACGGCGAAGGTCGGGAAGCGATCCTTGCGGGTGACGATGTGCACCCCATGGCGCAGGCCTTCCGTCACATTGAATACGACACGTTGGGGGTTGGCAACCACGAGTTCAATTACGGCCTGGACATGCTGAAGGCCTACGAGCGTGACCTGCAGACCGACGATGGTGGGCCGGCCCTGCTCGGCGCCAACGTCGTCAATGCCGACGACGGCGAGCCATGGCTGACGCCGTACGAGATCATCGAAAGGGAGATCGACGGCGAAACCGTGAAGGTGGGCGTCATTGGCCTGGTGACCCCCGGTGTACGCGTTTGGGACAAGCAGTACGTGGAGGGCAGACTCGAGTTCCGCGATCTGGTGGAGACCGCCAAGAAGTGGGTGCCGATCGTTGAGCAGGAAGCGGACATCGTCGTCATCAATGCCCACAGTGGTGCGGGCGTGGTCTCGGATGAGGACTACGACGCGGAGGCACTCTACGAGAACGTCATCAACAACGTTGCCTACCAGGTGCCGGGTATTGACTACATCCTGTTCGGTCACACCCACCGGGATGCTCCGGAAACCATCGTCACCAACGTGGCAGGGGAGAAGGTCCTGCTGACGCAGCCGTACTACTGGGCGCGCAGCGTGACCCGCACCACGCTCCAGCTCGTTCCCGACACGGACGACGACGAGGGCTGGATGGTGGACTGGAGTGAGGGCAATGAACCCAACGCTGTGGCCACATACGGTTATCAGATCACCCAGGAGGACGAGGTCCTGAAGGATCTCCTGGCGGACAAACACCAGAGCGCGATCGACTATGTGAACACGGAAGTGGCCGACTCGGTCACAGAGCTCAGGGCGGAGACCTCGAGGTACGAGGACACTCCCATCATCGACTTCATCAACCAGGTGCAGTTGGAGACTGTGGGTGAGGCTCTGGGGGATGACCTGGGTGATGCCACGCTCATCTCCAGTGGTGCCCCGTTCTCGCGCACTGCTGTCTTCCCCAAGGGGCAGGTGAGTATCCGCGACATCGCCGGGCTCTACATCTACGAGAACACTTTGCAGGCGGTGGAACTCAACGGTGCACAGATTCGCGACTACCTCGAGTACTCGGCCAAGTTCTTCAAGCAGGTGGATCAGGGTGCTGTGTTCAATCCGGAGACCGATACCAACGCTGAATACGATGGACGCCGTCCTGGGCCGACGCCGGACTACAACTACGACATCATCGCCGGGCTCGACTACCACATCGACATTTCACAGCCCTTGGGTGAAAGGATCACCGGGTTGACCTACCCCGACGGCACGCCGGTTGGCGACGATGATTCCTTCGTCATGGCCCTCAACAACTACCGGGCATCCGGCGGCGGCGACTATCCGCATGTCGCGGACGCAAACGTGGTGTACAACGAGCAGCGCGAGATTCGTCAGCTTCTCATCGAATGGGCTGCCGCCAGGGAAACCATTGATCCTGCGGATTTCTTCGTCAAGAACTGGGAAGTCATCACTGCACCGCTGGCCACCGAGCCGTCCCCTTCGGTCACGGCGACGCCGTCAGTGACTGCTTCGCCAACGCCTCCGACAACGGCTACACCGACGGCTACGGCGACGCCGTCAGTGACTGCTTCACCGACGCCTTCGACGACGGCTACGGTGACTTCGTCAGCTTCGGCGAAGCCCACGTCAGGTTCGCGCCCCGGCCTGCCTCACACCGGTGCTGAGGGAGGGCTGCGGAACTGACTTTCCGTCGGGAACACGTCGCCGCGGAACCTCGGCGTATTTGAGGACGGTATTTCATGGGGCGAACCAGAGATAGAATCTGCGGCAGAACCGCACGGAGCCCCCGTTCCTGACGAGCGGTTCGTATGGTCGTGGAGGTTTTGTGGTTTTCGGTCAGATCATCTGGGCCGTCGTGGTTGCCGTGTTGCTCCCAGCGGTTTCTGTTGGCTGGGCAATTCGTGGAGCAATAACGGTGAGGCAACGTTTGATTCCGCCCCGTCAGCGTGCGATTGCCAAACCTGTCGCACCCGTGCAGCCTGAACTGCTCAGATTCCTCAGCCAGCGTCGAATGCTGTTCTCCACGGGAATCCTTCTCGCCTTTGGGTTGCTGTTTCTGGGCCTGTCCATGGGGCGTGGGACCACATTCATGACTGCCATGGTGCTGTCGTACGCCTTTGCCGTGCTCAGCGCCACGGTGACAGGCTTCACTGTCTGGGTGCGTGCGCAGCAGCACGAACAGGACGGCCGCCCGTTGATGCCCGAGACATCCACGTGGTCAATGTGGGTGGGCGTCGGGGTTGCAACACTCGCTGTGGCCTACCTCGTGGTGGATGTTGTCGCCAATCTGAGCGTCTGAACGGCGACTCAGGTTCAGCAGGAATGCCTCAATCGTCATGGTTGTCGCGCACGCTGACCACTGCATCCCACAGAGCGCCGGCGACGTCCCGCTTTGAACCCCGCGTCCGAGCGACCACCTCGTCGTGGGCATCCAGAATGAGCAGTTCGTTGTCTGATTCCTCGAAGCCCTTGTTCCAACCGATCTCGTTGACGGCCAGTAGATCGACTCCCTTGCGTCGGCGCTTCACACGTCCCTTCTCCATCAATTCACCGGCATCAGAGGCAGTCTCGGCTGCGAAGCCAACGATCGTCTGTCCGGGGTGAGCGTCCCGCACCAGCCCTGCGAGGATGTCCGGGTTCTGAACGAGTTCCAGGGTGAGGCCTTCCTGCTCCCTCTTCGAGAGTTTCTTGTCTGAGGTTTCTGCCACCCGGTAATCAGCGACGGCGGCGACCATGACAACGACGTCGGCTTCAAGGGAAGCCATCACCACCGCATCGTGAAGCTCCGACGCGGTTCCCGCGCGCGTGACGTCGATCCGGGGATGCCGGGATGCCTCGGTCAGCATCCCGTCGCTGACATGGGCGGCGACGAGACTGACGTGTGCACCCCGCCTGGCTGCCGCCAACGCAACTTCGGTGCCCTGCCGTCCGCTGGAACGGTTGCCGAGAAAACGGACGGGGTCGATTGGCTCCCGGGTACCGCCGGTGGAGACCACAACCCGCAACCCCGTGAGGTCAGCTTCACCGGGGACGGCTGACAGGGCCGCTGCAAGGATCTCCTCGGGCTCCGACATCCGGCCGGGGCCGGAGTCGCCACCGGTCAGCGGCCCGTCGGCGGGTCCGACGATGTGGACATTGCGCCCGGCGAGGACGGCCATGTTGTGCCGGGTGGCGGGATGTGACCACATCTCGGTGTGCATCGCCGGTGCGACGACGACGGGGGCGGAGGTGGCCAGCAACGTGGTGCCGAGCAGGTTGTCGGCAAGGCCAGCGGCCATCCGTGCCAGGGTGTTGGCAGTGGCAGGTGCGACGATGATGAGATCGGCGGCCCGGCCAAGTGCCACATGGCGGACCTGGGCCACGTCGTCGTGCACGGAGATGGTCACGGGGTTGCGGCTGATGGACTCCCACGTCGAGATCCCGACGAACCGCAGCGAATCCTGCGTGGGGATGACGTGCACCTCATGGCCGGCGAGGATGAGCAGTCGCACGAGATGGACGCTCTTGTAGGCTGCAATACCACCGCTGACTCCCACAACCACAAACATTCATGGATCCTTTCACACTGCCGATCGGGGCATCATGTGCACAGTAATCGTCCGGGTCCCGGTGGAGGCGTCGCAGCCCACCCGGGTGCTTGCCATCCGGGACGAGGACCCCACGCGCCCATGGAATCCGCTCGGTTCCTGGTGGCCTGGTGCGCATCCGGGCGTTGAGGGAGTTCGGGATGCCCGCGCCGGCGGTGCCTGGCTGGCCACCCTTCCCCACGCTGGCCGGTTGGCAGTGCTCCTCAACGTCGGTGCTCCGGTGTCGACTCCGGGACTGGCCAGCCGGGGCGAGGTGGTGCTGAATGCCGTGTCGGGGCAAAGCCCCGAGAACCCTCAGAGCACGCAGCCCTACAACCTTGTCACCGTTGCCGGATCCCAGGTCTCGCTCACACTCTCCAATGGCGAAGAGCTCGAGTCGTTGCACCTTCCTCCGGGTGTGCACATGCTGGTCAACAGTGCGATTCCCAATGACGCCACATTCGCCCGGGTGCCCCGATGGTTGGAGACATTCAGGGCAGCCACACCCGCTGACGATGCCGCTGACTGGTTCGAGCCCTGGTTGGAGGTGCTGACCCGCAGCGCGGAGCTGCCCCCCACCGACGATGCTGCGATCATTCGCGACAACCGCCCGTGGGGTATCCCCACTCTTTCGCTGCTCCTCTGTACAGCCACCATCACAGATGCACACGTGGAGGCGAACTATGTCGAATTCGCCCGTCCGGGCCACATTGCCCCCCAGTTCTGAGCGCGACTCGCCAGGGTCTTGACGGACTGTCAGGGGGCGGGCTTATAGTGGGTCATGTATCGAACAGTTGTTCTAATTGGGTCCGGGGAAGGACCTGGAACCACCCGATACACGAAGGGCCGCTCTGGGCCCCGGCGTGGCCTCGACCCCTGCGCCGGGGCCCAAAGCTTCCTCTCACAAGGGCGCCGTCCCGAGGAGCGAGCATCGAAGGTGTGCGTTTCCACGAGGTCGAGCGTCTCGAAGGGTCGAAACCGATACGTCAGTTGTCATCACCAACAACGAGCCCGGAGGCCCCATGCGAACCTATGACGAGCCCATCTGTGTCCTCTTCAGCGACCACCCCCAGCAGTTCATCTGGCGCAATCGACTGATGCTTGTCAAGGAGGTCCAGGGCAGATGGAGCAGATCCACGGCCTGGTGGGAATCGCAGCGGGTGTCCGCAGCACGCGGCGACGCAGTCCCCAACACCTCGGCAGGAACTGACCTGGCACCTGCCACGGACCTCCTGGAGGAAATGGAGGTGTGGCGCGTTGAGGCCGGCAACGGTGTGCAGCGGGGCGTCTATGAACTGGCCCGTTCCATGGGGCGCGAAGACTGGGTGCTCCAGGCGGTGTGCGACTGATGAGCGTGCCCACTCCCCAAAAATTGGCCACCATCGGCTGCATCGAACATCCGGCTGATCGGTACGTGGCAGCCCACAGAACCGCCGAGGAGTTGGCGCTGGTGGTGATCTCGGCCACTCCGGGGCGCGTCCGTGGCCGCCACGACGTCTGGGAACTGCTGGCACGTCGCGCCCCACACCTGGCTGAGTGGGCCGCCTTCTTCGGATACCTCTCCACCCGCGTGCAGGTGGTGGAGGCGGGGGAGCGTGCAATCATCGCGGAGCGGGAGGCCGATGATCTGGTGCGTGACCTGGAACGCTTCACCACTGACGTGGCCCGCCGTATGCGATTCCGGAGAGTCGTCTCGTGACCGGTCACCCGTCCCGACCGGACACGCCGCAGTCACTGTCCACCAAGGGCATATACGTCTCGACGCGCACCCAACGCGGCGTGTCCGGCCGTGGGGATGCGTCGTGACCGAGCCCTTCGCACACTTGCGGGTGGCCTCGGGCTACTCCTTCCAGTACGGGGCATCCCATCCCAGCGCTCTGGTGGCAACGGCTGCGGACTTCGGCATGGACACGCTGGCGCTGACCGATCGCAACGGACTGTACGGAGCCGTCCGGTTCGCCAAAGCCTGTCTGAAGGCGGGGATTGCGCCGGTGGTGGGAGTGGACCTGGCGCTCGGTGACGACGGACTGCCGACGCGGCGTCCCACGGCCGCCCGTGGTGGTCAGTTGCGTGACCTCCGCCTGCCGCGGGTGGTGGTGACCGCCACCTCGCGCGCAGGCTGGGCCACGCTGTGCGCCCTCATCACCGCCGCTCATCTCAGCGGGGAGAGGGGAAACCCGGTGGTCACTGCAGAACTGGTCCTCCAGCACTGTGTGGGACGCGACGTGGTGGTCACCCTCGGCGCTGACTCCGACGTCGGCGCCCTCCTGGCGGAGCACGGGCTCTCCGAGGCCCATCAGGGGCTCAGGCGATGGCAGGACCAGTTGGGAGATCAGCTGGTGTTGGCCGCCACCAACCATCACGTGGGCGGGAGGGGCGCCACCTCCGCACACCACGCCGCGGGCATCCTGCGGCTGGCCTCGGAGGCGGGGCTGCGCTCGGTGCTGACGAACATGGTGCGGATGGCACGCAGGGAACAGGCCGCCACGGTAGATGTCCTTGACGCCACCCGACGGCTGGTCCCCCTGGATCTTCGCAATATTGACCGACGCAACGCAGAGGGCCACCTCAAGGACACGGCGGGCATGATCTTTGCCGCTGAGGAGGCGGCATTGCTGGCGGGTGAGGACGCCGGTGGGCTGCTGCGTCGCACCCGGGAGTTGGCGATGGAGTGTCGACTGGATCCCATCGCCGACATCGGGTTGGGAGAGATCCGGTTGCCGGAGTTCGAGACGCTGGGCACCACCACTGAGCAGGCACCTGCGGTCCTGCGCGCCCGTTGCGAGGCAGGGCTGGCCGCCCAGTACCCGACGCTGGGACACGAGGTTCGCAACCGGCTCGAGGACGAACTGTCAGTCATCGGCACGCTCGGTTTCGAGTCCTACTTCCTGACTGTTGCCGATGTGGTGCAGCTCATCCGTGGGCTGGGTATTCGATGTGCTGCCCGAGGCTCGGGGGCGGGCAGCCTCGTGAACTATGCACTCGGTGTCTCCGGCGTGGACCCCCTGGCCCACGGCCTGTTCATGGAGAGGTTCCTCTCCCCGCTGCGCCACGCGCTGCCTGACATTGATCTGGACGTGGAGTCCCACCGCCGCACCGAGATCTATGAGAAGATCCTCGACACCTTCGGGGGGCAGCGCGTGTCCTGCGTGGCGATGCTGGAGACCTATCGGGTACGCCACGCCGTCCGTGATGTGGGCGCAGCGCTCAGCCTGCCACCCGCCGAGGTGGATGCCATGGCCAAGGCATTTCCCCACGTGCGGGCACGCGATGCAAAGGCGGCATTGCGCGACCTGCCGGAACTGAGGGCCGCCGGCCTCGGCGAGCAGCGGTTGGAGGTGCTGTTCAGCCTCGTGGAATCGCTCGACGGGCTGCCCCGCCACATCGCACTGCACCCCTGTGGTGTGTTGCTCAGCGATTCCTCGCTGGGCCAACGCACACCCATGGAGGCCAGCCACGGCGGCTTCCCCATGAGCCAGTTCGACAAGGATGACGTGGAGGACCTCGGCCTGCTCAAACTCGACGTGCTGGGCATCCGCATGCAGTCCTCCATGGCGCACGCACTGCAGGAGATCAAGCGCACCCAACCCACGGGACCCATGCCGGACATCGACGCCCTGGCACCGTTCGATGATCCCGCCGTCTACGACATGATCGCCCACCGCGCCACGCTCGGCTGCTTCCAGATCGAATCGCCCGGGCAGCGGGAACTCGTGGGCAAGTTTGGGCCCTCGACCTTCCACGACATCATCATCGACATCTCCCTGTTCCGACCCGGGCCCGTGAAATCAGACATGATCACGCCCTTCCTGGAGGCTCGCCAGGGCTGGCGCAAGCCCCATTACCTGCACGACAGTTTCATTCCAGCCCTCGAGCAGACCGGTGGCGTGGTGGTGTTCCATGAACAGGTCATCATGCTGATCGCCATCGCCACCGGGTGCTCACTCGC
The DNA here is from genome assembly GCA_052089385.1 of Arachnia sp. Taxonomy (GTDB): domain Bacteria; phylum Actinomycetota; class Actinomycetes; order Propionibacteriales; family Propionibacteriaceae; genus Arachnia. The sequence goes on from JBQCZU010000005.1 coordinate 18,589, forward strand.
CCAGGGTGACGAGGTGCGCCGGGCACTGGGGGATCGAGAGGGTCAGAAGGAGGTCAAGGAGTGGTTGTGGCCGCGCGCGCAGGAGCGGGGATACGGCGAACCCGTCCTGGAGGAGCTGTGGAGCATTCTGGTGGCCTTCGCCTCCTTCGGTTTCTGCAAGGCCCACGCTGCCGCGTTTGCCCTCCCCACCTACCAGTCGGCGTGGCTCAAGCGGCACTACCCGGCCCACTTCATCTCCGGCATCCTCACCCATGACCCGGGTATGTACCCCAAACGGTTGCTGCTCGAGGAGGCGCGACGCATGGGCATTCGGGTACTCGGTCTGGATGTCAACCACAGCAACGACACCTACCACGTGGAGCGGGAGGATCCGGAGGAGGAGGCCGTTGACCTGGATGCGGCTGCACTGCCGCCGTCATGGCGGGAGCCGGTGGCCGTGGGTGGTCTGCCGACCATTTCCGGGTGGGGGATCCGGCTGTCACTGGCCGATGTGAAGGGAATGAGTGAGGCCGAGATGGGGCGGATCGTGGCCGGGCAGCCCTATGCCTCCCTCAGCGATTTCTGGTCCCGCGCCGCAGTGGATCATCCGGTGGTGGAGCGGCTTGTCCTGGCCGGTGCCTTTGACAGGTTGTACAACATTGGCAGGCATGCTGGCGTGACGCGCAACGCTCAGGTCACCCGTCGCGACCTGCTTCTCGCACTGGCAGACCTGCAACGCATGCGCCGCTCCGATGATCGCGCACGGTCCCGATCCGGCGGCCGACGTCGAACGCCCACTCTGCGGGGGGCCCTGCAGGGATTCGAGGATCCACGTGAGTTGGCCCATGCCCAGCGCAGGTCAACGCCACCGCCACAGCCGCAGTCGATACAGGGCGCCTTCGATTTCAGTGATGGGGGTGAAGCAGTGGACGTGGTGGCCACAGGGTTGCCGGAGATGGATGATGACCAGCGGCTCCGCTCGGAGCTGGAAATCCTGGGACTGGACGCCAGCCAGCACATCATGGAGCGGTACCTGCCCTTCCTGCGAGCATTTGGGGCCGTCAGCTCACAGCGACTCCTGCAGCAACGCAATCGCTCGGAGGTGTTCATCTGTGGGGTGAAGGTGGCCACCCAGACCCCGCCCGTGCGCTCGGGTAGGCGCGTGATCTTCGTGACGCTGGATGATTCCACAGGCCCGACGGATGCCACGTTCTTCGAGGACGCGCAGGGCCCCTACGCCTCCACGGTGTTCAACAGTTGGATGCTGATGGTGCGGGGCGTCATCCGGCGCACCGGTCCACGCGGTCTCTCGGTCCGTGCCACCGGTGCCTGGGATCTGGGAGCGCTCCATGACACCTGGCGCGAAGCGCTCGATTCCGGTTCCACGGCCGAGGAGGCGCTCGCAGCAGTGGGCGAGATCGTCAATGCCCAACCCGTCGGTTTCGGTCCTGTGGGGGAATGGCCCATCACAGAAAACACGACGCAGGCCGCCCCTCCTGCCAATGCAGGAGACACCGACGGCGCTCCGGAGGATCCGGCACCGGAGGGCTTCGAACCACCACCGGACCCCCAAGACCACACGCGGGCAGGCGGAATGGGGCGCCGACGGGTGCTCGTGCATGCCAGCGGGTTCGAGCAGTCGCCGTATGCAGACATCAAGCCGCAGGGCACGGGGGCTGCCGAGGCGCCACGCAAGCTGTGGCACTCCAGCCCCGGAAGCTCAGGGAGGTGAAGGACACGTCCACGAGAAAAGTCCTCCATGTGGACATGGACGCGTTCTACGCCTCCGTGGAGATGGCCCGCGATCCATCGTTGAAGAACATCCCCATGTTCGTGGGGGGCAGCGCCCGCGGGGTGGTGCTCTCCGCCAACTATCCGGCCCGCGTCTATGGAATCACTGCGGGAATGCCCTCCACCAGGGCAACGCGACTGTGCCCGCAAGTGGCGGTGGTGCATCCCGATTTCGATCATTACACCGACGTCTCCACAGCGGTCTCGGAAGTGTTTGACACGCTCACGGACAAGGTGGAGATGGCGTCGATCGACGAGGCCTTCATTGACCTCACGAGTGCTTTGCGTCGGCTCGGTGGTGACGCCGGCATCGTCGCCGAGGGAATGCGGGCCCAGATCATGGATGAGCAGAAAATCCCGTGTTCGATCGGTATCGGTCCCAGCAAGTTCATCGCAAAACTGGCGTCCAAGGCGGCGAAGCCTGATGGGTTGAAAGTGGTGGACCCCGACGCCGTGATTTCGTTCCTGCACCCGCTGCCGGTTGACGCCATCTGGGGCGTGGGGGAGGTCACGGCGGAGAAGTTGTACCGGCTGGGGCTGATGACGGTGCGCGACATTGCCAACACTCCCCGCACCACGTTGCAGCGGGCGCTGGGTGAAGGCCAGGGAGGTCTGCTGTTCGATCTGGCCTGGGGACAGGATGACAGATCGGTGTTGACGCGTGAACCCGCCGAGCGCAGCATCGGCTCCCAGGAGACATTTGGCCGCGACACCGACGACGAGGAGGTGGTGGCCACCGAGATCCTGCGGATGGCAGCGCGTACAGCATCAAGGATGCGGGCCCAGTCCATGGTGGGGAGAGTGGTGACGTTGTCGGTGCGGTTTGCTGATTTCACGACGATCACGCGCACCGGGACACTCAAAGCACCCACGGACCTGACGGGTGACATCCATGCCGAGGCCATGCGGTTGTGGCGCAAGTTGCACCTGCAGCGCGCGCGGATCAGACGTGTGGGGGTACGGGTTGAAAAGCTGGCCAACAAGGATGACACCTACACTCAGCCGACGCTTGACGAGCCGACGTGCGGCTGGGAACAGGCGGAGCGTGCCGTTGACAAGGCGATCCTTCGATTTGGTCCGTCCGCGGTACAGCGTGCCAGACTCACCAGAGCCGTGGGGGCAACGCACGGTTGACTTTTTCGAGATCTGCCCAGCTCGCGTCCAATGGCTAGGATCGTCGCCATGACACGCCCCGATCCTTCGATCCAACCTCTCAGTGAGCAGGTCTCTCCGGAGCGGTTCCTTGTGGATTTGGGCGGCATCGTCGACCTGCTGTCGACGGCGATCTACAGCACCCGTACCGTTTTTCTGCGGGAGCTCATTCAGAACGCAACCGATGCGATCACGCGACGCACCGAACTGCAACCGGGCTGGTCAACCGCCGGCATTGTGATCACACCCGCCGGGCACCATGACCTCAACTTCTCGATTTCCGACGACGGAATTGGTCTCACCCCCGCGGAGATCACAGAATTCCTCGCGACCGTTGGCGCGAGTTCCAAACGTGACGACTTCGGTCTGCCCACCAGCGCCATCGGCCGCTTCGGCATTGGGTTTCTCAGCGCCCTCATGGTCACTGACACCATCACCGTGCGTACACGCAGTGCGATGGGTGGCCCCAGCCTCGAATGGGTTGGCCGAGCGGATGGGACCTACGACGTTGCGCATTTGGAGGAGGAACTGGCCGCCGGCACCACCGTCAGCTTCACCGCCCGTCCATCGGATCGGGAATTCGTCTCAGCGGTGGCTGCAGAAGAGTTGGCCCGTCGCTACGCGCAATACCTGCAAATTCCGATCCAGGTGCGAGCAGCATCAGGCCCCCGGCAGATCACAGAGCCCGCGCCCTTCCTCTCCGATGATCCGGGAACCATCATGGAATTTGGCGCTGAACTGCTGGGCACCACCCCGTTCGCGGCCATCCCCTTGGACATTCCGCTGACTGGCACGCGTGGTGTCGCCTACGTACTGCCATTTCCCGCGCCACCGAATTCCACGGGTGCCCACCGGGTGTTCTGCGGCCGGATGCTGATCAGCGATCAGCATCGCGAGATTGCGCCGAGTTGGGCATTCTTCACACGCATTGTGGTGAACTCCACCGGTCTCAACCCCACTGCTTCGCGGGAATCACTCGTGGCCGATGATGTGCTGCTTGCCACCAAGGACGCCATTGGTGAGGCGATCCGCGGGTGGATCGTCGCGCTGCACCACGAGAACCCGGCAGGACTGGCCGAGTTCGTGGCAACGCACTACCTGGGGTTGAAGGCGCTCGCCCTGCATGATGAGGACCTCGGGCCGCTCATCGTGCGGCACCTGCCGATGGAGACCTCCCGAGGGTTGCGCCCGATCGGGGAATTGCTGGAGTTCTCCACCGAATTGTCCTACGTGCTGAGCACGGATCAGTTTCGCCAGGTGCAGGCGCTGTCCTCCACCCGGGCAACCATCATCAACGCCACCTACACCTGGGACCGGGACCTGCTGGAGAAGTTGCCCCAGCTCATACCAGGGGTGATTGTTCGCCACATCAGCATTCAGGATGTTCTGGACCGCCTCGACGATGTGCCGGTGAACGACCGTGCCGCCGCGGCCGCTTTTGAGTCCCGCGCATCGCGGGCGCTGGTCGCTCACGACGCAGAAGCATCGGTGAGGGTGGCAACCAGTCCTGACGTGCCCAGCTACCTGCTCACCGATCCTGACCTGATGCGACGCATCGAGCGTGGCAATGCACGCGGAGCCGCGAAAGGTCGATGGGCCAAAGTGATTGCCAAACTGGACCAGATGTCACCGAGCGACTCCACACCCGGCTCACGAGTCCTCTACAACTGGTCCAACCCGACCGTGCGTCGCATCGCCAGGCTGGAGGATCCCCTCCGGTTCGAGCGCTCTGTCAATCTCCTCCACCTCCAGGCAGTGCTGGCAACCGGCCGTCCGCTGACGGCGAGAGAAAGCGCTGATCTGACCACGACCGTGACAGACCTGATTGACCTTTGGGACTGAAGGGTTGCGATCCTTCGAGAACACCACACGCAAGGAAACGATGATTGTGAACACACCGCAGGACGCTGCCACTGCCCGCGTCACAGAGCTGATTCTCTCCAGTGACGACATGATGTGGGGGCAGGAATGTGCCCAGGTCCTCGGGGCTGCCATCACAGAGGCCGAGGCGGCCGGGCTGGACCAGTATGCCTACGCGGCGCGCATGCGGCTGGCCAACAACTGTTCCCAGATCGACGACGACGAAACTCTGCTCACCACCTTCTCCATCATCGTGGCGCAACATGGCGAGGACCCCGCCAGGTTCCCCCGGAACCCGGCGGAGATGTCGCTGCCGGGGCTGGAGTACCCCTATGCGGACCTGATGTGGATCTACAAATGGATGCCGGGGGTGCTCTCCGGCAATCCTGAATTCTCCAAGGACGACGTCGATGGTGCCATCGCCGACATGACGGCGGACTACAACCGCGAGGGGATCCCGGGGAAGGCGATCACCCAGGTCAATCTCAGTTGGGCGATCAACAAAGGCGCGAATGATGAGGTCGCGCACTGGCTGGAGGTCGTCGCGGCAACACCCACGGATGACTACGGCAACTGTGAAGCCTGTTCGAGGAGGCTGTTGATCAACGCTGCGATACAACTCGGCGACAGCAAGCGGGCGCTCACCATTTTGAATGAACTGATCCACGGTGACTTTGACTGTGTGGAAGAGCCCCAGGCCTCCTATGCGCGGTGCCTCGGAATTCTGGCGGACGCAGGAAAGCACGCAGAACTCAACATCGCCATCGATGCCATCCTGAACGACACGTACAAGGTTTTTGACGACCCGGTGGCGCTGTCAGATGTCGCAGTCTTTCTCGTGACCACCGGCGACGCGCCGCGGGCGCTGGCTCTTGTGAAGCGGGTTCTGCATTGCATTGAGGACAACCCGCTGGATCAGGAAACCCATGAGCGCCAGCTCGCGGCCCTCGCCGTCGTAGCCTCCGCGAATGCAGCGCTGGCAGAGAAAGCCCTACCGGAGGCGGACAAGCCCTCTCTTGCCAGATACCTGGGGCAGGAGAAGCCCCACACGCTCGCATCAGCCGGTGACATGGCGCGCCGCGCCGCCCTGGATCTCGCTGCGGCCTTTGACCTGCGCAACGGTACAGACCAGCACACTCAACGGATCACCGAGATCCTCGCAACGGTTGCCCACAGCCGGGCCGCCATCTCCCTCATCCTGCCCCCGGATGCCGGACTCGCGTTCGCCGAATCCCCACACACCGAGATCTTCCGACGTGACGATGCCGCGCGGGTTCACCCGGACAGCCTTGAAGGCGCCATCGCCGCGGCACTCAGCTATGCGGAATTGGGCCGCCCGTCCGATGCGCTGATGATCATGTCCGAGTGGTTGCCCCGTGCCGAGAATGCGATGTCAGCAGCAGCCCTTCTGTTCGCCGGCGCGGTCTCATCCGAGGCACTTGGAGAAGAAGTTGCGCTGGAGCTCGTCGACTCCTGCGCCTCTTCGCTGGCCGATGCCAACCAGTCCCAACTCGGAGAGCTGTTGAGGGAACTCGGAACCGGCGCACTACGAAGGGGGATGAGCGATGTTGGGACGGAGCAGGTGGAGGCGGCCCTGTCCCGATGGAGTATCCGGGGATGGGCAACGGACGTGTGTGCCGTGGGACTCGCGCTCCTGGTCGTGGCCTGTGGCAATTTCTCCGACACTTCCCACGCATCGGACTGGCTCGAGCTGTTGGATGCGGCCGCCGTCGAGGCAGGTGCGGATCCACAGGGGACGCGCGGTCCGGCCGACCTTCTGAATGATCCTCTTTGGGGTGGAATCGTGCAGCGGGCCAGACTGGTCCTGATCCTGCCTGCGGGTCAGGGCGCTCCGTCGGAACCGGCCGAACTCACAGAGGCTGGACGCCGCCACCTTGTGGCTGCCGTGGCCTCCCACGGGTGGCGCATCCTCAGCGAATTGGCGGGGAGAAGCGGCGACGCTGAACAGTCCTACACTGCAGCGATCGAACACGTATCGCTCGCACAGGCATGGGCCGGAGCACAGATGCGAGCTGAGGCAGCCCTGCATCTCATTCAAGTGTGCGGAGACCAGGGCCGTGGCTCTGAAGTTCTGGCGCTGAGTGACCATCTCGCCGATATGACGAAGTTGCTTGAACCGCAGGCCGCCCTGACAGTGCACAGCGTTCGCTCAGCCGTCCTGGCGGAGATGGGCGCAGTGCGAGCTGCCGATGCCGCGACCAGCGACGCGTTCGACGTGCTTGCACTCCAGAGCGATCGGGCTTCTGAATGGGAAGGGCGACTTCTCCTGCAACGCGCCAGGCTGAACGATGCGAAATCGAAGCACACTGCGGCGCTGGCGGACTATCTGTCAGCCGCCCGGACGTGCGAAGCCTCTGGCCAGCATCAGCTGGCCATGGAAGCAGCCCTCGGCGCAGCCCGCGCGAGCCTGCGGCAGGGAAGCTCGGTGCAGGCGGGGCAACTGGCCGAACTGGTCATCACGGCCATTGATGCACTTGGTCGGAACCATGCCTCGCTCGCCGAGGCGCGGATCATCCTGGCCGACGCAGCGGAGCGAAGCCTGAACGATGTCGACATCAGCCGTGCGCTCTACCTCGAGGCGCTCGCCAGCCTCGGCGATCTCGATCCGCGGACGGCAACGAACTACCGTTTGCACGTCCATGAGGCGCTGGCCAAATCGCTCTGGTCAGCAGGTCTGGACATCGAAGCCGAACAGGTGGCCACTTCGGGCCTTGAGATCGCAATCGCCGGCGCACGGCCGGAGACCGAGGTGCCCTACCGGTTGCTGCTCGGACGGCTCGCCCTCAGCCAGAACCGTCTTGCCGATGCTGCTGCACAGGGTGAAACTCTGCTGGAGGAACGCTACGGTGAATCCGGCCAGAACGAAGGTAGTCGCCTCCAGCGTCGAGCTGAAGCAATGGCTCCGGCACCCACGCAACCAGACACCAACAAGTGAAGGAGGCCACCATGGGCCTGTTCGACAAGATTGACACCACGCAACTCTCTGGACCGACGCCGAAATTCACCAAAGTTCGGCTGCCAGCGATTTTGACAGGCATGGACATTGGTCACCACGTCGATGACGCCGGGGATGTGCTGGCGGACTGGGACAATTTGCGAGTCTTCTTTGAGGGCGGGGGTGAGGATGGAGAAATCCTGGTGCTTCGCTCAGCCTGGGATTTCCGTCCCGATCTGGACGCCCATGCACGGCTCCTGCCCTGGCTCAATGAGTGGAACGTCTCCCACTACTGGCCACGCATCGGAGTGATTCAAGCTCAGGAGCAGTGCATCGTGGTCACTGATCTCGTGATTGATCTCGAATCCGGTGCGACCGATGACTTCATCCGCCAGCAGATCCGGTGTTTCCTGACCACCAGCTTCCAGGCCTACGAAGAGCTCGAGGGGGCTTTCCCCGAGCACAAGCAGTGGCACAACGTTGGTGAGGCGTGAACGAGCTCCGGACGTTGTGATCAGGCCCGGTCAACACTGGGTCGAGGGAAGCGCTGATCAATGCTGTTCTCGGCGAGGACGTGCCGGGTGGGATGAGATGGTGTCACCACATCTGGTGCGTGTACTGGATGTCCATATCCAGATGTAGGGGTGCCAGATCGCCCGATCCGGTGCGCCGCAGCCAGGACATGATTGATCAGTGGTTCCCTAGAGGTCTTTGCCGTCCTGGCGCTTGCGCCACTGTTCCTCAAGCCGCTCCATGAAGTCCTGGCTGGAGGGCTTGGGGGCATCCCTGGGTCCGGGGGTGGGTACTCGTGGCTGCCCCTCACCCGTGACGCGTTGCCACGAGCTGACACCGATGATGGCTGAGGCGAGCATCAGGACGAACCCGACGATGCTGACCGCGGGATGGACTGAGACGCCTACAACAAGCAAAAGCAGTCCCGCGACAAAGCCCAGTCCGGCCAGCGTGGCGCGACGGCGGTGGATCTTGACACCCGTGGCTCCGCTCAGCGTCTGAGCGAATTTGGGATCCTCGGCCATGAGGGATGCCTCGAGCTGTTCCAACAGCTTGCGTTCCTGCTCTGAAAGGGCCATACCCTTCTCCCTCGCCTAGACACCGCTGACAACCCGGACAAGGTTGACACCACTGATTGTACGTCCACTCCACGTCCTACAAAAGCCTTCATGGCCGTCGTGACCGCATCGAGATCAGGGACTTCGGCAACACTAGTGCTTTTAGCGCATTGTTTCCCGGTTGGGCTGCGAGGAAGCTCTTGCGGAAGTCCCGTGCCTGGTGTTTCAGGTCCGACGTGTCGGCGCCGCCCCGTGCATAGCGAACGCGCTCCACGGTCATGGCCAGCGTGGCAAGCTGGCCGGTCCCGGACTCCGCCAGAGAATGGCTCATCTCGGACGCGGCGAGAACCGGAGATGATGCGCTCCACCTCTGACCGGTATCAGTGAACAGTGCCCGCACCTCGCGCCACGTGTTCTCAGCCGCGGCTGCTGGCTCCTGACCAGCCCGGAGGCGCCACAACCGCAGCGACGTTCTGAGCGTGAACGGTAGGCCGAGGACCACTGCTATCCCGAGAAGCAGGAACCACCCGTTGCGGTTGGAGCCATCCGCGTCGGTGGGTGCAGGATCCGCTGTGGGCTCCTCGGGTACTTCCGGTGCCGCGCTCGACTGCGGAGCACTGGGAGCAGCCGAGGCTGACGCGCTGGGGGAGGGGGAGGGCTCAGTCCCCTCCACATCGGGATCCGTGTAGCTAGGGGGGCCGGCGATTGACTTGGTGGGCTCGAACGGAACCCAGCCAAGGCCTTCAAAGTACAACTCTGGCCAGGAGTGCATGTTGTAGGTGGTCACGACCCACTCGTCTCCGTCCCGCTCACCGGGTGTGAAACCGATCGCCATGCGGGCGGGGATGCCTTCCAACCGAGCCATGGTGATCATGCCGGCCGCGAAATGGATGCAGTAGCCGGATTGATCGTTCAGCAGGAAGTTGCTGATGACGTCGATGCCCATGTCATCCGGGGCGTCGAGGCTGTACTGGAATCCCTCTGAGCGCAGGAAGCTCTGGATGGCGAGTGCCTTCTCCCCGTCGGTGGCGGACTGGGCCGTCACCTCGCTGGTGAGAACGGAAACGTCTGGATCCAGGCCTGAGGGCACCGTGAGGGTGTCATCATCGAAGGGGGGTGTTCCGGCGACTGCGGCCTCCAAATCCTCGCGTTCCGGATCAGGAACGGTGGAGGTGACCTCGTACTCAAGGCCCGCCGTCTGCTCAGCGGCATCCTGTCCCGTCGCGACGATGCTCATCGTGTCGGCATCGTGGGCCCAGTCACCATCGGCATCAAAGTCATCCACTGCGAAGGGCACGGGCAGGTACTGCGACGGCATCTGCATCTGCACCTGTGTCTCCACCTCGCGCCCGGGGGCGGTGTAATCCCCGCTCAGGCCAGTGGAGGACAGCGTCATCCCCGTCAGCTTCGCCCCGTCGGTGGTCAACAGGTTCAGCGCCACCGTGCGCAAGTAGACGGGATCCTCGGAGTCAGTGGTGTAACGCAGAACCACCTGTTCTGTTGGCCGTCGTAGGTTCTCGCTCAACAGGACCGCTGGATCGCTCAGCTGGATGGGAGCATTCTGGCCGGCCTGCAACCAGGGCTGCTTGTCGCCAAGCGGCACGAAGCTCGTCAGAAGCGGTGCCAGTACGGCAGCGATGCCCACCACCGCCACAAGACCCACGGCTCGCGAGACACGGAAGCGCGCGCGTGAGATACCCGTGCCCACGAGGTGAGTGCTGCTGGCAAGAATGAGTCCGTAGCCGAGGGCAACAGCGGCGAAGGCCGTCCAATCCAGTTCGGTGGGCAATGTCAGGGCTCCCACGGCATACACGACACCGAGTGGCGCCATGGACCAGGAGGGCTGCTCCAGTGCGTTGACGAGGAGTTCTGTTGCCAATACCACCAGCGCGAGAACACACAGCAGTAGCCAGTGGAGACCGTCGCTGCTGGGAAGCGGTGTGCTGTTCTCGCGCACCACGGCCGTACCCATACCGCCCAGGAGGATGAGTGGCTCGTACCACGGCGCCTCGGGATCTTGTGGGGTGGGAGCCTGAACGAAGCCCAGCCACAGCAGAACCGCCGCCATTCCCGCAGCCTGGAGCCCCGTCGTCAGGAGTCGGGGAAACCGTACGAGCACGCCGATGACTCCCGTGACGGCGGAGACGCCGAGGACTACAGGCAACCAGCTCAGAAAGTCCGAGCTGGCGAACATGGGTGTCAGCGTCCATGCAGAGAGGCCCACCGCGATGGCGATGGCGATCGAGTTCCAGATGCAATGATTGAACTTCATGCTGCCACCACCCGTGCCATGAGCCGATTCCAGGCCTCGACGACGCCTTCGCCCGGCTCGTACTGGTGCAGGGTCCACCCCGACGCAGTGAGGAGACGGCAGGCTGCGCGATGAGCGTCTGCACGGTCCACCTCGACGCCCCAGGCCACCGGATCCGGCACCAGAGCCGTGGCCTGCTGCATGCGGATTCCGACGGCGGTCAGGGCAGCGGCGTCGCTGGCACTCAGTACACCAAGGGCCGCCATGATGGATTGCGAATTACCGATGGAATCCGAATGTGAAAGACCGCTGCTGATCGAAGGGCGTTCGGAGCCGGTGAGGTCTGTCATTGCACCCAGCATGCGGTCCCGCGCGGACGTGACGTCTGCGTGGAGGGGAGAGTAGATCTCTGTCTCTGCTGATACGACGGTGACGCGACACTTCTCTGAGAGCAGGACTGCTGCGATCGATGCCACGGCCGATATGGAAAACTCCAAACCGCCATCCGGACCGGAACCGAGGTGCCCTGCAGTGCGATTGTCGATGATGAGGGTCACGGAGGGGTCCCAGGGCTGCTCCTCAAGGCGGACCATGAGTTCTCCCTGTTTGGCCGTCAGCCTCCAGTGGACTCGACGCAGATCGTCCCCGTGGCGGTGTTCCCGTACGAGCACGTCGTCCTGACCGAAGTGCCCGATGCGCTGAGGTGTTGTTTCTCCAGTGGAGCCAGAACCGATGAGCCGGCGCGGCATCGTGAGCGGGTACATGCGTGGTGTCACTCGCAGTGTGGCTGCGTTGCCCGGTACCCGCCATGAGGATGTGGCGAGATTCAATGGATCATTGTTGGTGACGTCGAGGGGACCGAGGTTGAAGTGGCCACGGTGATCCGCGCGCACCTCGTAGCCCACCGACTGGTTCCAGCGGCCACCACCGTGGGCGAGCGAGAATCGTGCGGCGGATCCCAGTGCACCCGGGCAGGCATCACGAAACTCAGCCGTCGACAGCGAGAGCGGTTTCAGGTTTGTGATCCGGAGGTCGGCTCGTGGGCGCTCTCCCAGTGGAACCTCCTGCGGTTCAATGCGTCGCGTCACGCGCAGGCGGGAACTCAACAGCCAAACCACTGCCAGGCCTGTCAACGGCATCAGGGCCAGCAGGAAACCGATCCACATCACATCAGGTTCCCCCACAAATGCCGTGGCAACAATCAGAGCGACACCTGCGAACAGAAGAGCGACGCCCCGTCCGGTCAGCCGCACCCTGGAGGTGGCCAACGGGTCAGCCCCTGTTCGGCAGCGGCACCTGGGCCACGACCCCGGCCACCACCTGTTCGCTGCTGCGCCGGGCCACCTGGGCATCCACGGTCAGGAGTACCCGGTGGGACAACACCGTGGTGGCGAGTTGGGCCACATCCTCGGGTATGACGTAGTCGCGCCCGGCCAGCGCCGCCTCCACGCGTGCCGCGCGCATGAGGTGGAGTGAGGCACGAGGGCTGGCGCCCAGTCGCAGATCGGATGAGCTCCGCGTGGCCTCCACGAGGGTGACGATGTAGTCGTTGATGACGGGGGCCACATACACCTGTCGGATGGCCACGACGGCGCGGGCGATGAAGTCCACGTCGGTGACCGCGGACACGGTGGCGAGTTGATCCCCGTTTGCCTGTGCGCTCAGCATGGCCACCTCGGAGACGCGAGCCGGGTATCCCATCTGGATCCGTGCCATGAAGCGGTCCCGCTGCGCCTCGGGGAGGGGATACGTGCCCTCCATTTCGATGGGGTTCTGCGTCGCGATCACCATGAAGGGAGTGGGAAGGGGGTAGGTGCGTCCGTCCACGGAGACCTGACTCTCTGCCATGGCCTCCAGTAGCGCTGACTGTGTCTTGGGCGATGCGCGGTTGATTTCATCGCCCACCACGATGTTGGCGAAGATGCCGCCCTTCTTGAACTCGAATTCGCGGCTGTCCTGGTTGAAGACCGAGACGCCCGTCACATCGCTGGGCAGAAGGTCGGGCGTGAACTGGATACGTTTCGCTTCGCCTGCGATGGAGCGGGCAAGCGCCTTGGCCAGGACTGTCTTGCCCACGCCGGGAACGTCCTCGATCAACAGATGCCCCTCGGCGAACAACACGACGATGGCAGCGTGGATCTGGCGGGGTTTGCCCTCCACCACCTTGGAGATCGACTGGCCCACAGATGTGGCGACATTGGCCACCTCGGCCAGGGTTGGGGTCGCAGCGTTACTCACGCGTTGCTCCTCTTGTTGGTGGTGCGCTCTCATCTTGCGCGCGGATCGAAGACCACAGTAGTTGTTCCGTTCAATCGCCGTAACTCCCGATGGTGTCGCTTCAGCGCGACACTCCGTTTTCGTGGGTCAAGTGGAGTGAAGTGGGGTACGGTGGAGCGAAATGGAGGGCTATGGGGGCCTTGCAGTGGCGTGGGGAGGTGATTGCGCATGTTGGTTGGGACGTACACCCCGAAATTGGATGACAAGGGGCGCCTCATTCTTCCTGCGCGATTCCGAGATGTCTTCGCTGGTGGCCTCGTGGTGGCACGCACTCAGGAGCGAGCGCTTGCTCTCTACACCACCGAGAATTTTGAAGCGCTCATGACACCGGTGAGCTCCGCCCCCAACACCTTGAAGCAGGTCCGCGACTACCAGCGCATGCTGGCAGCAGGGGCCAGCTTCGAGGTCCCTGACAAGCAGGGCCGCATCACCATCCCTCCCATACTGCGGAACTATGCCGGGGTGGACCGCGATGTCGTGGTGATCGGCGCTTACAACCGGGCCGAGATCTGGGACGCCGCGGCGTGGAACAGCTACTCCAGTACGGCCGAAGAGGGCTTCTCTGAGATGAACGAAGAACTGTTGGCCGGGCCGGGCTGAGAACCCGGCTCACCTGCCGGGTGGTTCCCGGCCGGAGCGGTTCCCTGACGTCACTTCCCCGATGTCAGGTAGTCGGACCGGAAGGGAACCACCAGGCAGGAACACATTCCAGAACAAGACAAATTGCAAGGAGCGGGGTCGAGATGCAGGCATACGCAGACGTCCACGATCCGGTCATGTGTGACCGGATCGTGGATCTGTTGCGCCCCGCACTTGACCACGAGGGTGCCGTTTTCGTCGATGCAACCCTCGGCCTGGCAGGTCATGCCGGGGCCGTGCTGACGGCTTGCCCCCGTGCCACCCTCATCGGCATTGATCGCGACCTCGACGCCCATGACGTGGCCATGCAACGTCTGGGTGGGCTCGCCGATCGCGCAACGCTGGTGCACGCCGTCTATGATGAGCTCCCGGACATCCTGGCGGACCTGGGCATCGACTCCGTCGACGCCATCCTCATGGATCTGGGTCTCTCGTCCCTGCAGATTGATCGCACGGAGCGCGGCTTTGCCTACAGTGTCGATGCGCCGCTCGACATGCGCATGGACGCCATTGACGGCCCCACGGCTGCGGATGTGGTCAACACGTACGCGCCCGGACAACTGGTGAAGATTCTGCGCCGCTTCGGCGAGGAGAAGTTCGCCGAGCGAATTGTCAGCTCCATCGTCAAGGAAAGGGCAGTCGAACCCTTCACGCGCTCGGCGCGCCTCGTTGATGTGATCTCCCATGCCATTCCCGCCGCCGTGCGTCACAACGGAGGGCATCCCGCCAAACGCACCTTCCAAGCTCTGCGCATCGAGGTCAACCGGGAACTTGAGGCATTGGCTGCGGCGGTCCCTGCAGGGATCGATGCGTTGGCTGTCGGTGGGCGCCTGGCGGTCCTGTCGTACCACTCGCTGGAGGATCGTTTGGTAAAACAGTCCTTTGCCGCACTGGCCACCGATCGGGCGCCTCGCAACATGCCCGTTGTTCCCCATCACCTCACCGCCGAACTGCGACTCCTCACCAAAGGTGCGGAGCGTCCCAGCCCCGAAGAAATTGTCACCAATCCACGCGCCGCTTCTGCACGGTTGCGCGTCGCTGAAAGAACGAGGGAAACATCATGAGCGCGACTGTCTCGTTCCCGGGCCAGGAACAGCCACGCACCAGCGCCGGACTGACGCCTGTACCACCTGCGCGCTCCACCGTTTCGACGGTGGGCTTCGGCCTGATCATCATGGCCCTGGTGGCATTGGGCATGGGGTTGGTGATGATCGTCACCACATCCGTTGCTTCTCAATCCAAAGAACTGTCGGCCCTGCGCGTCGAGGCGACGGAGCTCCAGTACCGTGCTGCCAACCTGACGACGCAACTGCAGGAGAAGTCCAGCAGCGCATCACTGGTGATCAGGGCGAGTGATGCCGGCATGGTGCCCAATCCCAATCCTGTGTTCATTCGACTCTCTGATGGCGAAATTCTTGGTGACGCAACGCCTGTGGTGGGGGATGAGGCCCCCTACTTGCGGCGGCCCTCGTTGGCCCTGGCCGCGGACTCAGAGGATGCAGCTGCGACGGAGTCCACCCTCCCCGTCGCGGCCGGTGTTGACCAGTGAGCGGCAGACAGTACCGTCGCAGTTGGCAACTCTCCCTGGGGCGATCCTCGCTTCGGATTCGCACAGCCATGGTCATCGGCGCGCTGGGTCTGGCTCTGTGTGGGGGACGAGCGTTTCAACTCCAGGCGATTGATGCGGAGGCCTTCGCTGATGAGGCGGCAAGCAAGATGCAGTCCTCCAACACTCTCCCCGCCGCACGGGGCACGATCACAGACCGCAACGGTGTCGTCCTGGCAGCCACCGAACCGGCGGTGCGGATTGTCGTGGACCCCGACCAGGTGATGACCAATGGTGCAGACAAGCGCTACGCCATGAGTGATCAGCAGCAGGCGGAGGCGAAGGCTGCGCCGGCCGCTGTCGCAGCGATCCTGGCCAAACACCTCGACGGGAAGGCTGATGACTTCCTTCCCATCCTCACGGCAACGAACGAGGACGAGACGAACTCCCGCTATGAGATCGTCGATGAGCAGGTGGCTGCGGCCACGTGGATCGAAATCCAGCGGGACATGGCTGCTGGGGTCGATGGTGAGGGTGAACGGCGCTGGTACGGGTTGTACTCCGAGTCCAATCCCATTCGCACCTATCCGAACCGGTCCCTGGCCAGCAATGTTGTGGGCTTCGTCAACGGCGAGGGGTTGGGCGTCGCCGGTTTGGAAAACGTCCTGCAGGACGAACTGGCGGGCGAACCGGGCCAGAGCGTCTACGACGCCTCACGCTATGGACGGATCCCGTTGGGCACCAACGTCCTGGTTCCTCCCGTCGATGGAACCAATTATTCCCTGACGATAGACAGCGATCTGCAATGGATCGCCGAACAAGCGCTTGCTGAGGGCATGGAGAATGCCGGGGCCAAGACGGGCATGCTCGTGGTGCAGAACGTGAACACCGGGGAGCTGCTGGCGCTGGCGAACGGGCCCTCCTACGATCCCCGGGCGCCCGGGGACGCGGATAGCGGTGACCTTGGTAACCGGGCCGTCACCGACGCGCTGGAGCCGGGGTCTGTGCAGAAGGTCCTGACGATGGCGGCCCTTGCGGACCAGGGCTACGTCGATCCGGATACCGAGGTGGTGATTCCTCCTCAAATCGCCTCCGGCAGCGGCGTCGTGCGGGATGCCTTCAGTCATGGAACGATCAACCTGACTGCACGCGGCGTGATTGCCAAGTCCTCGAACATCGGCACGATCGGGCTGGCTCGTCTCATGCCCAAGGCCGAGTTGGCCGCTTACCTTCGCGACTTCGGGCTGGGTAGCAAGCCGGGAACCGGGCTGCCCGGGGAGACGTCCGGGTTTGTGCCCGACGGTGACATGCCCGACTACACACGGGACCAGATCTCGTTTGGCCAGGGGTTGTCCGTCTCGGCCGTCCAGATGGCCTCCGCCGTCTCAGCGGCAGTCAACGGTGGTGTGTACCACCAACCAACGATCATCAAGTCCGCGACTGCTTCTGACGGCACCCTCATTGAGCAACCGGTTCCGGAAGAGAGGCGAGTCATCTCCGAAGAGGCATCCGATGACGTCGTCGAGATGATGGAAGCGGTCATATCGGAGGTGGGCGACGGATCCAGGGCCATCCCCGGCTACCGCACCGCTGGCAAGTCAGGAACGGCGCAACGATTTGACCCGGCGTGCAAGTGCTACAACGGGTTCACTTCGTCCTTCGTGGGGGTCGCCCCGGCGGAAGACCCGCAGATTCTCGTCTATGTGGTGCTGGATCAGCCGACCAATGGCAACCTTGGCAGCCAATTGGCACTGCCCGTGGTCAACAACGTTTTGCAGGCTGCCCTGCCTCGCTACAACGTCCTTCCCTCCACGACGCCCGCTCCAGAGCTCCCCCTCGATTTTGAGTGATATGTCTGCGATTCGACCTCAGCACACCCGCACCTCCTCGTTGAAAGACCTGGTCGCAGGGCTGGATCTCTCCGGAGGATCTGACAGCACCGTGGAGATCACAGACATCACTCTGGATTCGCGGGACGTGTCTGAAGGCACCCTGTGGGTGGCGTTGCCCGGCTCCTCCAAGCATGGGGCCTCCTTCTTTGCCGCAGCTGTGGCCTCCGGTGTCCCCGCCATCCTGACGGATGCAGCGGGGGCCCACATTCTGGAGGCTGTGGACGTGCCAGTGTGCGTGTCAGGGGCCCTGCGTCGAGACATGGGCACCATCGCCGCCCGGGTTTTCGGGTCTCCGGCTGAGAGCCTTGTCACGATGGCCGTCACTGGAACCAACGGCAAGACCACGACGGTGGCTCTGTTGGAGTCGGCTCTCGCGACGGCCGGACACTATGTCGGGACGATCGGGACGATCGGCTTCAGGATGGGTGGCGAGGAGTTGCCCTCCGCACGATCCACGGTGACGACACCGGAGTCGCCGGATCTTCAGGCGCTACTGGCGGTGATGTCGGAGCGGAACGCAGACGTTGTCGCCCTCGAGGTCTCGAGCCATGCGATGTCAATGGAGCGATCCACGGGCATCGTGTTCGACGTCGCGGGTTTCCTGAACCTAGGTACGGACCATCTGGATTTTCATGGCGATCGGAAAAGCTACTTTGAGGCCAAGGCTGGCCTCTTCACGCCGGAACACACCCGGGCAGCCGTGTGCTGGGTGGATGATCCCGCCGGCGCGCGCATTGCTGTGCGAGCCCGCAGTGCCGGGTTGCCCGTGCTCACAGTGGGCACCGGTGCGGATGTGGATGCACGGCTCTCAGGCTGGGAACCGCTGGCGCCACTGGGCGGACGGGCTCGCCTCGCCCTGCACGGAAGAGACATCGCGTTGGAGATATCGCTTCCAGGCGTCCACAACATGATTGATGCAGCGATGGCCCTCGTGATGGCTGAGGCCGCCGGAATTTCCGTGGACCAGACCCTTGCGGGACTGAGGAATGCCCAGGTGCCCGGACGCATGCAATTGCTGGATCTGGGGGAGAAGGCGCCCTCCGTCATCATCGATTTTGCACACACACCACAGGCTGTCGCCGCGTCGCTGGATGCCCTGGCAGCGTCCTTCAACCACATCATCACCGTGCTTGGCTGCGGTGGAGATCGCGACCGTGACAAGCGTCCACTGATGGGGATGGCTGCGGCTGAGCGCTCCGACCTCCTTGTGGTCACCGATGACAATCCTCGCTCTGAGGACCCGGCCGGGATCCGGGCGGAGATGCTGGCAGGAACCAATCGGTGCAAGGGCGACGTCATGGAGGTGGCCGGACGTCGAACCGCGATTGAGTATGCGCTCTCCCGCGCCACGGCCGGTAGTGTGGTGGCGATCCTTGGCAAGGGGCACGAACGTGGACAGCAGGTGGGAGCAGACGTGCTGGAGTTCGACGACGCCGTTGAGGCCCGCCGCGCCTGGCTGAAGAACACGGAAAGGCAATCCTGATGAGACCTCGTATGTTGTCGGAGCTCGTCGATCTCCTGCACCCCACGCCCGTGGAGGTCCATGGTGTGGACGTGCGCGTCGGCCCTGACGTCGTCCTGGACAATCGCAGCGCCACCCCGGGTGCGCTCTTTTTGGCCATCCCCGGCGAACGGGTGGACGGCCACGATTACGCAACCGGTGCGGTGTCATCAGGGGCGGTGGCAGTCCTGGGAACCCGGACCACCGATGCGGCTGTCCCGCATCTGCTCGTCGAGGACACAGTGGCGGGATTGTCAGCGTTGGCGCGCGGTCTCGTCCGCGAGGCGCGGCAACGGGGACTGGTGAGCATTGGCATCACAGGATCATCGGGCAAAACCAGCACCAAGGATCTTCTTGCGAGCATTCTGGAGTCAGTCGGCCCCACCGTGGCACCCATCGGGAGTCAGAACAATGAAATCGGAGTGCCGTTGACAGCGTGTCGGATCGACGACGGGACGCGTCATCTGGTCAGCGAGATGGGCGCGCGCGGCGTGGGACACATCGCGTGGCTGACGTCGCTGGTTCCTCTTGACGTGGCAGTCGTGCTCAACGTGGGGCAGGCGCACGTCGGTGAATTCGGTGGGCTGGAGCACACGGCACTCGCCAAGGGCGAGTTGGTCGAGGGGCTGGAGAGCTCTGGCTGGGCAGTGTTGAATGCTGATGACCCCCGGGTGGCGCAGATGTGTGCCCGCACCGGGGCCCGGCTTGCATGGTTTGGTGAAGGTGAACTACCCCCGGGTGATCTGCAGGTGTCAGCCCGAGATGTCACGATGAGCGCCTTCAGTCAACCATGCTTCACCCTGATCGTGACCTGCGAGGGCATTGAACGCTCTGTCGCCGTGCAGATGAAGCTTGTCGGTCGCCACCAGGTGTCCAATGCGCTGGCCGCAGCAGCAGCCGCACTCGCAGTGGGTGTGCCGTTGCACGAGGTCGCCGCAATGCTGTGCAGCGCCGAGGTGCGGTCCCGGTGGCGAATGGAACTTCATCCGCGCGCCGATGGAGTTCTGGTGCTGAATGATTCCTACAATGCGAACCCGGACTCCATGGCCGCCGCACTGCGTACGGCGGTGGAACTCGTAGCCGGACAACGTGAAGAGCATCCGATGGCACGCGTGATCGCCGTCCTGGGCGACATGCTGGAGTTGGGCCCGCTGGCGGCCGAGGCACACTTTGCCATCGGAGCACTCGCGGGGGACCTCGGCATCACCGAACTGCTGGCGGTGGGTGAGTTCTCCGCGCATGTGTGTGACGGGGCCCGACAGGTTGGAGTCAAGGCGGCGGAGTCCAGCCGCGACGACATCGCGGGACAACTGGAACTGCACGCCGGGGACGTGGTGCTCATCAAGGGCTCACGCGGGGTGGGACTCGAACAGGTGGCTGCGGCCCTGACGAAGGACATTGCATGATCGCCATTTTGTTGGCCGGGGGACTGGCCCTGGTATTCACCCTCGTGGGGACTCCCTACCTGATCAAGTTCCTGACGGCGAGGCAGTACGGACAGTTCATCCGCGAGGATGGCCCCAAGGAACACCTTGTCAAGCGCGGCACCCCCACGATGGGCGGGATCGTGATCGTGATCGCCGTCATCCTCGCGTATTTCACGGCCCATTTGCTGCGATGGACGCCCCCCACCTATTCGGGCGTTCTGTTGCTGGCCCTGATGGCTGCCATGGGTTTTCTCGGATTCCTCGATGACTGGGCCAAGATCTCTGCGGAGCGCTCCCTCGGTCTGACCGCCAGAGGGAAACTCATTGGGCAATTCCTCATCGGGGGGGCCTTCGCCGTCCTTGCCCTGATCAACCCCAATGATCGAGGCCTGACGCCCGGCTCCCAGGCGATCTCCTTTCTGCGCGACATCCCCTGGCTCTATTTGCCATTCATCATCGCCGTCATCTGGATACTTTTCCTCGTGATGGCCTGGTCCAATGCGGTCAACCTGACCGATGGACTGGATGGGCTGGCGGCGGGCAGTTCCACGCTGGTCTTCGCGGCCTTTGCACTGGTCAATATCTGGCAGTACAACCAGTGGTGCGCGAAACCCCTGACGGCGGGGCCCCTGTGTTACGAAGTCCGCGATCCCTACGATGTCGCGGTGGTCGCGCTGGCCCTGGCCGGTGCCTGCTTCGGTTTCTTGTGGTGGAACGCGAAGCCAGCCAAGATTTTCATGGGTGACACCGGTTCCATGGCTCTCGGTGGCGCGCTCGCTGGTCTCTCAGTGATGACGCGCACGGAACTCCTGTTGGTCATCATGGGCTTTCTGTTCGTTATGGAGGCTGGCTCTGTCACCCTTCAGGTGGCGTACTTCAAGGCCACGCGCGGCAAGCGGATCTTCAAGATGTCACCCATCCACCATCACTTCGAACTGCTCGGGTGGCAGGAGGTCACCGTCACCATCCGGTTCTGGATCATCGGTGGAATCTGCGTGGCGCTGGGGTTGGGAATCTTCTACACGGAATGGGTGATTGGACTGTGACTCTCGACTGGATGGCGACTGCTGATCGGCTGAGTGACTGGCCGTCGGCCCACGTCGTCGTGGCAGGACTGGGCATTTCCGGCTTCGCGGCTGCTGACGGGTTGATGTCCCTGGGCGCGAGAATCACGGTGCTTGACGAATCGGAGAGGCATGCTGAGAAGGCGGGCCTGCTGGAAATGCTGGATGTCACGGTCCGTCTGGGAGAGGGCATGACGGCGACGCTGCCGGAGGACGTGGATCTGGTGGTGACCTCGCCGGGCTGGCGCCCGAGCGCACCCCTGCTGCAGCAGGCCGCGGAGCGGGGGATCCCTGTATGGGGAGAAACTGAACTGGCCTGGCGGATGATGCACCCGGATCGTGTGGTGCCCTGGCTGGCCGTCACCGGTACCAACGGCAAGACGACCACCACCCAGATGTTGGAGTCCATGCTCCGGGCTGAAGGGCTCACCACGGCAGCCGTCGGCAACATCGGACGGCCCATCGTGGAGGCCATCCTCGATGACACTGACTATGACGTTTTGGCGGTCGAGCTTTCCAGCTTCCAACTGCACTGGATGCACACGGTGGAGATGCACTCGGCGGCCGTATTGAACCTTCACCCGGACCATCTCGAGTGGTACGAGGGCGATGACGGCTACGAGCGCTACGTCGCCGACAAAGCAAAAATTTTCAAAGGCGTACGCCATGCGGCGGTGTACAACGTGGCCGAGCGAGCCACCGAGAAGCTTGTCGAGGATGCGGAAGTCACAGAGGGGGCCCGTGCCATTGGGTTCACCACAGGCATCCCTGCCCCCAGCATGCTTGGGGTGGTCGACGATCTGCTGGTGGACCGGGCATTCGTGACCCAGCGCCGGGACTCCGCCCTGGAAGTCGCGAAACTGTCCGATGTCACCCCCTATGCACCGCACAATGTGGAGAACGCACTGGCAGCCGCGGCTCTGGCACGCAGCTTTGGTGTCTCTGCCAAAGCCGTTGCGCAAGGATTGCAGAATCTGGAACTGGCAGGTCACCGGATCCAGCGCATCGCCACGGTTGGCGGCGTGACGTGGGTGGACGACTCGAAAGCGACAAACCCGCATGCCGCAAACTCCGCGATGTGCGCGTTTCGCTCATTCGTGTGGATTGCGGGAGGACAGGCCAAGGGCACCACTTTCGATGAACTCGTTGAAGATCACGCCTCGCAGATGCGCGGTGCGATTGTCATCGGCGTCGACAGGGAGCTCGTGGCAGCCTCACTTTCACGACACGCGCCCGAAGTCCCGGTACATGTGCTCGACTCGACGGAGAGTGGGCTCATGGACCAAGTGGTGGCGCTGGCAGCTCAGATGGCGCGGGAAGATGATGTGGTGCTCATGTCCCCGGGCTGTGCGAGCCTGGACATGTTCTTAGGATATGACGACAGGGGCGAGCAGTTCACCGAGGCTGTGCGCCGGCATCTCCACCTTCCCCTCACCGACCACTGACGCCGAAGGGACACCTGCCGAGCATGGCCACCGCAACCGACACCGCTTCGCCCTCACACCCGACAACGGCACCCGTGGGACTCCGCGCTTTGGTGAACTCACCCATGGCAGACCAGTACATGGTGACCTTTGCCGTGACCATCCTCTGCGCGATCGGCGCCATGATGGTGCTCTCCGCGTCGTCGGCGCAAGCTCAGTTCAGCGGTGAATCCCCGTACTACTACGTGGTGCGGCAATCGATGTTCATGGTCGTCGGCGTCATAGGCGCTGCCGTGATCTTTCGCTTCAACCCCAAGGTCCTTCGAAGAATGGGGTGGCTCGGGTGGGGGCTTTCAGTCATCGGGCTACTTCTGGTGCTCAGTCCGCTCGGCATAACCGTCAATGGCAACCAGAACTGGATCAGGATCGGCGGCGCCACCTTCCAGCCCTCGGAGTTCGCCAAGCTGGGCCTGATCATCTGGGCTGCTGCGATCTGGCACACGAAACGCGGCAGACTGCACGAAGTGCCGCAGTTGCTGGTGCCCTTCGTACCGGGCGCCGGCATCGTGCTCGCTCTCATCCTCGCCGGGCGGGACCTTGGCACGGGCATCGTGGTGGGCATCATCGTCGTGTCCCTGCTGTTCTTCATCGGTACGTCCTACAAACTCCTGATTCCCGGCGGCATCATCGCGGCCACGGGCATCGTGTTGTTGGTCACCGGATCGTCGAACCGTATGGCCCGGATGAAGGTTTTCCTGGACCCCTCCTCCGACACGGACCTGTCCTCCCAGCCGATGGCCGCCGTCTACGCGCTGGCATCAGGTGGATGGTGGGGCCTCGGGCTGGGTGCGAGTCGGCAGAAGTGGGGCGGACTGAAAGATGCAGCCCATACGGACTTCATCTTCGCCGTCATCGGTGAGGAATTGGGCCTCTTCGGGGTCCTCGTGGTGATCGCCATGTTCGCGATTCTCGCGCGTGCCGGATTCTCCATTGCCCTGCGTTCCGACAAGATCTTCAACCGCATACTTGCCTCAGGCATCACAGCGTGGCTGCTCGTGCAGGGACTCATCAACATCATGGTGGTCATGCACTTGCTGCCCGTCCTCGGAATCCCACTGCCCTTCATCTCCGCGGGTGGCTCAGCGCTGTTGGCAAACCTGCTGGCGGTGGGAGTCCTGCTGGCCTGCGCCCGCGACACACCGCAGGCGCGACGCCACTTGGCCGCGCGAAAACAGACGATGACCAAGCCACGGATGACCAGCATCCTCGCCGCCGGTCGTACCCGATGACCAGCGTCGTGTTGGCGGGTGGGGGAACCGCGGGCCACACTTCGCCGTTAATTGCCACAGCTGAAGCGCTGAAGGTACTGCAGCCAGATATTCACCTGGTGTGCGTCGGCACCGCCCGGGGTCTGGAAACCCGGGTGATACCGGCGGCGGGACTCGCCCTGGAACTCATCACGCCAGTGCCCATGCCGAGAAAACCGAATCTGGACCTGATGAAACTTCCGTGGCGACTGCTGAAAGCGGTCACGCAATCGCGGAGGATCCTGCAGGATGCCGATGCCCTGGTGGGTTTCGGGGGATATGTCTCCATGCCTGCCTACATTGCCGCCCGGACGTTGGGTATCCCGATTGTCATCCACGAGGCCAACAAGGTTCCGGGGATCGCGAACAAGATCGGCGCACGTTTCGCGGCCCACGTGGCGACGACATTTGCAGAGACTGCACTGCCCGGAGGCAATCTCATCGGCATGCCGATGTCGCGATCCATCACCGAAGCAGACATGACCGTGGAGCAGGCCCGGGAAAAATTTGATCTCGATCCGAATCTGCCAGTGCTGCTGGTCAGCGGGGGATCCCAGGGCGCCCGCAGTATCAACACGGCCGTGGCCGGTGCGCTTGATGAACTTCTTGCCGAGGGTGTCCAGATCCTGCATGTCCTGGGGCCCAAGAACCTCACCGGCGAGCACGTCCCCCGAGCCCACCGCAGTGGGGGTCGATACCGACCGGTGGCCTTTGTGGAACGCATGGCTGATGCCTATCGGGCGGCAGACATGATGTTGGCCCGGGGTGGAGCAGCCACCGTCATGGAAACGGCTGTCTTCGGACTGCCCGTGGTTTTCGTCCCGCTTCCCTGGGGCAATGGCGAGCAGGAGGAGAACGCGTCCGGACTCGTCGGGAGCGGAGCCGCCATCATGATTCATGATGGGGCCCTCGACGGTCCCACTCTGTGCTCCGAGATTCTTCCGCTACTGGCCGATCCGCTGCGCCTGCAGCAGATGTCAGAGACGGCACGGTCCCATTATCCGCGCGATGCAGCGGAGTCCCTTGCACGCGCCATCCTCGCCATCACCCCCCACAACCAAGGAAATCAATCACTGTGAGCCTCCTGAACCCCATTGACGTCGTACCTGCTTCACAGGTGGGTCCGGTCCATTTCATTGCTGCCGGTGGCTCTGGAATGAGCGGCATCGCACGCCTGTACGCCGAACTCGGCATCAAGACATCGGGTTCCGACCAGAAGGATTCCACTGCGCTGCAGTCGCTGGCCCGTGTCGGGATCAAGGTTTCCGTTGGCCACGACGCGGCCAACCTCGCAGATGCGGCCACCGTCGTGGTCTCCTCTGCCATCCGCGAGTCGAACGTGGAACTTGCCGAGGCACGTCGACGGGGCCTACGGGTGTGGCACCGATCGGCAGCATTGGCCGCCCTCATGCTGGACAAGCGCGCCGTTTCTGTCGCGGGCACCCATGGCAAGACCACAACCACTGCGATGACCGCCGTCATGCTCTCCGACATTGGAGCCGACCCCAGCTACGTCATCGGGGGGCCCCTGTCCAGCACCGGAGTCAGTGCTGCGCTCGGAGACGGGGACACGTTTGTGGTGGAGGCAGACGAAAGCGACGGCTCTTTCATCCAGTACCCCACCGAGATCGCCGTGATCACCAATGTGGGAGTGGATCATCTCGTGAACTGGCTCACGCCGGAGGCATACGCGCGGGGCTTTCATGCGTTCGCCACGGGTCCACATGTCCGCCACGTCGTGATCAATGTTGACGACGCCGGATCGCGCAAACTTGCATCCCAACTCCGCGACGAGGTGCCGCACATGCTCACCTATGGGGAGTCTGTCGATGCCGATGTGCGCATCACGGATGTTGAGGCCAGAGGCAATGGCGTCACTGCGACGCTGACCTATGGCGAGGAATCGGGCCCGATCCGTTTGCAGGTGCCCGGCAACCACAACCTCGCCGATGCCTCGGCTGCCTACGCCGCGGGCCGTCTGCTCGGCCATTCGCACGACGAATGCATCAAGGGTTTGGGCTGCTACGAGGGAACGCTGCGACGCTTCCAGCTGATCTGCGACACTGCGGGCGTCCGGGTCTTTGACGACTACGCACACCATCCCACCGAGATCCGGGCTGCGCTGACCGCTGCCCGGCAGGCCACCGAGGCAGGAAATCAGGCCACTGGCCTGTCCGGGCGATTGATCGCCTGCTTCCAGCCGCACCTGTACTCGCGCACCGTAGATTTTTCGGATGAGTTCGGCGACGTCATGACACTCGCGGACATAGCGGTCATCAACGACGTCTGCGGGGCCCGCGAGGATCCCATTCCTGGTGTCACCGGACAGCTCGTTGTGGATGCAGCTGTTCGCCACGGTGCACGAGAAGTGATCTACGTTGTTGACAAGTACGACCTTCCCGCGGCGCTGGATGAGATCGCACGGCCCGGCGACCTCATCATCACGCTGGGTTGTGGTGATGTCACCATCGTCGGTCCCCTCCTGGCACCCCTGTTGGCACAGCGACCCGAAGCTGTTCCCACTTGAGCGGGCCCGTGGCCGGTTCCTTCGCGGAAGTGCTGGAGGAGAGGCAGCGGGGTCAACGGCGTCGCAGCCTGATCCGTTGGGGCATCATCTCGGGCGCCGCGCTTGTGCTGGGCTTTCTGGTGTGGCTCGTGATGTTCTCGCCCATCTTCCGTGTCCAGGAGGTCGTTGTGCAGGGCAACGACCTCGTGAGCGTGGATGATATCCGCCTGGCCGCACTGGTGGTTCCGGACACCCGCATGCTCAGCATCGACGTCGCTGGTATCGAATCCCGGGTCGCGGAGCTCCCTGCCGTGCGCGACGTGGAGGTGAGCCGGGACCTGCCCCACACGGTGATCATCGACGTGAGCGAGCGAGAGATCGTGTTCCAGCGCGTCGAGGGCGCAGTGTTTCAGTGGGTGGATGAAAACGGAGTGATCTTCTCGACGTCGAACGCGCCGGTTGAGGGCGTCGTCCAGGTCGTCACAGCAGACAAGGAATCCCGGGTTCTCAGTGATGTGGCGGAAGTGGTCTCCCAGCTCTCGCCGGAGATGCTCACGCAGGTCGAAAGAGTGCAGGCCAAGGCCGTCGACAGGATCACTCTGGAAATGACCGAGGGAAGGCTTGTGGTGTGGGGCAGCTCTGAGGAGTCCTCGCTGAAGGCGGATGTTCTGGAAGCTCTGCTGGCCGTGGATGCGACGCTCTATGACGTCTCGGCCCCCAGTCACCCCACCACCAAGTGAGGTCAGGGAGGAAACCCTGAAGTTGCACTTGAGGTGATCCGGGCGCGTCACGGCGCTGTTTTGGACGTCGTCGTGGTGGCGTCATAGCCTTGCGGCATCACCGCAGTCCTCGAACTCTCGAGAATCCGACAGAACAGTAGGGCCAAGAATGGCAAGCGCATCACAGAACTACCTCGCAGTCATCAAGGTGGTTGGAGTGGGTGGCGGTGGCGTCAATGCCGTCAACCGCATGATCGAGGCAGGGCTCCGCGGAGTGGAGTTCATCGCCGTGAACACAGACGCCCAGGCGCTGTTGATGAGCGACGCCGACGTCAAGCTGGATATCGGTCGGGAGCTGACCCGCGGGCTCGGAGCCGGTGCTGACCCGGCCAAGGGTCGGCAGGCCGCAGAGGATCATGCCGATGAGATTGAAGAGGCTCTCAAGGGCGCCGACATGGTGTTCGTCACCGCAGGTGAGGGTGGTGGCACGGGTACCGGAGCCGCTCCCATCGTTGCCAAGGTCGCTCGTTCGCTCGGGGCACTGACAATCGGCGTCGTGACCCGGCCGTTCTCCTTCGAGGGTAGGCGTCGGTCCAACCAGGCTGAAAGCGGCATTGAATCGCTGCGCGAAGAGGTCGACACCCTCATCGTGATCCCCAATGACAAGCTGCTTCAGATGACCGATCACACCGTTGCGATTCTGGATGCCTTCAAGCAGGCTGACCAGGTGTTGTTGCAGGGAGTTTCCGGCATCACGGATCTGATCACCACACCCGGACTGATCAACCTCGACTTCGCCGACGTGAAGTCCATCATGAGCCAGGCCGGATCCGCCCTCATGGGCATTGGTTCCGCACGCGGTGAGGACCGAGCGCGAGCGGCGTGCGAGATGGCAATTTCTTCCCCGCTGCTCGAGGCCAGCATCGACGGAGCCCATGGCGTTCTGCTTGCGGTGGCCGGTGGCAGTGATCTTGGACTGTTCGAGGTGTCCGCAGCCGCGCAGTTGATCGAGGAGGCGGCGCACGACGAGGCAAACATCATCTTCGGTACCGTCATCGACGACTCTCTCGGCGATGAGGTCCGCGTCACGGTGATCGCAGCGGGCTTTGACGGTGGTATGCCGCAGAAGCGCTCGAACTCCCGCCCGGACACTTCTCGTCAGCAGCAGGCTCGCCCGACACCCGTTGCGCAAGCCACCCACAACTCGTCGCCAGCACCGCAGGCCAACCCCATGCCGTCCGCGCGGCCTGATCAGCAGTCGTACCAGCAGTCCTATCAGCCACGTCCCGCAACACCCAGGGCAGATGAGGATGAGCTCGATGTCCCGGATTTCATGAAGTGACATTGATGATCTGACCCGGTCTCCACCGACCAGGTTTTCCGTGGTGCCCAGCCTGTTCGGCCGGGCACCACGGCTTTTTGGTGCGTGTCCCGGCGGCATTGTGCGTTTCACACGAGTTGGGCACGATAGGGTTCCGTGGAGAAAGCACGGATACGAGGAGATGGAACTGTGGGCGTACGAAAGCTGGCCGAATGGATTGGTCTGGTAGAGGACAGCCGCTACAGCGATCCAGCCGATGAGGTGTCGGCTGAACTCACTGAGGACGTGTACGTCTACGAGGAACCCGAGGAGTTGGTGAGTCGAGTGTCCAAGTTGCCACAGCAACGCCCCCAGATGAGCGTCCCCGCCGCTGAGCCTGAGGTGGCTGACATCAGCCGCATTGTGAGCGTGCGTCCGCGCTCCTACAACGAGGCACGCGCCATTGCGGAGAACTTCCGGGACGGCATTCCCGTGATCATGAACCTCTCCGACATGGAGACCGGTGAGGACAAGCGCCTCGTCGACTTCGCGGCCGGTCTGATCTTCGGTCTTCGCGGAAACATTGAGCGTGTCTCCAGCCAGGTGTTCCTCCTGTGCCCCCACAACCTTGTTGTGGGGCCGGAGGACAAGGAGCGTCTGGCAACCGGCGGTTTCTTCAACCAGAGCTGAGCAGAGGACCGCTGTCCGGTCGCGATGCGGGTGCGTTACAGTAATCCCGTCTGAGCGATCCCGGAGGCTCCACGGCCTCCCCTTATTCGATCAAGTATGGAGTTGAAGAGATGAGCCTTACCCTCGAAGAGGTCCGCCGCGTCCGGTTCCGCATGGCCAAGCGCAATGTGACCGGGTACGAGGTCGGCGATGTCGACACGTTCATCGACAAGGTGGAGGAGTCCTTCGCCCAGTTCGAGAACGAGCGGGAACTGCTGCGTCGCGAAGCGGAGTCCCTGCGCGATTCGGACGACGCCAGCCCGTCCGTCGCCATCGACGAGGACCACGGGGCCAAGGACAACGAGATCGCGGCCCTGCGGGCCGAGGTTGACCGCTTGAAGTCTGAAGCAGCGGCTGCGCCTAGTGCGGATGCTTCGACGGGCCAGGAACGATCCGGGGTCGCTGAAGAGCATGCCAAGACGCTCACTGACCAGAGTGATCAGCTGCAGGCGAACAATGATGAATTGCGCGCAGAGTTGGCCCGCGTTCGCTCTGAACTCGATGAGCTTCGCACAGCCCGTGTCAATGAAGTGGTCGGTCAGGTGCAGATGCTCAAGGTCGGCACCCGCGATGACGCCAGCCCAGCCGTGATCCGTCTGGTGCAGCTCGCCACCGAGCAGGCTGAGAAACTGGTGGAGGAGGCTGACGCTGAAGCGCTTCGCAAGATTGCCGATGCCAAGCAGCAGTCCTATGAAATCACCACGGATGCGCGCACGAAGGCCGAGCGTGTGGAGTCTGAAGCCCGCGTGAACGCTGAACAGGTCACCCGTGAGGCTCAAGTGGGTGCTGAACAGGTGACACGTGAGGCTGATGCCCGGGCACAGGATGTGGACACTGAAGCCACACAACGACGCGCTGAGTTGTTCACTGATCTGGAACAGGAGCAGGGCGAGTTGACCACCAAGGTCGCTGCGCTGCGCAGTTTCGAGGCCTCATACCGGGAGAACTTGAAGAAGTACCTCACCCAGCATCTCGTATCGCTGGATGAGGACACCCCGGAGCCGGCTGGGATGCCTGAACTGGCAGCCGTTCGGGAGTCTGAGACGCCGCGGCTCGATGCTTTGGCGCAGGGCCACGACAGCTGAGTACAGATGACGTGCGCCACTGGCCGGTTCCCTCGGGGCCGGCCAGTGGCACGTCCAGATTGATTTGAAGCTCGCGGGGTGTATTCTCTGCGGACCACTCATGAGCCAGAGAGATGACCATGACCACGAAGAAGGCAACACCCAAGGAATCCACCGTCAACTTGCCGGTCCGCGAGGGCGAGGATGCCTGGACCGCTGAGGAGATCGCTGAACAACGCGAAGCACTCACCGAAGAAATTGAGCGACTCGAAAAGAAGATCGCCGTCACCGAGGAGAAGTTGAGCGACATTCTCAAGGGCGGTACCGACGGCGCTGGCCGCGATCCCGCAGACCTTGGCTCCAGTAACTTCGAGCGAGACCAAGAAGTGGCTCTTGCGCAGAATGCGCGCGAAATGGCCGATCAGGCACGCTTGGCTCTGCATCTTTTCAACGCAGGCAATTACGGTCTGTGTGAAGTGTGTGAGGACCCCATTGGCAAGGGTCGACTGCAAGTGTTTCCCCGCGCGACCCTCTGTGTCACCTGCAAGCAGCGCGAGGAACGACGCTGAGCGGTGCGCACCCCAGGCCAGCCCTTCTCCTCGCGTTGGGTCTCGGGATTTTTGGGTATGCGCTCGACCAGATGACCAAGCTACTGGCCCTGGAACGGCTCACGGAGGGCCAGCCAGTGGAGATCTTGGGGACCCTGCTGCGGTTCACGCTCATCTTCAACCCGGGGGCGGCTTTCGGCCTCGGGAGCGGTTCCACACTCGCACTGTCCATTTTTTCGATCGTCGCTCTTGTGGCATGCCTCGTTCTTGGGTTGCCGCGAGTACGTACGATGCCGCAGGGGATGGCACTCGGATTGCTGATGGCCGGCATCTCCGGCAACCTGCACGACCGCATGTTTCGCGGCGACTCCCCGCTCTACGGAGAAGTGGTGGACTTTTTTCAGCTGCCCAATTTTGCCATTTTCAATGTGGCAGACATTTGCATCACCAGCGCTGCTGGCCTCGTGATCCTCCTGGCATTTTTGGACGGCCGTCGCGAGAAGAAGGCCGCGGAGCTGAAGGCTGCCATTTCGTGAGCGTCTTTCTGGTCCCGCACGATCTTGCCGGCGAACGAATCGACGCCGTGGCCTCACGCATCACGGGACACAGCCGCTCCAAAATTGATGCGTTGATCGATGACCGCGGTGTGGAACTGGACGGCGAACCTGTCGCCAAGGCCTCCATGAGGGTCGTGGGTGGCGAAATGCTGGAACTGGTGTCTGCGCCCCGTCCCAACACAGTGACGGTGGTGCCCCGGGAAGCGGCCGGCATGGCCATTGTTCATGACGATGCCCATGTGGTCGTCGTGGACAAACCTGCCGGAGTGGCTGCGCACCCCAGCCTCGGATGGGACGGGCCCTCCGTGACCGAGCACCTTGCAGCGGCCGGCTTCCGTGTTTCAACATCCGGTGCCTCCGAGCGCCAGGGTGTCGTGTCCCGGCTCGACGTTGGAACGAGCGGGCTCATGGTGGTGGCCAAGTCTGAGATCGCCTACACCGTTTTGAAGCAAGCCTTTCGCGACCGATCCGTGGACAAGACTTATCTGACTCTTGTGCAGGGGCATCCTGATCCGTTCACCGGAACCATTGAGGCGCCCATCGCCCGACACCCGGGCGCCCAGTGGAAAATGGCGATCGTCGACGGCGGGAGGGCCTCGATCACCCATTACGAAACCCTGGAGGCGCATCGGGCGGCGACGCTGCTTGAGGTGAAACTGGAGACTGGGCGAACGCACCAGATTCGTGTCCACATGGCAGCCATTGGGCATCCGTGTTGCGGCGATGCTCTCTACGGCTGCGATCCAGTGCTCGCTGCACGGCTGGGCCTGGACCGGCAGTGGTTGCACGCGGCCGGACTGGGTTTCACCCACCCCGGTTCTGGTGAATGGGTGACTTTCAGCTCCCCACCACCGGAGCAACTCGACAACGCGTTGGAGATCGTTCGGCAGGATTGATCACGTGGGGGCCCCGCGTGAGTTTGTGGGATCACTCCAGTAGGGTGAGCGAATGCGCAGAGCTAAAATTGTATGCACCCTCGGCCCCTCCTCCAACACCACAGAGCGACTGGTTGAGCTGATCAACGCCGGCATGAATGTGGCACGGCTCAACATGAGTCACGGCGACTACGACGAACATGGTGGACGTCTGAAGGCAGTCCGCGAAGCCGCTGAAATCACGGGTAAGACGGTTGGCGTGCTCGCCGATCTACAAGGCCCCAAAATCCGTTTGGGTCGATTTGCTGGTGACGAGAAGCACCAGCTGAACGTCGGCGACCACTTCACCATCACCATCGATGACATTGAGGGCGACGGTTCACGTTGCTCCACAACGTTCAAGGGCCTGCCCGGGGACGTCAAGATCGGCGACGACATTCTCATCGACGATGGCAAGGTTGGCCTCAGAGCCATTCAGGTGACCGCGACCGACGTCATCTGTGAAGTGACCGTCCCCGGCCCCGTCTCCAACAACAAGGGGATCAACCTCCCCGGCGTCGCCGTCTCCGTTCCAGCACTCAGCCCCAAGGACGAGTCGGATCTTCGATGGGCACTGGGGCAAGACATTGACCTCATTGCTTTGTCATTCGTCCGCTCCGCCGACGACATCAAGCGCGTCCACGAAATCATGGATGAGGAGGGTCGCCGTCTCCCGGTGATCGCCAAGTTGGAGAAGCCACAGGCCATTGCAAACCTGCAGTCCATCATCGATGCGTTCGACGCTCTGATGGTTGCTCGTGGAGACCTCGGCGTGGAACTGCCGCTGGAGGACGTTCCGCTGGTGCAGAAAGAGATTGTTCGTGCCGCCCGCAAGTGGGCCAAGCCGGTGATCGTGGCCACCCAGATGCTGGAATCGATGATTGCTGCTCCGCGCCCCACGCGCGCTGAGACCAGTGACGTTGCCAACGCCATCCTGGATGGCGCCGACGCGGTGATGCTTTCAGGTGAAACCTCCGTTGGTGACTTCGCAGTGGAAACCGTGTCCACCATGGCGAAGATCGTTGAGAAGACTGAACAAGTCGGCCACAGCGAGATCAACATCATCGATTGGGACCCGCACACAACAGGCGGCGTTCTGGCCAAGGCTGCCGCAGAGGCGGCCGATCGCGTTGGGGCCCGCTTCCTGGTGGCCTTCACCAAGTCCGGAGACACAGCTCGCCGTCTCTCCAGGTTGCGTTCCTCGATCCCCTTGCTGGTGTTCTCCCCGGAGCGCAGCACCAAGCAGTCCATGACACTGTCGTGGGGTGTCGAGACTCACATGACGCCGGACTTCGCGAACCAGGACGAGATGGTGGAGGAAGTCGACAAATTCCTTCGTGAACGGAAAATGATCGAGGTGGGGGAGCGCATCGTCATCCTCTCCGGCTCCCCGATGGGTGTGCCGGGAAAGACGAACACGCTTCGGGTCCACAAGATCAAGGAAA
The DNA here is from genome assembly GCA_052089385.1 of Arachnia sp. Taxonomy (GTDB): domain Bacteria; phylum Actinomycetota; class Actinomycetes; order Propionibacteriales; family Propionibacteriaceae; genus Arachnia. The sequence continues at coordinate 52,507 of JBQCZU010000005.1, forward strand.
AGGGCGAGCAGATCTGAGCTCGTAAGAAATGAAGAAGGGGAAGTCCGCGCGCGCGGACTTCCCCTTCTTCATTTCTATACGTACCCGGAAGGGGAGTCGAACCCCTACAGCCTTTCGGCCAGACGGGTTTGAGCCGTCCGCGTATACCATTCCGCCACCCGGGCTGGGCGTCCAATATTGTGCCACATGTCGAGCCACAAGCGCGCATCGGGCCGAACTGCGCAGCTGCTGCGCGCATTCGTGCACGGCTTCGCCGTTGGCGTTGTCGGCACGATAGTATTTCGACGTCGCTGTGCAGACGCAGCGATGAAACACCCCATTGATGAGGGAGCAACATGCCCAAGAACTCACGTCCAACTCGAGTCTTGGTCGCCGAGGATGAGGCACTTATCCGTCTTGACCTCGTGGAGCTGCTCACGGACGAGGGCTTCGAAGTGATCGGGCAGGCAGCCGACGGGGAGGAAGCCGTCAAGCTGGCTCGTGAACTGCGGCCGGAACTGGTCATCATGGATGTCAAGATGCCACGCATGGACGGAATCGCCGCCGCCGAGGTCATCGCGGGGGAGCGCATCGCCCCGATCGTGATGCTGACAGCCTTCAGCCAGCGTGATCTGGTTGAGCGTGCACGCGACGCCGGTGCCATGGCCTACGTGGTCAAGCCGTTCGACGCTTCGGACGTCATTCCCGCCATCGAGATCGCCATCGGTCGGTTCGCCGAGATCAAGGCAATCGAAGAGGAGCTTGCCTCCCTCGAGGACCGTTTCGAATCCCGCAAAATCATCGATCAGGCGAAGGGAGTTCTGCAGGAAGGACTGGGGTTGACCGAGCCTGAGGCCTTCCGGTGGATTCAGAAGACCGCCATGGATCTGCGCAAGTCCATGCGCGAAGTGGCCGAGGGCGTCATCAGCCACAAGAAGAAGTAGCACCTCGAGACCTTCACCCCGCTGACCCTGTGCCGGGCGTCAATCCTTGTCGATCATCTGGCAGGTGAGGCGCCCGACAGCTGTGCGGCGCCCCTCATCGTCCACAATTTCCACTTCGTAGATCGCCGTACGACGGCCCAGATGGAGTGCAGTGGCGGTGCCGGTCACTCTCCCCTTCTTCGCGGAGCGGATATGTGTGATGTTGAGGTCCACCCCCACCGCAACCTGATTTGACGGCCACCCGTGCACGACTGCGCCCATGGATGCCAGGGTTTCCAGGAGAACCGCTGATGCGCCACCGTGAAGCAGCCCGAACGGTTGGGTGTTGCCCTCCACAGGAATGCTGCCCACCACTTTTTCGGCGGTGAGTTCATGCATCTCGAAGCCCATTTTTCGATCGAGGGGGAAGTCGAGAGTGTGCAGCCAGTCCGGCAACGGATGTTCCATGGAAGCCCACTGTAGGGGACGTTCCGGACAGCGGCCGCTATCCTCGGTGGAGTGAATTCCAAACCGCGTCTGCTGCTCATCGATGGACATTCCGTGGCGTATCGGGCTTTCTTCGCGCTGCCGGTCGACAACTTCTCCACCACGACGGGGCAGCACACCAACGCCGTCTTCGGGTTCACCTCGATGTTCATCAATGTCCTGCGTGACGAGAAGCCAACCCATGTCGCTGTCGCCTTTGACGTCTCCCGGCACTCGTTCCGAACAGACAGTTATCCCGAGTACAAGGCCAACCGCTCCACCTCGCCGGAGGAGTTCAAGGGGCAGGTGACGCTGATCAAGGATGTGCTCGATGCCCTGAACGTCCCCCACGTGGAGTTGGCGGGCTATGAAGCGGACGACGTGATCGCCACGCTCACCACACAGGCCGAGGCCGACGGTTTCGACGTACTGGTCTGCACTGGGGACCGGGATGCCTTCCAGCTCGTCACCGATGCCGTGACGGTTCTCTACCCCCGCAAGGGTATGTCGGACCTTGTACGCATGACACCGGAGGCGGTGGAGGAGAAGTACTTGGTACCGCCGGTGAGGCACCCTGAGATTGCGGCGCTGGTGGGGGAGACCAGTGACAACCTGCCCGGAGTGCCGGGGGTGGGACCCAAGACTGCAGCGAAATGGATCACTGAATACGACGGGCTGGACAACATCCTGGCCCGGGCCGAGCAGATCAAGGGCAAGGCGGGGGAATCGCTCAGGGCGCACCTGGACGATGTGGCCCGCAACCGGCGTCTCAACGCACTGGTGCGTGACCTGAGTCTGCCGCTGAGCATCCCTGAAACCCTTCGGCAGGATTGGGACAGGGAAAAGGTGCATGAGCTCTTCGACGCGCTGGAGTTTCGTGTGCTCCGGGAACGACTACTGGAGCTCGCTCCGCAGGAGCCGGTGACCACCAGCGCCTTCGCGGTCGAGGGGACCACCCTGGAGCCTGGAGACACTCGCGCATGGCTGAATGAACACGCGCAGGACCTGACCGGGGTGCACTTCGTGGGTACGTGGGGGGCCGGCGTTGGTGATCTGTCCGGCATCGCGTTGGCCGGAACCGACGGTGTGGGTGCCTGGCTGGACGTGACTGCTCTGAGCCCCGACGACGATGCAGCCCTGGCAGCCTGGCTCGAGGACCCGACACCGCGCAAAGTGGTGCACGAGGCGAAGGGCCCGACCCTGGCGTGCTGGTCCCGTGGGTGGAACCTGGCGGGGATTGAACTCGACACACTCCTGGCGGCCTATCTACTGAGGCCTGACCAAAGGACCTACGACCTGGAAGACCTTGTCCTGCGCCACCTGAAGCGCGAACTGGCGGCTGAGGCAGCGCACGATGATTCGCCGCAGCTTGCGCTGGACATTCCCGGGGATGATGACGAATCGGTGGCTCTGGCGTTGTTGCATGCACGCGCCGTGCTGGATCTCGCGGCAGCCCTGCGGATAGAACTTGTGGAACGGGAGGCCGATGACCTCCTGCGGGAGGTGGAGCTGCCCCTCCAACGCACCCTGGCGGAAATGGAGAAGCTGGGGATTTCTGTCGATGTCCAGCGGCTGGAAGACCTGCGCAGCCAATTCGATGCTGCGGTCACGGCGGCGCAGGAAGCGGCGTGGGAAGTCCTGGGCCACGAAGTGAACCTGGGCTCACCCAAGCAGCTCCAGGCAGTGCTGTTCGACGAGCTGGGAATGCCGAAGACGCGACGCACGAAGTCGGGTTACACCACTGATGCGGAAGCACTGGAGGGTCTGTTCGTGAAAACGGAACACACCTTCCTCGGTCACCTGCTGTCCCACAGGGACTCGATCAGGCTGCGCCAGACCGTCGATGGACTCCTCGCGGCGGTCCAGAGCGATGGTCGGATTCACACCACCTATGTTCAGACGATGGCGGCGACCGGGAGACTCTCCTCGATTGATCCGAACCTGCAAAACATTCCGATTCGCACCTCGTTGGGCCGCCAGATTCGCAGCGCCTTCATTGCGGGGGAGGGCTTCGAGGCCCTGATGAGTGCGGACTACTCGCAGATCGAAATGCGTCTGATGGCGCATGCGAGTGGCGATGAGGGGCTGATAGAGGCTTTCCGTTCCGGCCGTGACTTCCACAATGAAATGGCGTCCAAAGTGTTCGCCGTCCATCCCACCGGTGTGACTGCGGAAATGCGCGGGCGGATCAAGGCCATGAACTATGGGCTGGCCTACGGGCTCAGCGCCTTCGGGTTGTCGAATCAGCTCAAGATTTCCGTCGGGGAGGCCAAGGCCCTCATGGAGGACTATTTTTCGCGGGTGGGCGGGGTACAGTCCTACCTCGCCGACATAGTCTCCGAAGCGCGGCGACGCGGCTACACGTCCACCATGCTCGGCCGTCGGCGCTACTTGCCGGACCTGACTTCCAGCAACCGCCAGCGCCGGGAGATGGCAGAGCGCGCTGCGTTGAATGCCCCGATTCAGGGATCAGCGGCCGACGTCATCAAGGTGGCAATGATCAATGTCGGTCGCGCACTGGCAGAGGACGGTTTCGCCAGCCGAATGCTGTTGCAGGTCCACGACGAGTTGATCATCGAGGTGGCCACCGGCGAGCAGGAGGCTGTGGGGGAGTTGGTGCGCCGGCACATGGCAGCGGCCATGGACCTCGAGGTTCCCCTCGAAGTATCAGTTGGCGTGGGTGACTCGTGGTTCACCGCCGCACACTGATGTGCGATCAGTCGCCGACATAGGGCTGGGCGTAGAAGAACACCCGCGAATCCCAGATGTCGGTGCCCGAACGGTGGTCCCAACAGATGATCATGGTCAACAGTGGGTTGCCGTCGTAGTCGACCATCATCTTCGATGACGGATCGTAGTCGGCCACCATGACCTTTTCTGCCTCGACGAAGTCGTAGCAGGCAACCTCTCCCCGGGCACCGTGCAAGATGATGCGGTCGCCGGCCTGCAGGCGACTCTGCCCACCCTCGAACATCTGGTTTCCAAGGGCGCCGCCGCGGCGGTAGGTGTGGATGGAGAAGACGGTCTTGCCCTCCAATGCACCCGCCGTCGGCCCCTGGTTCCACCAAGAAGCTGTACGCGGTTCGCTTTTCGGTGGAGCAGCGATGGCGCCATCAGCATCCAGGCCTAGGGAAACGACCGTCTCATCGGTACCGAAGCGCTCGATTTCGTAGCGCACGGGCACGAATCCCTCTTCGGTCAACGGCTGACAGAATCCGGTGGAATTTGGCGTTGGTGATGGAGAGGGAAGGGGAACCGCGGGTGAAGAGGCAGGTGCTGAAGATGAAGCAGGCGCCGCACTCGTGGGTGGGACGCTCGAGAGCACAGGCGAAGGGGAGGGCGTCGCACTGGCTGCAACAGGGGTGGCGGTGACCTCAGGCTCCACCGTCGCAGTTCCGGAAGGACGCAGGGCAAGCCATGCAATGAGGGCAACGAGCACCGACACTGCCAGCACGAGTGCAACAATGCGCCGTCGGTCGCTGAACATCGGTTGACTCGTCACAGCCCAAGAATAACTGATCAAAGAAGCACAACGGTTTGACCCGCTCATCGGCGCGAAGCTAGAGTGATGGAAGCATAGTGGCCTGTCTGCCCCCGGACGTAGTGGGGTGGGCGCGTTGAACGGTCTGTGGTAATCGATCCTGGCTCCCGACAACAAGGCCCTGAGCGCTTGGCCTTACCCATTTCGGAGCCCCACTACATGACCTCCTCCACTGAGGCGTCTGCAGTCGCAGTCGACGACTTTGGCAGCCCGGAAGCCTTCATGGCTGCCGTGGACGCCACCATCAAGTACTTCAACGACGGGGACATTGTGTCCGGTACCGTCGTAAAGGTCGACCGGGACGAGGTCCTGCTCGACATCGGTTACAAGACCGAAGGCGTCATTCCTTCCAAGGAACTCTCCATCAAACACGACGTTGACCCGCATGACGTGGTCAGCGTCGGTGATGAGATCGAGGCCTTGGTTCAGCAGAAGGAAGACAAAGAAGGTCGCCTCATCCTGTCCAAGAAGCGGGCTCAGTACGAGCGCGCCTGGGGCACGATCGAAAAGATCAAGGAAGAGGACGGCGTCGTCTCCGGCTCTGTCATCGAGGTCGTCAAGGGTGGCCTCATCGTCGACATCGGTCTGCGCGGCTTCCTGCCCGCATCCCTGGTCGAGATGCGTCGGGTGCGCGACCTGCAGCCCTACGTCGGCATGGAACTTGAAGCCAAGATCATTGAGCTGGACAAGAACCGCAACAATGTGGTCCTGTCCCGCCGTGCATGGCTTGAGCAAACCCAGTCCGAGGTGCGCCAGTCGTTCCTCACGGAACTGCAGAAGGGCCAGATCCGCAAGGGTGTTGTCTCCTCGATCGTCAACTTCGGCGCTTTCGTCGATCTTGGTGGTGTCGATGGACTGGTGCACGTTTCCGAGCTTTCCTGGAAGCACATCGATCACCCCAACGAGGTTGTCGAAGTGGGCACCCCCGTCACCGTCGAGGTGCTGGAAGTGGACATGGACCGCGAGCGCGTCTCGTTGTCACTGAAGGCCACGCAGGAAGATCCGTGGCAGACATTCGCCCGTCTGCACCAGATCGGTCAGATCGTGCCCGGTAAGGTCACCAAACTGGTGCCGTTCGGCGCATTCGTCCGTGTCGGTGACGGCATCGAGGGCCTGGTCCACGTCTCGGAGTTGGCCGAGCGCCACGTCGAGATCCCGGAGCAGGTTGTCTCCGTCAATGATGAGGTGATGGTCAAGGTCATCGACATCGATCTCGAGCGTCGCCGCGTTTCCCTCTCGCTGAAGCAGGCGAACGAGGGTCTCGACGTCAATGCTGAAGAGTTCGATGCATCGCTGTACGGCATGGCGGACAGCTATGACGACAAGGGCAACTACATCTACCCCGAAGGCTTCGACGCCGAGAACCAGGAGTGGAAGCCCGGCTTCGAGGACCAGCAGCAGGCATGGGAACGGCAGTACGCCGAGGCCCAGGCTCGCTGGGAAGCCCACAAGAAGCAGGTCACCGATGCGGAAAGCTCCGAGCGGGAAGCAGCAGTGCAGGCCAGCACCGGCTTCTCCTCTGCTTCCACGCAGGACAGCGATTCGGGTGAAGGATCCCTTGCATCTGACGAGGCCCTGCAGGCGCTGCGCGACAAGCTCACCGGCGTCAACTGATCACGTGATGATCGCCTGAAACACCAGGCACAGAGAAGGCCCGTCCCGAAAGGGCCGGGCCTTCTCTGTGTGTTGAGCGTGAAGGTCAGACTGCCTTGCGGCCCGTGACCAGGTTGATCACCAGGATTACCAGGGCGATCACGAGCAGAATGTGAATCAGACCGCCGGCGATCTTGGCGATGAAGCCGATCAGCCAGAGGACCAGGAGAACGACCAGAACGATCCATAGGATGCGAGCCATAACTATTTCCTTTCGAGAAGACGGGCACAGCGCCCGCGTCAGCGGTGCCTGATTCTAGCCACAGGTTGGTTCGGACATCGGTGTGCCACACCGACGGTGGGGGTGACTCAGGCACTAGGGTTCGGCACATGTTCAGAATGGCCGTGACCGGTGGCATCGCCTGTGGCAAGACGTTGGTGTCCGACGAACTGGCCCTTTTGGGGGCAGTTGTGATTGATGCCGACCTCTTGGCGCGAGAGGTCGTGGAGCCTGGTTCGGCGGGATTGCGGGAAGTGGCGGCCCGCTTCGGCGACTCGGTCCTGCTCGCTGATGGCTCGTTGGACCGTGCCGCATTGGGGGAGATGATCTTTGGTGACGCCGTTGCCCGATCCGACCTCAACTCCATCATTCATCCGCGGGTGCGTGCCGCCGCCCGGTGCCGAGAGAGTGTGGTTCCGGAGGACGGCGTCGTCGCACATGTCATTCCACTGCTCGTGGAGACAGGCCAGCAGGGCTCCTTCGATGCGGTCATCGTGGTGGATATCCCGGAGGAAGTTCAACTCAGCCGGCTCATGGAACGCAACGACTTGAGTGTGGATCAGGCCCGAGCACGTGTGGCCGCGCAGTCATCGCGGACGGAACGGCTTGATGCTGCTGACTGGGTCATTGACAATTCCGGGGAGGCTGATCTGACTCTTCAGCGGGTGCGTGAGCTCTGGTACGGCCCCATCACCCAGCTGAGGGAGGGACGTTTGGCACTCCCGGAATGAGGGGCTATTTGTTGGCCTCGAGCATTTGACGGAGCTCCTTTTTCAGGCCCGAGACCTCATCGCGGTGGGCTGCCGCCACCTCGAACTGCAGCGCTGCAGCCGCTTGGTGCATCTGGCTGGTCAGGTTTTCGATGAGATCAGTCAACTCGTTGACCGCCATGCTGGAGGCATCCAGCTTCCCCTTGCGTGATGTGGTGCGTGCCCTGGCGCCATTGGCCAGCAACTTCTCGGTGTCTGCATCCTCCCGGCTGAGCATTTCGGTGATGTCGGAAATCTTTTTGCGCAACGGTTGCGGATCCACGCCGTGCGCCGTGTTGTAGGCAACCTGCTTCTGGCGACGACGGTTGGTCTCGTCGATGGCTGCTTCCATGGAACGGGTGATCTTGTCCGCATACATGTGCACCTGGCCGTCCACGTTGCGGGCTGCGCGGCCAATGGTCTGGATCAGCGACCTCTCTGATCGGAGAAAACCTTCCTTGTCCGCGTCGAGAATCGCCACCAGTGACACTTCAGGGAGGTCCAGCCCTTCCCTCAGAAGATTGATGCCCACGAGGACGTCGTACTCACCCAACCGAAGCTCCCGCAGGAGTTCGATACGACGGAGGGTGTCAATGTCGGAGTGCAGATACCGGGTCTTGATCCCGTTGTCCATGAGGTAGTCAGTGAGATCCTCCGACATCTTCTTGGTCAGCGTCGTCACCAGTACACGCTCGTTGCGCTCCACCCGCAACTTGATTTCGCCCATCAGGTCATCGATCTGGCCCTTCGTGGGTTTCAGAACGATCTCAGGATCCACCAGACCGGTGGGACGGATGATTTGTTCCACGTAGCCATCGGAGCGGTCCAACTCATAGGGACCGGGCGTTGCGGACAGATAGACGGTCTGGCCAACTCGATCCACGAATTCGTTGAACTTCAATGGACGGTTGTCCATCGCGCTGGGCAGGCGGAAACCGTGATCCACGAGCGTTCGCTTCCTGGATGCATCGCCCTCGAACATGCCGCCGATTTGCGGGATGGTGACGTGGGACTCATCCACGACCAGGAGGAAATCCTCTGGGAAGTAGTCCAGAAGGCATGATGGGGCGGTTCCAGCTGCCCGGCCGTCCACGTGGGATGAATAGTTCTCGATTCCAGAGCAGGTACCAATCTGGCGCATCATTTCAATGTCGTAGCTCGTACGCATCCGCAACCGCTGTGCTTCCAGCAGCTTCCCCTCGGTTTCCAGTTCCTGCAGTCGGCCCACGAGCTCGGCTTCAATGCGGGTTATGGCGCGCTCCATCCGCTCCGAGCCAGCGGAGTAGTGAGTGGCCGGGAAGATGTAGATCTCCTGCTCGTCGTGCAGCACAGTGCCGGTCAACGCCTGCATTGTGGAGATCCTCTCAATCTCGTCACCGAAGAACTCGATGCGCACCGCATTTTCCTCGTACATCGGAAAGACCTCCACCGTGTCACCACGAACACGGAAGGTGCCACGCGTTCCAGCCAGATCGTTGCGGGCGTACTGAATCTCGACAAGATGGCGAAGGAGCTGGGTGCGATCCTGACTTTCTCCGACGCGCAAAGTGACCCGCTGCTTGAGGTACTCCTCGGGAGTTCCCAATCCGTAGATGGCGGACACGGAGGCCACCACGATGCAGTCCCGACGTGTCAGCAGCGAACTGGTGGCGGAGTGCCGAAGGCGCTCCACTTCCTCATTGAGGGAGGAGTCCTTCTCGATATAGGTATCCGTCTGGGGAACGTAGGCTTCAGGTTGGTAGTAGTCGTAGTAGGAGACGAAGTACTCCACGGCGTTGTCAGGGAAGAACGAGCGCAGCTCATTGGCGAACTGTGCCGCGAGAGTCTTGTTGGGTTGCATCACGAGGATGGGACGCTGCACACGCTCTGCCAGCCACGCAATCGTGGCGGTCTTACCTGTGCCCGTTGCACCCAGCAGGACCACGTGCTGCTCTCCCGCATCAATCCTTCGCTCCAGTTCGGCGATGGCCGCAGGTTGGTCCCCGGCTGGCTCGAACTCGGCCTGGACATGCAGGGGTGCCACCTGTCGGCGCAGCTCATCAACTGGTCTCATGGAGACAAGACTAATCATCCCCGCAGACACTTCCGATGTGAATGAAAAGCGCCACACCGCCGTGTGGGCGGTGTGGCGCTTTCGGCCCTGGTGTGCGGGGGATGAATCAGCCTTGGAAGGCGATGCAGTAGGTGCGTTCGGGCACAGCGAAGGCGATCGCTTCGGAGCCCTCCGCGCACTCTGCGTCGATGCCATCCACCACAGAGGTCACCTCAAACTCCTGGTTGGCGCAGTCGACGACCTCCAGGTCATTGACCGAACCTTCGGGGAGAGATGCGTAGCACTGGCCCTCGAACAGCTGCGGAACGAGGCAAGTGATCTTGGTGACATCGGTGGTGTCACCGCTCCTGTCACTCTCGCTGATCGTGTAGGAGGCGGATTGCGGATCGGAGCACTGCCCGTCCCCATCGATGACCTCACCGACATACTCGGAATACACGCTGGAATCATCGCAGTCCACGAGTTCGTGATCAGCGTCCGTGGGCGTCCCGGTGAAAACCAGGCAATTCCCGACGGCGAGCGCGGCGTCCTTCTGGATGTTCTGCCAGACGAAGAAAGCGGTGACGCCAAGAAATACAACAACCAGAACGCCGGTAAGTATCTGCTTGACGTTGAACTTCGTGCCTCCATGGGGCTGGGTAGCTCCGGGTAACGGCTGGCCGTTGGGGCCGACTGGTCCGGTCCAGGGCTGGCCGTCGGGTCCAACTGGCCCGCTGTGCGACTGGTCATACGGGCCTTGTCCGGGAACCGGGGGCTGCTGCGAGGAGGCACCCCCAGCATTGTTTGGGTTCCACTGCGGATCATTGCCTGAATTGGTGGGGGGCTGGCTCATGTGGTGAGCTCCACTTCGGTAGCTGTGTGACAAGGGCTCTCGTGCAGCGGGAAGCCTATCGCTACTCATAACACAATGGTTAAAAGGTTGGGGCCATCGGATGGTCCGCTCAGTTGCCCATGGAGCGATCCCAGGCGCCGCGGAGGTGAGGAGAGCTGATGCCCCGCGCCAACCACAGCAACAAATCGATCGCTGGACCTCCGACGGTTGTGAAATCGTCGTCGGCGCCCAGCCGTGCCCGATACCCCTCATCCGCAAGAATGAGCATGCCGGGTAGGTCGGGGCGTCGCCCAATTCGCTCGGCCTCGAATGCCAGCAACAACTCTGGGATGCCGGAGCAAAAATGGCTCCGCTCACCATCCATGCCGAGGTCAACGGAGTGTATGACCACCTCGTACAGACGAGCGAGAGGAATCTGCTCAGCAGGCAATCGGTATCCAGGTCTGAGCTCCAACGGGGTGAGGTTGCCCTCGAGCGGGGGCAGTAGCGTTTGGAGCTCGCTCGCGGAGGTGTCGAGATCTATCTGCAGTTGAAGCCCGCCCGCGAGGGCTCCCTCCTCGACGGCTCTGACCTTTTCCGAGTGGGAGACATACATCCGAGCAGGACGATGGAGTGACATTCCCCGGCAGACGCGAATGAAGCCCCGCGCATTCTCCACGACATGGGCGGCCACGTGACTGTGTGTCCACCCGGGTAGGAGGGACGGCTGCGCCCAATGTTCCTCCGTAAACCCAATTGTCGCCCCGAGCAACTGATGAGTGTGCTCTCGGACGGCCTCAAGGATCACGTCGAAAGGGGCGCCGTCTGCTGCTGGACGGCTCGACATGTCGGACAACCTATCAAATGCGGGCGGGACTGCAATCAAGCTTTGTGCGTGGGCTCGCATGCCCCCTGTTCGCCAAGAGCCTCGAATCCGGAGAGCAGCATTGTCCGAGGCCTTCAGTACCATTGCCCGAGTGGATGAACACTTGAGAGTACGAGGCGCCCGGGTCAACAACCTGAAGAACGTTTCCATTGACCTGCCGCGAGATGCGATGATCGTTTTCACCGGCCTGAGCGGGTCGGGGAAATCGTCATTGGCCTTCGACACCATCTTTGCTGAGGGTCAGCGCCGCTACGTGGAGTCACTGTCGGCCTACGCGCGCCAGTTCCTCGGGCAGATGGAAAAGCCCGACTGTGACTTCATCGAGGGACTCTCCCCAGCAGTCTCCATCGATCAGAAGTCGACGAGCCGAAACCCTCGCTCCACGGTGGGAACCATCACCGAGGTCTATGACTACCTGCGTCTGCTGTTCGCACGCATTGGCGTTCCGCACTGTGAAGTGTGTGGTGCCACCATTGGAAAACAGACGCCGCAGCAGATCGTGGACCGCCTCATGGGTATGGAGGAGGGCACCCGTTTTCAGGTTCTGGCGCCGCTGGTGAAAGGGCGAAAGGGCGAGTTCGTGGAGTTGTTCCGGCAACTCGTGACGGATGGCTACAGCCGCGTACGGGTCGATGGGGGCGTGTACCAGCTCACGGAAGTCCCGGAACTGGACAAGAAACGCAAGCATGATGTGGACGTCATCGTGGATCGAGTGGTGGTACGTGAGTCCGCCAAGCAGCGCATCACTGAATCAGTGGAGGCTGCGCTGATCCTGGCCCACGGCGTGGTGGGCGTGGAGTTTGTCGACCTGGAGGAGAAGGACCCCGACAGGGAGAAGCGGTTCTCCGAGAAGCTGGGCTGTCCCAACGAACACGACATCAGCATTGACGAACTTGAACCCCGGCAGTTCTCCTTCAATGGCCCATGGGGTGCATGCGCCGTTTGTTCGGGGCTTGGTACCACTTTGGAGGTGGACCCGGAACTCGTCGTCCCTGATGAGTCCTTGAGTCTCTCCGACGGCGCCATCGCACCGTGGGCCACACCTCATCTGCGTGGACACTATGACCACGTGCTGGGATCCCTTGCGGATGAGCACGGCTTCGGTGCGGATGTGCCATGGGAGGGGCTGGCGCCGCGCCATCGCAAGCTCTTGCTGGAGGGCGTGGCGGATCCGGTTCTGGTCAGCTACCGGAACAGGTTTGGGCGCGTGCGCAGTTATTCCCAGAAGTACGAGGGAATTCTGCCATTCGTGAGGCGACGCCACGGCGAGGCGGAAACGGACTCCGCACGTGATCGCTGGGGCGGTTACATGCGGGAAATCGATTGTTCCGCGTGTGGTGGCGCCCGCTTGCGTCCCGCAACGCTGGCGGTCACTGTGGCGGGGCACAACATTGCACAGATTGCATCCATGTCCATCGCCAATGCTGCCGAATTCCTGGGAGGTTTGGAGCTGTCCGTGCGTGACGCGCAGATTGCAGAGCGTGTTGTGAAGGAAATCCGTGAAAGGTTGCGCTTCCTGCTCGACGTCGGCCTGGACTACCTGACGCTGTCGCGCTCCGCCGGTTCACTTTCGGGCGGGGAAGCCCAGCGCATTCGGCTCGCGACGCAGATCGGTTCTGGCCTCGTGGGGGTGCTCTATGTTCTCGACGAGCCCAGCATCGGCCTTCATCAGCGTGACAACAAGCGCCTGATCCAGACCCTGATACGTCTGCGGGATCTGGGAAACACATTGATCGTGGTCGAACATGACGAGGACACGATTCGTGCTGCGGACTGGGTGGTGGACATCGGTCCGGGTGCTGGCGAATATGGCGGACACGTCGTGGTCTCCGGAAGTGTTGACGAGCTCCTTTCCGCCGAGGATTCCGTGACCGGGCAGTACCTCAAGGGACAGTTGGCCATCCCGATCCCTGAGCTTCGACGCAAGGGCAACGGCTTGGTGGTCAAAGTGGTGGGAGCAACTGAGAACAACCTGCGCAACGTCACAGTGGACTTCCCACTGGGGAAATTCGTCGCCGTCACGGGTGTCAGTGGCTCCGGCAAGTCCTCATTGGTGAACTCCATCCTGTACACATCCGCGGCCAAACAGATCTATGGGGCAAAGGCGGTTCCAGGCAGACACAAATCCCTGAAGGGGCTGGAACACCTCGACAAGGTCATTCAGGTGGATCAGTCGCCGATTGGCCGCACACCCCGTTCCAACCCGGCCACGTACACCGGCGTGTTCGACAAGATTCGTACCCTGTTCTCCCAGACCCCGGAGGCCAAGGTTCGCGGATACATGCCTGGCCGGTTCTCGTTCAACGTCAAGGGTGGCCGATGCGAGAACTGTTCGGGCGACGGAACCATCAAAATTGAGATGAACTTTCTGCCGGATGTCTACGTGCCCTGTGAGGTGTGCCATGGCGCGCGCTACAACCGCGAGACCCTCGAGGTGCATTACAAGGGCAAGTCCATCTCCGAAGTCCTGAACATGTCCATCAGTGAAGGTGCTGACTTCTTTGCCGCCATCGGCACCATTGCCCGGCATCTGAAGACCCTCGAAGAGGTGGGGCTGGGCTACGTCCGTCTCGGCCAGCCGGCAACCACTCTTTCCGGGGGTGAGGCCCAGCGTGTCAAGCTGGCAGCCGAGTTGCAGAAGCGATCCACGGGACGCACGCTCTACGTTCTCGATGAGCCCACAACGGGATTGCACTTTGAAGACGTCCGCAAGCTGTTGGGTGTGCTCCAAAAACTGGTGGATACCGGCAACACGGTCGTGGTCATCGAACACAATCTGGACGTCATCAAGAGCGCTGACTGGGTGATCGACATGGGTCCGGGCGGTGGTTCACATGGCGGTCAGGTGGTGGCACTGGGTACACCCGAAGCGATTGCGGATGCGCCGGATTCGGCAACGGGGGAGTATCTGGCCCCCATGCTGGATGGTGGGCGGGCGTTGCTCAGCAAGGTGGCGTCCTGAACAGCCACGGGGTGCGGACCCCTCGACGCAGTCCGTCAGGGGGCGGTGCTCAAGGAATCGCCGTTGTCCACCAGATCAATCATTCGCAGCGGGGCAGTCGCGGGCCCGACGGTCGGGGAACCGTCCGAGATCGAGAACAGCGAACCATGACATGCGCAGTAGATGCCGTCCTCGCGAACTTCTCGCACGTCACAGCCCTGATGTGTGCACAGCGACGAAAAGCCCAGGAAGGTGCCCTCCTCCGGTTGAGTGATCACGAGGCCGGCATCGGCGCGGACCACCCCACCGCCCACTGGGATATCGGACTTGTCAACCGTCACGGCTCCGACCTCCGTTGCAGCCTGGGTGTCACTACACCCCACCAGAAGCGCTGCGGCAATGGCAGCCCCGGAAGTCAACAGTTCGCGTCGTGTGCTCATGGAACATCAGCTTATGTGAGCCCCACGACCATCGTTCAGTGCCCCGGTGAGCTACGCGTTGGAATTGATCATGGCTGATCCGGCCAGCTACCGTCCACGGACGGGTTCCATTCCCACGGAGCCCGGCGTCTACCGTTTCTTTGACGCCTTTGCCAACATCATTTACGTGGGAAAAGCCAAGAATCTGCGACAGCGGCTGAACTCCTATTTCGCGGATCCGGCGTCGCTGCACTTTCGTACGCAGACGATGGTGCGAACGGCGGCGCGGGTTGAGTGGACTGTGGTGGCCAACGAACTTGAGGCCCTGCAGCTGGAATACACCTGGATCCAGGAGTTTGATCCTCGGTTCAACGTCAAGTACCGAGATGACAAGTCGTATCCATGGCTTGCGGTGACGTGGTCCGAGGACTTCCCGCGTGTCTTCGTGGGCCGGGGACCGAAGAGAAAGGGCACCCGGTACTTCGGACCCTTCGGCCAGGCATGGGCCATCCGGGAGACAGTGGACATGCTTCTGCGTGTTTTCCCCATGCGTTCCTGTACACAGGGCGTCTTCCGCAACGCACGCTCCGCCGGGCGGCCCTGTTTACTGGGAGACATTGGCAAATGCTCTGCCCCCTGCGTGGACCGTGTCAGCGAGGTGGAGCATCGCCACATCGTGGCTGATTTCTGCTCGTTCATGGGAGGCAACACCGCGGGGGTCATCGGTCAGATTGAACGCGACATGATGGATGCCTCAGCGGACCTGAATTTCGAGAAGGCAGCCGTGTTGCGGGATTCCCTCGGAGCGCTGAAACGCGCACAGGAGAAGAACTCCGTGGTGCTCAGCGAGGACACGCGAGCAGACATCGTGGGTTTTGCGGACGACGGCCAGCAGGTGGCCGTTCAGGTCTTTCACGTCCATGCCGGACGGATCACGGGAGAGCGTGGATGGGTGGCGGACCGTGCAGATGATCGGGACCTGACGGAACTTCTGGAATCGTTTCTGCTGCAGTTGTACAAGGAGACCGACGTTGACGTGCCGCCCCTGATCCTGTCCTCGGTGGAGGCGGAACAGACCCTTGTGGAGCTGCTCCAGGTCAAACGCGGGGCCAGGGTTGACATCCGGGTCCCATTGCGAGGGGACAAGCGCATGCTCCTGGACACTGTGGTCAAGAATGCGGAGATGGGGCTGGCACAACGACAGACCAAGCGGGCGGCAGATCTCACCACACGCAATCAGGCCCTCGACGAGGTGGGAGAAGCATTGGGCCTGACCACGCCGCCGTTGAGGATCGAGTGCTACGACATCTCACACACCCAGGGTGCCGAAGTGGTGGGTTCCATGGTGGTCTTCGAAGATGGCATGGCGAAGAAATCCGACTATCGACGCTTCATCATCAAATCCTTCGAGGGCTCCAACGACGTGGCGGCAATGGATGAGGTGCTGCGACGTCGCCTCCGTCGACTACTGGATGACCGGCCGGGCGATGTGAGTGAAGCCGACGGGCCACTCCTGATTGATCCCACCACCGGTATACCGCGCAGATTCTCCTACGCACCTGCTCTGATCGTGGTGGATGGTGGCCTGCCGCAGGTCAACGCTGCTCAGAAAGTGCTGGACGATCTGGGGCTGGCGGATGAGATTGCTCTGTGTGGCCTGGCCAAACGCTTGGAAGAGGTGTGGGTACCAGGAACCGAATATCCCGTGATCCTGCCGCGTGCCAGCGAAGGCCTGTATCTCTTGCAGCGACTGCGCGATGAGGCGCACAGGTTTGCGATTGCTCATCACAGATCCCGGCGTGCGAAGAACATGGTGGCCTCCACGCTGGATTCGGTGCCCGGGCTTGGGGAGATGCGACGCAAGGCGCTCCTCACCTACTTCGGGAGCCTGCGCAAGCTCCGGGCGGCAACGTTGGAGGAGATCGAGCAGGTGCCGGGCTTCGGACCCCGGCTTGCCGAAGCCGTATTCCTTGCTGTGGCCGACGTCGGCGGTGAGGCGATCAACCTCACCACAGGTGAGGTCACGGACCTCTGACGTCGTTCGAGACATGCGTGTTCATCCATTCCATGAAGGGAGCCGCACCATGCCAGGCAGTGCGGATCCTGTCTGCCAATTCGGGTGTGTGCATCCATGCCGACGTCTCGAACTCGGCTTCCATGGCGGCTCCCTTCCAACGCAGGAACTGCGATCGTGGATGCTCTGCAGAGAAACCAGCGGGTGTCCGCTTCAACGCGGGTTTCAGTCCCGCACCGACGGGCAATGAGGCAGCGGCAAGGGATGCGCAGAGGTGGCTGAACGAAGCGCCGCTGCGCGGATCATCGATCGCCATCCGAAATCGGCCCAATTCCGCGGGCGACATGAGCATTGCCCCGCAGGCGATCGTGAGCCCGTCCGCGTCGATGTGCAGGTGGTAGCCGGATCCACCCACAGCAGTCGCATCGCTGGTGGCGCCGGTGAACAGCTTGTAGGGGCTTTTGTCTTTGGTGTAGCGGAGGTCTCTCTGGGGCCGGAACAGGCGCAGCGGAGGAAAGTCGCCGCTGAGATCCGCCAGCAATGCCTCCATGGGCGCCTTCACCGCCTGCTCCCACACGTGCTTGTTGGTTGACCAGAACTTCCGGGTGTTGTTGCGCCCGAGATCTTCCAGATATGTGAACAGTTCCTTGGGAAGCCCCGCAGAGTCAGTCATGATGCGTCTCCCTCGCTCAGTCCTGTCTCAGGACTTGAACACTGTTCAATCAACAGTGTTGAATGGATCTCATTCACATCGCATCCATCACAAAGGGAACACAACAGATGACAACACAGGGAGCCGCCGCCATACAGCGCCGCACGCTCGCGCCCGGTGACCTGGCGCGCATCGCAGTGTTTGCTGCCCTCATCGCGGCGATGGCCCTGACTCCACCCGTGCCCCTCGGTCCCATCCCGCTCACGCTACAGACTCTGGCGGTCTCTCTGACAGGACTGTGCCTTGGGCCCTGGCGGGGGTTCGCCGCGGTGGCCCTCTACGTCGCGGTGGGGACGGCCGGCCTACCCGTGTTCTCAGCGGGAGGGGCTGGCATTGCCGTCATCGTCGGACCCTCGGGGGGCTACCTTCTCTCGTTTCCACTCGCTGCGCTGCTGGGTGGGTTTGTCGCCCGTTGGGCGGTGCGGCGTGGTCTCAGCCCAATCACACCCTTTGTCCTGCTGGGGGGGCTCCTGCTGGGTCGCTATGTGGTGATCATGCCGATCGCCGTCACCCACATGTCCCGTGTCCTGGGACTGTCCTGGAGGGATGCGCTCCTGGTGGACATGCCTTTCTGGGTGGCTGATCTCATCAAATCCGTGATTGCGGTCTTCCTCGCCATGGCTGTGCACAAGGCATTTCCTCGGTTGCTCGGCCGATGATTGAGCTCCGTGGCGTCGGCCTCACCGTGCCATCCTCCCTGCGCGGCGAAGAGGATCGGACGCTGTTGAGTGAGATCTCGGTGGTCCTGGAACAGCGGCGGATTTGCGTTGTTGGAGCCAATGGTTCAGGGAAATCGACACTCCTGCGGCTGCTGAATGGGCTGCGATTGCCCACGACAGGCGCAGTGACGGCCTGTGGGTTCGACACCGCCACCCAGGGGCGTCAGGTGCGCGCGAGGGTGGGCTTCATCTTCACTGATCCATTGGCACAACTGGTCATGTCCACACCCATCGAGGACGTGGAACTCAGCCTGCGAAGTCTGATCAAGGGACGGGCCCCCCGTGCGGCACGCGCCATGGAGTTGCTGGATGAGCGGGGGCTTGCATCCCTGGCCCATCAGAGCATTCATGACCTCTCAGGAGGAGAACGGCAACTTGTGGCTCTCACCAGCGTGTTGGCAGTCGAACCACAGATCATCGTCGCTGACGAGCCGACGACCCTGCTCGACCTGCGGAACAAACTCGCGCTCCGAGCTACGTTCAGAGAACTTCCGCAGCAGATCATCTACTCCACACATGACATGGAGGTGGCAGCTGATGCCGAGAGGGTGATCGTGGTGGAGGCGGGGCACATAGTCGCCGACGGTGAGCCCGGGATGGCCATAGAGCACTACGAGCGATCCATGGGAGCGAGGCGTTGACGTCCCATTCGGGTGTGCTTGGGATCCACGTGCCCGGCGACGGCTGGCTCTTCCGCACCCCGGTGGGGATCAAGTACTTTTTGTTGCTCGTCTTGGTGACGCCGGTACTGCTCCTCGTGAAGTGGCCGGCCGCGCTGGCTGCTCTCGTGGTCGCACTCCTCCTCTTGGCGACGAGCGGAATTCTCCCGCTTCGGGCCCTCCGGCTGGGGTGGATGATGTGGCTCATTCTGGGCGCTCTGGTGACGTTCCACCTCGTGACACTGAACCCGGTGGCGGCGTTCGTGCGCCCGGGCAATCTACTGGTGGCCATTCTCGCCGCCCGCATGCTCACCCTGACCACCAGCACCCCGGACCTTCTCGATGCGCTCGTGGTGGTGCTCCGGCCGCTGGGTGTACTGGGGCTCAACCCCGACCAGGTGGCTCTGGCCGTGGCGCTGATGATCCGGTCCATCCCGTACCTTTTGGGCAGCGTTGACGATGCACGTATGGCCGCCCGGGCCAGGGGGTTGGAAAGAAATCCAGCACTACTCCTGGTCCCCGTGGTGATCAGCGCCGTTGCCTATGCTGAGCGCAGCGGTGAAGCCCTCGTGGCGCGAGGCATCGGGGAACGGACACTGACCGACTGACCCAGCCGTTGTGCTCACACTAGGGTGGAGCGTATGCCTCACACCGAATCGGCCCAGCGACTGGTCATCGTCACCGGAATGTCTGGTGCCGGACGACGAACCGCGGCCCATGCCATGGAAGACCTCGGCTGGTACGTCGTGGACAATCTGCCCCCCATCATGCTCCCGGGGCTCGCTGCTGAGGTGGCACGCACGGGAACCACCAGGGTGGCCGTGGGATTCGACGTCCGCAGCAGGGAACAATTCGAGCAGCTTCCCGCTGCCCTGGCATCGTTGCGGGACCAAGGCGTTGAGGTCACCGTCTTGTTCCTGGAGGCCAGCGACGACGTGATCGTTCAACGCCAGGAATCCAATCGGCGTCCGCTCCCGCTACAGGGCGACGGCCGGCTGGTTGATGGCATGGTGCGGGAACGGCGACTCCTGGCAGATCTGCGGGCCAACGCCGACATCGTCGTCAACACCTCAGGACTCACCCCTCGGCAACTGACACAACGCGTGGCCAATCACTTCGGGGATGACGGCACGGACACACTTCGGGTCGCGTTGATGTCCTTCGGCTTCAAAAATGGCCTGCCCATCGATGCTGACGTGGTGTTCGACGTTCGGTTCCTGCCCAACCCCTACTGGGTGCCTGAATTGCGGCCCCGAACCGGTCTCTCCCCGGACGTCGCCGCGTACGTGCTGGGTCAACCGGACGCGGTCGTGTTCCAGGACAACGCCCTGCAACTTCTGACCGGCATGGCCAAGGGCTACATGCGGGAGGGCAAACGTCAGGTCACTGTCGCTGTGGGGTGCACCGGCGGCAAACACCGCTCCACCGCCATCTGTGAAGCGCTGGCCCCAGAACTGGTGAAGCGAGGATTCGGTGTCACCATCCTCCACCGGGACATGGGCAAGGAATGAAGACCTTGGAAGGGGTCGGATCGCTGCCCAAGGTTGTGGCCTGCGGTGGTGGACACGGGCTTTCCGCGTCCCTGACCGCTCTCCGGAGGGTCACGGACAATCTCACGGCTGTGGTGACCGTCGCCGACGACGGCGGCAGCTCCGGTCAGCTTCGTCGCGAGTTGGGCTGTCTGCCTCCAGGCGATCTCAGGATGGCACTGGCGGCGCTGTGCAGCGATGATCAGGAGGGCCGTACCTGGGCGAACGTTCTTCAGGCGCGCTTCACCGGCGACGGAGCCCTGTCAGGTCATGCCATCGGGAACCTGTTGATAGCTGGTCTCTGGCAGCAGCTCGGCGATCCCGTGGCCGGACTGGACATGGTGGCAGACCTCCTGCGGACACGGGGGAGAGTGCTGCCCATGTCGTCGGTTCCCCTTCACATCGAGGCGGATGTCATAGGGCTGGAGGACAACTCTCCCGACGAAATGGCCACGCTCTCGGGGCAGGCGACGATCGCCAGCACCATCGGTACCGTGCAGTCGGTGCGGCTCTTACCCCACGCCCCGCCAGCTTGCGAAGAAGCAGTCGCGGCCGTCAATGATGCTGATGCAGTGGTACTCGGCCCCGGATCGTGGTTCACCTCGGTGATACCCCACCTTCTGGTTCCCGATCTGGCCCACGCCATTCTCACCACCCGTGCACGAAGAGTCCTGGTGCTCAACATCGCTCCAGCCGACGAGACGGATGGATTCTCTGCGTCACGCCACATTGAACTGCTGGCAGAACATGCGCCGGGACTCAGGCTTGACGTCGTCATAGCCGACGCGGGTTTTGCCGGCGGAGATCCACACCTTGAGCGCTACGCGGCATCACTGGGGGCTCGCTTGGTGGTGGCAGACATCGGGGTACGTGATGAATCACCGCGCCATGACCCCAATCGTTTGGCATCAGTGTTCTCGGAGCTGTTGACCTCGTGATGTTGGAGGGAACGAGCTGCATGGCAGTATCTACTCCATGGCCCTGACACAGAAGGTGAAGTCCGAACTTGCTGCCGTGGCCACCCCCCATCCGAATGTTCGACGAGCTGAAGTCGCCACCATGTTGCGTTTCGCCGGCGGTCTCCACCTTGTGGGAGGGCGCATCGTCGTCGAGGCGGAAATGGATACGGGGGCCGCGGCGAGGCGTCTGCGCGCCTTCATCAACGAGCTGTACTCCCTGGACAGTGAAATGCTCGTCATCAACTCTTCTGGACTGCGGCGCACCACGCGCTACACAGTGAGGGTGGTGCGCGACGGGGAGAAACTTGCACGGCTCAGCGGCCTGGTGGACCAGAAGCGGCGGCCCGTACGGGGATTGCCACCGTCCATCATTGGCGGTTCCCTGGCCGACGCTGTGGCGGTGTGGCGCGGGGCCTTCCTGGCTCGTGGATCGCTGACCGAGCCTGGCCGGTCCATGGCGCTGGAAGTCACATGCCCGGGGTCGGAAGCTGCACTTGCATTGGTGGGCGCCGCGCGGCGGCTGGGCCTGACGGTCAAGGCCCGCGAAGTCCGGGGCGTCGAACGGGTCGTGCTACGCGATGGTGAGGCCATCGCAGATCTGTTGACGCGTATGGGCGCCCACGAAACGCGGCTGGTCTGGGAAGAACGACGCATGCGTCGAGAAGTCCGGGCCCAGGCCAACCGGCTCGCCAACTTCGATGATGCCAACCTGCGTCGCTCCGCGCGAGCGGCGGTTGCAGCCGGAGCTCGGGTGGGGCGGGCGCTTGAGATACTGGGCGCTGAGACGCCCGAACACCTTCGGATGGCGGGTGAATTGCGTCTTGAATATCGTCAGGCAAGCTTGGAGGAACTGGGCAAACTGCACGAGCCGCCTCTTACCAAAGATGCGATAGCGGGAAGGATCCGGCGCTTGCTTGCCACCGCCGACAAAGTTGCTGCCGCCGCTGGGATCCCCGGCACAGAGTCCAGCCTTCCAGCGGAGATTCGCGACGTCGACTGATTGATGCTGGACGTCGAGCGCATTCGGTGACTGGTTTGGGCCCCCCTTGGATCTGGCCCTATTCCTTTCGTTAGGATGGGAGTGTCCATTGACGCTGCGCCCACGGCAACCATTGCCGGGCTTGCAGCGAACAATCTCTCGAAGGGGATCAATACACAATGACCGTCAAGGTTGGAATCAACGGCTTCGGCCGCATTGGCCGCAACTACTTCCGTGCCCTGGTGGCCGCTGGAGCTGACATCGAGGTTGTCGCCGTCAATGACCTCACCGACAACCACACGCTCGCCCACCTGCTGAAGTACGACTCAATCCTGGGCCGTTTCCCCGGCGAAGTGACCTACACCGATGACGCGATCGTCGTCGACGGCAAGGAGATCAAGGCATTCGCCGAGAAGGACCCCGCCAACCTTCCCTGGGGCGATCTGGGTGTGGACGTCGTCATCGAGTCCACCGGTTTCTTCACTGATGCCACCAAGGCGAAGGCGCACATCACCGCCGGCGCCAAGAAGGTCATCATCTCCGCCCCGGCGAAGAATGAGGACATCACCATCGTCATGGGTGTGAACGACGACAAGTACGATGCCGCCGCGCACAACATCATCTCGAATGCGTCCTGCACCACGAACTGCCTGGCCCCCATGGCCAAGGCGCTCAACGACGCATTGGGCATCGAAAAGGGTCTCATGACCACGATCCACGCCTACACCCAGGACCAGAACCTGCAGGATGCGCCCCACTCGGATCTGCGTCGCGCCCGCGCCGCGGCCCTGAACATGGTCCCCACCACCACCGGTGCGGCCAAGGCAGTCTCTCTTGTGCTCCCCGAACTCAAGGGCAAGCTTGACGGCTACGCCATGCGCGTTCCGATCGCCACCGGTTCGGTCACGGACCTGACCTTCGAGGCAGCACGCGAGACCACCGTCGAAGAGGTCAACGCCATCGTCAAGAAGGCCGCCGAGGGCGCCATGAAGGGTGTGCTCGTCTACAACGAGGATCCCATCGTGTCCAAGGACATCGAGACGCACCCGGCATCCTGCATCTTCGATGCGCCCATGACCAAGGTCATCGGCAACCAGGTGAAGGTGCTCGGTTGGTACGACAACGAGTGGGGCTACTCCAACCGCTGCGTGGACCTCACGTTGCTCGTTGGCGCTTCGCTCTGATCGCACCACCCACCTGAACCCCTAGGGAAGGAAACACCCACGTGAAGTCCATCGATGACCTCGGCAACCTGTCGGGCAAGCGGGTCCTGATCCGCTGCGATTTCAACGTCCCGCTGGAGGGCGAGACCATCTCTGATGACGGCCGCATCCGCGCGGCCCTGCCCACGCTGAAAGCGTTGCGTGCGCAGGGTGCGCGGGTCGTCATCATGGCTCACCTGGGCCGACCCAAGGGTGCTTTCAACCCGAAGTTCTCCCTGGCCCCGGTTGCCGGGCGGCTCTCAGAGTTGCTCGGCACCGAGGTGGCCCTCGCCAATGATGTGGTGGGGGCGTCAGCCGGGCAGACGGTGGAAGCACTGGGCGACGGGGACGTCGCCCTGCTGGAGAACGTCCGTTTCGAGGCTGCGGAGGAATCAAAGGACGAGGCCGAGCGGGCCGCGCTTGCTGAGAAGTATGCGCAATTCGGCGACATCTTTGTCTCCGATGGCTTTGGCGTCGTGCATCGCAAGCAGGCGTCCGTGTACGACGTTGCGAAGCTTCTCCCCAATGCTGCCGGTTATCTGGTGGCCAAGGAGATCGACGTACTGCGTCGCCTCACAGAAACTCCCGAGCGGCCGTTCGTGGTGGTGCTCGGTGGTGCCAAGGTCGCGGACAAACTCTCGGTCATCGACAATCTGTTGGACGTGGCGGACACCCTCATCATCGGCGGGGGAATGGGGTTCACCTTCCTCAAGGCGCAGGGCTTCGACATCGGGAACTCGTTGGTGGATGAATCCAACCTTGAGACCTGTCGCGGCTACCTCGAGAACGCGACGGCCCAGGGCAAGCAGATCCTGCTGCCCGTGGACGTTCGCGTAGCCGAGGGCATGGACTTCGGAGCACGCACAGTGACCGGTGACGTCGACGTGGTGGATGCCACCGCCATCCCGGCCGGCAAAATGGGCCTCGACATCGGTCCTGAAACTGAAAAGCTCTTTGCCAAGGCGATCGCAGAGGCCAAGACCGTGTTCTGGAATGGCCCTATGGGCGTATTTGAGATCAAGGAACTGAGCGAGGGCACAGCCGCTGTAGCGGATGCGCTCACAACGGTCAATGGCCTCTCCGTGGTCGGTGGTGGCGATTCAGCTGCGGCCGTGCGCACCCTCGGCCACACCGACGGTGAATTTGGCCACATCTCCACGGGCGGTGGAGCTTCCCTCGAGTTCCTCGAGGGCAAGGAACTGCCCGGTATCTCTGTTCTCGAAGAAGGAAGCAACTGATGACCCGCAAGCCAATCATGGCCGGCAACTGGAAGATGAACCTTGATCACGTCGAGGCCACCGGTATGGTGCAGAAACTGGCGTGGACGCTCAACGACAAGGAATTCAACGGCAAGTCCGTCGATTGTGTCGTCGTGCCACCGTTCACCGACCTGCGTACCGTGCAAACACTCATTGATGGTGAGCGCATGCCGATTGCGCTCGCCGCGCAGGATGTCTCCGCCCATGATTCAGGCGCGTACACGGGTGAAGTGAGCGCCGCCATGCTTGCCAAGCTGCGCGTGTCCTTTGTCGTGGTGGGCCACTCCGAGCGGCGCGAGTACCACGCCGAAACGGACGAGACCGTCAACGCCAAGGCGCACAAAGTGTTGGCTGCAGGCATGACCCCGATCATCTGCGTCGGAGAGGGCCTGGACATTCGCAAGGCTGGCGGCCATGTGGAGTACACGCTCAACCAGGTCCGCGGAACCCTTGCCGGTCTCAGCGCCGAGCAGGTAGCCGGCCTCGTGATTGCTTACGAGCCGGTCTGGGCCATTGGGACGGGTGAGGTGGCAACACCTGAAGATGCACAGGAGGTGTGTGGCGCCATCCGTGCGGAGGTCGCGAGCCTGTATGACGACGCGACAGCCGAAGCGGTCCGCATTCAGTACGGGGGTTCCGTCAAGTCCAGCAATGTCGCACAAATCATGGCGAAGCCGGACGTCGACGGTGCGCTCGTCGGTGGAGCCAGCCTTCAGCCGGAGGAGTTCGCAGCCATCGTGCTGTTTGAGAAGCTCCCCGTCTGAGATTCTTTGTCAGCAACGGCCGCCGGAGAACATCCGGCGGCCGTTGTCGTGTTTGATCGCCCATCGAGGTGTCATCAACAGTGGTCAGTGCTGACAGGTGTGCCATCCGTGAGCGGCCACACCTGTCATCCACGTCATCATCACGCCCCCGGGGAGGGGGACGTCTTGTTCGACGTTTTTGCTCGCCCTTCCGGATGTCATCACGGTTCGTGGGCTGGCTCATTGACATCCCCAAGTGGGCCACCGACTTCCGGATGGGGGTCAGCCCCCGGATGTGGAGATTCGGAGCCTCTCGGATAGACTCCACACCGTGATTGTCCCTCTTCTGGCTTGGCCCATCGTGACTCTTTCGATCATTGTGATCGTCCTGAGCGTCTTGTTGGCCGCATCAGTTCTTCTCCACAAAGGTCGTGGTGGCGGCATGTCGGATCTCTTCGGCGGAGGAATGTCAACGTCCATGGGCGGTGTCTCCACTGCCGAGCGTCGGCTTGACCGAATCACCCTGGTCCTTACGGGCGTCTGGGTGCTGACAATCGCTGCATTGCTGGTGCTTTACCGCATCAGCGTCTGAAAATACCCCCAAGTAGTCAATCCTTCATTAGGAGTAATCGTGGCAGGTGGCAACGCCATCCGCGGTAGCCGAGTCGGCGCCGGTCCCATGGGTGAGGCGGAACGGGGTGATTCTGCCCCGAGGCTGCATGTCTCGTACTACTGCTCAAGCGGACACGAGACACGTCCGGCTTTCGCAATTGATGCGGCCATCCCCGAGTCGTGGGACTGTCCCCGTTGTGGCATGCCCGCCAATACGGACGCGGACAATCCACCGCCACCGCCCAAAATCACGCCATACAAGACGCATCTTGCCTACGTGAAGGAACGTCGCAGCGAAGCCGAGGCGGCACAGATTCTTGACGAAGCAGTGAAATCTCTGAGGGCGCGCCGTGCCTCAGGCGAGGTTATTTACTGACGAGTTGCAATGTCGATGATCGGCTTTCGGGGGCTTCTGCATGGCGCAGGGGCCCCGTTCGCTGTCAGTGGGGCAACCTTCCCCGGATCGCTTCACAGGGCGCAGTCGTAGGGCTCGGGTAGATGAGCGGCGGCCTCTGCGTCCAGGAACCAGTAGGTGGCCTCCTGGGCCGCAAGGTGAGAGGCGGGAAGTGTCGGGTCGCCGGCAAGTGCGCGGGCCACTGCGTCCGCTTTTGCGGCGCCGGTGGTGATGACCCATATCTCCTCAGAGCGGTTCATCGCAGGAAGGGTGAGGGAAATGCGTTCCGAGGGGGGCTTGGGTGCGTCTGTGACACCCACCACCGAACGGTCTGTTGCGTCGAAGCTTGGGTGATCCGGAAAGATGGAGCCGACGTGACCGTCAGGCCCGATACCGACCAACGCAATGTCAAAAATGGCATCCCCGAGCTCAGTCTCATACTCGGCAGCACACTGATGTGAGTCCGCTCTGCCATCCTTGGCAGGCATCATGTGGATATCGGCTGACTTGATTTTTACTGTCCGTGCCAGACGGGAAACAGCCTGCAGGGAGTTGCGCTCGGAGTCGGTGGCGGGGATGAACCGTTCGTCGCCCCACCAAAGCTGAAGCTTGCTGGCATCCAGGTCCGACTCTGGAACGAGATCTGCGAACCTCTCATACATCTTGTTGGCCGTGCGGCCGCCAGTCAGGCAGACATGCACGACACCTCGCTTCTCCTGTAGGTCGACAACCCGATGCAGAAGCCTGCGGGCCACTACATCGGCTACTTCGTCCGCATCGGCCAGTCGGACCAGACGTCGATACACGTCTCAGGTGTCCCTTCGCTCAACGATTCGCCGAACGGCTGATTCGAAGACGTCATCAGCGTCCATGCGCTGCAGCTCCTCGGTCAGGAGATCTGTCAGAGGCCTGCGGCGCAGTGCCACTTTGCGCTCTGGTTGACCCGGCACGTTGTACAGGGCGATGCTGTCCGAGGAGCCCCGGTTGATGACAATGTCGCCGCCATCCGTGGTCAGACGGACCTCGGACACCCCCGGTAGCGAGCTTTCCTCATTCCTCACAACCACACCCAGTCTGTCCTCCAACCAAGCTGTCAGTAGGGTGGCCGGCGCATTGTCCGGGGCGGAGCGCACCATCGCGGCCGTGACGGTCTCGGGGTACTGATCCAGAGCGGCAGCAAGCAGAGCACGCCACCTGGTCAGACGAGTCCATGTCAGGTCCGTATCGCCCGGGGTGTGGTTGCGGGCCCGAGTGATGAGGGCCTCCTGCGGATCCTCAGCGCTGCCGGCATCAGTGATGCGGCGGTCCGCCAATCGACCCACGGGGTCCTCTGCGAGGTCCTCCGGCGCGTCATGGGGCCACCAGACAATGGTGGGGGAGTCCGGAAGGAGTAGGGGCAGGAGAACCGAGCCGGCATGCTCGGCGAGCTCCCCGGAGATGGTGAGTGCAAGGAGGTCCCCAGGAATGCCCTCTCCCACCTGGATCTCAGCATCAAGGTGGGGCTCGCCGTCGGCATACGTCACCACAATCACGCGCGACGGGTGTGCGGTGGCGGATACCCGGGCGGCCTGGAGCACGTCATCCCGGTGCTCCTCATCCGAGACGACGAGCAACGTCAGGACCATGCCGCTGGCGGATCCCACGTTGCGACGGGCGCGCAACAGTTCGGAGGCCACCTCACGGGTGGTGGTGTTCTTGAGTTCGATGATCACGTGGGTCTCGCTTCCTTAGTCTTTCAGGGCCTGCGCCAGGCGAAGCCGTCACGGGCGAGCATGTCCACGGCACCTTGTGGTCCCCATGTGCCGGATTCGTAGGCCTCCGGTTGGTCGGGGAGATTGGCCCAGTGTTCAAGTACGGGGTCCAGAATCTTCCAACTGAGCTCAACTTCCTGCTGCTGCGGGAACAAAGGCGCATCCCCGAGCATCACGTCCAGAATCAGACGCTCATAGGCTTCAGGGGAGGACTCGGTGAACGATCCACCGTAGGCGAAATCCATGGAGACTTCGCGGATTTCCATCTGCGTCCCCGGAACCTTTGCGCCAAAGCGCAAAGTCACGCCTTCGTCGGGCTGGATCCGCATCACCAGAGCGTTGGTGCCAAGTTCCTCGGTGTCTGTGGCGGTGAACGGCAGATGGGGAGCGCGTTTGAAGCTCAACGCCACCTCAGTGACCCGCCGAGGCATTCGCTTGGCTGCACGCAGGTAGAAAGGGACACCGGCCCAGCGTCGATTGTCCACGTCCACGCGTATGGCCGCAAAGGTCTCCGTGGAGGATGCGGGGTCAACGCCGTCCGCTTCGAGATATCCCTTCACCCGCTCAGCACCTTGCCAGCCAGCGCAGTACTGTCCGCGGGAAGTGTTGCGTGACAGGTCTCCAGGCACGCGAGCCGCCGCCAGGACTTTCTGCTTCTCGGCGCGCAGTTGTGAAGCCTCGAAGGACGTTGGTTCCTCCATGGCCGTGAGCGCCAGCAGCTGAAGGAGATGATTCTGGATGACATCACGGGCTGCGCCAATACCGTCGTAGTAACCGGCTCGTCCACCGATGCCGATGTCCTCCGCCATCGTGATTTGGACGTGGCTGACGTAGTGGTTGTTCCAGATGGGTTCAAACATTTGGTTGGCGAATCGCAGGGCCAGCATGTTCTGGACCGTTTCCTTGCCCAGGTAATGATCGATGCGGAAGACCTCATGGGGCTCGAACAGAGAACTGACCACATCGTTGAGTTCCTGCGCCGACTGCAGGTCATGTCCGAATGGCTTCTCGATCACCACCCGGTTCCAGCCTCCCTGATCCTTTTCCGTCAGACCATGCTTCTTCAGCTGCGAGACCACCACCTCAAAGCTCGAGGGCGGAATGGAGAGGTAGAACGCGTGGTTGCCACCTGTTCCCCGTGCCTGGTCCAGATCGTTGATGGTGTCCTTCAGGTTGCTGAAGGACTCATCCGAGTCAAATGTTCCCGATACGAAGCGGATGCCCTCAAGCAGTTGCTCCCACACTTCTTCACGGAAGGGGGTTCTGGCGTTCTCCTTGACTGCGTCATGGACCACCTTGGCGAAGTCCTGGTCCTTCCAGTCCCGTCGGGCAAATCCGACCAGACCGAACCCTGGAGGCAGCATGCCCCGGTTGGCCAGGTCATAGACCGCAGGCATGAGCTTCTTGCGTGAGAGGTCCCCGGTCACACCGAAGATCACGAGGACGCATGGCCCTGCAATTTGAGGGAGTCTGCGGTCCTGAGGGTCTCGCAATGGGTTGTCTGAGGAGTAAGGCATCGGCTTCCTTGAATGGCAAGGTGAACTGAACGGTACTGACAAGCTTATCCACTGCCCGGCCCTCGTTGCTGAACACGTTCACCGACGGAGTCCGGGAGCGTGGGGTCGCCCGTCTTGGGCCCACCGGTGTGGGCGGGTAGAATGCCCGGTGACCAGCGAGTACGTAGTCGCTGAGCAACACAATGCGCCAAATCACGGTGACTGATCTTTTGGCCGATGAGGAAAGTGGGCGTGTACGTGGTTGCAGGAGCTGCCGAGGCCCCGGCCAGAGCGAGCGTCAAGGATGTTCTCAAGGCGTATGTGGCGTTGACCAAACCCCGGATCATTGAGTTGCTCCTGGTCACGACCGTTCCAGCGATGTTCCTCGCAGCGCGCGGATTGCCTGCCTGGGATCTCGTGCTGTGGACGATGATCGGTGGCATGTTCGCAGCGGCGAGCGCCAATACCTTCAACTGCGTCATCGATGCTGACATCGACGAGATCATGCGTCGCACTCGCCGTCGCCCCATGCCCCGCCACCAGGTGGGTACGCTCCCGGCGACTGTCTTTGGGGTCGTGTTGGGCATTCTGGCGACCCTCGTTCTCGGATTCGGAGCGAACTGGCTGTCGGCCTCCCTCGCACTGATTGCCAACGCCTTCTACGTCTTCGTCTACACATTGTGGTTGAAGCGCCGTACATCCCAGAACATCGTGTGGGGCGGTATTGCCGGTTGCTTCCCGCCTCTCATTGGCTGGACGGCCGTGACCGGTGAACTCGCATGGGCACCGTTCGTCATGTTCGCCATCGTGTTCTTGTGGACCCCGCCTCACACGTGGGCGCTGGCGTTCCGCTACCGCGATGACTATGCGGCCGCAGGGGTACCGATGCTGCCGGTGGTCCGGCCCGCACCCCATGTTGCCATGCAGATCTTCTGGTATTCGGTCGCCACCGTCGCCGTGTCCCTGCTGCTGTGGCCACTGGCATCCACCGGGTGGCTGTACCCCGTCGCTGCTGTGGTGCTCGGATCTGTGTTCCTGTGGGAAGCCTGGAAGCTGTGGCAGCGTGCGCGCTCAGGCGTGGCGATTCCGCAGTTGAAGGCCATGCGGCTGTTCCATTGGAGCAACAGCTACCTTGCGCTTTTGTTCCTCGCCATGGCTGTGGATCCCCTGATCACCTGAGCCACGTCGAGCAGCCAGACACGCCGTGACCACTGGTCGCCAAGGATGCATACGGCTTGGTGAGCAGTAGATGCGGTGTGTCGGGTTACCTGGAACTCGTGGGCTGGCCCCCTGCATGGCCCGCGGGTGGGCAATCCCGGCTAGGTGAGCACCCGAGAGCGCGTGGAGAACAGCAGCCAGGCAGCGGCCAGCGTCACGATGGTGAGGCCGATGAGGTGCACGATCGCCAGTCCGACGGGGACGCCGGTGAAGTACTGGATGTAGCCAATCAGGCCCTGCAACGCGACAGAACCCAGAAGTATCCATGCGGCACGAGTCGCACGCACCTGTCGTGCCTTTCTCAGTACGATGACGCAGGCGACGGAGGTAAAGGTCAGGAGCCACGCCGATGCGGAGTGAATGCGCGCAACGATCTCGATGTTGAGGCCGTTGCGTTTGGCGTCTGCATCACCGGCATGTGGTCCGGCTCCGGTGACGATGGTGCCGATCCAGATGGCGAGCATTGCCAGAGCGAACGTGGTGATGACGAGAACGCGTGCACCCGGTGCCACGACGTCGGCAGGAACGCCGCGCGCGATCGTCAGAGCCCAAGTGGCCAGGACGATCAGTGCCACTGAGAGCACAAGATGCAGTGCAACCACCCAGGGGTTCAGGTCAAGGCGGACGGTGATGCCACCAATGACACCTTGGAAGGGGATACCCAGGCCTATTCCGAGGGTGAGCCACCAGAGTTTGCTGAAGGCGCGCCGGTTCAGCCACGTGGAGATGAAGGCGCCGAGGGCAACGATGATCAGGACAAAGGTCAAGAGGCGGTTACCGAACTCGATGATGCCCTGGATGCCAGCTTCCGCATGTGGGGTGTAGGACCCCTCGAAGCACTCGGGCCAAGTGGGGCAGCCGAGCCCGGAGCCAGTGAGGCGCACGATGGCGCCCGTCACGATGATCAGCATGTTTGCCACGACGCTGGCGACGTACCAGCGGCGCATGGCCTGTTCGCTGTCCACAAGGCGCAGTGGGGTCCATCCGCCTTGGCGTGTGGGGGAGTGGGTCATGACGTCCATCGGAACACCTTTCGTGCAAGTACAAGTGTGCCCGTGCACCACACGGCCAGAACACCCAAGGTCAACGGACTGCCGCTTCTCAATGCCTCACCGAGCGCGCCGGTGGGGAGTAGCGCCACCACGGGCTGCGCCCATCCGGGGTGGTTGTCAACAGGAAGAAGGAGCCCGCCGCCGACGACGCCCATGAGGTAGATGAGGTTGGCAACAGCAAGCGTCAGCTCCGGGCGGGCAGTTCCGGACAGGGAAAGAGCGAGCCCGGCGAAGGCTCCCGCAGACAGGATGCAGGCTGCGACGGCCACCACCAGTGCGAGGGGATCAAACCCGGGGCGCCATCCGAGGGCCAGGGCAGCGAGGGCAATCACCACCAATTGGAGGGCGGTGACGAGCGTGATGGCTGTGGCCTTGCCGAAGAGGATTCCGGACTTCCCCAAGGGTGTCGCGGCCAGACGTTCGAGAACGTTGTAGCGCCGCTCGAAGCCGGTGGAGATGGCCAGCGATGTGAAGCAGGAGGACCAGATTGCCAGAGCCAGCACGGACGGTGCGAGAGCCACGAAGTCGAGTCCGAACCGCGAGCCGAGAAAACGACCGGCCACGAGGATGCCGATCGGTATCACAAGCGCCAGTAGCGCCTGTTCCCCGTTGCGCAGGATCAGACTCGCCTCCGTTGTGGCATGGGCCCAGACCTGCTGTGCGCGAGGAGCTGCTGCCGCCCGGGGTGTGAAATCCAGAGCTGTCATCGTCCAGCCTCGGCAGGGCTCGTGTGGGACAGGAAAACCGTCTCCAGATCGTCGACCCTGGTCAGTTCCTCGACAGTGCCGCTCACTGTGATGCGTCCCCGGTCAATGATGTGGACCCCGTCGGCCAGTTCGGCCGCTTCTCGCATGTCATGGGTGGTGAGTAGGACCGCCACGCCGGAGCCCCTGACCTGTCGTATGAGTTCCCAGACGAAACGCTTGACGCGAACGTCGAGTCCGGCCGTGGGTTCATCGAGGAAAACCAGCTCCGGTCGGCCAATGAGGGCGCCCGCAAGGTTGACCAGTTGTTGCTGTCCTCCCGAGAGGCGGCGGTACGGCGTCGTGGCGAATGCATCGATCCCCAATAATCTCATGATGTCCTTCGTGGGCTGAGGATACTCGTACAGCCTGGAGAGGTACCTGAGCAACTGCTGGGGAGCGATTTGGGACCATGCGCCCGTTTGCTGCGGCATGAGACCCACTCGCGAGACAGCCGAGCGTGTTCCGGGGGAGTCACCAAAGAGGCGGACGTCCCCCCGGTCAGCGTGCACCAAACCTGTGCAACACCTGATGAACGTGGTCTTGCCAGCGCCGTTCGGGCCCAGAAGGGCTGTGACCTGGCCGGCGGCGGCTACGAGAGAGAGCCCATCCAACGCCTTGCGCGGTCCAAATGAGACGCTCAGCCCAGTCGCTGCAATAGGGGGTGGATTCGACACAGGCCCCAGAATACCGGGGGTCATTGAGCACTGCGCGACATGGAGTAGTCAGAGTGTGCCGAAAAGAATGTTCGATGAAAACTCCGTCTTCCTTGTGGCGACCTCTTTCGTGTCGTAAACTCTTATGCAAGCGCTTGCACAAATATTGAAGGTCGAAGGAGACCAGCGATCATGAGCAATATTTTTTCGGTGGCAGAGAGGGCGGGCGTGTCCGCCTCCACTGTGTCGCGTGCGCTCAGGGGCGATGCCCGGATTCGGCAAAGCACCCGAAAGCGCGTCGAGGAGGCGGCCGACGCGCTCTGCTACATCCCACAGGCGGCAGCGCAACGACTGGCAGGCAGATCCGCTCATGTCGTCGGGGTGGTGCTGCCCTACATAGAGGGCACGTACTACTCGGAGCTTGCAGTCGGATTCGAAACCCGTGCCAGCGAGCTTGACATGTCGGTGATGCTGCAGCTGGCGAACCCCAACTCCGACCAGCCCGCAGCGCTTCGCAGGCTCATGGGCCAGGTGGATGCGGTGGCTGTCATGGGGATGACTGCCGCCTCGGATGTACTCATCGAAGGGATTTCCCGACGCATGCCCCTGGTCACGGTGGCCCGCAGCCAGTTGCCGGGCGTTCCTGCAATCTTTGCGGCGTCCACTGAATCGGCGGATGAACTGACGACTCATCTACTGGCGCTTGGTCGGCGCGCGCCTCTCTTCGTGGGGCAGGTGGACTCCGGCTCGGACATTGAGGCCCGGTACAGGGGGTTTTCGCAGGCATTGGAACGCGCCGGCATTGCCGTGCCCCCGAACGTCGCCGTCCCCATGGATGAGAACTCAGGCCGAAAACTGGCCCGAGACATGGTCAGCGATGGCCTCACGCACGACGCGCTCGTATGCGGAAATGATGAAATCGCCGTCGCACTTGTCCACGAGCTCCAGGAACTGGGAATCGACGTGCCCACCCAGATCAGCGTTGTGGGATGGGACGACATCCGGGTCTCGAGGTATCTGCGTCCGGGTCTCACCACGGTGAGCCAGCCAGTGGCACAGCTGGGCGCCCTTGCCGCTGACCATCTGCATCGCCTACTGGCAGAAGAAAGCGTGGACGAGCGAACTGTCCTGTCCACCACGATCGTGCACCGACAGTCATGCGGTTGCACAACAACGAACCACACCACCACTCAAGGAGGAGAATCATGAACAAGCGACTCAAGACTGCAGCAGCTCTCATGGGGCTGGTTGCTCTGGTCGGAACGTCCGCATGTGGACGAGACGACGGAGGCGGCACCACGGACGGAGCCACCCAACAAGAGGTTGCCGAAGGGGCCGCGAGCGGCGCCCTGACCGTATGGGCCATGGGGACAGAGGGGGAGAAGCTGCCGGAGCTCGTGGAGACGTTCGAGGCGGACAACCCGGATGTCACGGTGGAAGTGACAGCCATCCCCTGGGATTCGGCACACGACAAATTCACCGCCGCAATTGCCGCGGGAACCACACCGGACCTTGCCATGGTGGGGACCACATGGATGGGCGAGTTCATCAACCTGGGAGCACTGGATCCAACCCCCGACCTGATTGACGCCTCCAAGTTCTTCGAGGGGGCGCAGGCAACGACGGTCGTGGATGACACCTCGTACGGCGTGCCGTGGTACGTGGAGACCAGACTGGTTTACTACCGCACGGACATCGCAGAGACGGCGGGTGTCACTGAGCCGCCCACCACGTGGGAAGGGCTCAAGGAGATGGCTGCTGCGATGCAGGAGCAGGGAGGATCCAAATGGGGCATCAGTCTGCAACCGGGAGCGACTGGTTCGTGGCAGAGCGTGTTGCCCTTCATGTGGTCCAACGGTGGGAATCTCACGAACGACGAGCTGTCCGAGTTCACGTTTGACCAGGAGGAGAACGTCGAGGCGCTGGCCTATTACCAGTCCTACTTCACCGACGGTATCGCCAACAAGGCTCCAGCACAGGGCGCCACCGAGGCTGACTTCGCCTCTGGCGACGCCCCCATGTTCATATCCGGCCCGTGGATGATGGGTGCTGTCGAAGCCGCCGGTGGCGAGGGATTCGCCGAGAAGTATGACGTCATGGTCATGCCGGAGAAGGAGATGAGCGCGTCCTTCGTCGGAGGATCCAACCTCGCTGTGTTCAACGAGTCCGAGAATCGGGATGCTGCCTGGAAACTCGTCGACTACCTGACAACCGACACCACCCAAGTGGACTGGTTCGAATTGTCCACAGACCTGCCTTCTGTCATGTCCGCCTGGGATGACGAGGCACTGAAGGGCAATGAAAAGCTCGCCAAGTTTGGTACCCAACTGGAGACGGCCTTCGCGCCGCCGCCGATCGAGACCTGGGAACAAGTGGCGGCCAGCTTCGACGCGCAGGTGGAGGTGGTCACCAAGACCGGGACTGATCCTGCAGAGGCGTTGGCGACTGTGCAGCAGGAAGCCACCTCCATCGGGATTGGCTGATCGGGCATGTCCACCGCCACCACTGAGAGGAAGCCCCGCTCGCGTTCCGGCAGGATCGGGAACGCCCGCGAGGCGCGGGCGGGCCTGATTCTGGCCGCTCCCTTCCTTCTGTTGTTCGGTGTTTTCACGCTGTGGCCGGTCCTCCAATCGATGTTCATGAGTTTCACTGACACGAGGGTGACGGACATTCGTACTCCTTTCTCAGTGAACTTCGTGGGGTTGGAAAACTACGCGAAGGCCTTTGCTGATCCTGTCTTCCGACGGGCGGCACTCAACACCGGCATCTTTGTGGTGGTCGGTGTCCCGTTGACCATCGCGGCGGCTCTCACGGCGGCCGTCGCACTGGACAAGGGCATCACGCGCTTCCGGGCGATCTACCGAGTGGGTTTCTACACGCCGGTGATCACCAGCATCGTCGCAGTGGCGGTGGTCTGGAGATTTCTTCTGCAGCCAGACAGTGGTCTGGTCAACACCGTGCTCGGCTATGTGGGGATCGACGGCCCGAACTGGCTCGGTGATACCCGCACGTCCCTGCTGTCTCTCATCGTGATGGCCACATGGCGCAACTTCGGCACCGGAATGATCATCTTCCTGGCCGGGCTGCAGTCAGTGCCATGGACCCTGCACGAGGCGGCGTCCCTGGACGGTGCATCAAGCTGGCAGCGGTTCTGGAACATCACGCTTCCGCTGTTGCGGCCCACGTTGTTGTTTGTGATGGTGACCACCACCATTGGCTACCTGCAATTCTTCGAGGAACCATTCGTCATGACCCAGGGTGGTCCGCTCAACAGCACCATCTCGGCGTCGATGTACACGTACAACCAGTTTGGTTTCGGCAACTACGGCGTCGCCGGAGCCATGGCCTATCTGACGTTCCTGGTGATTGTTGTCGTGACCATCATCCAGTTCCGGATCACAAGGGAGAAGTGATGACCCGCACGACGTCGCGCTGGTGGCTCTACGCCATTCTCAGCTTGTTGCTTCTACTGGTGATGACACCCTTCATCTGGATGGTGCTTGGCAGCCTCAAGACCCAGGGTGAACTTCTCCGGGTCCCACCCACCTGGATCCCGGAAGATCCCACCTTGGACAACTTCGTCCGCCTCTTCCAACGGTTGCCGTTCGGACAATTCTTCCGGACATCCGTCATCGTGGCGGTGGTTGTCACAGCTGGAAACCTCATCTTCTGCTCAATGCTGGGCTACGCATTGGCTCACCTGAGATTCCCCGGGAAGAGACTGGTGTTCGGCGCGGTCCTCGGAACTCTCATGATCCCTGGACTTGTCACCTTCATCCCGCAGTTCGTGCTGGTGGTGAACATGGGGCTGGCCGACACCATCCCCGCGCTGTTCCTGCCGTTCTTGGCAGGACCGTTCGGGGTGTTTCTCATGCGGCAGTTCTTCCTTGGGACGCCACGTGATCTCCTGGAGGCCGGACGACTGGACGGTGCAGGGGAACTGCGCATCTTTTTCCGCATTTTTCTGCCATTGGCAACTCCTGCCATGGCAACGCTGGGCATCCTCACCTTTCTTGGCTCCTGGAACAACTTCTTGTGGCCGCTGGTGGTTTCCAGCAGTGAGAAGACCTACACACTCCCTGTGGCGCTGGCACTGGTGTCCACTGGCCAGAACCAGACTGACTACGGGCTGCTCCTGGCCGGCGCGTGTGTCGTCGTCCTTCCCATCGTGCTCGTCTTCCTGTTCTTCCAGCGCTACTTCATTGAGGGCGTTGCAAGTACAGGCATCAAGTGATCCCCCACTCTTCACCTCAAGGAGTACTCACCATGAACTACAACATTTCACGTCGCAAACTGCTGGGCGCCACCGCTGGAGTCGGTGCCATGACGGCCATCGCGACCCTTTCCGCCGCAGCCGATCCCAAGCCTGGCGTGCCAGTCACCCACGACGCGCAGTTGTATGCGTGGGCAAAGGACACCTGGGCGTCAATGGTCGCGATGGTCGATGAGAAGTCCGGACTCGTGGCTGACAACATCGACGGCGACCTCGCCACGCGAAGCGGCTACACATCACCAACCAACATCGGCGGATACCTGTGGTGCTGCATCGTGGCCCGCGACCTGGGCATCATCAGCAGCGGTGAATGCAGCAACCGGATCAGCAAGACCCTTGACACCCTGTCGCGGATCGAGAAACACGAACCCAGCGGCATGTTCTACAACTGGTACGACGAGGCCTCAGGGGTGGTCCTCACCACATGGCCCGAAGATGGAAACATCGTCTACCCCTTCGTCTCCAGCGTCGACATGGGATGGCTGGGTGCTGCGCTCCACGTCGTTTCAGAGGCAGATCCCGCCAACAGCATTGCTGCCGGCAAGCTCTTTGAGGCCATGCGTTGGGACATGTTCTATGACACCGACTTCGGTCCCGAGGGCACCGATGGAAAGACCGGAGGTATCTACGGTGGGTTCTGGACCGCGGAGCCCGGGGCAGAGTCCGATTTGTTGCCTCCTGCCATCGGTGAGGGCGACGACGTCTGGTACACCAAAAACCACTACGACACGACGATCTCCGAGGCGAGGATGGTCACGTACCTCGGGATCATTCGTGGACAAATCCCCGACAAGGTGTATTTCAGCACCTACCGCACCTTCCCGCCGGAGTTCGACTGGCAGGAGATGCCACCCGTGGGGGAGCCAACCACTCACTTGGGTGTCCCATTCTTTGAGGGTGCCTACACCTACCGCGGCTTCCAGGTGGTGCCGGGCTGGGGCGGCTCCATGTTCGAGGAGCTGATGCCCGATTTGTTCGTTCCGGAAGCGACGTGGGCACCCGACAGTTGGGGGAGGAATCACCCGCTCCACGTGCGCGCCCAACGTGAGCACGGCCTCGACGATGCGCGCTACGGCTACTGGGGATTCTCGCCATGCTCCAACCCTGCGGGGGGCTACCGCGAGTACGGCGTCGACGCCCTCGGTATGAATCCCGAAGGGTACTTCTCCGACCAGGAGGAAACAG
Source organism: Arachnia sp. (assembly GCA_052089385.1). Classification (GTDB taxonomy): domain Bacteria; phylum Actinomycetota; class Actinomycetes; order Propionibacteriales; family Propionibacteriaceae; genus Arachnia. Next base: position 91,323 of record JBQCZU010000005.1, read on the forward strand.
ACTTTGCCTCGGACAACCCTCCCACGACCTACGGTGACGGAGTCGTGACCCCCCATGCGGCATTCCTTGCGATGATGTATGAGCCGGAGAGTGCCCGCGACAACTTGGCGAAACTGCAGAAGGACTTCGATTCCTACGGCACCGGTGGTTTTTACGACGCTGTCGCCGTCAGGAGCGGCACGGTGGCGAAACGTCACCTGTCGCTCGATCAGTCGATGTGCCTGGGAGCGTTGGGCAATGTCATGTTGTCAGGGCGCCTGCAGAACTATTTCGCAACAGGCGAGGTGGAACGCGCGTTGCGTCCCGTCATCTCCGTGGAGGAGTTCAACGTGGAGGCCCCTCCGACGCCGACGCCGTCCGCTGAACCGACGGCACCCAGTCCGTCTGCAACAGTGGCGCCAACGGTGCCACCCTCGACCCCGCCCACGCGCCCAACCAATCCCCCCGGCCTTCCCTCCACGGGAGAATGAGTGGTTTCCATGCACGGTGATGTGACCAGAATCGCACCCATCAGCATCGACGGTGTGGCATTTCGTGACCTCAACCGCAATGGCTGTCTCGACCCCTTCGAGGATCCCCGACTCTGCGTGGAGGATCGAGTGGAGGACCTGCTGGGACGCTTGTCGATCCAGGAACTGGTGGGTCTCATGTTCCACACGGTGATTGAGGCTGGGATGGACGGGGAACTCCTCGTCGGTCCTGGCCGGATCGCGAAGTCCGGCACGCGTGAAGTAGTGCTCGGCAAGCACCTCAACCATTTCAACGTCCATGAGCTGCGGGATCCACGGATGGCCGCGCGCTGGTCCAATCGACTCCAGGAGCTGGCCTGTGAGAGTCCCCATGCCATCCCCGTGACAATTTCCACGGACCCCCGACACTCCGTGTCCCAGAATGAGGGAACCAGTTGGGCGTCCACGTTCTTCTCGCAGTGGCCGGACCCCATGGGGATCGCGGCGCTGCGTGACGTGGATCTCGTGCGGTCCTTTTTTGACGTGGTGCGACGGGACTACACGGCCATTGGTATCCGGGCGGCGCTGCATCCAACGGCCGACCTCGCGACGGAACCGCGCTGGGGGCGGCAACGCGAGTCTCTTGGAGCCGATTCCGCGTTTGTGGTGGAGAGCATGGCCGCGGCGGTGACAGCGTTGCAGTGCGAGAACCTGGGACCCGGTTCGGTCAGCGCCACCACCAAGCATTTTCCCGGCGCCGGACCACAGGCCGGTGGAGAGGATGCCCACTTTCCCTACGGCAAGGATCAGGTGTACCCGGGGGGACGATTCGACGAGCACCTGGCACCCTTCAGGGCAGCCATCGATGCAGGAACGGCCGCGATCATGCCCTACTACGGGCGACCGGTCGGACTCGTTCTGGATGGCAAACCGGTGGAGGAGGTGGGCTTCGGATACAACCGTCGCCTGTTGACCGGGTTGCTCCGCAACGAGATGGGCTATGACGGGGTCATCCTTTCCGATTGGGAACTCGTCAACAACAACCACGTGGGGGAGCAGGTCCTGCCGGCCCGAGCCTGGGGAGTGGAGCATCTGGCGGTTGACGAAAGAATGCTCGCTCTTCTCGATGCCGGGATTGACCAGTTCGGTGGTGAGGAATGCTCAGAACTCCTCATGTCCCTGGTGGCTGAGGGGCGGGTTCCCCGGGAACGGCTGGAGGCCTCTGCCCGACGTCTGTTGCGGGTGAAGTTCGCGCTGGGCCTCTTCGATGATCCGTTCGTGGATGAGGAGGCTGCCGGGCGCCTGGCCGGGCAACCGGCGGACGTCGAGCTTGGATGGCGCACGCAGGCTCGCTCGGTGGTGCTGTGCACGAATGCGGGGCTGCTGCCGCTCCCTCCGGGTACCCGCGTCTATCTTGAGGGGTGCAGCGTCGAAACCGTACCGCCAGGGCTGGAGGCAGTCCCAACCCCCGAGGATGCCGATGTGGCACTCATCCGTGTTCAGGCGCCCTTTCAGCCCCGGGACGATCTGTTCCTGGAGGCCCAGTTCCATCAGGGGAGCCTGGAGTTTCCTCCCGGGCTCACACATCGCCTGCAACGCGTGGCGGATGTCTGCCCCGTGGTCATCGATATTGCCGCGGATCGCCCAGCCATCTGCACGGCCCTTGCCGACCTCGCCTCCGCCCTGACCGTGTCCTTCGGGGTGTCGGACTCCGCGTGGATGGCCGCGGTGACAGGAGCGGTGCCGCCCGAGGGCGACCTGCCCGTGGAAATGCCCTCGTCCATGGAAGCGGTTCGGGCGTCCCGTGAGGACGTGGCATCTGACACCGCCCATCCGCTGTATCCCGCCGGGCATGGGCTCCGGTTTCATCAACGCCCCACCTGAGCAAGGAGAAGATCACCCTCGTGTCGACGCAAGAAACAATGGCCCCGGTCATCCGTGCCGAATTCACCTCTGCAGGGGCCACACGTCGCCTCGATGCTGGGGGCCTCAGTCTCATCCAGTACCCCGGCAGCGAAGTGGAGGCCGGGCCCCATCAGGTGTGGTTGCGCAGGCGCTCGGACGCAGGGGTCCACTCGGTGCTCGGGTTGTTGGGACCCGGCAGTGGGGCAAGGGTCGAGGTTTCTGACAATGTGATGGTGGCGACGGGCGACCATGAGGGTCTGGAGTGGGTCCTGTGGTGGGACCAGCCTGCAGAGGGGGTCTTCGGATGGGGCCTGCAAGTCACCAATATGTCCTCTGATCCGATCGACGTGGATGCCGTGTACACCTTGGACGCCGCGCTCACACCCTGGGAAACCCTGCGTCGCAACGAGTTCTACGTCTCCCAGTACTTGGACCTGACGCCGCTGGGCTGCGGCGGCGACACGATGCTGGCCGTCCGGCAGAACATGCCGGGTCCGACGACGCCGTGGATGGCCCTCACGTGCACCAGAGCGGTGACAGGCTGGTGCACTGACGCGCTGCAGTTGGCTGGGGGTACTGCGGGTACAGGGTTGGACCTGACGTCGGATCTTCCGAGTCAGCGACTTCAGCACGAACACACACTCGCCGGCCTGCAGTGCGAGCCCATCCACCTTGTTCCAGGGGGGCATGCCACGGTTGGTTTTCGCATGGTTGTGAGTGAGGATCACCCGGCTGCGTCGTCCGAGGATGACGTGGAACTGGTGAAAGGGATCCTCGCATCCGTGACCTTCCGGGATGCTCCATTGCCCAGCGGAGACGCCGGGGAAGTGGGGGCGTCGGTGTTTGATCCGCCGTCGTGGCTGCACGGGGAGGATCTGTGCACCGAAGAATTTCTGGGAATGGCTGGAGAGCCGGCCACCCACGTCGAGGTCGGTCCGGATTCCCGACCATGGGCGTATTCCGCCGGGGTCAGGCACTTCGTGGCATCGGCCAAGGAGAATGCCGTACGACGCCCACATGGACACATCCTGGTGGCCAGCCGGGGGCCCGGTCCCCAGGCGGAAGTGGCTGCGGTCACGGTGTGGATGAACGGCACGATCGCATCCCAACTCACGATGGGTCATGCGGATGCGCAGCCGCTCCTCACTGTCCGGCGGAGCTACCTGGGTCTCATCCAGGCTCAGGGTGTCAGGCTCTTCGTGGACGTCGGCGACGGTTGGAGATTGTTGGGTGTGCCGAGTGCTTGGGCCGTGGAGGCCGATGCTGCGACGTGGTGGTGGCGCTGGCAGGGACGTACCGTCGTCGCCCGGTCCCACATCACACCGGCTGCGCTGACCATTGAAATCGCTGTGGACGGCGATCCCCTTCCGTTGAGAATGGTGGCTCACACTGCAGGTGAATTCGTCAGAACCAGTGAAGGTGCACTGCAGCGCGCCAGCCTCAACCGGGGGCCTGATCGTGTGGTGCAGAGCAGTGACTCCGGACGTCTCGACATGCGTTTTCCCCTTGCCGACGATGCGGCAGAATCCGATGTCAGTCTCTTGGCTGCTGCGCCCCGTGTGGCGGGGGCTGATGAAATTGAGGCGCTGGCAGAGTTTTTGCCGTGGCTCATGCAGGATGCGCTGATTCACTATCAGGTACCGCGTGGCCTCGAGCAGTTCACCGGTGGCGCTTGGGGCACCCGGGACGTGTGCCAGGGACCCGTGGGAATGCTGATTGCCACTGGCAGGCTTGACCTGGTGGGCGAGGTGTTGATCAACGTGTTCTCTGCACAACAAGATGATGGGAACTGGCCCCAATGGTTCGAATACCTACCTGACCGTCGTGGCCCAGGCCATCGCGAGAGCCATGGCGACGTCGTCTACTGGCCACTGCTCGCGCTGGCAGAGCATCTCGCAATGACGGGGGACGTTTCCCTCCTCGATGTTGAGGTGGGCTGGGTGGGAAGGGAAAAGCTCGTGGGGCCGAGTCCCATCAGGGCTCATGTTCGTGCAGCGCTGGAGCACATCATGACTCATCGGGCCCGAGATCCCCGCCTGCCTGCCTACGGCCACGGCGACTGGAACGACTCACTTCAGCCAGCCAATCCAGAGTTGGCGCGATGGATGTGTTCCAGCTGGACGGCAGAGCTGGAGATCAAAACGCTGACCACGCTTGCGGGCGCCCTTGCGCAGGATGATCCTGAACTTGCCGCGCGACTCTGCGACACGGCGATTGCAACGGAGGGTGGCTTGCGTGAGCACCTGTTGAAGGATGACGAGTTGGCGGGCTACGGCATCATCGACGGCCATGGAGTGGAACTGCTCGTTCACCCTCGGGACCGCCGAACCGGCCTTGCGCACGGATCTCTCCAGATGATCCACGCCATCGCCGATGAACTTCTCACGCCGGAGGAGGCAAGGGCCCACGTTGCGATCATTGACCAGCATCTCGATGGGCCCACCGGCATTCTCCTGTTCGACACCCCCGTGACGTATCACGGCGGCGAGACGCACATGTTCGTCCGGGCTGAAGCAGCTTCCTTCTGGGGTAGGGAGGTGGGCCTGATGTACACGCACGCGCACCTTCGCTGGGTGGAGGCGTTGCTGCGGTTGGGTGATGCCACCCGCGCATGGGAGGCCTTGCAACTCGTGATTCCCGCCCGTCTGGGGGATATGGCTCCCGGTGCTGCTCCGCGCCAATCGAATTGCTACTACTCGTCCATCGATGCCTGCTTCAGCGACCGGTACGACGCCACAGACAGGAACGAACGGCTGTTCGACGCGGCATCTGAAGTGGAGGGGGGTTGGCGCGTCTATTCGTCGGGTCCGGGTCTCGTGCTGCGCCTGGTCGTCCAGAGCTTCCTGGGCCTGCGGTGGTTTGCCAACGAGCTGGTGATCGATCCCGTCCTGCCCAGCAGCCTGGACGGCCTCTGCGCCACCGTGACGCTCGGCGGGCGTGAGGTCCGGGTTCGCTTCAGCGTCGGTGGGATCGGACACGGAGTGGAAAGCGTCAGCGTCAACGGCGTCGGGCTTCCGACAACCCCCAGGCCCGCCCACTATCGAAAGGGTGGGGTCTCTGTGCCCCATCAGGTGTGGCGTGAAGCGACGGGAGAGGGGTTGATAGATCTACGCATCGTGGTTGCGTGATCCTGTGAGTAAGGGTTGCCTCGCTTGAAACCCGAGCATCTTTAGGAAACACTTGTGTAGTCAATTGATTTCGACGACAAGGGGGATCGCGTGTACGACTTGGCCGAAGACCGATCCACCCGCCAGCGCGTGGTCGACTCCATCCTTCAGCTTGGTCCCTTGACAGCACGGCAGTTGGCCGACCTCCTCCAGTTGACCCCCGCAGCCATCCGGCGCCACCTGACCGCTCTTCTCGCGGACGGGACCCTGCAGGACAGTGAACAGCGCGTCTACGGCGCTCGGGGCAGGGGCCGTCCTTCCAAGATCTTCTCACTCACAGACATGGGTAGATCCGAGTTCCACCACACCTATGATGCATTGGCCATTGAGGCCATGCGTCGATTGCAGGATGCGGCGGGACCCGACGCAGTCCGCGGTCTGGCCGAGGACCGGCTCGCGGCCATCGAGGTCCAGTTCAACGAATTGCGCGCCGAGGACCCCACCCGGCCTGCCGTCGACATCCTCAAGGAAACACTGGGCAAGAACGGTTATGCCCCCGTGGTGAAGCCCCTCGCGTCAGGCGAGCAGCTATGTCAGCATCACTGCCCCGTGGCGCACGTCGCCGCCGAATTTCCCATCCTTTGCGAAGTGGAAACCGCGTTGTTCTCACGGCTGTTGGACAGCCATGTGCAGCGGCTCGCCACCATCGCGCACGGCGACGGGGTGTGTACCACCCACGTTCCCCGTCCCGTCATCCAAACCATCGCCACCAGCAGGAAGTGAATCCATCATGACTCAGACAGCACCTCAGCAGGCCCCCGGCCTCGGATCCACGCAGGACGAGCATCTTGACGCACTGGGCAGCTACCGATTCGGCTGGCATGACAGCGACACGGCTGGGTCCACCGCCAAGCGCGGCATCAACGAAGGCGTCGTCAGCAACATCTCCGCCCTGAAGGATGAGCCCGAGTGGATGCACGACTTCCGCCAGAAGGGCCTCAAGCTCTTCCGCAAGAAGCCCATGCCCACCTGGGGTGCAGACCTCAGCGGCATTGATTTCGAGAACATCAAATACTTCGTGCGCTCCACGGAGAAGCAGGCCCAGACCTGGGAAGACCTGCCCGAGGACATCAAGAACACCTACGATCGTCTGGGTATCCCCGAAGCTGAGAAGGCCCGTCTCGTCTCCGGCGTTGCGGCCCAGTACGAGTCCGAAGTGGTCTACCACAAGATCAACGAGGAGCTCGAGCGCCAGGGCGTCATCTTCATGGACACCGACACGGCACTCAAAGAGCACCCGGAGTTGTTCCAGGAGTACTTCGGCTCCGTCATTCCCGTTGGCGACAACAAATTTGCTTCGCTGAACTCGGCCGTGTGGTCCGGTGGGTCCTTCATCTATGTGCCCAAGGGCGTCAACGTGGAAATCCCGCTGCAGGCCTACTTCCGGATCAACACCGAGAACATGGGTCAGTTTGAGCGCACGTTGATCATCGTCGACGAGGGTGCCTACGTGCACTACGTCGAAGGCTGCACGGCTCCGATCTACTCGAGCGACTCGCTGCACTCAGCCGTCGTCGAGATCATCGTGAAGAAGAACGCACGCTGCCGTTACACGACCATCCAGAACTGGTCCAACAACGTCTACAACTTGGTCACCAAGCGCGCCACCTGTGAAGAGGGCGCCACGATGGAGTGGATCGATGGCAACATTGGCTCCAAGGTCACCATGAAGTACCCGGCCGTTTACCTCATGGGCGAGCATGCCCGCGGGGAGACCCTGTCCATCGCCTTTGCGGGCGAGGGCCAGCACCAGGATGCCGGTTCCAAAATGGTGCACTGTGCACCGCACACCTCGAGTTCGATCGTCTCGAAGTCGGTTGCCCGTGGCGGCGGTCGGTCCTCGTACCGCGGCCTGGTGAAGGTGGAGGCCGGAGCTCACCATTCGAAGTCCTCGGTGATGTGTGACGCGTTGCTTGTGGATCAGATTTCCCGGTCTGACACCTACCCCTATGTCGACGTCCGCGAGGACGATGTGTCCATGGCGCATGAGGCGACCGTCTCCAAGGTGTCCGCGGATCAGCTCTTCTACCTGATGAGCCGCGGCATGGGTGAATTTGAGGCGATGGCCATGATTGTGCGCGGGTTCGTCGAGCCCATTGCGCGCGAGCTGCCAATGGAATACGCACTTGAGCTCAACCGCCTGATCGAGCTGCAGATGGAGGGTGGGGTCGGCTGACCGCCAGCACCCACCGCTTCCATTCCTCCACGAACGAAAGACACGAGATTGTCCACCATCACTGAGTCCGTCCCCAACACCACCGACCAGGCCGCAGCGGCATCAAACGTGGCGTCGGCCATTGAAACCGTTGATTCCCACCTGCACCCCAGCCCGTCGTGGGACATCGCCGACCATCCCATGCCTTCTGGTCGTGAAGAGATCTGGCGCTTCACACCCCTGAAGCGGATCAAAGGTCTCCTCGCTGACACGACGACCGCGGATGCCCTGGAATGGAGCACAGACCTGCCCGGGGGAGTCACCTTTGACTCGATCACCCCGGAGCAGGCGCGGCAGTTGGCAGTTGAAGCACCGGTGGACCGTGTCTCGGCCCTGGCGGCCAAAAATGCGGCCACGGCCTTCCATCTCAAAGTGGCGGCCAACGCGGAAATCGCAGAGCCTGTCATTCTGGGGGCCCACGGAATGGGGGGCGACGTCTCTGATCACGTCGTCATCACCATCGGAGCAAACGCCCAGGCAACAATCGTCCTGCACTACACAGGCTCGGGCAGCTACGCGGAGAAGACGGACATCATTGTCGAGGGTGGTGCGCGTCTGAACCTGGTGACTTTGCAGGACTGGGCAGACGACGCGATCCACGGTGGACAACGCTCCGTTCAGGTGGGACGCGACGCCCACGTCAAGACCATCACCGCCTCCATGGGAGGCGACGTGGTTCGTTTGCAGGAGAACTCCCGCTTCTCCGGACCTGGTGGTGAAGTGGAGGCCTATGGTCTGTACTTCGTCGATGCGGGTCAACACATCCAGCATCGCCTGTTCGTCGATCACAATGAGCCGAAGACAAAGAGCAACGTGGATTACCGCGGCGCGCTGCAGGGCCAGGGCGCGCATTCGGTCTGGATCGGGGATGTCCTGATTCGCAAGGAGGCCGAGGGAATCGACACCTATGAGTCGAACAAGAACCTCGTCCTGACTGATGGATGTCAGGCGGATTCGGTGCCGAACCTTGAGATCGAGACCGGCGAGATCGCGGGGGCGGGCCATGCCTCGACCACGGGTCGCTTCGATGACCTCCAGCTGTTCTACCTACGCAGCCGCGGAATCTCCGAGATGGAAGCACGCCGGCTGGTTGTGCACGGTTTCTTCTTCGACATCATTCGTCGCATCGGAGTGCCGCAGGTGGAGGACAGGCTCATGGCACAGGTGGAGCGGGAACTTGAACTGTCCGCACTGATCGAGGGCTCGGACTCGTGAGTTTCCAGGCTGTGGCGGATGTCTCGGAAGTGACGGCTGACCGGCCGCTCGCAGTCGAGATCGGCGATCTGGATGTGGCCATCGTCTTCCATGAGGGCGAGTACTACGCCCTCATGGACGAGTGCAGCCACGGGGCTGTCCGCCTCTCTGAGGGCGACGTGGAAAATGGTGCCATTGAGTGCTATCTCCACGGGTCCGTCTTTGATCTGCGCAGCGGCAGGCCGCGTTGCCTCCCAGCCACATCCCCGGTACCTGTGTACCCCTGCCGCGTCGACGGCACATCCATTGAGGTGGACATCGACAACCCCATCAACCAGCACGCAACGAAGGAATCCTGAACACCCATGTCTAAGCTCGTCATCACAGACCTCCACGTCGATGTCCTGACCGAAAGCGGTCCCAAGGAAATCCTCAAGGGCGTAAACCTGACCGCCAACCCGGGTGAGATCCACGCCATCATGGGCCCCAACGGCTCCGGCAAGTCCACCCTCGCCTACGCCGTTGCCGGACACCCGAATTACCACATCACCAGCGGTTCCGTAACCCTCGACGGCGTCGAGCTGACAGAACTCACTGTCGATGAGCGTGCCCGCGAAGGTCTGTTCCTCGCCATGCAGTACCCGGTGGAAGTTCCGGGCGTGTCCGTTGCCAACTTTCTCCGCACTGCCAAGACCGCACTGGATGGCGAAGCGCCCAAGATCCGCACCTGGGTCAAGGATGTCCAGGTTGCGTTGGGCAACATGCAGTTGGACAAGACGTTCTCGGCACGCTCGGTCAACGAGGGATTCTCCGGTGGCGAGAAGAAGCGCCACGAGATCGCCCAGCTGGAGCTTCTCAAGCCGAAGTCGGCGATCCTCGACGAGACCGATTCTGGTTTGGACATCGACGCGCTGCGCGTGGTGAGCGACGGCGTCAATCGTTTCGCCGCTGATGGGGATCGTTCCCTGCTGCTGATCACGCACTACACACGCATCCTTCGCTACATCGAGCCCACCTACGTGCACGTCTTCATCGACGGCAGGATTGTGGAGTCCGGCGGACGTGAGCTTGCTGACAAGCTCGAGGCGAACGGCTACGAGTCCTACCTCAAAGCCGCAGCGAACGCTTGATCGGATCCCGGTCCCCGGACATCCCCTCTGAGTGCGTTGTCACTCACTCGCAGTCGCTGGTGGTGACCGGATCCCGGTCTCCTGCATCCACGCTGAGTGCGTTGTCGATCGGTCGCAGTACGTTCGTACGGCTTCCCTCCTCCGCCTTCTCAGCGCGGCGCCGGAGACCGGGCTCCTGCTTGGTCCTAGCGAAAGTTGAAGAAACAAAGCAGGGAATAAATGGAGCTTGGCAGATTGATAACCCTGCGAAGCGAATGCCGGCCTCTTCCCAATAGGAATTGGCAATCTGAACACGATGGAAGGTTGTTGAGGTGTTGGATGTTGAAAAGATCCGCGAGGACTTTCCGATTCTCGGGCGCACGGCGGGGGACTACCCGCTGGTGTACCTGGATTCGGCCAACACCTCGCAGAAGCCACAGGCCGTCATTGACGCGATCTCCGAGCACTACTCCCAGCACAATGCCAACGTTGCGCGGGCGATGCACCTGCTGGGCGGAGAGGCCACCGAGGCCTTCGAGGGAGCCCGCGAGGCCGTCGCCGCGTTCATCGGTGCTGCTCGGAGCGAAGAAGTCGTCTTCACCAAGAATGCCTCCGAAGCGCTGAACCTCGCAGCCAACACCGTGGGTGCCTCCCTGAAGCCGGGTGATGAGGTGGTCATTTCCGTCATGGAGCACCACTCCAACATCGTTCCGTGGCAGCTCCTCTGCGAGCGCACGGGAGCGACGCTGCGGTGGTTCGACATCACAGATGAGGGTCGGCTTGATCTGGAGGCCGCGGAGCGGGACCACCTCATCAATGAGCGCACCAAAATTGTCTCCATCATCTCGGTGTCCAATGTCCTGGGAACGCACAACCCTGTGACGGCGATCGCTCGCCAAGCGCACGCGGTAGGTGCCCTCATGGTGGTGGATGCCTCTCAGTCAGTGCCCCATCAAGTGACGAACGTTGCGACCCTGGGTGCCGACATCATCTGTTTCACCGGGCACAAATTGTGCGGGCCGACAGGTATCGGCATTCTCTGGGGGCGCTATGACCTCTTGAAGACGTTGCCACCCTTCCTGGGGGGCGGCGAAATGATCGAGATTGTGGAGATGGAGCGTTCCACGTTTGCTCCACCGCCCTACCGCTTCGAAGCGGGTACACCTCCGATTGCCCAGGCTGTGGGGCTTGGTGCGGCCATCAAGTATCTGAGTGGCATCGGCATGGAATCCATTGCGGAGCACGAGTCCCGCATGACGGCCTATGCGTTGGACAAGCTGACGTCCATTGACGGGCTTGTTGTTCTGGGTCCCACAGAACCGAAGGATCGGGGGAGTGCCATCTCCTTCAACCTCGCCGATGTTCACCCGCACGACGTGATGCAGGTCCTGGACTCGCGTGGCATCGCCATTCGCGGTGGACACCATTGCGCCAGGCCGCTGCACCGTCGGCTGGGTCACCAGTCCTCAACACGAGCGTCTTCATACCTGTACACCACGACGGCGGAAATCGATGCCCTGGCTGATGCCCTGGTATTTACTCGGAACTACTTCGCACCCCTCTTCAAGCAAGGCTGACTCAATACCGTGAACATTGACGAGCTTTATCAGACAATTATTCTGGATCACTACCGCGAAAAGCATCACGCTGGCCTTCGGGAGCCTTTTGATGCGCAGGTCCACCATGTCAATCCCTCATGCGGTGACGAGCTGACACTGAGGGTGCACCTGGAGGGCCACGACATCGTGGACGTCTCCTACGAGGGCGTCGGATGCTCGATTTCCCAAGCCTCGACGTCCATCATGACCGATCTTGTCATCGGCAAGGACGTGACCCACGCAATGGGTCTGTATGACGAATTTCTCGAGGTCATGCAGTCCAAGGGTGCCGTCACCCCTGATGAGGACCGCTTTGAGGATGCCATCGCCTTCGCAGGCGTTTCCAAGTTTCCTGCGCGTGTAAAATGCGCTCTGTTGTCATGGGCGGCATTGCGCGATGCCGTCGGCCAAGCCACTTCCAAGGAGTCCTGAAACATATGTACCAGCCCGACACGCAGCGTCCGAGTGACCTGGTCAAGGATGTTCTTCCCGACACCGATGAACCCCGAGCGGTTCCCACGGAAGAGGAGATCGAGGAGGCGATGAAGGACGTCGTTGACCCCGAGCTTTTCGTCAACATCGTGGATCTCGGACTGCTCTACGGCGTGACCGTCGACGACGAGGGCAATGTCACGCTGGATATGACCCTGACGTCTCCGACGTGTCCCTTGACCGACAAGATCGAGTACGACACACGCTACGTTCTGGAGGGGCTTGCCACTTCAGTTACCGTCAACTGGGTGTGGCTGCCGCCATGGTCGCTCGAGATGATCAGCGACGACGGTCGTGAACAACTGCGTGCCGTGGGCTACAACCTCTAAAGATTTCTGTGGTTTGAGAAGAACTCCTCAGAAGCGGGTGTGGTCAGAGCCGGGCTGAATGTGCTGTCCGGCCCGAGGGGAAGCGACACTCTGAGAATCCAACGGCTGTTCTTCACAATGGCTTCGGATGTGCCGTCAAGAAGAGTCAGCCGCTCCTGTACGCCGGTGAGGCCGAAACCCTGCCGGGCAACTTTGGAGAATTTGCGAACATTGGTGAACTCGCCGCAGACGTCCTCGGTGCTCTGTGTAATGGAGAACCGACATGTGCTACCCGGACGCGCGTGTTTCACGATGTTGTTGGCGGCCTCGATGGTGATGGCGGCCAAGGTCTGACACCGTGCGGCGCTCAATTTGTCAATGTCGACCTTGACATCGACGGTGAAGCCTTCGTCCCGTAGGCGCTCAGCCTGGGCCTTGACAGTGTTTCGCAGCGATTCCACGTCGGCCAGAGGGCCGGGCGTCACCGTTCGCTCAGGTTCGTCGCGCAAGGCGGACAGGAGTTGACGCAAATCGTGGGCCGAGGATCTGCATTCGTCCGCGATCTTTTCCAGTTGCCCCATCGCCATGGGTGAAAGCGAAGAATCGGACATGACGATGTTGGCTCTCATGGCGGCACTGGACAAGGTTTGCGCGACGCTGTCATGGAGTTCTCGGGCCAAGGACTTCTGAAGTTGTAGGAGTCGTTGTTCCCCAGATTTTCGCTCAGTCTGCACGCGATGTGCCGCGCGGCGGAACGCCGCGCCGCCCCCATAAGAGACGGCTGAAGCGATGAGCAGGAGAATGGACGTCGTCCACGTGTAGTCCATGCTTTCGACGACATTGCGGACCAAGGACAGATAGGCCAATCCCCCGAACCCAAGAGCCAAGGGAGTTTTCCACGACAAATTCGTGCGGCTGGCCGCAAAGATATTTATGAGGAAGGCAACGCCGCTCATGCTGGGCAATAGGTGTGGTAGGGGAAGCCAAAAGGCCAATCCCAATCCAACGAAAGCTGCTCCAACACCTGGGTAGCGTCTCGACACGGCTGCACCACCGCACGTCAGTAGGTCGACGGCAAGTATCCAATGAGAAGCGGCCGACCAATTGATGAAAACAGCCAAGCTAAATAGCACCATGGCTGCGAGAGGTTCAAGCCACTCCGCCTCGGGTGCTCGCTTCCCAGCTTCGGTCATACCAACTGAGTCTAACGGACGCACTTGGTATGACGGATACGCGCAGAATTCGAGCTAAACGCTATTCATCGCCGGCAGAACCACGGGAGATAGTTGCACCAAGCGGGCTTGGTTGACAGCAGTCGCTGTGAGAGACCGGAACGCTTGTAGGTGTTTTTAGCTGTAGCGGTCACATAAGGGAGTGCGACAAGGGCAGGGGTGAGATCATCTGGTGAGAACATTAAAACCTCCGTGGGGGACGAGCTGATGACATGACAGTATTGGTAAGTTCCCGGTAATTACCAGTCAGATTGAATACTTACAACTGGTGGGGTTTGAAAGTTCTTCGAAGTTATTTATCGAATCAACTTTCGGCGACTCGTCCGCACTGACGGTTGCCAACTACTCTATCCCGATTGTTTTGAGCGTGAAGCTGGTGTGTCCTTGGTTCTATCTTGCCGGACAGAGCGTCCGAATATCGGGGTGCGTCGCCGGGAAAGCCGGTATTGGAGCGGAAGGGCAACCATGGATTTCTCACAGCTTGACGGGACAGATCTATCGGTGGCCGTGGTGTTTCTTCTGCTCATCGCGGCACAGGCCTGGTTGGTCAATCGTGAGCGAGCATGGCTAGGAGCTTTCGTGCCGGCCACCTACTTCGGAATTCTGATGTTTCTGGGCGTGACCGGGCGCATCACGTCGCTCGTCGATTTTGTTTTTGCTGCTTTGGGTCTGTTGGGTCTCCTGGTCTGGTGGATCAGCGCTCGTGAAACGCGGCGCAAGAAAGCCGAAGAATTCTCTGGTTTCCCTCCCCTGCAGGCAGCGGGGGGCACGGGTAATCCGTCGCGCCGATCGAAGGCCGGAGTCCGCCCGGGTGTCCTCCTGCGCGTCGCTTGAGACGCCGCCATCTGATCTTGCGGACCACCTGTGGGTCACGCCTTGCCGAACCAGTCGCACCGCTCATCGATGAGTCAGTGCGGCCACTCGGTTTCTTGATACCAATCTAGTTCTCGACCAGACCCCACTCGTGAGCCTTGGCGGCCAGCTGGGCCCGGCTACGGCACTGGGTCTTCTTCAAAAGGCGGCTGACGTAGGTTTTGACCGTGCTCGGCGCCAGAAAAATCGCTTCAGAGATCTCCGTATTGTCCAGCCCTCGGCCCACCAGGCGAACCAACTCCAATTCCGTGGCTCCCAGGTCCGATGGCGGCTGGGCGTGGCGCTGGAATTGCTTGAGCACGCTGGCCAACAGCTTGGGCGAGACCAAAGCGTCTCCATGGTAGGCGCAGCGGATTCCGTGGAGCAGCATGTCGGGAGGATCCACCTTGAGGAGAAAGCCGCTTGCGCCGGCCTCAAGCGCAGTACGCATGGTGTGTTCATCGCCGAGCACCGTGAAACACAGCACTCGGGGTGGTTCGGGGAGGGTGAAGACGCGGCGGATGAGTTCGACGCCGGTCATCTTCGGCATGTGTATGTCTGTCAGAAGGACATCGGGTTTGAGTGACTTGACCAGTTCCAGGGCGGGCGCGCCATCCGTGGCACTGCCTACAATCTCAATGTCGTCAACGCGCGCGACGTAGCTCTCAATGGCCATCTGAGCCAGGGGATCGTCTTCTGCGACGACAATGCGGATGGTTGGAGCTGACATCTGGGATCCTCTCGTGCTGCGTGGGGGTGCTGGCACGCCCCCATCGTAATCCAACCTCACCCAGAAGGTAATCGCACAGATATTGGCTTTCGATGATCAGGTTCGGCGGCTCCCGCATCAGTCTTTCGGGTAGCGTCGTACTCCACTGATTGCGCAATGTCACACAGGAGGCCACGATGCCCACTCTGACCATTCCCGGGCCCACCCCCGTCGCCTTGCACTTCGAGGACACCGGTGGGTCAGGGCGCCCCCTGGTGCTCATCCACGGATGGCCCCTGTCAGGTGAGGCATTCGCCGACAATGTGCAGACGTTCATCGACAAGGGTCTGCGCGTCGTCACCTATGACCGTAGGGGGTTCGGACGATCGGACAAGGCGAAGGATGGCTACGACTACGACACTCTCAGTGAAGACCTCAACCATCTGCTCACAGAACTGGACCTCACCGATGCAGTGTTGCTCGGATTCTCCATGGGCGGCGGGGAGGTGGCGCGGTATGTGGGGCGCCACGGAACCAATCGGCTGTCCGGCATTGTGTTGTCGAGTTCCATTTGTCCGGCTCTTGCAGTGACGCAGGACAACCCGGACGGGGCCATGCCTGTGAGCGCCTTCACGGATATGGCACAGCAGTGCCTTCATGGGCGCGATGGCTTTCTCGACCAGTTCACCACAGCCTTCTTCAGCAATGCCGACGGCTTGACCGTGGATGAGGGCACTCGTCAAAAGGCGCTCAGTCTTGCCCGACAGAGCGATCCACGGGCTGCGAGCGCCACGATTGAGGCCTGGGCCACAGACCTCCGCGATGACTGTGCGCGGATCGATGTCCCCCTGCTGGTCCTGCACGGAGATGGGGATCAGAACGTCCCCATGGAGGCATCCGGTGCGTGCATGCCGGCAATCGTGAAGCATGCTGAACTGCACGTGATCCACGGCGGACCGCATGGGCTGAATGTGTCGCACAAGGAGGAATGGGAGACGGCGATACTTCGCTTCCTGGCGGCGCTGTAGGGCTGGAGGTGATTTCCTCATGCTGTGATCGTGCGTAACGGGACGAGGACGGCTGGACGAATGGGTCTGGTGGCGTTCGACACGTAGGATGTTCCCTCGTGTTGCAGGTCAAAGATGTCGAAGTCCGCGCTGGTGCGCAGTTGTTGTTGTCCCCGGTGAGTTTTCAGGTCATCGGCGGCGACCGGATTGGGCTCGTGGGGAGGAACGGTGCCGGTAAAACCACACTGACCCGGATCCTGGCAGGCGATGCTCTGCCTGTCTCTGGCCAGGTCACCAGAACCGGCCAGCTCGGCTATCTTCCGCAGGATCCGCGTGCCGGTGATCCGACGCAGATGGCTCGGGACCGGATCCTCGGCTCGCGTGGACTTGACCGCGTCATGCGGCGTCTCCGCGATGCGGAGGAGATGATGGCGGCCTCGGACGGCGATGAGCGCGAAGAGGCCATGGACGCCTACACACGGGCCGACAACGCGCTTCAGGCGGCGGGCGGCTATGCGGCCGAGGCCGAGGCAGCTCGCATCGCCGCGAATCTCGGATTGCCTGACCGCGTGCTCGGACAGCCATTGTCCACGCTGTCCGGCGGGCAGCGTCGACGCGTGGAACTGGCACGCATTCTCTTTTCCGACGCAGACACGCTCCTGCTCGATGAACCGACGAACCACCTCGATGCTGACTCGATCGTGTGGCTGCGCTCGTATCTGCAGGGTTTCGGGGGAGGCCTGATCATCATCAGCCACGACACGGAATTGCTGAACGCTGTCATCAACAAGGTGTTCCATCTCGACGCGAATCGCGCCGAACTCGATGTCTACGCCATGAGTTGGAAACGCTACCTGCTGCAGCGCGAGACCGATGAGAAGCGCCGCAAACGCGAACGTGCGAATGCCGAGAAGAAGGCGGGCCAACTCATGGCCCAGGCCGACAAAATGCGGGCGAAGGCCACGAAGGCCGTCGCCGCTCAGAACATGGCAAAGCGTGCGGACCGGCTGCTGGGAGGACTCGAAAGCGAACGGCAGAGGGATCAAGTGGCCAAGATTCGGTTCCCTGATCCGGCGCCGTGCGGCAAGACACCGTTGCGCGCCAAGGACCTCTCCAAAGCCTACGGGTCGCTCGAGGTGTTCACCGCCGTCGACCTCGCCATCGACAGGGGATCCAAAGTGGTGATCCTGGGCCTCAACGGTGCCGGCAAGACCACCATGCTGCGCATTCTGGCAGGCATCGAGGATCCTGACACAGGCGAGCGCTTGCTCGGTCATGGTGCGCAACTGGGCTATTACGCACAGGAACACGAAACCCTGGACGTCTCGCGCAGCGTCCTGGAAAACATGACGTCTGCCTCACCTGATCTGGATGACACTCAGGTCCGCAAGGTTTTGGGCTCCTTCCTCTTCAGCGGCGACGACGTGCAGAAACCTGCTCGGGTGCTCTCCGGCGGTGAGAAGACCCGGCTGGCTCTGGCCATGCTGGTGGTATCGGCGTCCAACGTGCTGCTCCTGGATGAACCCACCAACAACCTGGACCCGGCCTCCCGGGCCGAAGTGTTGTCCGCTCTGCGGACCTTTGCGGGCGCCGTCGTCCTGGTGACGCACGATCCCGGGGCCGTGGAAGCGCTGGAGCCTGACAGAGTCCTGGTTCTGCCCGATGGCGTTGAGGATCTCTGGGGCGACGACTACTCGGATCTGGTGTCCCTGGCCTGAGAGTTTTCGCTGCCTGTCACCAACGTGAACGCCGACGATGCTCGTTTCGTCGACGTGACGCACCGTGGTCACTAGTCTGAAATTTCATCAGCGACGAGGAGACACGATGGCACGAATCAACTTCGGAACCGGCGGATGGCGTGCGATCATCGGGGACGAGTTCACGCGTGCCAACGTGCGGCTCCTGTGCGGCGCCCTGGCCCAGCGCATCATTGATGAGGGCGTTCAGAAGATGGGTATCGTCATCGGATACGACCGGCGGTTCCTCTCCGACGTCGCCGCCGAGTGGGCAGCCGAAGTGTTCGCCGGGGCGGGCGTCTCCTGCCAATTGATCCGCGTGGCCCAGGCGCCCACCCCACTGATCATGTGGACGGTGAAGGACCGCCAACTGCCCTACGGGATGGCCATCACTGCTTCCCACAACCCCGCTCTGTACAACGGCATCAAGGTGTTCACTGCCGGCGGCAAAGATGCGGATGAAGAGGTCACCGCTGACGTCGAACGCCGTATGGAAGCACTCGAAGGTGCAGGTGAGGCTGCGCTGCCCGCCATCTCCTATTCCACAGCCCTGGCAAGCGGTGCGGTGAAAGAAATCGATTCGTTCAACGGCTACATCGATTCCATCATCGAACAGGTGGACATGGACGCCATCAGGCAGGCACACCTCAAGGTGGCGCTTGACCCGATGTTCGGGGTGTCCCGGACCTCGTTGCAGACGATCCTGCTCACCGCTCGCGCCGAAGTCGACGTCATCAATGATCGTCACGACACCCTGTTTGGCGGAGCCCTGCCCTCGCCCACCAGCGCAGGGCTGTCGATGCTGAAGCGCTATGTGGTGGAGAACAAGTGCGACCTGGGAATTGCGACCGACGGTGACGCCGACCGCATCGGTGTGATCGACGACAAGGGAAACTTCCTCCATCCCAACCAGTTGCTGGTGATCCTGTATTACTACCTCCTGAAATACAAGGGGTGGGAAGGGCCCGTTGTCCGCAACGTCGCCACCACCTCGCTCCTGGATGATGTTGCACGGCGTTTCGGCCAGGAATGCTATGAGGTTCCGGTCGGTTTCAAGTGGATCTCCGGCAAGATGCTGGAGACGGGCGCGATCATTGGTGGCGAGTCCTCAGGGGGACTGACGGTTCGTGGTCATATTGCAGGCAAGGACGGTATTTATGCGGCAGCACTACTGGTGGAGATGATCGCCGTCGTCGGTAAATCCATGAGCGAGATCTATGACGAGATCACCGGCGAGTTCGACCCCCACTACATGGCGGAAACCGACTTCGCATTTCCCACCGAGCGCAAACCGGAGATCTTGCAGACACTCATGGTGGATCGCCGAATCCCTGACTTCACCGCGGACGTGGTCACGACCTCTTACACAGATGGCTGCAAGGTCTACTTCACCAACGGCTGGATCATCGCACGCTTCTCGGGTACAGAGCCGCTGCTGCGCATCTTCTGTGAGATGCCCAATCAGTTCGAGGCCGAACGAGCCTGCGACGAGTTCCGCGAGTTCCTGGGGCTGTGAAGCTCGGTCAGTGACGGTGGCGGATGGATCAGTCGTGTGTATCCCCCGCCCACCCATCTTCCTGTGCGTCCTTCGACGTCTCATTCCCCTCCACACCAAGCAGGCGGCGGGTCAGGGATTCCCTCTCTGAGAGCAGTGCCGTCAATGCCTCGTCCAGATGAGCATCAGTGGGTGACTCGTCCACCACGGCTGCCTCGAGGACGGCACGCCGCACCAACTCTTTGGCGAATGCTGCAGTCATCCCCTGCGTGCGCGCAGCAGCCTGGGCGAGGGCTTCATTGCTGAATGGGACAGCGCGGCGGTACAGGTCAAGGAGTCGAGCGCGTTCAGAGTGATCAGGCAGAGGGATCTCGATGGCAAGGTCAACCCTCCCCGGCCGCTGCACGAGCGCCTCCTCCAGGATGTCCACCCTGTTGGTGGTCAGGAGGAACGTCACGTCCGCGTCAGAGTCCAACCCGTCCAGTGCATCGAGCACCTCGAACAGAAGGGGTGCCCCGCCGGGGGAGAAATCGCGGTCGGCGGCCACGAGGTCACAATCCTCCAGCACGACGATCGCGGGCTGGAGGTTGCGGGCGATGGACGCAGCCTGAGTGATGAAAGCCAGGTCCATTCCCCTCAACAGAATCACAGTGTGGTCAGGAGACCTGCCTACCAGGTGACGCACAGTGTGGGTCTTGCCGGTCCCCGGGGCGCCATAGAGCAGGATGCCCCGTTTGAGGTGCTGGCCGAAGTGTCGCAGCGTGTCCGTGTGTGCCGCGACACCCAGGACGTGCGTGGCAATGCGATCAAGCACGCCATCCGGGAGAATGACTTCTTCTGCGGGGACCTCGGGACGCTGGAGGAACGTGTACCCGGCGGTGCCGGGGTCAAATGCGTTGCCGGAAAAGGAGACCACTTTGCCCCGCAACAGGCTGAGTTCGGTTCCGAGCCTGCTGGCCTCGACAAGCAATGCCGCAGCAACCTCGCGATCAGGGCACAGGACCTCGAAGCGTGCGTTCTCTGTCCCGTACATGCGTTCTGCCTTGCGCTGCATCACCGCCACGGGTTGCGACCGGAAGGTGAACAAACGCAATCCGAACCCCACAGCTTGTCGGTGGCTGTCAGGCCCCGTGGGGACCTGTACGTAGTCCACCTGACCGACGGTGAAGCGCATGTGCCGCGATGAGACCAGATCTCCCAGAGTGTGATGCAAGCGCTCCTGGCCACCGCTGATCCCCAGGATGCGGGCGTCGACGTCCTGGCCTGCGAGGTGGGTGAAGGCCACGTCCCAGTCTGCAAAGCGATGCTCCAGGACATCTTCGCTGAGCACCGACAACGATGCGACGTCGCAGCCCAGGTGGGAGGACAGCGCGGCCACCAGGGCCTGGCCGTTGTCAGGTGTGGCGCTCTCGGCAGCCTGCAGCACTTGTTGCAGGGTGATCAGAAAATCGTTGATTCTGTTCTCGGGCTTCATGGGTGGAAGCCTAATGACGCTTGGGTCCGACGGCTGTGAATGTGAGGCAGTCCACCGATACATGGACGTCGCTTCCGGGAATCGATGCTGTCTCGTGGAAAGCGTTGGGACCCATGCCCACCAGATCAGTCGCATCCTCGGCTGTCAGTGCGAGGTCGAACTCCACCTTCTCCCGTCTCGTGAGCGAGAGGCTTGATGAGGTGGCCTGTACAAGCCGCTCCAGTTTGTCCTCACCGATGTCGATCAGCCCGTGCATTTCCCGCAGTTGCCGGAGATGCTCTGGACGCGGGATGACGATCACCACAACGCCGTCGTCTGTGAGCACGCGAGTGATCTCGGCAAAGTTGCGTGGGGCGAAAATGCACAGCACCGCATCAACGGCCGCGTCGCGCAGTGGCAGAGAATCCCACGTGTCTGCGACCAGCGATGCCAGTCTCGGGTGTGCCTTCGCGGCACGACGGCAACTGTGCACGGACACGTCAGTTGCCACTCCAGCGGCTCCGGGGGTCTGATCCAGTACCCGGGCCAGGTGGTGTCCTGTCCCGGCGCCCACCTCGAGGATCTTGTGTGCGCCGACCACGGCTGCGGAGACAGCCTCCGTTATGGGCTGGTAATGGCCGCCTGCGAGGAAGCGGGCTCGGGCCCCCACCATGGAAGTCGTGTCAGCATTCCGGGGTGCCGCTCGTCTCAGAAGATTGACGTAGCCCTGACGCGCGACGTCGAAGCTGTGCTGCCGGGAGCACACCAGTGCGCTGTCGGCGAGTTCCAGGCCGTCATGGCACACGGGGCAGCGAAGCCATGTGGCGACGTGGGCCAGCGCCGTCAACGAACCGATTCCGGCGCGGGGGCTTCAGTGGCTTCTTCCCCCGCCGCAGCCTTCCTGCGGGCCAGTCGTTCTGCCCGACGGATTGCTTTCTGGCGGTCCTTCAGGTCCGAGCGAATGAGAACGACGATGCCAATCAGGGCGATCGCGCCGAATGCGAACCACTGGAGTGCATAGGAAAAGTGATTGCCCTCGGAATCCGGGGGAGGAGTGATGGGGGTGAGCTCACTGTCGTTGGCCGGCGTGGACTCCAGAAGGGTGACGTATCCGGGCAGCAGTTCGGCGTCGAGGGATGCACCTATGGCGCCAGAATCGATCATCCGGACGTCGAAGTTGTTGGGGGTGATGGCGGTGTCATTGGCACGCTCATCCCGACGCAGAAAGCCGACGATCTCCACATCGCCAGTGGGCACGGGAGGCAGGACTTCAGTGTCCGGCATTCCCTGCTGCTTGGGGATGAATCCACGGTCCACCAACACGGTATCGCCGGAGGTCGTCTGAAAGATGGCGAGGACCTCAATGCCGGGTCCGTCGTGGTTTCTGTACTTGGCTCGGAACTGTTCACCGGTGTAGCTGCCATTGAGACGCACTCGCTGCCACTGCTCGCTGTCAGTGACGGGCGCCCCCATCACCTCGCTGTGGGGGACAACGGGCAGGTCACGGTTGGCGGCAACGGCCTCGTTTTGTTGTTTCGTCTCATCCAGTCGGGCAAGCTGCCACTCGCCCAGGTTCACAAACAGCACCGCCAGAAGGACAAGGAACACCGCGAGGGCAATCCAGCGCAGCACCAGTCTTTTCACTCAGGCTCCTCCACTGTTCCTTTGATCACGGCCGTGCCGGGCAGTGCCATCATCCCACTCTCCTCCACGTCGTCCGGTGTGACAAGTGGAGGGGGTCGGTTGTCAGAGGCGTTGGCCAGCAAAACCACGACGGGGAGCAGAGCGGCGCCGGCCAATGCCAACACCTTCCACCAGCCGGGGACAACCAGGAACAGGAGGAAGCAGGCGGTTCGTACCGCCATGGTGATGAGGTAGCGCCTGTTGCGCGCGTCAATGTCCAGGGTTCTGTTGCGGCCGGCATTGGTGATGACGGACACATCCCGGTCCTGCTTGTTCCCTGGCACGTTCCAAGCATATGTAGGCCCTACAAGTAACCTTTCAGGATCGCACAGTCAATTCCCGGCGACGGGGATGGGGTGCGATAGGTTGTGGCCGTGCAGGAATCTCGAGTTGTACTTGTCACTGGCGGCTCCAAGGGTATTGGACGCATCATCGCCGAGAAGTTTCGCGACGCCGGGTACAGGGTGGCCGCAACGCACCGTACCGGTTCAGTGCCGGATGGTGTCCTTGGTGTCGTGTGCGATGTCACCGATCAGGGACAGGTGGACGAAGCCTTCACGACGGTGGAGAAGGAACTGGGTCCTGTGGAGATTCTCGTCGCCAACGCTGGTGTCACCAAGGACACGCTGATTGCCCGTATGAGCGATGACGACTGGTCCTCGGTCATCGACACCAACCTCACAGGGACGTTCCGGGTGGTACGCCGTGCAGCCCGCCCCATGACGCGTGGCCGTTTCGGTCGCATCATTTTGGTGTCATCGGTCGTTGGACTCATGGGCAACCCCGGTCAGGTCAATTACGCGGCCTCCAAGGCGGCACTGGTGGGGATTGCACGCAGCCTCACCCGAGAACTCGGTAGCCGCAACATCACGTGCAACGTGGTGGCACCCGGCTTCATCAACACCGACATGACCAAGGTCCTTCCGGAGACGGCCATCAAGGGCTACGAGGCACGCATCCCGGCCGGTCGACTGGGGGAGTCCTCCGACGTCGCCGCTGCCATTTTGTTCCTTGCCGGAGACGATGCCGGCTACATCTCGGGCGTTGTGCTGCCCGTAGATGGTGGCCTCGGTATGGGCCACTGAGCGCGTCCCGGCCTATTCATCCATACTTTTTCATTACTTAGAACTCTGGAGACACACAAAAATGGGAATTCTTGAGGGCAAGAACATTCTGGTCACGGGCCTGACCATGAGCAGCTCCATCGCCCACTCGGTGGCCATCATCGCCCAGCAGGAAGGGGCCAATGTTGTCGTTTCCTCCATGGGGCGCGCCGTGTCGTTGGCCAAGCGTGTTGCTGGACGCATGGAACCCTCGCCTCCCGTGATCGAGCTTGATGTCACGAACGTCGCCCACCTTGAAGCGCTGCCCGGTGTACTTCAGGAGCACTTCACAGGTGGACTGGACGGCGTGGTTCATTCCATCGCCTACGCCAACCCTGAGACCGCGCTGGGTGGAAAATTCCTTGAAACGCCGTGGGAGGACGTCGCCCAATCCCTGCACGTGTCGGCCTACTCGCTGAAGAGCCTGACGATGGCCGTCCACCCCATGCTCAATCGTGGTGCTGGCATCGTGGGTCTCACATTCGACGCCAGCGTGGCCTGGCCCACGTACGACTGGATGGGTGTCTCCAAGTCAGCGCTGGAATCCACCAGCCGCTACCTCGCTCGCTACTTGGGTCCCCAGGGAATTCGGTCCAACATCGTTGCCGCTGGTCCCATCGAATCGGTGGCGAAGAAGGCCATCCCCGGCGCCAACACATTCAATGACATTTGGGGCACCCGTGCCCCCTTGGGCTGGGATTCAGAAGATGGAACCGCGACGGCTCGTGCCGTGGTCGCTCTCATGTCTGACTGGTTCCCGGCCACAACGGGCGAGATCGTTCACGTTGACGGAGGGCTGCACGCCACTGGAGCCTGAGACTCGGGCTCCACGTCCGTCCTCCGCAGTGGGAGTCGGGTAGGTTTGATGCCATGGAAGCGGTGGCAGAACTGGCGGGCGTGACGATTACACGCGGAGAATCAACCCTGCTCAACTCGATCGATCTGAGCATTCATGAGAATGAGCGCTGGGTGGTGATCGGCCCCAATGGTGCTGGCAAGACAACTCTGTTGCAGGTGCTCTCGGCGAACATGTATCCGAGCGATGGTGTCGTCGGTCTGCTGGGGGACGTGGTGGGCACCGTCGACGTCTTCGAACTTCGCCCACGGATCGGACTGACATCCACAGCCCTGGCAGATCGTCTTCCGCGTGAGGAAAAGGTTCTGGACATTGTGGTTTCCGCGGCCCACGCAGTCGTGGGGCGTTGGAATGAGGAGTACGAAGCGATGGACCTGGGCCAGGCCCGGTCCCTGCTGGCAGATCTGCGGATCGAACACCTTGCCGATCGGACTTTCGGAACCCTGAGCGAGGGGGAGCGGAAGCGCGCCCAGATCGCACGGGCACTGATGACGGATCCCGAACTGCTGTTGCTCGACGAACCCGCCAGCGGGCTCGATCTCGCCGGCCGTGAATCATTGCTGGCAACCCTTTCCGAACTCTTCACGGACCCACATGCCCCGGCCACCGTCCTTGTGACCCACCACGTCGAGGAAATCCCGGAGGGGATCACCCACTGTCTCCTGCTGGCAGACGCCGACGTCATTGCCGCCGGCCCCATCGCTGAAGTGCTGACCGCTGAATTGTTGAGCCGTACCTTCAAGATGCCGCTCCATGTGAGTGAGGAACACGGCCGGTGGAGTGCCAGGGCGGTATCCCGCCATGGGTGAGGAGGGTTTCTTCGCGTGGGTGAGTGCCAACGCGTGGGCCTTCTGGGGAGTCATCGCGCTCGGACTGGCAGCCGCGGAGTTGCTGACACTGGATCTGACCCTTCTCATGCTTGCCGCTGGCGCCGCGGCCGGCGGTGCCACCGCTCTGGTCTTTCCCGGACTGTGGTGGCTCCAGGTGGTCGTGGCCATCGTTGTGGCTGTGCTCACCCTGGTCATCCTGCGCCCCACGCTGCTGAACAAGGTACGCAATGCACCCGGGTATCGGTCCTCGTTGGAGTCGATGGTGGGTTCGTCCGGCGTGGCGACCGCCGCCATCACTGCGTCCGCAGGCGAAGTGAAGGTCCAAGGTCAGGTCTGGGATGCCCGTGCGTTTGACCCCGCCATGACACTGGATGAAGGTGACGACGTCGAGGTCTACGGCATCGATGGCATCACATTGATTGTTTACCCCGTTGATCCCATTACCCGCCAACTTCGCGGGTCCTGAAAAAAGTAATCAGGAGCACAAGGAGAAAACATGGAATTCGTACTCATCGGTCTTCTGATCCTCGTGGTGTTGTTGTTGTCCATGACGCTGAAGATCATCCGACAACAGCACGTCGGGATAGTGGAAAGACTCGGCAAGTACCGGCGCAAGTTGGAGCCGGGGCCACACCTGGTGATCCCCATCTTCGACAAGATCGTGCATGACCTCGACGTTCGGGAAGAAGTTGTGCCGTTCCCGCCGCAGGGGGTCATCACGGAGGACAACCTGATGGTGTCGATCGACTCCGTCATCTACTTCCAGATCGTTGATCCGGTCCGGGCGGCCTATGAGGCACAGGACTACCGGGGCGCGATCGAGCAGCTCACCATGACGACGCTGCGCAACATCATCGGTGGGATGGACCTCGAAACGGCCCTCACCTCACGCGATGAAATCAACCAGAAGCTGCGCATGGTGCTGGATGAGGCCACCGGCAAGTGGGGCATCAAGGTCAACCGTGTCGAACTGCGAGCCATCGATCCGCCCGCAACCATCCGCGACGCCATGGAAAAGGGTGCCCGCGCCGAGCGTGACAAGCGAGCCACCATCCTGATTGCTGAGGGTCAGCGGCAGTCGCAGATTCTTTCGGCCGGCGGTGATCGTGAGTCGGCGATCCTGCGCGCCCAGGGCGCTCGGGAGGCTGCCGTGCTCTCAGCCCAGGCGGACCGTCAGGCACAGATGCTCCGCTCCGAGGGTGAAGCCCAGGCCATCACCACTGTCTTCAACGCCATTCACGCCGGGCAGCCGGATCAGGCTCTGCTTGCCTACCAGTACATGCAGATGCTGCCCAACCTTGCTCAGGGTGATTCCAACAAGATGTGGATCATCCCGAGCGAGCTGAACGATGCCCTGAAGGGGCTCGGTCAGGTGGCAGGGGCCGGTGCATCCGGCGAGCCCGAGAATCGCGACTACTCGGACAGGGCCCGCGGTAACTTCACCGCCCCTGAAAAGGTGGACGTGCAGGCTGAGATTGAGGAGCAGACGTCGCGGGACAGGGAACGCTCACAGGCCACCGTGCAGAAGGCCATCGACGAGGCCCAGGCCCTCGACAATCCGGGCATCGGCAAGAGGGGTGCCGGGAAACGCAGCCTGTTGGCAGGATTGGGAAACAGCGGCGCCGCGCCGGCCCTGGAACAGACTTCCGCCAGCCCCACCACCGGTGATCAGGACCCTTCTGGTACTCCGGATGGGCAGCCGGGGCAGCCGGGGCAGCCGGGGCAGCCGGGGCAGCCGGGGCAGCCGGGGCAGCAGGCGAGCCCATGGGCTGAGACTGAGGAACGCTGAGGGCGTCAGCGATCACGCAGTGGGGGCTGGCTCAGGCTCGGCTGCCAGACGCTGCGCGATGATGCTGCAGGCCATCAACTGGGCCTGATGGAAGATCATGAGTGGGAGCACGATGAGACCCACAGACTGACCGACGAAGAGAACGCTGGCCATGGGTACACCTGTGGCCAGCGATTTCTTTGTCCCGCAGAACATGATGGCGATCCGGTCCTCACGGGAGAAATGCAGAAGCCCCCCGATCCGCCACGTGAACCACAGCATGAAGCCCAGAAGTACCAAGCACAGGGCCACCAAAACGATCATTTCCTGCAGTTGCACCTCACGCCAGGCGCCGGATGCGAAGAAGTCCGAGAATGCGCCGTAGACGACAAGACAGATCACGAATTGGTCCAGATACTTGATTCGGCCCTTGTGCCGGACCATGAAACGAGCGGTCCACCGCCTCGACAGCTGCCCGAGGATGAAGGGCAGCAAGAGTTGCATCATGACAGCGATGAAGGAGTCCAGGGTGATCGCAGCACCTCCAGCCGAGGGGAGGAGAGCCGCGGCCAGAAGGGGAGTCAGCGCCACACCGATCAGGTTCGACGAAGTGGCCGCAACCATGGCGGCTGGCACGTTGCCCCGGGCCAGCGAGGTGAAGGTGATGGATGACTGGACGGTGGATGGCACGAGACAGAGGTAGGCAAACCCGAGGGCAAGGGATGGGCCGAGCACACCGTCGGGAATGAACCGGATGGCCACCGCGACCAGTGGGAAGACCCCGAACGTGATGCCGAGGATCAGCAGGTGGAGTCGCCAGTGCAACAGTCCAGCCCAAGCCTCTGGCAATGACAATTTGGCGCCGTAGCCGAAGAAGAGCCCGAAGATCGCGACGGTGGTGACAACATCAAGGATTTCTGCAGTCTGACCCGTCGCGGGCAGTAGAAAGGCCAGCGTCGCTGACCCGAGAATGAGTAGCAAAAAGGTGTCAATCTTCGGCCACCGCATGCCTGGCTCCTCACTGAAAGGGTGCCGCCACTCAGGGGGACGACCGGCGCCCACCCTAGCGCCAGTCGGCACTCACCGTTTGGGAGGAGTCGGGTGTTGTCACTATGTTGGACTTTTGTTCTTTTCCCCCACCACCCGAGGATTCGCCTGTGAGTACGCCGCCCCCCAGCCCTGAAACAGAGGAAGTCGCAGAGATTCGCTACGCGAAGAAACCCAAGGCGGCGGTGTTCTATCCGGCGCTGGGAGTGATTCTTCTCTTCGTCGCGCTGGCGCTGGCGATGCCGGAGAAGTTTGCTGAGTTCGTGGAGACCGGTAACACAGCCGTGGTCAACGGCCTCGGTTGGTACTACGTGCTGCTCACGACAGGATTTGTGGCTTTCAGCGTCTGGATCGCGTTCGGCCGTAGGGGTGACGTTGTCCTGGGCAAGGACGATGAAGGGCCTGCCTACTCCATGCGGAACTGGTTCGCGATGCTTTTTGCCGCAGGCATGGGCATTGGGCTTGTTTTCTGGGGGGTCGCTGAGCCGCTGTCCCACATGGCGTCACCGCCGCCCGATGTGGCAGGTGGAACTGAGGAATCGATCGCCCAGGCGGCGATGAACCGGACCTTCCTGCATTGGGGGCTGCACGCCTGGGCCATCTACGTCGTCGTTGGGCTGTCCATTGCTTACGCCGTGCACCGCCGGGGTCGGCCAGTCAGCATCCGTTGGGCGCTCGAGCCTGTGCTTGGTGACAAGGTGCACGGTTGGCTGGGCAACGTGGTGGACATCATCGCGATCGTTGGAACGATCTTCGGAGTCGCCACCTCATTGGGCTTCGGCGTTGCCCAGGTGGCAGGCGGTCTGGAGTTCCTCGGCATCGCCGAGGACACGACCCCATTGCAGGTGGGACTCATCTTCGGCATCACTGCACTGGCAACCTTGTCAGTGGTGAGTGGTCTGGACCGGGGAATCAAATGGTTGTCGAACCTCAACCTGGGCCTGGCTGTCATCCTGCTGGTGATAGTCCTGCTGGCGGGCCCCGCCACCCTGTTCGTGTTGCGCGAGTTTGTGCAGTCGCTCGGTTCCTACCTGCAGAACTTCTTCGGTCTGAGCTTCAAGACCCTGCCCTTCCACGGCGCCACGGGAGAGACCTGGCTCGGCGGCTGGACCACGTACTACTGGGGCTGGTGGATGAGCTGGTCACCGTTCGTCGGCATTTTCATCGCGCGCATTTCCCGTGGACGGACCGTGCGTGAATTCGTGGCGGGCGTGCTCCTGGTCCCGACTCTTGTGACGTTCCTCTGGTTCTCCATCATGGGCGGAACGGCCCTGTGGGAGCAGCGCTTCGGCGGGGGCTCCCTCATCGATCCAGAGGGGGGTGTGGATCAAAACATTGCCCTGTTCCAGATGCTGGAACTCCTCCCCGGATCCGCCATTCTCTCCGGCCTGGCCATGCTTCTCATCGTCGTGTTCTTCGTCACGAGCTCAGACTCCGGGTCATTCGTCATGGACATGATTTCCCACGGCGGCAGCACCACTCCTCCGGTGTGGTCCCGCGTCATGTGGTCACTGCTCGAAGGGACCATTGCCGCTGTCGTGCTGTTGGCAGCAGGGGATGCGCTCGGTCTTCGGGCGCTGCAGGTGCTGGCCATTCTGGTGGCGGCACCATGGAGCGTGGTCATGATCTTGATGTGCGTCGCCACCGCCAAGGCGCTTGGTGCGGAGAGCAAGCGCACACTGCGACTGGAGAGAGCGGCCTTCCGGAGCGAACTGATGGACGAGATCCGCGAGGCGGACAACGTGGGGGAGAAGGCATCCCGTGGCCACGCATCGCGCCGTCGATGATCCCTCCGATCCCGCTCTGGCGGACTATGTCAGCCTGAGGGATTCCCAGCTGAGACGACGACTTGAGGAGTCCGAGGGGCTCTTCATCGCCGAGGGCGAGAAGATCATACGACGCGCTGCTGAGGCTGGGTATCGTCCGCGGTCACTCCTGTTGCAGGAACGTTGGCTCCCTGCGCTGGAAGATGTCATCGAGCGCATGGTCGACGTGAGCGTCTTCGTCGCCAGTTCCCAGTTGATTGAACACGTCAGTGGATTCCATGTTCACAGGGGAGCCCTGGGCGCTTTCGAGCGGCCGGAGCCCCGACGGTGGGATGAAGTTCTTTCCGGACACCGGATCATGGTCTGCCAGGACATCGTGGATCATGCGAACATGGGCGCCATCATGCGCGTCGCAGCGGGGTTGGGATGGGATGCCGTTGTGTTGTCGCACGGGTCTGCAGATCCGCTGTACCGACGGGCCATCAAGACATCCATGGGTGCATCACTGCAATTGCCGTGGCGACGGATGGAGAATGACCTGGAGGATCTGCAGCGCATCAAGGACGCTGGGTTCCAGATGGTGGCCACGGCGCTGACTGACGACGCGATGACGCTGGAGGCATTCCAGCCGCACGACCGCGTCGCGCTGCTACTGGGAACAGAGGGTCATGGTCTGTCTCCCGAGTGGTTGCAGAGTGCGGCAGCCAGCGTTCGTATTCCCATGGCAGCGGGCATTGACTCCCTGAACGTGGGTATGGCCGCGGCCATCTGTGGCTGGGAGCTACGGCTTCGCTGAGGTGCTGCTGGCGGCTGACCGGACACGCCGCATCCGCTGCCCGGTAAGTGAAATGTCGCGTCCGTCGACGGTGAATGCGGCGTGTCCGGTTGCGGGCCGTCGCAAACCTGAGCGTGGGTAGTTGCACATCAGGAGTGGGGGTCAACCCGAAGGTTGGCCCCCACTCCTGATCGTGAAGCCGTCAGCGCTAGTTGCTGAACCTCACCATGTTGTTGAACACGAACTTTGTGACCTGGCGGTAGCCGGAACCCGTGAACTCGATCAGGGTGGTTTCCACATAGCTGCGACATCCACCGCTACCCGTCTGCGCTGTTTCGCACTCGGTTTCCCAGTTTCGGCCATCCGCGGCAGTCCAGGTGTTGGTGAAGGCCAACTTGTTGCCCTCCCACAGGGCACGCTTCGCTGCGACGTAGGTCAGATTGTTGAAGTTCCAGCCATTGATCTGGACGAACTTTCCACCCGCGTAGCGGATCTGAGTTCCCCAGATGTAGGTGAAGCAACGCGTGGTGGCCGAGTACGGCTCACAGGTGGTCATCCACTTCCGACCGTTGACGACGTGGAAGCCGGGCGTGGTGTAGATGTCACCCGCGGGTGGCGTCGGCGTGGCGGTCACGGTGACCGTGGGGGCCGGCGTTGGCTCAGGGGTTGGAGTCGGGCTCGGGACGACGATCTGGGCGAGCTGCATGCCCACGATGACCGGATCGTGGTCTGAGCTGCGGTAGGGGTTGCCCTCCCACAGGTTCTGTTCGGCCTCGGACTTGAAGTTCAAGTTGTAGTCGATGAGGCTGGTCTCGTCGGCATTGATGTTCCAAGCCGCCGTACCTGTAACGCTGCTGCTGGCCGCTTCGTTGGACAGTGCGTAGTCGAGGTAGCCGTTCTGACCATCAAAGACGTATGTGTATGCCGTGTCGCCACCGAACTGCTTCAGTAGATCTGTGTAGCCGAAGGACTTGATGGCTTCGATCGGATCCTCGTAGTCGTAGGAGTTGAGATCGCCGATGACAACGGTGCGCTCTGCGCCCTGGCCAGTGGGATCGGTGTCCAACCATTCCATCATTGTCGTGGCAGCTTCTGTACGCGTGATGTTGCAGTTGCCCGCACCGTCGTTCAGGTCGGGATCTCCAGAACATGCGGATCCCTTGGACTTGAGGTGATTGACGCTGACATTGACCATTTCGCCGGACTCCTTGTGCGTGAACGTCTGCACAAGGTTGGGCCGGTTTCGGCCGTCCTCGAAGTCGTAGGCCGCATATGAGCCGGCGAGATCCACTGTTTCCGGCTTGTAGATGAAGGCTTGGACGATGGCGTCAGATCCCAGCACCCCGGTGTTGACCGCTGCGTACGTTCCGGGGGTTCCGATGGTGTTGTTGAGCGCCGTGACCAAATTTTCGACGGCAGTGCCATTGTTCTCAATCTCGATGAGTCCAAAAACATCCGCATCGATGTCAGCCAGAGCCTCGACGATCTTGATCTGCTGACGCTCGAATTCCTCAACATTGTCGGCGCCTCGGGCGTCAGAGCTCTCACTGGTCAACGTGGTGAAGTAGTTCAAGACGTTGTACGAGGCGACGGTGAAGTCGCCACCCACCTCAGGAACTTCTGGACGCGGGTTCGCTGCGATGTAGTCTGCTCCGGCCGTGGGCTGCAATTTGTATGCGCCGAACTGGTAGCTCAGGATGCCGGTGACATCAACCAGCTTGTCGCCACCACGGAAGAAGTTTGTGGTGGTGAACTCCTCACCGTTGGGGTGAATGGCTGGCGTGGCGTTCTGGTTGGCGCGTCCGTCGTCCAGAATGAGACGGCGTGTGGCGTTCTGCTGTGCCAATGCCGCGGCGACCGGGCCGGGTTCCAGCACAGAACTGGGAGTGTTCTGACGCTTGGGGCCAACGACGATTTCACCGAAACGGCCGTAGTTGAAGTACTCGAGAATGGTCAGCTCGTCGGGGAACGTGACAAGCATCCCCTCATAGCGTTCCGGATCAGTGACGGGGACGGTCAGGTCGGTGGCTTCGGGCGAGGCGCCCGGATCATCCGAGACTGCGACGGAGTCCTGGGTGATCTGCGTCTGTCCAAAGGACTCGCTGACCGCACCGGTGACCTCAACGAGCGTGCCGTCATTCAGTGCCGTGCCGTTTGGTGCGAACACGAAGATGCCGTCGCTGGTTGCGGGATTGTCGTCGCCAGCGTCCTGAACGTAGTAGCCGTTGAACTGGTTTTCGCCTTGAAATGATCCAACGACGTGACCCTGAACGGTCACCACCTGGTCCTCGAAGGGGCTGGTGTCACCATCACCCTGAACGGCGCCAATGAGGGAAATTCCCTCAATCTCGTCGGGCGGATCCACTTCCTCGGGGTCGGTCAAACC
>JBQCZU010000006.1:0-117418 GCA_052089385.1 Arachnia sp.
CCGAAGGCCGTCCCGCACACATCCCTGAGGCCCCCACCCACGCGTCCATGGTCGCCGCCGCTGGCGGTGGCAAGGATTCCACGGTCTACGCCGAAGCAGATGCCGCGACCGGCCACCGCGCCGAGGACCTGGTGGAGGTATCCGCATGACATCGCTGGTCGTCGTCTCCGCTGGCCTGTCCAACCCCTCCTCCACACGTCTCCTGGCCGACGGACTCACCTCCCACACGCTCGAGGCGCTGGGGGAGGAAGTGGAGGTCATCACGATTGAACTGCGCGACCTTGCTCACGACATCACGGATCACCTCCTCACCGGATTCCCCGGAGTGAAGCTCGGCGAAGCAATCGAAGCGGTCCGCACGGCAGACGGAATCATCGCCGTGACACCGGTCTTCTCCGCGTCCTACTCCGGCCTGTTCAAGAACTTCTTTGACCTGCTGGAGGAAGGGGTCCTTGACGGCAAGCCGGTCCTGGTTGCCGCCACTGCGGGCACGGCACGGCACTCGCTCGTGACAGAGCACGCCCTGCGCCCCCTGTTCTCCTACCTGCACGCCGTCGTGGTCCCGACAGGGGTTTTTGCGGCCACCGATGACTTCGGCGACGACGGTCTGGACCGTCGCTCAGCACGTGCAGCAGGGGAACTCGCCACCCTGATGGGCAAAGAATCCGCGACCACGCGATCCCCGGGTAACCGTCGCACAGTGGAAGAGGAGTTCGCGGATCCGACACCGTTCGACCGACTGTTGCGGCAGGCCAGCGGACGCTGATCCACCTCCGACTCTCGTGTCCGTGGACTGATGACAGTCCACGGGCACGACCTCGGTGAATGACAGAATGTTTGTGCTGTATCAACGGAGGGAATCGTCATGACGAAGACTGAACTGCCACTACTGGTGCTCGGCGCGACAGGCGGACAAGGCGGTGCCGTCGTCGACGCGCTACTCGAGCGCGACGTCCCAGTCCGAGCCCTGGTCCGGGACCAATCCTCGACGTCGGCTCGCCATCTGGAGTCCCGCGGTGTGGCACTGGTGACCGGTTCACTGAGCGACAGCGATTCGCTGTCCGCGGCCATGCGCGACGTTGCAGGCGCGTTCACCCTGACCACCCCGTTCGAGTCCGGACCCGATGCAGAGATCACGCAGGGCCGGGCCATCCAGCAGGCAGCCCGCGACGCGAAGTTGCCACATCTGGTGTTCAGCTCGGTCGCCGGTGCCACCCAGGACAGTGGCGTGCCACATTTCGAGAGCAAGGCGGTCGTCGAGAAGGAACTGTCCGCCGGCGACGTGCCATTCACGATTCTCGGGCCCACCTACTTCTTCGACAACGCACTCGGCGGTGAGCAGCAAATCCGCGATGGCGTGCTGGAGCTCCCACTCCCCGCGGACCGTCCCCTGCAACAGCTGTCCAGAGCCGACCTCGGCCGCTTCGCAGCGACTGTGCTCATGGATCCCGAGCGTTTCATTGGGGAGCGCATCGAGCT
The DNA here is from genome assembly GCA_052089385.1 of Arachnia sp. Lineage (GTDB taxonomy): Bacteria > Actinomycetota > Actinomycetes > Propionibacteriales > Propionibacteriaceae > Arachnia. The sequence continues at coordinate 1,480 of JBQCZU010000006.1, forward strand.
TGCCAGCGATGACCCCACGCCCACGCAGATGGCCAAGGCTCTCACGAGTGCGCTGGGCCGCACGGTGCGTCACCACGAGACCCGTCTCGACACCATCGGTAACGACGACATGCTCGCCATGTGGAAATTCCTCCAGCGCGACGGGTACCAGGTGGATGTGGCAGCCCTCCACACGAGCCACCCGGATCTGGGCTGGACCTCCTTCGCCGACTGGGCCGCACAGACGATGGGAATCACAGCATGAGCACCACTACCGATCAGAACCCCCAGATGTGGCCGAGCCTGCGGGTCGAGGACTGGATCGACACCCGGGACACGCTGCACTTGTGGACCCAGATCGTCGGCAAGATCCGCCTCGTGCACACGCCGCTCGTCAATCATTGGTGGAACGTCACGCTGTATGTCAGCCCGCGCGGCTTGACGACGTCGTCCATCCCCTACGGTCGATCGCGGATGTTCGACATCGAGTTCGACTTCGTGGAGCATCAGTTGCGCATCCGCACAGACGACGGCGGCACCCAGTTGGTCGCGCTGGAACCCAAGCCGGTGGCCCAGTTCTACAGCGAAGTCATGCAGGCCCTGGAAGAGCTGGGCATCGAAACAAGGATCCAGCCCACCCCCAACGAGGTTGATCCGGCCATCCCGTTTGCAAAGGACCACGAACACGCCTCGTACGACGCCCGGGCCGCGCACCTTTTCTGGCGCCAGTTGGTGCAAGCCGATCGCGTGATGCAGCAGTTCCGTTCACACTTCATCGGCAAGGTCAGCCCTGTGCACTTCTTCTGGGGCGCCGTGGACCTGGCGTGCACCCGCTTCTCTGGCCACACCGCACCGACACACCCAGGAGGCGCCCCGAACTGCGGCGACTGGGTGATGGAGGAGGGCTACTCCCACGAGCTCAGCAGCTGCGGGTTCTGGCCGGGTGGCGGAGACGAAGGCGCGTTCTACTCCTATGCGTATCCGGAGCCAGAGGGATTCGCCACCTCTCCCGTCGGTCCGGCTGAAGCCTTCTACAGTCAGGAGAACGGTCAGTTCCTTCTCCCCTATGAAGCGGTGCGCACCGCACCAGATCCGGATGCGGCGCTGCTGGAGTTCCTGCAGAGCACCTACGCTGCCGCCGCCGAACGTGGCGGCTGGGACAGAGATGACCTGGAGCATGGTCCGGATCGCTGGGACCACCGTCGCTGAGCTCATCGTCGTTGAGCCATCAGCCAATCTGAGCTCGTGCAACGCGCCACCGAGCTTCAGCAAGCTCGCAACAGCCACATCCAACCGACGAAAGTGGCACAGGGATGAACAAAGAACCACGCGACAGGGATCCGTCGCGTTTGGCGGTGACGGGACGAACCGAGGCGTTCAGCGACGGAGTGTTCGCGATCGTGATCACCCTGCTGATCCTCGACGTGCGGGCACCCACGTCGGAACCGTCCGGGTTGCTGGGTGATCTGCTCGCACAGTGGCCGGCCTACCTGGGCTACCTGACCTCGTTCCTCTACGTCGGGGTCATCTGGCTGAACCATCACGCGTTGTTCAACCGCATCCAACGCATTGACAAAGGTCTCAACCTGACCAATCTGGTCCTTCTCCTGACGACGGCATTCCTGCCGTTCCCCACGTCGGTACTCGCCACCGCCACCCAGGACGGCGACCCACGCAACATCAGCGTTGCCGTCGCACTTTATGCACTGGTCGCAGGGCTGATGTGCGCGTCCTGGTTGCTGATCTTCTCCTACCTCAGCCACCACCCGGATCTACTGACGGGAGTGGATGCGGCGTTCTTCCGGAGGGAGAGGGTGCGCGCGTGGACGGGAATTCTCGGCTACACGGCGGCCGGTGCGCTCGGCTCCGTTGCTCCGGTCGCGGCGCCGCTGGTGCTTCTCCTCGCCCTGCCCGTCTTCTATTTCACCACCAGCCAGGGACTCGCCAGAAGGGCCCACGTCTGACAGGAAATCCCTCAAAGAGGGGCGCGACTTGTCAGTCAGTCACAGTGCTGGCCGGTCGTCGGTAGTCCAGATCCGTGTACTCAGGGTGGCGAGACATCCACGCCTGCACGAATGGACAGATCGGCAGCACCTTGCGGCCACTGCTCCTCACGTGGTCCAGGGCGTGGCGGACAAGTTGACCGCCGACGCCCTGCCCCTCGTACGAGGGGTCGATCTCGGTATGGGTGAAGACGATCATCTCATCAGTCTTCTGGTACGCCGCATGGCCGAGCACCTCACCATCGCGGATGATCTCGAACCGCTGTCGCTCAGGTGCGTCAATGACTTGGTCGGTCATGCCGGTCCTTCTTTCCTGTCGGTGTCCTGCACGATTTTCACTGGAGACCTCAATCCTGCTGCCAGAAAGGCGCTTTCGCGGGAATGAGCGGAAGGCTGGAGCGCACACGGCCGAACCTGTCATCCTGCGCCGACCATGATGCGTACGCGGAGTCAATTTCCGCGCGATTGCGGGCCACGAAGTTCCACCACATCGTGATGGGCTCCTCGAACGGCTCCCCGCCCAGAAGCATCACACGTGCAGGTGAGGCCACGTCCAGGAGCAGCTCGCTCCGGCCGCGGCCGAGGTATCCAAGTTTGCCGGGTGGTAGGGGTCGACCATCGATTCCGATCCTGCCCTCCAGTACCACCAGGGCGTACTCCCATGCGGGGTTCAGAGGTACCAGCGTGGGACCGTGCATGTCGAGATCCACCCCCATCAGCGGAGTGTCGTGGCGTGCAGGGCTGACCAGCTCACCGAAGTCCCCCACCAGGACCGTGGCCACCGCTCCGTCGATCTCCGACTGGGGCAGGTCGACGTGGTGCTCGAACGCGCCGTCGCCGTGTCGTGTTGCCTCTGGGAGCGCGACCCAGAGCTGGATGCCCTCCAGCGTGCCGCGGTAGTGCCCGGTGGCCTCCTCAGCGTGGGCGACGGCCCCACCCGAGGTCATGAGGTTCAGTTGCCCGGGCTTGATCACCTGTTCGGACCCGAGGCTGTCCCGATGCAGCACTTCCCCATCGATGAGCCACGTGACGGTCTGCAGTCCGATGTGGGGGTGCGGCCCCACGTCGAGGCCGCTGTTCTCCGTGACGTCAGCGGGTCCCATGTGGTCCGCGAAGCACCAGGCGCCCACCATACGACGCCCCTTGCGTGGCAGTGCACGACGGATCTGAACATTGCCCACCTGCCCGTCGCGGCTGTCGGACACCTCGACGCACGGGGCAGTGGGGTGGCCGCAGTCGGCGATGGCCGGAGAGGCATCTGTAGTGGTGACGGGTCCGCTCATGGATGCTCCTTGTTTGCCGGGGCAGCGGGCGCAGTTCGCTCGCCGTGATGAGGGTGCACAATCATTGTGGCCGAGGTTCAGGCGGCCCGTTGCCTCCGGTGAGGATGGTTCAGCAGGACGGCGTCGAGCGCCTCCCGTGCGCGCGGCGGACGCTCACATGTGACGGATGTCTCACCGCGCGCAACGCAGTCGTCCGACGTCGAGTCAGGCGTCCTTGATCGCGGAGACTTCGAACTCCAGGGTGATCTTGTCGCTGACGAGAACGCCACCGGCCTCGAGTGCGGCGTTCCAGGTGACGCCGTAGTCCTTGCGGTTGATCACCACGGAGCCCTCGAAGCCCGCACGGAGGTAGCCGAACGGGTCGGTGGCGGTGCCCTCGAAGTCGAAGGGGATCGTGATGGGGTTGGTCGTGCCCTTGATCGTCAGGTCGCCGGTGAGCGCCAGGCTGGTGTCGCCGGTGCGGGCCACCCCGGTGGAGACAAAGGTGATCTCCGGGTACTCGTCCATGGCGAGGAAGTCGTTGCTGCGCAGGTGACCGTCGCGCTGCTCGTTGCGAGTGTCGATGCTGGTGGCCTGGATGGTCACGGTTGCGACGGACTTGGAGAGGTCCTCGGCGTCCACGATCACGGTGCCCTCGAACTCGTTGAAGGCGCCGCGGACCTTGGTGACCATCGCATGGCGGGCGGTGAAGCCAATCTGACTGTGCGCCGGGTCAATGGTCCAGGTGCCGGCGAGCTCGTCGAGCTGGGCCAGTGTGACGGGGGTATTGGGGCTGGTGGTCATGAGTGCTCCTGTGGTGCGAGAGGTTTATTAGTGATGTGTCACCTACTTTGCACCACACTGCATGACATGTCAACTAGTGCTCCGTGCGTCACGGGCTGGCTCATTCTGTTCCGGCGCCTGCGTTCTGCTTCCTGAAAGCTGAGCTGTGGCGTGAAACCTGCAGCAGCGACGTCATTTCGTCCTGAATCGCATCCCGGGAGCGCGTGCCAGATCAAGCGTGCGCGCGCCCATGACACGAAGGCCTCCTGGGGTCACTCGGGTTCACATCAGCCGCGCCCCAGACACAACAAAACCCCCAGTCAAGTGGCATTTGAGCCAGTCAACTGGGGGTTTCCGATTTGTGCGCGTGAGAGGAGTTGAACCTCCACGTCCCGAAGGACACTGGCACCTGAAGCCAGCGCGTCTGCCATTCCGCCACACGCGCGCATTTGGTTCGTCTCCGAACCCGAGTCGAAAGATTAGCACGGGGCCGGGACAACCATCCAATCGGGAACTCGAGCTGTGTCCCCACAGGGAGGTCCGGCGGCCGGATACGCTGCAAAGCATCGACACCGAATGAATTTGAAGGAGAAAAGGTATGTCCGACATTGTTTGGCTATGGGTGGCAATCGCCGTCGTGGTTCTTGTTGTCATCGTCCTCGTGATCGTCCTGTCCCGCAAAAAGGCCCAGACACACAATCGCGAACGCGCCGCCGAACTTCGCTCTCGGGCAGCGGAGGATGACCAGCTGATCACCACCCGGCATGATCGAGCCGATGAGCTCGAGGCGGAGGCGGAAGCCGCGCGCCAAGGCGCGATGGCCGAGTACGAGCGCGCCGAATCGCTTCGCAAGCAAGCCGAGGAATCCGACGAAATGGCTGCCCGCGCCACGGATGAAGCGCGTGTCCTTCACGACGAAGCGACGCACAGCAGGGAGGAGTTCGATGCCGCAGTTGCGGAACACGATGAGACGCTGAAGGAAGCTGACCGTCGCGATCCCGATATCAAGACCGACCGACACGGCAATCGTGTTGAAGAGGCGGAAGCGGACGACATCGCCATCCCTGACGAGGAACGTCTCGACATCGGCGACGACTACAGCGGCGACGAGTTCGCCGAGCCCGACGCGGAATACATCGACCCGGTGGACCACGACCGCCTGACACACGTCAGTGACTCACCCCACGAAGAGCGCGACGAGGACGTACGCTCCGAGCCCACCGTCGAGCCGCCCGAGCCTGAGCTGGACCCGGACCACATCGCTCCGGCAGAGCACGACCGTCTGGCCCAGCAGGACGAAGCCGCCCTGGCCGAGCATGAGGAGATTCGAGACGTCGGCGATGCGCCGCTCCGCTCGGATGATGAGACCGTCCAGGATGCTGACATCGATGAGCAACTCACAGACGATGCCGGCCCAGAGCTCGACCCCTACGGCAACCCCGTCACAATCGACAACGACTCCACCGGCGGCGCGACCGCTGTGCGGGTCGACGATCGTCCCCGTGACGATCAGGGCCGACTTCTTGACCCCTACGGCAACCCCGTCGAGGTGGCTCCTGAGCGCCAAGCCGCCGACGATGACCCCGTCGTGTCCGATGATGCAGATGGCGACATTCCACGCGACGAACAGGGCCGTCGCCTCGATCCGTACGGCAACCCAATACCCGGGGACGATCCCATCGCCCCCGCAGCCCAGGATTTCGACGACGTACCCCGTGATGAGCAGGGCCGTCGGCTTGATCCCTATGGCAACCCGGTCGCGGAAGACCGCGACTCCCACTGAAGACAGCGGAGAAGGAGCATTCAATGAGCACCAATGACGAGCGCCACGACGACGGCTTTCGCCGGGATGATCTCGGCAACCGCGTGGATGACAGCGGCCACACAGTCGACCCCGACGGTCGCAGGATCAACAGTGCGGGAGAACCCGTGAATGAAGACGGTCAGCGCGTGGATGGCGATGGCCGCCCCCTCGAGGACGACGGGAGCAGCGTGTTGGACGCACCGTTTCCCATCCCGCCCATGACGGGCATCTGAGCCACAACGACTCTCACTTCGGTGGGAACGCAATCGCAGGGTCCGACTCCTCATGGAGTCGGGCCCTGATGCGCTATCACCGAAGTACCAGACCGGGGCGGGACACCCCGGGCTGCCTCAGGTGTTTGCTACGCTCGATTGCGGGTCCAGCCGACCCCCGGACGAGCGGGTCGTACCCGGCGAGCGACAAGACGACCTGGATTGCAGGAGTCGCCATGGCATGGGTCATTCTCGTCATTTCAGGGTTGTTCGAAGCCGCATGGGCCACCGCGCTCGGCCGGTCGGAGGGACTGACGAAACTCGTCCCGTCCATCATCTTCTTCGTCACCGTCATCATCTCCATGCTCGGCCTCGCGTTCGCGATGAGAACGCTTCCCACCGGGACCGCGTACGCCGTTTGGGTGGGCATCGGGGCCAGCACTGTAGTCCTCTACGCCATGGCCACCGGCGCCGAACCGTTCCACATTGTGCGGCTCCTCCTGGTGCTCGGCATCGTCGCCTGCGTCGTGGGCCTCAAACTCATTTCCTGAATGCTTCGTCGGTTGATCACCTCGAGCGAACGCCGCTGCAGGCATGATGGTGTGCATGGCATCGCACATCGAACTCAACGCCGTCACCATCGACTGCTCGGACGCCGGCAGGCTGGCAGATTTCTACGCAGACCTCACTGATGGGGAGGTGACGTACCGCGACGACGAGAGCGGACACGCCCAGGCGACAATCGCCGGGGGCGTCCTGAACTTTCAGCGCGTCCACAGCTTCACCGCGCCGCAATGGCCGGGACAGGAACACGCGCAGCAGTTCCATCTCGACTTTTCCGTGGGAGACCTGGACGCCGCGGTCCAGCGGGCCAGGGACCTGGGAGCCATGCAGGCAGTGGAGCAGCCGAGCGCAGAGCACTACATAGTGATGACCGATCCGGATGGTCATCCTTTCTGCCTTTCGCCGTCCCAGAGTTGAACCCGGAGGTTGGCTGGGACCAGTCAGTTTCGGGCGAGGTGGTGGAATGTCACAACCAAGCATCCGCCGTGATTGATCAATCGAGGAGCAACCAATGAGCGACGATCAACGCCCAGGCCAATATCCCTCAGGCTCCGGTGGCGCCCAGAACACACCCGGACGCGAAGCACAGGACGGCTTCCCGACGCAACGAATCCCGACGAGTACGGGCGATTCCGGTAGTCAGGGATATCCCCAGGGACAGCCCGGACAGGGCTACGGGCAGCAGCCACCCCCGGGCTACGGACATCCTGGTGGTGGCCAACAGCCACCCCCGGGGTACGGACAGCAGAGCTACGGCCAGCCTCCGAAGAAGTCCAGAACGCCCATCATCGCGGCGATCATCGCCATCATCGTCGCGCTCATCATCGCCGGTGTTGTCTGGGCGCTCGTCAGCAATCCCTCGGAGACGGCCCCCGTCATCACCCCCTCCTCGGAACCCGCCAGCGAACCTGCGACCGAGGAACCATCAGAAACGCCGTCAGATGGACCCACGGAGGATCCGACGACGGAGGATCTGACAACGGAGGATCCGACAACGGAGCCGTCAGAACCCTCCGAGACACCGACCCTCGACGACGGCCAGATCACGCGGCCAACTGAACCACCCGCCACCAACGGCGACCAACCGCAAACGACGGTTGCCCCAGTCATGCCGTCCGAGGTGGGGGGGTACACATCCCTGGGAGACCCGGAACCGGAGTTCGCTCTCTACTCAAGCGAAGACCTGACAAACAGCGTCGTGGCCCTCCATTTCGTTTTGGCCAGCGTGGATGACTTCGCGGCGGATCTCGCTGACATCACCGAGGTCGGCGACTGGACGTGCGGTGTTGAATCCGGAACGGACGAAGTCACATGTCTGATGGAGGCCTACAGCGGTGTCCTCTCCATCACGGGGACCATCGAGGGAGATGCACTGGTCGAGTGGGGCGACGAGTTCGTCACCCTGTGGAAGTAGTCGCAATCACTCGACGGTCAACGCCGGCCCCACACGTCGGCTTCACCCATCGTTGCGGTCCTGCAGTACCTTCAGACGCATGACACTTCGTGTGGCCTTCGTCTCCATGCACACCTCCCCCGCCGAACAAGCGGGAACGGCGGATGCGGGGGGCATGAACGTCCTCATCCAATCCTTGGCCGCAGCGCTCGGCCAGCAGGGGCTATCGGTCCACTTCATCACCCGGCGGTCCGATCCGGCGCAGCCCGACACCGTGGACATGGGTGACGGCGTGGTCCTGCACCACGTCGACGCCGGACCTGCCACGCCACTACCCAAGAGCCTCATTGATGGCCACATCCCCGCCTTCACCGAAGGTCTACGGGCGCTGGGGCCATTCGACCTGATGCATTCGCACCACTGGATGTCAGGAGTCGCCGCGCTTCCCATCGCTCGAGAACGCGGCATACCCCACGTGATGACGTTCCATTCCGTTGCCGCCCACCCCAACTCACCCCTGCGCGACGGCGAACCCCCCGAGAGCCCCGCCCGGCTCGCAGGCGAGGTGATCTGCGCCACGGAGTCTGATCTGGTCATAGCCGTCTCGCACCACGAGGCCGCCGTCGTCATCGGGCGGTGTGGGGCAGAGCCGGAACAGGTGGCCATCGTGCGTCCCGGCGTGGATGTGGAGCTGTTCCATCCCTCCGACGAAGTGTGGAGTCCCTCCCCCGCGGTGCGGCCCGGGTACCTGTTGTTCGCAGCGAGACTGCAACCCCTCAAGGGGGCCGACATCGCGATCGCAGCCCTGGCCGAAGTGCCCGAGCAGGAAAGACCCGACCTTGTAGTGGTGGGCCAGACGTCGGCCGACTTCCGGGGGTACGAAAAAGAGCTTCACCAACTCGTCGTCGATCTCGGGCTGGAGGGCTACGTCTCCTTCATGCCCGGGCAGGATCGCCCCTCCTTGGCCCGGTTGATGCGCCACGCCGCACTGGTTCTCGTACCTTCACATTCCGAGACCTTCGGGCTGGTGGCGCTGGAGGCCTCCAGCTCCGGCACGGCTGTGTTGGCGGCCGCGGCGGGGGGACTGACCGAGGCCATCTGCAACACCCATACTGGGCTGCTCGTGCCTGAACATGACCCTGCCGTCTGGGGCAGGGCACTCACCTCCCTGTTGCGAGATGACTCCCGACGACACGCCATGGGCAAGCGCGGCAGGCAGCGCGCTCTCGAGATGACGTGGCCGAAGGTCGCCACCCGCACCCTGAAGCTGTATCGACGCCTGCTGGAGGATTCATGACCCCGACGGAGCACCCATCCCCCATCTGCTTCGTGCACGCCCATCCCGATGACGAGACTCTTGCGACCGGCGCACTGATCGCGCATCTGTCGCAGCAGGGTCACCGCGTTTCGGTCCTGACTGCCACGCGCGGCGAAATGGGTGAAGTGGTTCCCGGACCGTTCTCCGATCTCGCGGGAACCCCTGCATTGGAAGAGCGACGGGAACAGGAACTGGCCGGTGCGCTGCAGGTTCTCGGCGTCACCGACGGTGCCTTCCTGGGCACCGCTCCAGCCCGATCCGGCGGGCTGCCGGATCGCCGATATCTGGACTCCGGCATGCGCTGGGTCACCCAATACGTCGCCGGCCCGGCTGAACATGCCGACGAGCGCTCCCTGTGTGCTGCCTCCCATGACGAAGTGGTGGCAGACATCGTCGCGCATCTTCGTCACACCGGAGCGCAACTCGCCGTCTCCTATGACACCGACGGCGGGTACGGGCACCCCGATCACGTCATTCTGAACGGCCTCACCCGCAGGGCCGCACAAGCAGTGGGGATCGGATTCGCGGCCATCAGCCAGGAGCCCGGCCCAGATGTTCACTGGTTCGATCTGGAGCACTTGTTGCCGGTGGTGGTGGAGGCGCTCGGCCATCACCAGACCCAGCTCACTGTGCACGGCGACACCCTCATCCACTCCGGCGGTCAGCCCGACGTGGTCAGGACCTCCGTCGGGCTGAAGGGCAACCTACCGCGCTGAGATGGCACCGCCCTCGGAGCCATCGGCACCTCGGCTTCCCCTGGCCTGACTGTCCACGTCGTCGCGCTTGTCCGACTCGTCCCTGTTGTCGTAGTCCTCGTGCGCATGCGCTGCGCGAAGTTCCTCGCCCTCATCGACAAGCTTTTCCTGCTTCTTGTCGAGCTTTTCCACCCCACTGGTGTCACGCAGGGGAAGCTGGATACTTTCCTCCGCCTCCATACCTGCCTGTAGTTCCCGGCCACGCTCAATCTCGGCGTCGATCTCGGCGCCCAGCAGCAGCACGTTGTTCACGATCCAGATGCCAAGCAGCAGGATGATGACGGATCCGATGATCCCGTAGGTGGCGCTGTAGGAGGAGAAGTTGGAAACGTAGAAGGCGAACGCCGCAACAGCGATTGCCGAGATCAGGAGTGCGACGAAGGAGCCCAGGCTGATCCAGCGGAACTTCGGCTGCTGGACGTTCGGCGTGAAGTAGTACAGAAGGCCGATGAGCAGGACTGCGAGCAGAATCACCACTGGCCACTTGGCGATGCTCCACACCAGAACCGCGGTCTCCCCCAGTCCCACCAGATCGCCGACGGCCGTTGCGAGACCTCCCGAGAGGGCCACCGCGAAGATGATGACCGCCACGAGGACAAGCATGACGAACGTCAACAGGAGCATGGTCGGCTTCAGCTTCCAGAAGGGCCTGCCCTCTTCCACCTCGTAAATCTCATTCATGGCGCGGCCGAACGCACCGGTGTAGCCCGACGCCGTCCACAGAGCCCCGAGGATTCCTGTGACCAGGGCCAGCCCTGCTCCGGTCTGCGACGTGAGGTTCTCAATGGTCGTCTCCAGCAGCGGCATGATGTCTTCCGGCGCGTACTGCTCCAACCAGCCAACAATGGCCGTCGTCGTCTGTTCACCCTGACCGAAGACTCCAAGCAGCGAGACCAGCGCCAGCAGGGCCGGGAACAGTGACAGCACGGCGAAGTAGGTGAGTGCCGCCGCAAGATCGGTGACATTGTCCTTGCTGAACTCAGAGATCGCCCGCTTGATGATGTACTTCCAGCTGGGTTTGCTCACTTCCGACGGGCCATCCGGTTTGCGTGAATCCTCCGGGTGGGGGGGCGTCTGCCTTCTCTTTTGACCTCTGAACCGTGTCGTCGCTCACGTGTATCTCCTGCAGTGTGATGTGTGGTGGCGTCCTCGAAGCCATCACACTGTACGAACCAAAGAGGTCAGGACGTCCCACCCGCACGGGTGTCAGTTGGCCCCTACCCTTGGAACCATGTCCACGCAGTCCCGCAGCACCCCGCCGTACAGACACGTTTTCTGGGACATGGGCGGCACAATCGTCAACACCTACCCGCAACTCGACGAGGCGCTGGCTGACGTCATTCGCAGCCATGGCACAGACATCACCACCCACGACGTCGCGCTCCTGACCCGTCGCTCCACGGGGGACGCGATCTCCACCCTCTCGAAGCGCCACTGCATCGACCCTGCAGAGTTCCGGGCGGCCGAGGCTGCCCTCAAAAAGCGCTGGCTCACCTCACCCCCTCCGGCGATGCCGGGTATTGCGGAGGCAATGGATCGAGTCACCGGTCTGAATCTGGTGGTGACGCATCGGGAACGCGCCAGTGCCGAGGCGCTGCTGGGCGCCCTGGGCATCACCGTCGACGATCTGCTCTGTGCCCCCGATGGCCATCACCGAAAACCGGACCCCTCAATGCACCTGGCCCTGCTGGAACGCCATGGTCTCAATCCCGCGGACTGCCTCAGCGTGGGAGACCGCCCCATCGACGCCGCAGCTGCACACGCCGCCGGGATGAAGGCCGTCATGCTGAGCACGCCCCGTGTCTCCTTGACCAGTGCAGCCGATTACCAGATCGAGTCCCTCACGGAGTTGTTGCCGCTGCTGGGATGAAGCCGATCAGGCAGCGCAAACCTGCAGAATGCCCGGAATTTCGGTGACGTCACTCCGCCCCGTTCTCGCGAAGTGCGCCCACATGTCGCGCACTGGCCTGCCCTCACTGCGCACCCGCTCGAGCTCAACACCTTCGAGCAGTTCACCCACTTCCCAGGCGTGGGTGGGAAACAGCAGAGCCAACTCAATGACATGGGCACCCTGGAAGCGGGGTCCGGCGCCCCAGTCGATGAGGTAGCGCTCAGCATTGCCTCCGGCGCTGCGATGTCGCTCCACGAAGACATCGATGGCGTCGTCGTAAATACGTCGGGTGGTGCGCTCGACGGCTTGCTCATAGAGCCTCCTGCCCAGCCGTGTGCCTTTCAGCCCGGAGATGACCGGGGTCATTTCAGCGAAGAGCGCCGTTTCACGATTATTGGAACCAATCAGGACGTCCACGCCCGGCGCGGCGGCCATCCACGCGTCATCCAGCGCTGTCTCCACGGGCACTGGATGGTGGCCGTACTGGATGCCGAATGGCATGGCCGCAATCCATCCGAAGCGGCCAAGACCACGTACCAAGCCCTTCTGTTGCTCCACCATGTCCTCGTTCGTCAGGACGGGGGGAAGATCGTGCAGACGCCCGCGCATGGTAGCCGACATGGCCGAGCGGCCACGCGTGATCCCGAGCGGTGGACTCTGGATGATGGCGCGACGAAACAGACCAGCGGCGCCTTCGCTGATCATGAGGTGGGCCACCGCATCCGCCCCCGCCGACTGGCCGAACAGCGTGATGGTGTCCACGTCGCCCCCGAAGGCCGCGATGTTGCGTGACACCCATCGCAGAGCCTGCACTTGATCCAACAGGCCAAGGTTGGCCGGGCGATCGTCGCCCCCCAGGAAACCCAGCGGGCCCAGCCGATACGTGACGGTCACCACGATGACCCGCTGTTCGCTGACAAGGAGGGCGGGATCGCAATAGGTTTCATCGCCGCCGCCGGTTTCATACGACCCCCCATGGATCCAGACCATGACCGGCAACACCTCGCCGGGTGATGCGTCGCGCGGAACGGTGACAGAAAGATATTGGCAGTGCTCGTCCACGCCCATGTCCCGCAGTTCACTTTCGGCGGTCTGCAGGGGATTCGCGCGCTGGGGGCAGCGGGGTGACCAATTCGTCGCGTCGATTTCGCCATCTCGGGCGGGCTCGGGTGTCGGTTCGCCGAATCGCTCGGCCCGGGCGTAGCGGATCCCCGTGAACCGCAGGACCTCCCCGTCAGAGCGGCCGACGATTGTGCCGGCGGGGCATTCCACACGCGATGGATCCATGGGGCTCTCTTTCAAATCGGGGCAGAGGTTCCAGATTGCCACGACACTCCAATCAGTGCGGCCTACCCGCACCGATTCGCATTTTCGTTCGTGAACCTTGCCCCAGCGGCCGTAATTGGCGCTGAATCATCAGGTTGACGATCAGAAGTCGCGCCGAGCAGGCTTGTCCTTGGCGATGAGAGCCGCGAAGTTGAGCGCACTCAGCTTCGGGAGCCGCTTCTGCGTGGCCCGATCCACGTGGACGATGCCGAAGCGTTTGTCATAGCCCCACGCCCATTCGAAGTTGTCCAGCAGGGACCACACGAAGTAGCCACGAACGTCGGCACCCTGCTCGATGGCAGACTTCACGGCCGCAATGTGGGCTTCGATGAAGGCCCAGCGTTCGTGGTCATCGACGCGGCCGTCGACCACCGCGTCCTCATAGGCGGCCCCATTCTCTGTGATGTAGAGCGGCGGCAGCGAGGGGTAGGTCTTCGTCAGACGCAGCAGCAGCGTGCGCAGGCCGTCAGGGTGGACCTCCCAGTCCATGGCGGTACGCGGCAGGCCACGGGTGGGTGAGGTGATGAACTCGGAGCCGACGAAGAAGGATCGGCCGGGCCTGTCGGTGGCCCGCAGTCCTTCGGGGTGATCCGCGGGAAGGGGATGGGCGCTGACGTTGTCGTCGTGGTAGTGATTGACTCCGAGGAAGTCCAGCGGTTGCGCAATCATCTGCAAGTCGCCCTCCTGAATCCATTGCTCCAGGTCGTATTCCTTCACATCCTCGATCACATCGGCGGGGTAGGCCCCCAGCACGAGCGGTTCGAGGAAGATGCGATTGAAGAGTCCGTCGTAGCGTCGCGCAGCATCGAGGTCTGCGGGATCGGAGGGATCATTCGGCACTGCATTGGTCAGGTTGAGCGTGATGCCGAGCTTGATGTCTGCACTGCCTCTTTCCCGCAGCCGTTCCACAGCCAGACCGTGGGCCAGATGCTGATGGTGGATCGCTGCGAGCCCTGCAACAGGATCCATCAGGCCTGGAGCGTGCTCTCCCCCGACGTGGCCGATCAACGAGGAACACAGCGGCTCATTGAACGTGGTCCAGTGCTGAACCCGGTCGCCGAGGACGTCGTGGACGGTCTCTGCGTAGTCGGCGAAGCGGTGGGCGGTGTCGCGGTTGGTCCAGCCACCCTGGTCCTGCACCGCCTGCGGGAGGTCCCAGTGGTACAGCGTCAGCCACGGGAGGATCCCTGCTTCGAGCAGCTCATCCACCAGGCGGCTGTAGAAATCCAAGCCTGCTTCGTTGACGAACCGGTCGCCCGGCTTGACCCTGGCCCAGCTGGTGGAGAAGCGGTAGGACGCCAGCCCCAGTTGGCGCATGAGGGCCACGTCCTCAGGCATGCGGTGGTAGTGGTCGACGGCCACCTCGGGGGTGTCGCCGTTCTGGACTGCTCCCTGCACCCTGGAGAAGACATCCCAGATGGAATCCTCCTTGCCATCGGTGTGACCTGCGCCCTCGATCTGGGCCGCGGCAGTTGCCGAGCCCCAGAGAAAGTCCTTGGGGAATCCGTTCATCAGCTGTGCACCATTTCTTTTCCGATCACGTTGTGCAGATATGTGAGTTTGTGTCGTCGGCTTCGTCGACGACGCTCTTGCGGGGTCTCAGCCCTTGACGGCTCCGGCCATGATTCCGGAGACCAGTTGCCGCCCGAAGAACCCGAACAGGAGTACCAGCGGCACAGTCGCCAGGACGACGCCGGACATGATGAGGGACAGGTCCTTGAAGTAGGTGGACTGCAGCAGTTGCAGCGCCACCGGCAAAGTGGGGTTCTGTGAACCGAGCACGATGAATGGCCAGAAGAAGTTGGTCCAGGAGGCCACAAAGGTGAACAGCGCCAGCATGGAGGCCGCGGGCCGGGCGGCGGGCAGCGCAATGTGCCAGAACGTTTTGATCATGGAGCAACCATCCATCCGTGCCGCCTCAATGAGCTCGAACGGAAGCGCGCCGCTGAGGTACTGGGTCATCCAGAACACGCCGAATGCGGTCACGAGCCCCGGCACGATCACAGCAACAAGCTGTCCGGTCCACCCCAACTTGGCCATGACAATGAACAGCGGAATGATCCCGAGCTGCATGGGCACAGCAGTGGTGGCGATCACGAACACCAACAGCCCCTTGCGGCCCCGAAAGGTCAGCTTCGAGAACGAGAAGCCGGCCAGGGTGGAGAAGAAGACCACCGATATGGATGTGACCACCGCAACGATCACGCTGTTGAGGAAAGCGGGGAAGAACTGGACGCCGGACTCCAGAACGCGTCCGACGTTCTCAAAAAACCGGCCGTCAGGGATCAGTGATGGAAGGGGGTTGCGGGCGATGTCGGCCGCCGTCGAGGACGACAGCAGAAACGCATAGTAGAGAGGGTAGGCGAAGGCAGCCAGGACGATTCCCAGCAGCACATAGTGCGCCCAGGTGGCCCGCCCATGGCCCTCGATCGTGCGGGGCCGCCTCCGCTTCGCGGCGCGCGCCGCACCCTTGCCGGCAACCTGCTCAATCATTCCCACGGAACTCATGTGGTGACTCCCTTCTTCTTGTCCCGAGTTTTCGCGTCGCTCGTCGCGATGCGGGCGGTGACGAAGTAGTTGATCATGGAGATGCCGATGATGATGAGGAACAGCAGCCACGCGACGGCGGACGCCCTCCCAAGACTCTTCTGGTTGCCCCAGCCGAGTTCGTAGAGATACATGGTCACCGTCATCCACTGCCGGTCAGAACCGCCCTGCCCCGTCACGTCGAAGAGGCGGGGTTCATCAAAGATCTGCAGTCCACCGACGGTGGAGGTGATGACGACGAAGATGATGGTGGGGCGCAGCAGCGGGATGGTGATGCTGAAGAACGTCCGCATGCGCGATGCACCATCGACGACGGCGGCCTCGATCAACTCCGCGGGGATGGCCTGCATTGCGGCAAGGAAGATCAGTGACGTGTACCCGGTCCACCGGAAGTTGACCATGGTGGCGATCGCAAAGTGACTGGGCAGGACACCGCTGTGCCATCCGATGGGGTCTGTACCCATCCACGAGAGGATCGCGTTGATGGTGCCCGACTGGTCAGCAAACAGTTGCCCGAAGATCAGGGAGACGGCCACCGGCGCCACCACGTAGGGAAGCAGCACCCCCATGCGCCAGAAGGTCCGCGCGCGAAGATTCGCATTCAGGCCCGCTGCAATGAACAGGGCCAGAATCACCTGCGGTACCGACGACAGCAGGAAGATGCTGAAGGTATTGCGCAACGCCACCGCAAAGCGTGGCTGTTGCAGGATGTGCACGAAGTTCTCGAGCCCCACGAATCCCTGGTTCCCCCGGATGAGATTCCAGTCGTGCAGCGAGATCCAGGCCGTGTAGAGAAGGGGAAACAGCCCGACGATGCCGAAGACGATGAAGAAGGGTGAGATGTAGAGGTAGGGGGCGAAACGAACGTCCCAGCGGCTCATGCGTTGGCGACGCGTCAGGGCACCCAGAGAACGGGGTCGTTCGGTGGTCGTACTCATATCTGTTTCTCCAGTCCAGCGACGGGGCGGTGTCCGGCCGGGCTGACCCACCCAAGAGTCAGCCCGGCCAATGATGTTTCAGGACCTCACTGCAGTGAAGCGAACTCCGCCACGGCCTTCTCCCAAGAGGTCTGCATGTCGTCGACCTTGTCCACCTCGACGCGGTTCATGGCGTCCTGCACAACCGTGGATGCTGCGAAGTACAGGGGACCCTTGTACGGGTCCACCTCCACGGCGGCTGCACGCTCTGCCATGATCTTGCCCACCTCGGCACCGTTGAAGAACTCGCTGGTGGAGCTGGCCAGCTCTTCGCTGTCCAGTGCTTCCACCTGGCTCGGGAACGTTCCCTTGGCCGTGAATGCCTTCAGCTGCTGTTCCGGAGCGGTCAGCCAGGCTGCCAGCTTCGTGGCTTCGGCTGTGTTCTCACCCATGGAGGGCACCGTGAGGTAGGAACCACCCCAGTTGCCGCCGCCACCCGGGAAGGTGTTGGCAATGTCCCAGCCTTCAACACCGGCCGAGTTGCCCTCAACCACGCCGAGCATCCAGCTGGGGCACAGCATGGTTGCGAAGGCGTCGGTCTGGAATCCGTTGGTCCAGTCTGGGCTCCACTGAGCGACGCCAGCCGACAGTTCGTCGTCGACAGCTGCCGTCAGGGTGGACTCGTAGATGTCCTTGATGTCAGTGTTCTCATCCAATGGGATGAGCTGTTCTTCGGTGTCGGAGGACGAGAACGCATTCTCCAACTGGTTGATCCGGCCGTTGTAGATGGCGGTGGCGGAATCGAACCATGCCACGCCGTCGCTTGCTGCGACGAACTCCTTGCCAGCGTTGAAGTAGTCATCCCAGGTGTCGCCGAGCATCTCGGCAACCTCTTCGCGATCCGAGGGCAGGCCCGCCTTTTCAAAAAGGTCAGCCCGGTAGCACACAGCCTCGGGGCCGATGTCGGTTCCGTAGCCAATCAGCCGGCCATCGGTGGACGTGGCCGCGTCTGTCTTCCACTGCAGCCATCTGTCGCTGACTTCATCGGAGGCAAGGTCCTCGAAGAGGTCGGAGCTCTGCATCAGATCGGGCAGCCAGTCCACCTCCACCGCTTCGATGTCAGAGAGTCCGGATCCGGCAGCCAGTCGGGTGTTCATGTTGTCACGAGCCTCCTGGCTGGTGGCGGCCTTCTTCTGCTCAATCGTCACGTTGGGGTTCGCTGCTTCGTACTCGGCATACAGGTCGTCATAGCCGAATTCGTTGAACGTGGCGACGATCAGGGTGACCGGCTCCGTACCGGTGGCCTCCGAAGCCTCGTCAGACCCGGTGTCAGTGGTGTCGTTGGAGCAGCCGGAGACCAGGAGTGCCGTTGCCAGCAATCCTCCGGCGACCCTGTAAATGGAATGCTTGCGCATTGGGAACACTCCTTCGTGTTGGCATTGTGCGGTCCTGATCACTCAGGAAACCGCTCTCCTGGCAATCATGGAAGCGAGCCGCCCATTTGTCAAGGGCTCTCGCCGAGCATCCTCGCTCAGGTAGCGATGCTTCGCACGGCTTACACCCACCCATTCTCTGAAACCTTTTGATGCAAGCGGTTTCCTGAGGACGCTGTGCGAATCGACGATTACCCATACACTGACGCTTGCTATGACATCGACGCGACACGGTTCCCCGGGGCCGAAGCCAGCCACGCTGGTGGACGTCGCCTCGCTGGCAGGTGTCTCACGCGCCACGGTCTCCCGGGTCATCAACGCTTCGAAGTTCGTCGAACCCCAGGTGGCCGAGCGGGTTCGCACCGCCATCACCCAAACCGGATACGTCCCGAACCACGCTGCCCGATCACTCAGCACACGCCGGACTGACATGGTGGCACTGATCGCCTCCGAGCCACATCTGCGTTTCTTCCATGATCCCTTTTTCGCCGACATCGTGCATGGCGTGGCTCAGGAACTGGCGGAGGTGGACATGCGGATGATCATGTCCATGATCCAGTCCCCCGACGAGATGATGGGGGTTCAGCAGTACCTCATGGGACGCCCCGTTGACGGTGTCCTCGCCGTTTCGGAACACACTGCCCTTCAGATCACCCCACAACTCGCCACGGCCAGGATTCCGTTGGTGATCGGCGGGCGCACCCTTCATTCATCGCCGCTGAGCATTGCCTACGTGGACAACGACAACTTCGCCGGTGCCAGGATGGCCACCGACTTTCTGCTGGAACGCGGCGCCAAGACGGTCACGACCATCGCCGGCCCGTCCGACATGAACGGGGGCATAGACCGCTTGGCTGGCTTCCGGTCTGCGTTCCCTGCGCCGGTGGCCAAGGAAAGGATTGCCTTCAGTAGCTTCACCGTCGCGGGAGGAGCAGATGCCATGGAGCGGTTGTTGAACGACGTGCCGGATCTCGACGCCGTTTTCGCGGCCTCGGACCTGATTGCCCTGGGCGCCATGCAGACGCTTCGACGCGCCGGGAAACGGGTTCCCGAGGATGTGGCAATCGTCGGCTTCGACGACATCGAACTGGCTTGCGAAGCTTCGCCACCTCTGACCACCATTCGCCAGGACAGCGTGATGCAGGGACGCATGATGGTGCGCCTCCTCCTACGAGCCCTGGATCGCACCGCCGATCTCAGCAAGGCGGCCCGGGCGTCACTGCCCGAGGAGAACTTCGTGGTGTTGCCGGTGACACTGGTACAACGAGCCAGCGCCTGAGGAGACGGCGGACGGAAGGACGAGACCCCCGCAACGTGCCAGTCATGGCCTTCCGGCTCAGTGTGGCTAGGGTGGAATCATGCGTCTGATCCTCATCCGCCACGGCGAGACCCAGTCCAACGTCGATCATCTGCTGGACACTGCCCACCCCGGCGCACCCCTGACACAAAAGGGTCTCCAGCAGGCTCACGATCTGGCCGAAGCGATCGCCCACGAGCACGTGGATGCGCTGTTCGTCTCCACACTGACCCGCGCCCAGCAGACGGCCGCGCCCCTGGCCGCCAGGCGTGGCATCCAGGCCTCCGTCATCGACGGCATCCATGAGATCTCAGCAGGTGTCGAGGAGATGAGCCCGGACTGGAGCGTCTATGTCGGCATGCTCAACTCCTGGTCCCCTGACAATCTTGACGCCAGCCTCGACGATGGGGAGAGCGCCCGCCAATTCATGACACGTTTTGACGGTGCCGTCGCTGCCATCGAGGCCCACGGACATGACAGTGTGGCCATCGTCAGCCACGGTGCGGCCCTGCGGGTGTGGGCATTGGCGCAGGACCCCTCCGTTGCAGGAGAACTCGCCGGGCCACTGCGCAACACCGAATGGATTGTTCTGAACGGCTCCTCCGTGAATGGCTGGAAGGTGGAGCGCTGGGGACAGAACTCCATGACCGAGCAGCCCTGATCCACCTGAGCAGCGTGGAGCACAACGATGAATGAGGCGCTGGTGGAGCAGGTGTTGCGGGCCGTTGAGCTCGTCCCTCCTGGTCGGGTCGCGAGCTATGGCGACATCGCCTCGATCGTCGGCATCGGGCCACGACACGTGGGCAACGTCCTCGCCCGTTGGGGCCACGGGGTCCCGTGGTGGCGGGTGACGAACAGCAAGGGCGATCTTTCGCCATCGCTCCTCCAGCAGGCGATGCCCCACTGGGGAGCCGAGGGCGTCCCCACGAAGCCCTCGGGTACCGGCTGTCTCATCGGAGAGTGTCGTGCAGAGCTCCCGGCTCTGGCTGCACAATGGCAGCGCTCCATCACCGACATCCCTGATTGAGTCCGCCATCACTGCACCCATGCACCCCTCGCACCTACGATGGAGGCATGGTCAAAGTAGGAGTCATCATCAAGGCTGCCACCGGCGTAGTGGCAGCAACTGCAACGCTGGTGAGCCTCCTCAAGGACAATCCACAACTCACCGACGGGTTCAGCTCAACGGTCGAGAAGATCAAATCAGCCACCAACTCAGAGAATCCGAAACTTCGTTTCGACGGACGTATTCAGGCCATTGAGACGTGCGCCGATGCGGTCGAGGCAAATTTCCCTGAGCTCACCGATCCCGCAGAGTGGCGGCGCAGAGCGTCCACCCTGCGGGTACGGGGAGAACTCGCCTGGAATGCCAACCAGGGCAAATCGCGCAAGAAAGCCATGACGGATCTCAACGCCGAGACTGCGCGTGTGTTGGAGGGAGTCAACGCACGTCTGGCCCAGCTGAGCACCCCCGAGACGGAAGCACCGGTGACAGCAGGCGAATCCTGACGTCACCGGACTCCGACCCTGCTCGCCCCTCCACAGGGGTGCTGGGCTAGAATTTGGCGCGGGTTGAGATCAAATTTCTGGACGGAGACCGATGAGCGCAGAATCCACGAGCGCGGCCGAGATCGATTTGGCTGCCGACTTCACCACCCCCACCGCGGGCGATTGGGAGAAGGAGGTGTTGAAGGTCCTCAACCGTAGAAGGCCAGAAGGCAAGGAACTGACCATCGAGCAGGCGTACAAGCGTCTGACAAGCCACACGGTTGACGGCATCACCATCAAGCCTCTCTACACAGCCGAGGACGGCGTGGACGAGTTGGGATTCCCCGGCATCGCCCCGTTCACACGCGGTACAACAGTGCGCAACGGCGAGATGGATGCCTGGGACGTCTGCCCGCTCTTTGAGGACAACAACGCAGTGGCTGCCCGCCAGGCCGTCATGACGGACCTCGAAAGAGGCGCCACCGCGCTGTGGTTCCGCGTTGATCCCGACGCCGTTGCCGCAAAGGATCTGGCCACCGTGCTGGACGAGGTTCTCCTCGATCTTGCGCCGGTCCACATCTCCAGCCGCACTGATCAGCTGGGAGCTGCCAAAGCACTCGTCGCAGTACTGGACGCTGACGTGGCGGAGAACACCACCATCCGTGGCAGCCTGGGCATCGACCCCATCGGTTTCGCTGCCCTGCACGGCACCACCCCTGACTTGTCCGTTCTGGCCGAAGCTGTGGAGCTGGCACGTCCTTTCCCAGGCGTCCGTCCCATCGTCATCGACGCCGGGATCTACCACAATGCCGGAGCTGGTGATGTCAATGAACTGGCCTACGCAATCGGCACCGGGATCGAGTACGTCCGGGCCCTGACCGAGGCTGGCGTCTCCGTCGATGACGCCTTCGACGCCATCTTGTTCCGCGTCTCGGCCACCACCGATCAATTCCTCACCATTGCCCGACTCCGTGCACTGCGCACCCTGTGGTCGCGCATCGGCGAGGTGCTGGAGGTCTCCGAACTCAAGCGCGGCGCCATCCAGCATGCGGTGACGTCCCTGCGTGAGATCACACGCGATGACGCCTACGTCAATGTCCTGCGTGCCACCATCTCCGCCTTCGCCGCATCTGCCGGCGGCGCAGAGATCCAGACGGTGCTGCCGCTCGATTCCGCCATCGGCCTTCCCAACGTCCTGTCCCGCCGGATCGCTCGCAACATATCGATCCTGCTGGCCGAAGAGTCCAACGTGGGCCGCGTCAATGACCCCGCAGGCGGCTCCTGGTACGTCGAATCACTCACTCGCCAGCTCACAGAGCAGGCTTGGGCGCTTTTCGGAGTTCTCGACGAGGCAGGCTTCGCAGCCGCCGTTGCCGGCGACACCGTCACGACACAGTTGGCAGAGATCAACGAGGCTCGCCGCAAGCTGCTGGCCACACGCAAGCAGGCCATCACGGGCGTCTCGATGTTCCCCGATCACACTGCCGAGCTTCCGGCGCGCGAGGCTCGTCCCGAGGCGCCTGCACTGGGTGGTCTCGTGCCCGTGCGCGATTCGTCGGTCTTCGAGGCCCTGCGGGACCGCTCGGACGCTGCCCGCGCAGCCGGCAATGCACCCAAGGTACTGCTGGCCTGCCTCGGTGCTCGTCGCGACTTCGGCGGGCGCGAGGGATTCACCTCGAACCTCTACCACGTGGGTGGCATCGACACCATCGTGGCTGAGGGCAGTACGCCTGAAGATTTCGCTCGTCAGTTGAAGGACAATGGCGCCACGATCGCGGTGCTGTGCTCCTCCGCCAAGCTCTACGCCATGCAGGGCATGGACGTGGCGCGGGCACTCAAGGAGGCCGGGGCAACTGAAGTGCGTCTGGCCGGACAGCTCAAGGAATTGGGCAGCGAGGACACCAGCGAATTGATCGCCGGCAACGTCTTCGACGGCATGGACGTGGTTGACCTGTTGACCACCACCCTCGACAAGCTGGAGGCCTGATCATGACCACCATTCCCCGTTTCGGATCAGTCCCGCTGGATGGCGCGGGCATTCCCGCCGACGCCCGCGAGCAATTCGAGAGCATCAACCATGAGGTGGGCCACTCCGCCGGTTGGCAGACGCCCGAGCACATTCTCGTCAAGCCGCTGTTCGGTGACGAGGACCTCGAAGACCTCGACTTCCTGGACACCCGCCCCGGCATCGCGCCTTTCCTGCGCGGCCCCTACCCCACGATGTATGTGAATCAGCCGTGGACAGTGCGGCAGTACGCCGGCTTCTCCACGGCTGAGGAGTCCAACGCCTTCTACCGTCGCAACCTTGCGGCCGGGCAGAAGGGTCTCTCCATCGCCTTCGATCTCGCGACGCACCGTGGCTACGACTCGGACCACCCCCGTGTGGCCGGCGACGTGGGTATGGCCGGTGTGGCCGTGGATTCCATCCTCGACATGCGTCAACTCTTCGACGGCATCCCGCTGGATTCGATGTCGGTGTCGATGACAATGAACGGTGCCGTGCTGCCGGTACTGGCGATGTATGTTGTGGCCGCCGAGGAGCAGGGCGTCAGTTACGACCAGCTCGCCGGGACCATCCAGAACGACATCCTCAAAGAGTTCATGGTCCGCAACACCTACATCTACCCGCCGCTGCCGTCCATGCGGATCATCGCGGACATCTTCGCGTTCACCAGCGCGCACATGCCCCGCTTCAACTCCATCTCCATCTCCGGCTATCACATGCAGGAAGCTGGGGCGACGGCCGACATCGAGATGGCCTACACGCTGGCTGACGGCATGGAGTACATCCGTGCCGGTGAATCGGTGGGCCTGAACGTGGATGCGTTCGCGCCGCGCTTGTCCTTCTTCTGGGCGATCGGCATGAACTTCTACATGGAAGTTGCCAAGATGCGCGCGGCACGCCTGTTGTGGGCGCGCATGGTGCGCGAGTTCGGCCCGAAGAACACCAAGTCGATGTCATTGCGTACGCACTCGCAGACCTCCGGGTGGTCATTGACCGCCCAGGATGTCTACAACAACATCGGCCGCACCTGCATGGAGGCAATGGCCGCCACGCAGGGTCACACACAGTCGCTGCACACCAATGCGCTCGACGAGGCCATCGCACTGCCGACGGACTTCTCCGCCCGCATTGCCCGCAACACCCAGCTGTTCCTGCAGCAGGAATCGGGAACCACCAACACCGTCGATCCATGGGCCGGTTCCGCCTACGTCGAGAAGCTCACGGAGCAGCTCGCCCGCAAGGCATGGGAACGGATCCAGGAAGTCGAGTTGGCCGGTGGCATGGCCAAGGCCATCGAGCAGGGCATCCCGAAGATGCGCATCGAGGAGGCCGCGGCTCGCACCCAGGCCCGCATCGACTCGGGCCGCCAGCCCGTGCTGGGCGTGAACAAGTACCTCCAGGACATCCCGGATGAGCTCGATGTCCTGAAGATCGACAACAAGGCGGTCCGTGCCGGTCAGATCGCCAAACTGGAACGGCTTCGTGCCGAGCGCAATGAGGAGGCCACCCAGGCCACCCTTGAAAAGCTCTCGTGGGCTGCCGCCAACCCGGATCCGACGGACCCGGAGCGCAACCTCCTGAAGCTGGCCATCGACGCAGCCCGCGAGAAGGCTTCACTGGGCGAAATCTCCGATGCTCTCGAGAAGGTTTTCGGGCGCTACACCGCACAGATCCGTACGATCTCTGGTGTGTACAACAAGGAGACCGGTTCCAGCGAGTCCGTCAGCCGTGCGCGTTCCCTGGTGGAAGCCTTCGAGGAGAAGGAAGGGCGCCGTCCCCGCATCCTGATCGCGAAGATGGGCCAGGATGGTCATGATCGTGGGCAGAAGGTCATCGCCACCGCCTATGCCGATCTCGGCATGGACGTGGACGTCGGCCCCCTGTTCCAGACGCCAGAGGAGGCCGCCCGTCAGGCCGTCGAGTCCGACGTCCACGTGGTGGGTGTCTCTTCCCTGGCAGCCGGTCACCTGTCGCTCGTGCCGTCCCTGCGCGAAGAGCTGGACAAGCTCGGCCGCGAAGATCTGATGATCGTCGTGGGTGGAGTCATTCCCGCCCAGGACTTCGAAGAGCTCCGCGAGAAGGGGGCCGACGCGATCTACCCGCCCGGGACCATCATCCCGGAGGCTGCCATCGATCTCCTCGAGATTCTTGACAAACGTCTCCACGGTGTCGATCAGAGCGTCTGATCAATCGTTGAGCAGAAGGCCCGTCCCTGTAGGGGCGGGCCTTCTGTCGCAATGGCGCCCCCAACGTGTCCGTACTGGCGCAGGCGATCCACGAAAAGACTTCCACCCAGATCATGGACGTGCCATGCTCCCCCCATGGATCCCTCTGCCGGTCACTTGCCGACGCCCCGCCGGGATCTTCACTGGTCACCGGTCTGGGCTCGCGTTTTCGCGTGGATCCTGATGGTGCTGGCGGCCCTGGGTGTGATCCGTGGCGCATTGTTCATCGTGCAGGGTTTTGGGCCGGAAACACTCGCGGCTGTGGGCTTCATCGTTGGTCCACTGCTGTTCCTGCTGGCCATTGCCGTCGCATTGCCAGCAGGGATGTTCCTACGAAAGGGCGGGAAATTCTTCTTCTTCTTCGCCTTCGGCCTCACCGGAGCTGTTCTTCTTTTCGTTGCGAGCAGCGCTCTCTGAATGTCCATATCCAGATGTAGGGGTGCCAGATCGCCCGATCCGGTGCGCCGCAGCCAGGACATGATTGATCAGTGGTTCCCCAGAACTCACAGGCACTGTGCAGCTCGGTGAGCCCCTCCCCACCCCCGACCGGTTCGGACCCAACGCACTGCATCGTCCAGCCCCCTAAGTTGCCATCAGTTGCCGGGGATAACCACCGCAACCTGCAACAATCGGCAATCTGACACACAACTTGGGCATGACAAGACATCCTGAAACCACACCACAAGGAATGGAGTACGAGATGGCGATCGCCACCCCCACCCCTGCCAGTGCCGACATCGGTGTCACCGGTATGGGAGTCATGGGCTCGAATCTTGCCCGCAACTTCGCGCGGAACGGCCACAAAGTGGCCATCCACAACCGCAGTTCCATGAAGACCGAATCCGTCTTCGTCGAACACGGCGATGAGGGCACCTTGATTCCCGGCGAAAGCCTCGACGACTTCGTCTCCTCGCTCAGCACGCCCCGCGTCGCCCTCATCATGGTCCAGGCGGGTCCGGCCACCGATGCAGTCATCGAGGACCTTGCCTCCCGCATGGAGGAGGGCGACATCATCGTCGACTGCGGCAACGCACTCTTCTCCGACACCCGCCGACGGGAAGCCGCACTCAGGGACCGGGGTCTGCATTTCGTGGGCTGTGGCGTTTCCGGCGGCGAAGAGGGCGCCCTGCTGGGGCCCTCGATCATGCCGGGCGGTTCCGTCGATTCCTACAAACGTCTTGGGCCCATGCTCGAGTCGATTTCGGCAAAGGTCGACGGCGACTCCTGCTGCACCCACATCGGCCCTGACGGGGCTGGACACTTCGTCAAGATGGTCCACAACGGCATCGAATACGCAGACATGCAGGTCATCGGCGAGGCCTACGATCTCCTCCGACGCTCACTCGGGCTTTCCGCCACCGACATCGCCGACATCTTCGACGAGTGGAACAAGGGCGATCTGGATTCCTACCTCATGGAGGTGTCCGTCGAGGTGCTGCGACAGGTGGACGCCCGCACGGGCAAGGCGCTGGTCGACGTGATCGTCGATGCTGCCGCCCAGAAGGGCACCGGTTCCTGGACAGTCCAGACGGCACTCGACCTCGGCGTCCCCGTCACCGGCATCGGCGAGGCCACGTTCGCGCGTGGCCTGTCTTCGTCACCTGCCCAACGTGCTGCTGCCCGCAACTTCTCGGGCGAGGCTGCAGAGTGGGACATCACAGATCGCGACGCCTTCATCGAGGACGTCCGCCAGGCGCTGTATGCATCAAAGCTGGTGGCCTACAGTCAGGGCTTCAACGAGATCCAGGCAGCCGCAGCCGAGTACGGCTGGGACATCAATCTGGGTGACCTGGCCCGCATCTGGCGCGGTGGCTGCATCATCCGTGCACGGTTCCTGGACGAGATCACCCGCGCGTTCCAGAGCGACCCGCGGCTCCCTCTGCTCATCAGCCACACCTTCTTCTACGACAAGGTCATCACGGCACTGCCATCCTGGCGTCGTGTCGTGAGCCTGGCCGCACTGCACGGCGTTCCGACGCCTGTCTTTTCGTCGTCCCTGTCCTACTATGACGGCGTCCGCGCCGAGCGGCTTCCTGCGTCATTGATCCAGGGCCAACGCGATTTCTTCGGTGCGCACACGTACCGTCGTACCGATGTCGACGGCAGCTTCCACACCATGTGGGGCACCGACGATCGCAATGAAGTGGTGGCATGAACATGAAGCTTCGCGAAGATGCACAGTGGTCCATGGTGGTACCCACCTCGATGGGCGTGCGGATGACACCCGAGGACCGTCAGCCGGTCCACACATCACGACACTTCTTGGTGCAGGCGACATCTGCCGAGACCAACGTGGCCTCCGTGGCCTCCCACCTGGGGCTGCCGACGAAAGTCCTGACCAGCTTCGTGGCAGGTTCCCCCATCTCCGCCCTCATCAAGTCCGACCTGCGTGCACGTGGCATGTCCTTCGAGGGCAAGGACGAACCCCAGGGTGACGCCTGGGGTCATCGCCACCAGTTCAACATTGCCGATTCCGGTTTCGGCGGCCGCGCCCCGCGCGTGTGGAATGACCGGGCTGGGGAGGTGGGCCTGAACCTCTCGATCGACGACTTTGACCTGGATCAGTTGTTCGTCAACGAGGGCGTCAAGATCCTGCACATGTCGGGTCTTGTGGCCGCACTATCGCCCCAGACGTCGAAGTTCTGCGTGGAACTGGCCCGCAAGGCCAAGGAGCACGGCACTGCCATCAGCTTCGATCTGAACTACAGGGCCACCTTCTGGAAGGGCCGCGAGGACGAACTGCATTCTGCCTTCACAGAAATCGCGCAGTTGTGCGACATCCTCTACGGCAACGAGGAGGACTTCCAGCTCTGTCTCGGGATCCAGGGCCCTGAGGCCGGTGGCGAGGACATCGGCGACGCCATCGACAACTTCAAGGCGATGATCGGCCGTATCAGCGAGGCCTACCCGGGTGCGTCCTACATCGGCACCTCCCTGCGAGAAGTGGTCTCGGCCAATCTCCATCGCTGGGGAATGATCCTGTGGGGCGAAGGCAAGTTCAACGTCGCTCCGCTGCGCGACATCGACGTCATCGACCGTATCGGCGGCGGCGACGGCTCCATCGGGGGCGTTCTCTATGGCCTCCTCCAGGGGTGGACGACCGAGCAGTGCATGCAGTTCGGCTGGGCCACCGGCGCACTCGCGGCCACGTCCCTCAATGACTACGGCGCTCCCGCCGACGAAGCCCAGGTCTGGTCCATCTGGGAGGGCAATGCGCGAGTCCAGCGCTGACACTGAGTACCCACCCACCCTGTCACTGACTGAAAGGTAGCGTGAGCGTTATGACGAAGCTCTACCCCGGCGTGGCCGACGCCGTCACCATCGGCGGGCCACAGGAGACCCTCGAAGAGGACCAGATCCGCGAGTTCGTCCTGTCCTGCCTCTCCGCTCAGGACTTCGACGGCAAACGCATCACGCTGGTGGTGCCTGATGGCACCCGTCACGCGCCCGTGGCGATGATGGCCCACCTCATCCATGAGGCGCTCGGTGACAGACCTCAGGATGTTCGAGTCGTCATCGCGCTGGGCACCCATGACTACATGTCCGATGCAGCCGTCGGTGCACTCATGGGTTGCCAGCCGGGCCGTTTCGAGGAGGAGTTCCCCGGGTGGAGCATCAGCAACCACAACTGGCGCGATCCCGAAACGTTCACGGACCTCGGCACCATCAACAAGGAGCGCATCTCAGAGCTCTCCGAGGGCCGCCTGACCGACCGCGACATGACGGTCCATGTCAACAAGATGGTCGTTGACAC
This sequence comes from Arachnia sp., assembly GCA_052089385.1. GTDB lineage: Bacteria > Actinomycetota > Actinomycetes > Propionibacteriales > Propionibacteriaceae > Arachnia. The sequence continues at coordinate 30,436 of JBQCZU010000006.1, forward strand.
CGATATCACCCTGATCCTTGGCCCCGTGCTCCCACACGAGGTGGTGGGCATCTCTGGTGGCAACAAGTATCTCTTCCCCGGCCTCTCAGGCCATGACGTCATCGACATGTCCCACTGGCTGGGCGCGCTCATCACCTGCATGGAGATGATCGGCACCCGTGGCATCACGCCTGTTCGGCAACTCATCGACGCGGCAGCAGATCTTGTGCCGTCGACGAAGCTGATGCTGGGCATGATCGTCAAACCCGGCGCGGACAGTTTGCAGTTCGTGGCTTTCGGTGATGCGCGTGCCTCGTGGGAGGCGTGTGCCGAGGTGTCGAGCCACGTCCATGTGACGTATGTGGACAAGCCGTACAAGCGTGTCGTGTCCGTCATCCCTGAGATGTATGAGGACATGTGGACCGCCGCCAAGGGTTTCTACAAAATGGAACCCATCGTGGCCGACGGGGGCGAACTGATCATCTACGCGCCCCACGTGAAGGAAATCGCTGTCATGCATCCGGGCCTGATGGAGATCGGCTATCACAACCGCGATTACTTCGTGGGCCAGTGGGACAGGTTCAAGGACCTTCCCTGGGGCGAGCTGGCGCACTCGACGCATCTGCGTGGACTTGGCACCTACGATCCGGACACCGACGTTGAAACCAACCGCGTGCAGGTGACACTCGCCACAGGGATCTCGCGTGACGTGGTGGAGACCAAGGCGAACCTTGTCTACCTGGACCCGGCCGAGGTGGATCTCGCGGCCATGGAAGCGGACCCTGACACCCTGGTGGTCCACCGTGCCGGGGAGTTGCTCCACCGTCTGGAATCGCAGCGTCACCATTTGCCGGCCTGATCAGCCATGAGCTGTCGGCAGCCGCCGACAGACGTACCGTGGTGGTGTGCGGGCGCCCACTGATGCCCTCACACTCCTGTCGATGAGTCGAAAACTGGAGCGATGACCGTGCACAACACCGAACGCCCCGGCCGGGTTGACCTCCATGCCGCCCTGCCCCCCGCGCTGCAGCGGATCGCCGATGGCGTTGCCGCAGACGTTCTCGCATTCGGGGACCGGCCCCGCGTGGGAGTCGCTTTTTCCGGAGGGGTGGACAGTACGGTCCTGGCGGCACTGGTGGCCCGCGCCGTCGGCGAAGCGAGCACTGTGCTGTTGATGGGGATCTCGCCTTCGCTGGCGCAGCGGGAGCGACGGTTGGCCCATCGTCAGTCGGAGCAGTTGGGCATTCAGCTCTGCGAAGTGGCCACCCATGAAATCGAGAATCCCAGCTACGCAGCCAATCCGGTGGACCGCTGCTACCACTGCAAGGACGCCTTGTTCTCCGTGCTGGCATCCGAGGTGTCACCGGAACTCAGGCTGGACGTCATTGCCTACGGGGAGAACAGCGATGATGCAGTTCGCCCTGATCGTCCCGGAAGCCGTGCCGCACGCGAGCATCACGTCCTGCACCCTCTGGCCGCCGCCGGCGCCTCCAAGGACGACGTTCGTGCCATAGCGGCCCACCTCGGTCTGGAGAACGCCGCGAAGCCTGCCGCACCATGCCTGGCCAGCCGAATACCGCACGGGCAGGAAGTGACGGTGGAGAAACTCGCCGCCATCGACGCTGCAGAAGACGCTGTCCTGGCCGCCGGCTTCAGCGACGCTCGTGTGCGACACCACGGGAACATCGCCCGCATAGAAGTCCCCACCGGCGAGTTCGCTCTGCTGCTGGATGAGGATCGGCGCGCAACCATGCTGGCGTCCGTCCGTGCCGCGGGCTTTGCACACGCTGCGCTGGATCTCGCCGGCATCCAATCCGGCAATTTCACCTTGACGCTGCTGACACGACGCCCGGAGGCCTCCCTGTGACGCACGACATTGCCCAGCCTGATTTTGAGCGCTATTCCCGCCGTGGATATGCAGAGGCAGTTTTCTGCCTCGGCAAGACCGTGGATCAGGTCCGCACCATCGCGCGCATGTGGTCTGACCGCGTGACGCTCGGCGGGGAAGCTCTCGGGACCATCCTGTTCACCCGCGCCACCACCGCGCAGTTGGAAGCGGTTTGCGAGGAACTGGGCGAGGTGTTCGTCGACGCCACCGCATCCCTTGCGGCCTGGCCCGCCGAACCACCCGCTTCCACCGGCGGGCGCGTGATCGTTGTCTGCGCCGGCACCTCTGACCTTCCCGTGGCCCGCGAGGCGGCGCTCACCGCTTCCTTCCTGGGCCGCGAGGTGACCGAAGTGGTGGACGTGGGAGTGGCGGGGCTGGATCGAATACTGGGTCATGTGGAGACTTTGCGCACGGCAGACGTGATCGTCGTGGTTGCCGGCATGGACGCGGCGCTCGTACCCGTGGTGTCGGGACTCGTGTCCTGCCCCATCGTCGCGGTGCCCACGTCAGTGGGCTACGGGGTCGCCTTCGACGGTGTCTCGGCCCTGCTGTCCATGCTCAACTCCTGTTCCCCCGGAGTGGGAGTCGTGAACATCGACAACGGATATGGCGCGGGCCATCTCGCTGCACAGATCTCAGCACCCAGGAGCCACCATGCATGACATCACCACCGCAGGACATCACCATCACGGCGTGACCACAGCCGATGGAGGCCGAGTACCTGAAGGCACGCGGATAGAGCCCACCGAAGTGCTCGCACATGCACCATCGGCTACCAGAGCGGTGTGGATCGACGCGTCCCAGGGCGCGTCCGGGGACATGTTGCTGGCAGCCCTCATCGACGCCGGCGCCGATGCCGGATCCATCGCCGCGGTACTTGACCTCGTGGCACCCCACAAGCTCCACCTGCAGACCCGACGAGTTCAGCGCGGTCCATTCAGTGCGATGAAAGTGGACGTGATCGCAGATGAGGTGAATCCGCCCGCACGGCATCTGAGCGACATCGTCCAGATGTTGAGCGTCCCCGGCATTCCGGCGTTCACGGTTGATCTTGCCCTCGCAACGTTTCGCCCACTGGCCGAGGCCGAGGCCGCAGTGCACGGAACCACCGTCGAGCAGGTGCACTTCCACGAGGTGGGTGCACTCGATTCGATCGGCGACATCGTGGGCGTGGCCGAAGCCATCCGCACGCTGGGCATCGGAGAGGGTGCCAGTTCCGTCGTCGCCGTCGGTTCCGGGACAGTGCAGACGCAGCACGGATTACTCACAGTTCCTCCGCCTGCCGTCATTGAGCTGTCAAGAGGCTGGCAGGTGGAAGCAGGTGGACCGCCCGAGGCCGGCGAACTGTGCACACCCACCGGCATGGCACTGATCCGGGCGTTGTGTGACCGCGTGGAGGGCCTGTCCACCATGACGGTGGAGAGCATCGGCACCGGCGCCGGAAGCCGGATTCGCGCCGACCGCCCCGGGGTGGTGCGCGTGGTGATCGGATCACCACCTGCAGTGACCCCCACTCGGGAGAACGACGAGTCCGCCGCCGAGCACAGCCCACGCGAGGTCTCGGAAGTGGCCGCCAACGTCGATGATCTTGACCCCCGCCTGTGGCCCGCCGTCCTGGAGCGACTACTGGAGGCAGGCGCCGTCGATGTCTGGCTCACCCCCGTCCTCATGAAGAAGGGCCGCCCCTCCCACATCGTGACCGCACTGGCACCCACACCGGCGATCCCGAACGTGACCGATTGCCTCCTTGCCCATACCTCCACCATTGGGGTGCGGGTATCTGCACCGTGGCACCGACGGGTGTTGGAACGCGCCTGGTTTCCCGTGATCGTGTCCGGGCATCCGGTAAGGATCAAGGTCTCCGGTGAGGGTCCGGGCGCTGAGATCCACCAGGCCACCGCGGAGTTCGTTGATGTGGAAGCTTTGTCCGAGGCGTTGGGCATCCCCCAGAAAGTGGCACTGGGCAACGCTCAATCAGCTGCGTGGGCGGTTGGGCTGCATCCGGAAGCGCCCTGGCCCACCGTCGGGGAGGTCCGCCCGCCCCAGTGATGGGCTAGCGGGTGCTGTCCTGACCCGAGTCCACAACAGAGATGCGCTGTTTCAACACATGACTCTCACCCGGTGCCAGCCTGACGGCATCGGTGAGTGCGTTGGCCGCCTCGATGCAGATCATGGATCTCCATTCGTCGTCGCCGAAGTCCGGCATGGCGGCCGACTTCGCGACCCAGGGGTTCCAGACCACCGTATTGAGGGAGCCCTCCTTGCTGACACTGAGACGACGGCCACCCACCGGGTCGATGAGTTCGACAGCGCCCTCATGGCTGTACAAGCGATCCGTTTCGGCAGTGATCGTGATGGGTCCCTCCTGGACGCACTCCAGCTTCGGAGCCCCCGCCGCACGGTCCAGGTAGCTGGCGTCCTCCAACCCCTCAATGCTGACCTGAGTGACGTCTCCCACCGCAAGATAGGTGTGCAGGGCCTCCTCATAAGTGAACGGCACATCGCCGGCGTTGCTGACCAGCAGAGCGACCTTCATGAATTCCGGGGTGAAGACTACGGTCAGCGAAGCGGTGAAAGCGTGGGGAAACTCCGGTTGCGGACCTGCCCCCACCTGGTCCATCTGGTACTCCACGATCAATGTGCCGTCGGTATCGATGGTGTCCTCGACGCTGCGACGGTTCCACGCCTGCAGTCGCGCGAAGCCGTGTGCAGGCTTCAGTGTTCCCGCAGGTCCCATACCAAACCACGGAAAGACGAGCGGGACACCACCGCGGATGGGTTGGCCGGATTCGTAGGCAGATTTCGCGCTGTTCCACAGGACGGGTTGGTGAGAATTCGGCTGCCAGGCCCAGACGTGGGCTCCGTGATCAAAGACGCCGTAGTGACCAGAACCCGGGCGGGCCTCGATGCCCACCAGGGGGGCAGTAGTGACCTCGTGACTCATGACGCTCCTCCTGGGTGATGGACGCACTGGAACAACTGGGTGCGCGCGGAACTGCTCAGTTCGAGGCTACTGGCGAAACGTTGGCGCAGCGCCGATTTCGTGATCGCCCCCGCGGCCAAAGCTACATGTTGCGGCGTGGAGCGCGTCGGTGGCAAAGCACTGCAACCGCCTGACTACAGGAATTGCCTGTGGTGGGATGGTTGCACCAATCAATTCAACGGGGTGAAGGAGCTCACGTGTTGAGTGCACGTTCCTCCGTATTCCCTGCCATCACTCATCGCCACTCAGCCCTGGGGAGGCCCGATGACTGATCCACCACCCAGGCGCCGCAAATCAGTGACGATTTACGACGTCGCGCGCGAGGCAGGGGTGGCCGCGTCGACGGTGTCGCGCACGTTCGCCCGCCCCGGTCGGGTGAGTTCCGAGACCAACGAGAAGGTCCGCGAGGCGGCCACGAAGCTGGGGTACCGCACCAAACCCATCTTCCGCGCGGAGAAGGACGTGGAGACCAAGATTTTGGCGATGGTGGTGGCTGACGTCGCCAATCCCGTGTATTCCCACATCATGAAGGGCTTCCAGGAGGAAGCCACGCAAAGCGGCTACACGGTGCTGCTCATCGATTCCGCTGAGGATGGCCAGTCGGAGTACCAAGCCATCCAGTCCGTGCTGCACATCGTCGATGGACTGGCGCTCGCTGCCTCACGTCTCAGTGATTCCACGATCAACCAAGTCGTGAAAATCGCTCCGGTCGTGGCAGTCAACCGCGTCATCGTCGGACTCCCGTCCGTGGTGCCGGACACCGAGAACGGCATGCGACTCGCCGTCAAGCACCTCGCCGCTCTCGGACACACTCACATCTCCTATGTGTCAGGACCAGCAGCGTCCTGGGCCGACGGAGTGCGCTGGCGGGCTGTGTCAGAGGCCTGTTTCGAGCTGAACCTGAACATACGACAGGTAGGACCCAACCAGCCCTCCATCCAGGGCGGCTTCGCCGTCCTGAATGCCTGGTTGGAGCACCCCACCACAGCCGTTGTGGCCTTCAACGACATCATGGCGATTGGTTTCATGAAGGCCCTCCAAAAATCAGGATGGAGCGTACCGGAGGACGTTTCAGTGGTTGGCGTGGACAATTCGATCTCCTCAGTCCTGACCACGCCCACCCTGACCACGGTGGCAGCATCCCCCAGTCTCATCGGCGCCCACGCGGCCCGCGCACTCATCGGCCAACTCCGGCATCGCTCGGCCGACAACCCGGAGAGCATCGTCGCGCCCATGGAACTCATCGTTCGCGATTCCTCCGGACCCCGTCCACCAAGTTTTCCCTCCACAACCCTGAAAGGTGACGTAGATGTCCCCCGTGCCCCTTGAACCGCATCCCGATCGACTCTTCCCGGCCGATCCCGGCGTCCGTGACATCGCACGTCAGTTGTACAAGAAGGTCGCAGACGCCCCCATCATCTCCCCGCATGGCCACGTTCCGGCTGAGTGGCTGGCTGAGAACACCCCCTTCTCCGACCCCACCACGTTGCTGTTGACCCCTGACCACTACACAAACCGCATGCTGCACGCGGCGGGCGGGGTGGATCTCGCCGAGATGGGACTCCCGGTGGGCACACAGCTCAGCGAGGCGCAGGCACGCACTGGCTTTCGCAAGCTGTGTGAGAACTGGAAGGTTTTGCGGGGCACGCCTGTGCAATTCTGGTTTGAGGCTGAATTCCATGATGTATTCGGCGTCGACGTGATGCCGTCCTCCGAGACCGCCGACCAGATCTATGACCAGATCGCCGACTGCCTCACCCAGGACGAGTTCACGCCCCGCGCCCTGTACAAGAAGTTCAACATCGAGGCCCTGGCAACCACTGACGACCCCTGCTCGGACCTCTCCGCGCACCGCACACTGGCACAGGACCCCACCTGGGATGGTCGCGTGGTGCCCACCTTCCGCCCGGACGCGTACCTGGAGCCGTCCCGGCCGGGCTGGATCGACCTGACGACCAAACTGGCCGAGGTGAGCGACGTCGACATCACCGACTACGCCTCCCATCTGGAAGCCATGCGGACCCGCCGCCTGTTCTTCAAGGACAGGGGTGCCGTCTCCACCGATCATTCGCACGCCGACGCCGGTACTGAGCGTCTCTCCGACGTGCAGGCCGACCTGTCATTCCAGCGCGCCCTCCGAGGAGAGCTGTCGAAGGCCGATGGAGATGCTCTCCGTCGTCACATGATCAACGATCAGGCACGGCTGGCCTGCGAGGACGGCCTCGTCATGACGATGCACCCCGGCGTCCACCGCAGCCACGACACCGCAACGCACCAGCGTTTCGGCGCCGATGTGGGGGGAGATGTGCCCTACGCCGTTGAGTTCACACGTGCCCTCCAGCCGATGCTCGATGCCTACGGCAACGCCGATGGTTTCCACCTGGTGGTCTTCACGATGGATGAGACCACCTACTCTCGAGAACTCGCACCGCTGGCGGGCTGGTACCGCGGCATGTTCGTTGGTGCGCCATGGTGGTTCATTGACGAGGCAGACGCCATCATGCGTTATCGCCGGGCGGTGACGGGTTACGCCGGTTTTTCCAAGACCTCCGGTTTCATCGACGACACCCGGGCCTTCTGCTCCATCCCTGCCCGTCACGACGTGGCACGCCGGGTTGATTCCGGTTTCCTCGCCAACCTTGTGGCGGAACACCGCCTCACATTCGATGAAGCCGCCGAAACGGCCGTCGACATCGTCTCCACCCAGCCTCGAAAGGTATTCAAGCTGTGAGCACACCCATCCTGACCCGCACCCAGTTCGGCCGACCAGCCGCCCCCGTCCGCATGGTGCACCTCGGTCTCGGCAACTTCACACGAGCCCATCAGGCCTGGTACACCGAACACGCATCCGATGCACACCGGTGGGGCATCGCCGCATTCACCGGCCGTCGTCCACTGATGGCGGACCTGCTCACCCCGCAGGACGGGCTGTACACACTGGTCACCAAGGGCACCAATGAAGACAGCTGCGAAGTCATCTCCTCCATCTCGAGCGTGCACCCGGCATCAGACTTCGCCTCGCTCGTGGGCTACTTCGCCACACCAGAGCTTGCTGTGGTCACGTCCACCATCACTGAGGCGGGCTACCACCGCGCCGCTGACGGATCCCTGGACATGACCGACGCCGGTGTCCTTGCAGACCTCGAGACTCTCCGTGCTCTGGTGGCGGACGGTGATTTCAGCAGCGAGCGCGTCGGGTCGGCCGAGTTCCACACGGTGCCCGTCCGCATTCTGGCGGGATTGCTGGTACGCCGGGCGGCCGGTTCAGGCAGCATCACCATCCTTCCTTGTGACAACATTCCGGACAACGGTGCCGCCTTTGCAAGGGTGGTCACCGAGGGCGCCGCGGCCGTTGATCCCACGCTGTTGGAATGGATGGATGACAACGTCGCCTGGGCCACCTGCATGGTGGACAGGATCACCCCCGCCACCACGGACACTGAGGTCAGCGACGTGGAACGCCAACAGGGATACCGCGACGCGTCCCCAGTCCCCACGGAGCCGTTCAGCGAGTGGGTCATCAGTGGTGAATTCCCTGCCGGCCGCCCCGACTGGGAATCGGCTGGAGCCCAGGTGGTGGCCGACGTCGAACCATACGAGCGTCGCAAGTTGTGGATGTTGAACGGCTCGCACTCACTCCTCGCCTACGCCGGGCCCATTCTTGGGTGCGCGACCGTCAGTGAAGCTATCGCCAATCCCACGCTGCGAAGCTGGGTTCAACAGTGGTGGGTGGAGGCCGGAAGTGGCCTGAGCATTTCGTGGGAGGACTACGCCCAAGCGCTGCTGGACCGCTACGAGAATGCCAACATCCGGCATCTCCTGGCACAAATCGCGCATGATGGTTCGCTCAAACTTCCCGTCCGTATCGCACCGGTCCTGCGGGCATTCCGGGAACGCAACGACATGCCGAAGTCAGCAGTGCTGGCCGTCGCAGCCTGGTTGTTACACCTTCGAGGCCTTGGCGCTCCGGTCCATGATGTGTCGGGGGACAAGGTCACCGACCTGGTTGGGGGTGACCTCTCCAAGGACGTGGGGGCAGTCATTGCCTTCGTTGCACCCGACCTGGCGGATGATGACGCCTTGGCAGGCGCCGTGACCGCGGCGGTACAGGAGATCGAGGCACTCCAGGTTGAAACGCCCGGGACGGCCGGCTGATTCTTCCCGCACCAGCCCACACATCAGGGCGGTCATCTTCTGGCCCCCTGTGTGTGGGCTGCCTGTGGGGCCATGAGTCGAATGCACGCGCACGATGGGGCTTGGGCGAAGCTGGTGGGCTGGTCACCCCACGCAACTCGACCTCCGCGCTCTCCTGCGCGCGAGCTCTCCAGCTGAGCCGCTTCGACGCCCGTCTTCGATCGATCAGCCCGACTTGCGCCGGAACTCGCGCTTTCCACCCATCTGGCTGTGGGCCCGCCCGCCCTGCGACTTGTCGGAAGTGACGCCCGAAGCACCGCCCTGGTGCTCTTTCTGCTTCTTGCGCTCCAGCGCCAGTCGCATCGCCTCTTTGGGATCCAGCGGTGTGTCGCTCTGCTCAGGCTCGGTCATGGAGAAATTCTAGTCCTTCGTCCCCCCTTCGATGCTCCACCAACCACCGCACCTGGTTCTGCAGCCATTGGGCCATGTCTTCCGGTCCTCAAAAGGATACGAAAGGGAACCACACAGCGCGTCCTGGGCCGGGAGGGAAGCCCAGGGTTTCATCATGGATCCGACGCCCCACCACCACCACCTGTGACCCAGCGAGCTCGCGGCTCTTCGGAGGGGCGCAGGGCCGCGACTCCCGGGCGTGGCTAGGGTGGAGAGGTGCGCAATCTGACAGTGGAGCAGTTGACGGAGAAGGTACTCGAAAACTCGCGTGGACATGTGGCCCGCGCGATCACGCTGGTGGAATCCACCAAACCCGAGCACAGACTTCAGGCCCACGATCTGCTTCAGCGTCTCGCCCCCCACACTGGAGGGGCCTCCCGTATCGGCATCTCGGGCGTTCCCGGCGCCGGCAAGTCAACGTTCATCGATGCGATGGGCGCCAAACTCATCAGCGAGCGCCACCACAGGGTCGCGGTACTGGCAGTGGACCCCAGCTCGTCACGGACCGGCGGTTCCATTCTCGGAGACCGGACGCGGATGGCGGACCTGTCGAACCGTCCCGAAGCGTTTGTCCGCCCCTCCCCCACGTCGGGACACCTCGGTGGTGTGGCTCGCGCCACCCGTGAATCCATGCTGGTTCTGGAAGCCGCCGGCTATGACGTCATCATCGTGGAGACGGTCGGTGTGGGCCAGTCCGAGATAGCGGTGTCCGGCATGGTGGATACGTTTTTGATGCTGCAGGTGGCCCGGGCCGGAGACCAACTCCAGGGCATCAAGCGAGGCATTCTCGAACTCGCCGACGTCATCGCCATCACCAAGGCCGATGGCGACAATGAGCAGGCAGCCCGGATGGCCGCACGTGAGCTCACCATCGCCATGAAGCTCATCTCCGGTGAGCCGGAGAAGCGACGTGCTCCTGTCATGACCTGCTCCTCCTACACCGGCGCCGGCCTCGATGAGGTGTGGGATGCGGTGGCCAAGCATCGCAAGTCGTTGGAGTCAGACGGCGATCTGGTCTCCCGCAGACTCGACCAACAGCGGGACTGGCTGTGGAACATGGTGCGCGAGGAGGTCCTGGAGTCGCTGAAGACGGCGCCGTCAGTACGACGCGTTGCCGCGGACGTCGAAGCCCGCGTGGCGGCCGAGTCCATCAGTGCCCTGGAGGGTTCCTCGGAGATTCTTGCCGCCTACGCAGCAGCGGTTCCCACACTTGCATGGGCCAATCCCCCCACACAGCCAAACAGCCTTTGACAACCATCAGGGCTGGCGGGTTCCGTTGCGTGGCCCACCAAAAGTGTCCATCTGGGGCCTGCTCGGTAAGCTGTCCCCCACGTCCACACTCGGGAAGGAGATCACATGGGAGTATTCGACCGCGCTGAGAAGCGGATCGGCGCCGCCGTCGACAAGGTTTTCGCGCGCGCTTTCAAGGGCGACGTGCAGCCTGTGGAGATCGCCGCCGGAATCCAGCGGGAGCTGGACGCTGAGGCCAAACTGTTGAGCCGTGACAAGAGGCTGGTACCCAACGAGTTCATCGTGTATCTGTCTGAGCACGACCACGCCCGCCTGTTTCCCTACTCCAAGACGATCAATTCGGAGATCATCCCTGACCTTCGTGACCACGCCAAGGAACGCAGCTACGTCTTCAACGGACCGATCTCCATCGCCTATGATCTGGACGATTCGCTCCCCACGGGCCAGTTCAAAGTGGCCAGCCAAGCCGTTTCCCGCGAGGCGTCAACGCCGTCGTATTCTTCTGCCGCCCCCGCACAGTCCACGGGCGCTCTGGTCATCGAGGTCAGCGGTGTACGTCATCCGCTTGTGCCCCCGGGCCTGGTGGTGGGTCGTGGATCCGAAGCCGATCTGCGCCTCAACGATCCGGGGATCTCCCGTCGTCACGCCCTCATCACCGTCACAGGCACCGCCAATTCGCCCCAGGTCAGCATTGAGGACCTGGGATCCACCAACGGCATCGTCGTGGACGGTTCACGCGTGAATCAGGCCAAGCTGCGCAACGGCTCGCGTATCGAAATCGGCAACACGCGAATGCTGGTGCACTCTCCCTCGGAGCAGTGACGTGTCTGAACTCATCGTTGCGGCAATCAGGATCGTCTTCCTCGCCCTGATATGGCTCTTCATCGCACTGGTTGCCGACGTCATCCGCAAGGACATGTTCGGGCGGAAGGTCAGCGCTGCCACTCTTCCAGCGGCCGATGTGCCCCGGAGCAAGCGAGGCAAGAAGGGCCGCAACGCACCGCCCAGCCGGTTCGCGGTGAGTCAGGGCAACCAACAAGGACTCTCCGTCGCCCTGGATCCGGTCATCAATCTCGGCCGCGCCGCCGACAGTTCCTTCTTCCTCGACGACGACTATGCATCAGCGCGTCACGCCCAGCTGGTGCAGCGTGATGCCCGAACCTGGGTGGTGACAGATCTGAACTCCACCAACGGCACCTACGTCAACGGCCAGCGCCTGACCTCCCCCGTGGCCATTTCCTTGGGCGATGTCATCCGCATCGGCAAGACATTGATGCGTTTGGAGGCCTGAGCAGTGGGCCATTCACTGCTTGTCGGGGCACACTCCGAGGTTGGGCGCGTCCGCAAGAACAACCAGGATGCCGGCTACGCCTCACCGCGAATGCTGTTGGTGGCTGACGGCATGGGTGGCGCCGCAGCCGGTGATCTTGCCTCGGCCGTTGCCGTAACGGTGGCCGCGGACGCTGACCAGAGCCTCAGGGGCGAAGAGATGCTCTCCCACATGGAGGGCGTGATCAGCAGCGCAAACTCCCGCCTGTCCCAGCTCGTCTCCCAGGATCTGAGCCTGGATGGAATGGGAACCACGTTCTGCGGTGCCATGTTCGATGGCGACCAGTTCGCCATCACCCACGTCGGCGATTCCCGGTGCTACCTACTGCGAGACGGGGAACTGACCCAGTTGACCCACGATCACTCCTGGGTACAACAACTCATCGATGAGGGACGCCTCACCCCCAAGCAGGCTGAGACCCACCCCCACCGCTCGCTGATCGTCCGGGTCCTGAACGGGCAGGAAGGTGTCCGCCCGGACCTCGAACTAGTGGACGCTGCCCTTGGTGATCGCATCATGTTCTGCTCGGACGGGCTCTCCGGCCTGGTCAGCGACGACCACATTCGCAAAGTCCTCGCTGAGAGGGACCTCGACGTTGCCATCAAGGACCTGGCAGCCGCCGCAAATCATGCTGGAGGCCATGACAACATCACCATCGTGATGGCTGACGTCGTCGAACACGATGATGCACTGGACGCCGTCACACCGTTGATTGTCGGGTCGATCCTTGAGCGATCCATCCCCGAGCCCCCCGGGGTGACACCGCCATCCGGGGCCGCGTTGCCGGAGACTTCCCCCGATCACGCTGGCGAGGAAGTTGCCCGCTACGCCCCGGAGGTCACCTCCAGACGGTGGCCCGGTGTGGTGGGCGGCGCGCTGGCTCTGCTCCTGATCCTTGGCGGCGGCATCTGGGGAGTGGTGGCCTATGGCACCTCGCGGTACTACCTCGCCGAGGCCAGCGGCAACGTTGCCATCTACAACGGACTCCCGGGATCGCTCCTGGGAGTGGAGCTGAACACACTGACCGAGGTCACCGACATCCCCATCGGGGATCTGCCGCGGTTCTACCAACGCGCCGTCGGCAACACCATCGCGACATCCGGGTTGACCGGTGCCCACGATTCAGTGGAGGAGTTGCGTTGGAAGGCGGAGCGGTGTGTCGAGGTGCGAGAGGAACGTGCCGCACCCGAGGAGTCCCCGCTCCCCTCTCCCACAATGTCGCCATCCGGACTGAGCACTCAAGCACCCAGCTATCCCACCTTCCTGGCGCCGATCACACCCACCGCCTCCGCGGAGACTGACCCGGAGGAGTGCTGATGTCCGTCGCGACGCAACCTGCGGCAACCGGCGAGGTGGTGGTCCATCTCAAGCGGCGCAACGTGGAGCTGGCCCTCATTCTTCTGGCCTGCTCCTTCGGGCTGGGCGGGTGGGTCATGACACACCTCGCGCTCTACGCCGCCCTCCCCCCGAACCTTGGTGTGGTGACCGGGCTCTGGTACGCCATGGCCGTCGTTGCTCACTTCTTTGTCCGCTTCATCACCCCGTACGCAGACCCCGTGATCCTGCCGTGCGTCTTTCTGCTCAACGGGCTGGGTCTGGCAATGATCGCCCGCATTGACCAGATCCCCAATCCCGTGCGCACCGACGCCTCCTCACAACTGTTGTGGACAGGGCTCGGCATCGCATTATTCATCGCCGTCCTGATCATTGTGCGGGACCACCGTCGGCTGCAGCAGTACCCCTATCTGCTGTTCATCGCAGGCGTCACCCTCCTGCTCCTGCCTCTCGTCCCCGGGCTCGGTATTGAACGAGGCGGTGCACGGATCTGGATCAGCGCCTTTGGATTCAGCTTCCAACCAGCCGAAGTCGCGAAAATTCTTCTGGCCATCGCCTTCGCTGCCTACTTCTATGAGAAGCGAGACGTGCTGGCCCTGGCGGGGAAGCGCTTCCTTGGTCTCGACTTTCCTCGCGCCCGCGATCTGGGACCCATTGCTGTCATGTGGCTGTTTGCGCTCGGGATCATGGTCTTCCAGAACGATCTGGGCACCGCCCTGCTGTTCTTCGGCCTCTTCACGGTCATGATCTACATCGCGACGCAGCGCCCAGCCTGGCCCCTGTTGGCCGGCGTGATGTTCCTCGTCGCAGGTTTCCTTGCCTTCAATTTCACCAACCACGTACCCCGGCGTGTCAATGCCTGGCTGGATCCCTTCAGCAACTTTGATGCCAATCTCCAGATCATCAGTGCCCAGTTCGGTTATGCCTGGGGCGGGCTCTTCGGGCGAGGCTGGGGCCAGGGACGCCCCGGTCTGACACCGCTTGCCAAGAGCGACTTCATTGCCGGCGCCATTGGCGAAGAACTCGGCATCCTGGGGCTGATGGCCGTGATCATGCTGTACGCCCTCATCTCCGCACGCGGACTCAAGGCCGCTCTCCTGTGCCCGGATGGCTTCGGCAAGCTCTTGGCCGCCGGACTGGCGTTCGTGTTCTCCCTGCAGGTGTTCGCCATCATCGGTGGAATCACCCGGCTCCTTCCCCTCACCGGCCTGACGACGCCCTTCATGTCACAGGGCGGCTCCTCCATGGTGGCCAACTGGATGATCGTCGGCATCCTGATGGTCATCTCCCACCGCGCCCGCATGCCCCAGGTGGCCACCGCGACCCCGCAGGAACTCATCACCCTCGACGACTCAACGGCGGTGATCACCCGATGAACGGTCCGCTGCGCAAAGTGAGCATCTTCGTCGCGCTCATGATGGCTGCGCTTCTCGTGAACGTGACGTGGATCTCCGTCGTCCGCACCGACGGTCTGAACGCAGAGCCAGGCAATCGTCGTGTCCGGGATGCGGAGTTCGCCAGTGATCGGGGCGCGATCCTGGTGGGGAACACACCCATCGCGATCACGAACCCGTCTGACGGCAACTTCCCCTTCGTCCGCGAATACCCCGATGGCTCCCTCTGGTCCTCGGTGACCGGGTGGTACTCCTATGACTACGCACGCAGCGAACTCGAGCAGCAGCACAACGAGGAACTCTCCGGAACGGGCTCCATCCACGCGGTCAGTAACATCATCGATCTGCTGGTGGGCCGGACCCGTGAGGGAGCCAACCTCTCCACAACGCTGGATCCGGCGGCACAGGCCGCTGCAGTCGAGGCGCTGGGCAGCAACCAGGGGGCAGCGATTGCCATGAACTGGGAATCAGGGGAGATTCTGGCTCTCGCCTCCACCCCCACCTATGACCCCAACCGTCTCTCCACGCTGGACCTTGCGGAGGGGCAGGTGGCGTGGGACGAACTTCTCAATGCCACCGATGAGCCGTTGAAGAACAGGGCTGTGCGCGAGGTCTTCCCTCCGGGGTCCACCTTCAAGCTGGTGACCGCCGCGGCCGCCCTGGAAAGTGGTATGTTGCCCTCCACAGAACTTGATGCGCCACAATCCCTGCCACTTCCCAACTCGACGCGGTCCATGGGCAACTCCACCAACTGCGGCGGCACCACCGTGACGCTGGAGCAGGCGCTGATCACTTCCTGCAATACGGCGTTCGGCTCACTGGGGATGGATCTGGGCGACGAACAACTCCGGGCAACAGCAGAGGCCTTCGGCTTCAACTCCCCATCCCTGATTGACCTTCCTGCAGCCACCAGCAGGTTCCCCACTGAACTCGACGAGGCGCAGACCGCACTGTCCTCCATCGGCCAGTTCGAGGTTGCTTCCTCGCCTCTCCAAATGCTTCAGGTGGCCGCCACCATCGCCAACGATGGCCAGATGATGCAGCCCTATGTGGTGCGCACCGTGACTGGAGCAGACCTGAAGGTGATGCGTTCCATCGAGCCGCGCGAGCTGGGCAATCCACTGACCGAGGCCAACGCGCACCTGATGCAGCAGATGATGAAATCCGTGGTCACTGACGGCACCGGTCGCCCGGCACAGGTCGAGGGCATGACCATCGGCGGAAAGACCGGCACCGCCGAGTCAGACCCCGATCGCCCCCCGTACGCCTGGTTCGTCGGGTACGCCGAGGACCCCAAAGTGGCTGTGGTGGCTTTCGTGCAGAGCGCCGACGTGGAGCGCGACGACATCTCCGGTGGCCAAGTGGCTGCACCTATTTTCACGGCCATTCTGGAGGCCCTCAGATGAGTATTTCGACCCCGACCGATGAAATGTGCCCCACAATGGGCTCTGTCCGAGGAAAAGGAGCCATTCGATGACTCAGCGTGGAGCGCTGCTCGGAGGACGCTACGAGCTGGATCAGATCATCGGACGAGGGGGCATGGCCGAAGTCTGGCGCGCGCGCGACACACGATTGGCCCGTGACGTCGCCGTCAAAAGGTTGCGCATTGACCTCGCGAGTGACCCCACCTTCCAGGCCCGCTTCCGCAAGGAGGCGCAGTCCGCGGCTGGTCTGAACCACCCCAACATCGTGGCTGTCTATGACACCGGCGAAGAGCTCGATCTGCCCTCCCAGGTGACGGTTCCCTACATCGTGATGGAACTCGTCGAGGGTGTGACACTGCGCGATGTGTTGCGCGACGGTCGCAAGATCCTGCCCGAGCGCGCCCTGGAGTTCACAGCCGGCGTTCTCGATGCCCTGGATTACAGCCACCGGGCCGGCATCATTCACCGTGACATCAAACCGGCCAACGTCATGCTGACCCCGGAGGGCGCCGTCAAGGTCATGGACTTCGGCATTGCCCGCGCCGTTGCTGACACATCCGCGACGATGACGCAGACCGCTGCCGTCATCGGCACTGCCCAGTACCTCTCGCCCGAGCAGGCCCGCGGCGAGAAGGTGGATCAGCGCTCAGACCTGTACTCCGTTGGCTGCCTGCTTTACGAACTGCTGGTTTCCCAGCCCCCCTTCAAGGGCGACTCCCCCGTGAGCGTGGCCTATCAGCATGTGCGGGAGGCCCCCGTGCCACCCAGTCATGTGGACCCTGAAGTCAACGCGGACATGGATGCCGTCACGTTGAAGGCGCTCGCCAAAAGTGCCGATGACCGGTACCAGGACGCCAGGGAAATGCGCGCCGACGTCCTGCGCGCCGCGAACCATGAGAAGGTGCACGCCGTCGTCATGGGGCCGGGCGTCAATGATCCGACCGCTGTCATGACCGCTGACAACGAAACCACTGCCCGTCGCGCGGCCGTGGCTGCTGCCCCTGCAACCGTGGCACTTCAGCCCTCCCCCGATGAGATCGAGGAGGAGGACCAGAAGAAGAAGTCACGGAAGCCTCTGGTGATACTGCTGGTGCTGGCCGGCCTACTGCTGGCAGGCATGGTCATCGCGATCACCATGATCCTGAACCCTTCCGTCGAGCCTCCGGAGATGGTGAGCGTCCCCGTGGTCACGGGCGTCGATCAGGCCACCGCAGAGAACACCCTGACCAATGACGGCCTCGTTCCGCAGATCGAGGAAGTCGTTGGCACCGAGGAGGATGAGGGGAGGGTGCTGGAGCAGTCCCCCGTTGCAGGTGAAGAGGTCCAAGTGGGAAGCACCGTGATCCTGAGGGTCAGCCAGGGCCCGAACACCAACGTGATCCCCGAGATCATCGGCCTGAGTGAGAATGAGGCCCGCCAAGCGCTCACCAATGCGGGCTTCACCAACTTCAAGTTCGAAGACGCCGACCCATCCGATGAGCCGATCACAGCCACTGCGGGGACCGTCACCGATTCGACGCCCAGAGAGGGCGGGGATGTGGATCCCGCGGACTTGGTGACCGTTATCCTGGCCACTGGCGAGTCCATCGTTCCCCCACTGGTGCGGGAGACCGAAGTTGAAGCCAAGGACATTGCCAAGGATGCCGGCTTCGACAATGTCTCGGTTGAATACGAGGAGGCAACTGACGCAGACGCGGGTACCGTCCTGCGACAGTCCCCGGACGCCGGGACCTCCCTGGCACGCACTAAGACCATCACGATCACGGTCTCGAAGGGGGTCACAGAATTGCAGGTTCCCAACCTTCGCGGCTACACCGAGGCCGAGGCCAGAGACGCCCTGACCAAAGCCGGCTTCACCGAGCCACCGACGATTACGATGGTCGAGTCCTTGGAGGAGGCTCCCGGCATCGTGGTTGACCAAGTTCCGACGGCCAATCAATCCCTCGACCCCGCCGGCTCCATTGAAGTGCTGATCGCCACGGAGCCAGTAGTAACCGAAGAACCGGTCGAACCCGAAGAACCGGTCGAACCCGAAGAACCCGAAGAGCCGGTTGACCCGCCCGTCGACCCACCGGAGGAAGGCGAGGACGGCTGACGCGTCAGCTGAGGGAGGTTTCCACCAGCGGGGACAGGCCGACCGCCCGGGCCGGCGCGTCGGCATCGCCACAATCGGAGAGCCAGTTGGCGAGCATCTGGTAACCGCCGACCGTGAGCACGGACTCGGGATGGAACTGCACCGCCTCCATGGGCCAGGTGCGGTGCCGCACCGCCATGATCACGCCGGATTCGGTGCGGGCGGTCACCTCCAGGCCTGCGGGCATCGACGACGGTTCGATGGCCAGCGAGTGGTACCTCGTGGTGCTGACGGGCGATTCAAGGCCACGGAAAACACCGCGTCCGTCGTGGAACACATCCGAGACCTTGCCGTGGAGCAATTCCGGGGCCCTGTCCACCACACCGCCGAGAGCCGCGCCCATCACCTGCAGGCCAAGGCACACACCAAACAGCGGTACCCGTCCACCGATTTCCTGGACCACATTCATGCACACCCCAGCGCGCTCCGGGGTCCCAGGTCCGGGAGAAAGCAGAACGCCGTCGAACGGCGCAGCCCACTCCCGCTCGGCGAAGCGGGCATCATCGTTGCGCCAGACCTCCACCTCCGCGCCGAGCTGAGCGAGATAGGAGACGATGTTGTAGACGAATGAGTCATAGTTGTCGATCACGAGAATGCGCGGCACGTCCACATTGTCGCACCTGGATCGCCGTTCTTTGCTTCGCCGCCGTCAGGGGCTCGCACTGCTGGCCGCAACCCGGCCACCCACGACCGGGGTTGGTTCAGCGGGTTCGCTCCGCCTCGCGAAGGCCAATGGCGCCGCTGAAGGCCGGTGCCTCCATCGCCGTGACCCTCTCGAAGGAGTAGCCCAGCGCGTAGGCGTCCACATACTGCCGATAGATGGCCACTTGCTCGGAGGTCTCCAGGGCACTCTCCATGGTCTCAGGGTTCCCGATGGCTTCGATGACGTAGGGAGGCGCATACGGGACGCCATGCAGCACCACGGAGTTGCCCACGCACTTGATGCCGGTGGTGGCGACCACACGCTGGCCCTGAATGGTCATGGCTTCGGCGCCTCCACTCCACAACGCGTTGACCACCGCCTGGATGTCTTGTTGATGCACGATGAGAGCGTCGTCATCCACACCGGCCGGCTTCACATCCAGCGGGGCATCATCCAACGCCACCCTGATTCCCGGACCGCTGACCGTCACCGTGGACGCTTCCAACCCGGCCTGCTGCAGCAACTCGGTCATGCCCGAGCCGCCCTGCATACGGGCCGTCAACTCATCCACTTCAGCGCGCAGCTGGTCCGTGGTGATCCGTAGGTCCTCGTTGCGTTCGGTTTGGATGGCAACGAGTTCGCGCACACTGTCCGCACGATCCGAGCGCAGGTCTGTGCCACGGGCATTGATTGCGCTGACCGTGATCATGAAACCGGCCAGGACACAGATACCCACGGTGATCAGCCGACCCCGCAATGAGCGTGGGGCTCCACCAGCGCGCGTCGACGCTTTCGAGGTGTGCGCGGAGAAGCGCGCCAGAGCATTGCCCACCTGCACAGCCTAACTGCCTTGCCATCCTCGAAGGCTGGACAGACCTCCGCGGCAGGAAATCCCAGCCCTCTCCCCCAGACACAGGCAGCGCGATAACCTGATTGGCAGACCGCAACGTCGGAGAACAAGGAGCCACAACGATGACCAAAATTGCAATCCTGGGTGCCGGCGCGATGGGTTCGGCAATCGCCATCCCCTTGGCTGACAACGGCCATGACGTCCACCTTGTCGGAACCCACCTCGATCGCGAGGCCATCGAGAGCATCCAGAACACCGGCCTCCAGGCCCGACTTGGGGTTCAAATGCCCGAGAATGTTCACGCGTACCAACTCGAAGACGCCGCTCAGGCCTTCGACGGGGCTGAGATCGTCGCCAGCGGCGTCACCTCCTTCGCCAGTCACTGGGTGGCCGAGCAACTCTCAAAGCTCATGACCCCGGGCCAGCTGTTCGTGATGGTGGCCAAAGGCATGGAGGCCGACGAAGAGGGCAACCTCAGCATCCTGCCCGATGTCATCTCGTCCCGTTTACCACCGGAGTTGCGCGATTCGGTGCCGATGTCAGCGATCGTTGGTCCGTCAATCTCCGGCGAACTCGCCACGCGTCGTCACACGAGTGTGATGTTCGCAGGGCGCGATCAATCCGCGCTCGACCGGCTGGCCGAGGTCTTCAGGACGCCGTATTACCACATTTGGACCACCACGGATCTGGTGGGCTCAGAAGTCTGCGCTGCGCTGAAGAATTGCTACGCCCTCGGCACCGGATTCGCGGACGGGATCATCAACGCTGCGGGAGTCGATCCCGATCTGGAATGGCGGAACTACAACTACGAGGCTGCGCTGATTGCGCAGGGCATCATTGAGAGCCGCCAACTCGTCGAGCTTCTGGGGGGCCGGCCCGAGACCGCTGAGGGTCTCGCCACCACCGGAGACACCTATGTCACGGCAAAGGGCGGCCGCAATATTCGCGTTGGCCGTCTTCTGGGTGCTGGCATGAAGTTTGCTGAGGCCTGGGAACAGCTTGATCACATCACCCTCGAGGGTGCCCAAGCGATCGAGATCATCGGCGGCGCACTCCCGAAGATGACCGAGCGCGGCTTGATCGGCGAGAAGGATCTGCCGCTGCTGCGCCATTTGTACGACGTCATCACGGAGAAGACTGTCCTCGACATGCCGTGGGACAGCTTCTTCGGCGGCCAGAGCACCTACCTGCCCGAGTCGTCGCTGTCACTGCCAGGCACAGCCAAATAGCAGCCCGGACGCTGCATCGGCCGTGGCATTCTGGTCTTCACCCCGGATGTCACGGCCGCATGGCGTCCTGCCTGCTCCCAGGATGCAGGACTTTGACGCTGGCTGGATTATTCTTCTCACGAGTTGCGATCTCGACGTGTCAATGAAAGAGGACCAGTGCCCGAATCTCCGGTACGCAAGCAAGCCAAAGCCAAGAAGCAGCACAAGCAGGCGGTGGAAGGCAGCGAACAACGCAGCAAGGTTCAGCGCACCAAGGGTGCACCGCGCCCCTGGGTCCCGTACGTGTTCGTGCCCGTTTTTCTCCTCGGAGTGCTGTGGCTCGTCATCTGGAACCTCGCTGGCACCCTCATCCCCCCGATGGCTGCCATCGGCAACTGGAACGTGGGCATCGGACTTGTGTTGATCGTCGCGGGCTTCTCCCTGATGACTCTGTGGAAGTGATTGCGGACACTCCCACTCCTTTCGAGGGCATCACGTTTGACGCAGTGATCTTTGATCTCGACGGCACGCTGATCGATTCTCACGTGGCGATGAATCGCTCCTACGAGGCCTGGGCCGGCGAGTACAACATCTCCCTCGACCGCCTCTCCGCCCTGCTTGGAATGCCCAGTGCGGCCGTCTCCGCCGCACTCGTGCCTCCAAAGGACGCTGAGTCCGCCGCTCAACGCATCGAACTGTTGGAGGTCAACGACACCGAAGGCGTTGTGCCCCTGTCTGGCGCCCTGAAAGCGCTGCAGGATTTGCCTCGTACACGGGTGGCCATTGCCACCTCCTGCAGCGAGGCACTCATGCGGGCACGCATGGCTGCCGCCGGCCTACCCTTCCCGGACGTCATTGTGACCCGCGACCAGGTGGTCTCCGGAAAACCTGCTCCGGACAGTTTCCTTCTGGCCGCCGAGCGTCTGGGTGTGGAGCCTTCCCGTGCGCTGGTTGTTGAGGATGCACCGGCTGGAATTGAAGCGGCCCGCGCCGCTGGGTGTTTCGTTCTGGGAATCTCCTCCACAAAGAACCCTGACGAACTTCCCGCGGACGCCGTGGTGGCCGACCTATCAGGGATAGCGTGGATGATCGGCGAAGATGGCGGCGTCACGGTGCGGTTCCTGTTCGTCTGAGTCGATGCCAGGACGTAAAAACCCAAAAGTGTGTCCGATTACGGTTCAACCGTGCGTCAAATCCATGTGAAAACATGCCTTTCGTCTGAGTTTGCCCGTTTTCCTTGACAATCGGACACACATGCGGGCAACATGTCCGTATGAGTCCGCATCGATGCGCACTCGGTCCGACACAGTTGTCAAAGAGAGGTGGTGTGACATGTCCCTTCCGGACGCCACACTGAACAAGAACGTGGAAGGCAAGGGTGCAAGGGCACGTGTGCAGAAGTTCGGCGGCTACCTCGCCGGCATGATCATGCCCAACATCGGTGCCTTCATTGCTTGGGGGCTCATCACGGCTCTCTTCATCCCCGCGGGATGGCTACCCAATGAAACCCTGGCCGCACTCGTCGGCCCCACCATCACGTACCTCCTGCCCATCCTCATCGGCTACACGGGTGGCCGCATGGTGCATGGCCAACGTGGCGCGGTCATCGGTGCCTTGGCAACCATGGGCGCAGTAGCGGTCAACGTGGAAATCCCCATGTTCTTGGGCGCAATGATCATGGGGCCGCTGGCCGCCTTCGTCCTGAAGAAGTTTGACCAAGCAATCTCCGGCAAGGTGCCCAGTGGCTTCGAAATGCTGGTGGACAACTTCTCCCTCGGCATCATCGGCTCGATCATGGCCATTTTGGGGCGCCTGGGAATCGGTCCCGTCATTGAGATCCTCATCAACTGGTTGGGCTCGGGCATCGAATTCCTGGTCAACAACTCACTCCTGCCACTGGCTTCCCTCTTCATCGAGCCCGGCAAGGTCCTGTTCCTCAACAACGCCATCAACCACGGCCTTCTGTCTCCCCTCGGCGCAGCCGAAGCCAATGAGATGGGCAGATCCGTCCTGTTCATGCTGGAATCCAACCCCGGACCGGGCCTGGGGCTGCTGCTGGGCTTCGTCTTCTTCGGACCGAAGAAACTCCGGGGCGCCACGTGGGGCTCCATCGTGATCCAGTTCTTCGGTGGCATTCATGAGATCTACTTCCCCTACATCCTCATGAAGCCCCGCATGATCCTCGCCACCATTGCTGGTGGCGCCGCCGGCATCGCCACCGCACTTCTTTTCAACGCCGGTCTCGTCGGCCCCGCTTCCCCTGGCAGCATCCTCGCCTGGATCGCTGTGGCACCCAGAGGCGAACTGCTGCCCGTCCTTGCGTCGGTGGCTGCAGCCGCTGTGGTTTCCTTCGCAGTCACCTCACTACTGTTCGGCTTCGGACGCGGAACAGACGTCGCTGACGAGATTCCAGTGGCTTCGGCACGCGAAACTGTGGCCGCCGAAAGCAGCCAGAGCGCCACCCCCTCAACATCTGCAACCGCCGGAGCCACCACCACCGCGACCCGCTCCATCCTCGGCAGCGACGTGAAGAAGCTGATCATCGCCTGCGACGCGGGCATGGGCTCCAGCGTCATGGTGGCCGGTGCCATGAAGAAGAAGCTTGCCCCCCATGGCGTCACGGTCGTCCACTCCCCCGTGAACGACATCCCCGCCGATGCGGACCTCATCATGACCCAATCCGGCCTCGCACCTCGCGTCCGGAAGATGGCCCCCGATACGGTCATCGTCACCTTCGAACAGTTCGTCGGTGATCCAGCATTCGCCCGCGTACAAAACGCCATCAAGAACGGAGAGACCATTGAGTGACAACGTGTTGTCCCGCGATTCCATCCACCTGGGACTGACCGCCACGGACAAGGACGATGCCATCCGCCAGTGCGGCGAGGCCCTGCTCGCAGTGGGGGCCATCCAGGCCCCCTACGCCGAGGCCATGTTCGCTCGTGAGAAAGAGGTCTCCACCTACCTCGGTGAGGGCTTCGCGATCCCCCACGGCACCAACGAATCCCGTCAGTACATCAACCGTGCAGCGCTCGGCTTCCTGCAGTTCCCCGGCGGCGTGGACTGGAATGGCGAAACCGTCTATGTGGCCATCCCGATTGCCAGCAACTCCGACGAGCACGTCGGCATTCTGGGCGCACTCGCCGGAGTGCTGATGGAACCCGACGATGCAGAGAAGCTGCGCACCAGCAACAACGTGGACGAGATCATCGCCCTACTGTCCGATATTGGAGAAGACGAATAATGCTTGCACTGCGTTTCTACGCACCTGGAGACCTACGACTCGAAGATGTCGCGGAGCCCGAATGTGGCCCCGACGAGGTCAAGATCCGCGTGCGGAACTGCTCCACCTGCGGCACGGATGTCAAGATCCGCAACAATGGCCACCAGAACCTGACGCCGCCGCGCATCATCGGCCACGAGATCGCCGGCGAAGTGGTCGAGGTGGGCAAAGACGTTGTGGGCGACTGGAAAAACGGCGACCGTGTGCAGGTCATCGCCGCCGTCCCATGCGGCGATTGCCACGAATGCAAGAAGGGGTGGATGGCCGTCTGCCAGAACCAGACATCAGTGGGCTACCAGTACGACGGCGGGTTTGCCGAGTACATGATCGTTCCCCGCGAAGTTCTGAAGGTGGACGGGCTCAACAGGATCCCTGACGGTGTCGGCTTCGATGAGGCCTCAGCCGCCGAGCCATTCGCCTGCGCCATCAACGCCCAGGAACAGCTCGGCATCGAGGGGGGCGACGACGTCGTCATCTTCGGCGCCGGCCCCATCGGCTGCATGCATGTGCGGATCGCCCGCGGCGTTCACAAGGCAGGCCGCATCATCCTCGTCGATGTCAACGAGCAACGCCTGCAGATGTCCGCCGAAGCAGTGAGTCCGGAGATCACCATCAACGCGGCAGAAGTCGACGTCGTTGAGAAGATCATGGAACTGACCGATGGTCGTGGCGCTGACGTCATCATCACCGCCACCCCGGCCAACATCACTCAGGAGCAGGCCGTCGCCATGGCGGCTCGCAATGGTCGGATCAGCTTCTTCGGGGGTCTCCCCAAGACCGATCCCACGATCACGCTGGACTCCAATGTGGTGCACTACCGGCAGCTCCACATCCACGGCGCCAACGGCTCTGCCCCGGCGCACAACAAGCGGGCCCTGGCCTACATCGCCTCCGGTGAGGTCCCGGTGAAGGATCTCATCACCAAGCGCATTCCACTCTCCGATGTGATGGATGCCTTTGGAATCGTGGAACGCGGTGAGGCCATCAAGGTCACCATCGAGACCAGTTGAGGCCCTGATCACCCCATGAGCACCAACACAACCCCCGCCATCCGCACCCTGTACGCGCCTCAACGCCATGACCAGATCGTGGCAGCAACGCGTCGTGCCGGACGTGTTGAGGTCAACGGACTCGCCGAGCAACTCAATGTGACTCCAGAGACCATCCGTCGCGACCTCGCCGCACTTGAGCGTCTCGGGAAAATCCGACGGGTGCATGGCGGGGCGTTGCCCATGGTGGACATCGAACCAGAACCTTCTCTGCTGGACCGGCTGGGCAGGCACTCCGACACGAAGGAACGCATAGCCGCACGGGCTGTGCTGGAGCTTCCAGCCCGCGGCACCATCCTGCTGGATTCCGGAACCACCACGCTTGCCGTCGCCCGGGCAATCCCGCAGGACGCGGACCTGGAGGTGGTGACCAACTCCGTGGCCATCGCCGCAGTTCTCTCAGACCACCCCGGCCTGGACATCCACATGCTCGGTGGTGCCATTCGTCGACGCACCGGCGCATGCGTTGGGCACTGGTCCACCGCTGCCCTGGAGCGGATGTGTGTGGACGTCGCTTTCGTCGGGGTCAATGGGTTCAGCCTGCGACGCGGGATGACAACACCCGACGAAGCGGAGGCTGCCGTCAAACGAGCCATGATTCTGAGTTCTCGCAGGCCCATCGTCGTGGCCGATTCCACGAAGGCAGGACAGGAACGTCTGCACCGCTTCGCCGATGTGGAGGAAATAGCACTTCTCATCACCGATGACGGACTGGACGACGAAACCAGCATTGCATTCGATGCTGCAGGAATGGAGGTGGTCCGGGCATGATCGTCACAGTCACACCCAACCCCAGCATCGATCGCACCGTTACTGTGGCGAAGCTGCACGAGGGCGAAATCAACAGGGCACTGTCCAGCCGTGTGGATCCGGGGGGCAAGGGAGTCAATGTTTCCAGAGCACTCAGCGCCAACGGGGCGGAGACCCTCGCCGTGCTGCCGCTCGGTGGCCCGGACGGCCGATTGCTCGCAGTCCTCCTGGAAAAGGCGGGGGTTCACCACCGAGAGGTTCCCCTTGAGGGCACCACCCGAACCAACGTCGCGATCGTGGACCCGAGCGGGACCACCACCAAGGTCAACGAACCGGGCCCCACGCTGAGCGCGGACGAACTCGAAGCCCTGCGCTCAACAATTCTCTCCTACACCGGTGAAACAGATTGGCTGGCGCTGTGCGGCAGCCTTCCACCGGGGGCTCCCCACACGTGGTTCGCCGACATCATTGCCACCCACCCCGGCCGCGTCGCCGTCGATGCGTCAGGCGCAGGCTTCCTGCAGGCCGTGGCAGCAGGACCGGACCTCATCAAGCCCAATCTTGAGGAGTTGGAGGAACTGGTCGGCAAGGAACTGCTCACCCTTTCTGATGTCCTGGAGGCAGCCAACTCCGTCGTCGCTGGTGGCGTCGCCATGGTGGTCGTCAGTCTCGGCTCCGACGGCGCCCTGGCCGTCACCGAAGCCGGGCATTGGTTTGCCACAGCGGCTGTAGCCGCTCCGCTGTCCACCGTGGGTGCCGGGGATTGCCTCCTGGCCGGGCTCCTGCACGCCCTGCAGTCCGGCGCCGACCCGCAAACCGCGATTGCTGCGGCCGTTGCCTGGGGCTCCGCCGCCGTCTCACTCCCTGGGAGTAAAGTGCCGAGTCCAGAAGACGTCAGCCACATCATCGTCTCCACCGAACTACCGTCCCTGACCACCACACTGTCCCGCTGAAACCAATACCCCCCGACACACCCCACGTCACCGTCGACCAAAGGACAACGAATATGTCATCCCGCACCGCAACCATCGCCTCCTCCGTAGGGCTTCATGCCCGCCCCGCCGCATTGTTCGTCAAAAAGGTCACGGAGGCAGGGATTCCCGTCACCCTGGGCAAGGAGGGCGGCAAAACTGTCAACGCTGCGTCGATGCTGGCAGTGATGGCGCTGGGAGCCAAACACGGTGAAGAGGTCGTCCTGACCGCTGAGGGCGACGGCGCTGACGAGGTCCTGGCGGATCTGGTCGCGTTCCTCGAGATCGACCACGACGCGAAGGCGTGAGGGCAATGGACATGTTGACCGGTTTGGGTGTCAGCGGCGGCTCAGCCGTCGGCGTGGTAGCGCTCGTCGCACTTCCGCAGCCGCTGCCTGAGGAAGCCATCTCCACCGACCCTGAGGGCGATCTCGCCAAGGTGGGTGACGCCCTGGGCACAGTGGCGTCCCGCTTGGAGGCGACAGCCGCCACACTGACCGGTGATGCCGCCGAGATGATCGCCGCGGCTGCGGCCATCGCGCAGGATCCCGGTCTCCTGGATGCCGTCACTCAGAACCTGGCGACGATGGGCCCCGCCCATGCCCTGAACGCTGCCGTGGCCGGGTATGCCGCGCAGTTCGAGGAGTTGGGCGGCTATTTCGCGGAGCGGGTCACGGATCTGCTCGATGTGGGCGCCCGCGCAGAAGCGCTCCTGCTGGGCCGCCCCATGCCCGGCGTTCCGGAGCTCACCGAGCCGAGCGTTGTCATCGCCCATGATCTGGCACCAGCGGATACCGCGGTGATGGACCCGAAGATGGTGGTGGGGATTGTCACTGAAGCTGGCGGACGTACCAGTCACACCGCCATCCTCGCCTCGCAACGCGGCATCCCGGCGATCGTTCAGGCCAAGGGTGCGTTGGAGTTGAGCGAGGGGATCCGTGTCGGGATCGATGGCGACACCGGCGAACTCACACTCAACCCGGATGATGCCTGGGTTGAGCAGAAGGCCGAGAAGAAGCGGGCCCGGGAACGCATCGCCGAGCGCTCCGGTCCGGGACAGACCTCCGATGGTCATCCGGTGATGTTGCTCGCCAACGTCGGCAACGTCGCAGATGCCCAACTTGCCGGCGCTGCCGACGTCGAAGGTGTGGGGCTGTTCCGCACCGAATTTCTCCACCTCGCCGCCACCACGGCACCGACGGTGGATGAGCAGGCCGAGGAATACATCCGCGTCCTGACGCCCTTCGGTGACCGCCCTGTCACGGTGAGGACGCTGGACGCCGGGGCCGACAAGCCTTTGGCATTTGCTGATCTTGGCCCTGAGCCCAACCCAGCGTTGGGCCGTCGGGGTCTGCGGTTGATGAAGGAACGCGAGGACCTCCTCGACGACCAGCTCGCCGCCCTCGCGATGGCCGCCGCACAGACTGGGGCCCTGGTGAAAGTGATGGCACCGATGGTGGCCACCATGCAGGAGGCTGCGTGGTTCACCGAACGCGCCCACGCCGTCGGTCTGCCGATAGCCGGCGTAATGGTGGAAGTACCCGCCGCTGCGCTGCGCGCACATCATCTTCTGCAGATCACGGACTTCGCCAGCATCGGCACCAACGACCTGGCGCAGTACACGATGGCAGCGGACCGGATGGTCGGTGAACTCTCCGACCTACTCGACCCGTGGCAGCCAGCAGTCCTCGACATGGTTGCCGCGGCCTGCGACGGCGGGCGTGCCACTGGCAAACCCGTCGGGGTCTGCGGAGAATCTGCTGGCGACCCCCTGATGGCGCTCGTCCTCACCGGCCTGGGTGTCACGAGCCTGTCGATGTCGATCCAACGAGTCCCCATGGTGCGCTGGGCCCTGTCCCAGCACACCGCCGACGAATGCTCCCAGCTCGCCACACTGGCACGAGAGGCCGATTCCGCCGAGGCTGGTCTCGAAGCAGTCCGCTCCGCCGCGTCCCCGGAGCTGACGAACCTGCTGTGAGATGAGGGGATCGCCACGAGATGCGAGGTTGTGCAGCTCGTGGCGATCCTTGTGCATTCTCGCCTGCCGCTGAGCGTTTCATTCCGGTGGGAAACCTCGATGCCGTAGCCAATGCAGGCGACGACATGGTCCGACGTTCCACGGCCACCACCGACTCATGGCACCGCCATATCGCACACGCTTGTACTGAGAAAAGCCTTCAGATATCGAATGAATAACGGATTCTGCGATAGCTGCCCCAAGACACCCTCTTCGTGTGAGTCTTTCATGTCACAACTGTCAACACTTTCCCTGGAGGTCCTCATGTCTCGTCCCCGTCCCTTCCCTGACACCGGTGTCCCACGCTCCGTCACTGGCATGGCGTCTTCTCGTCGAACCTTCCTTCGCGGCTCGCTCGCGGGCGCCGCGCTCGTGGGTTCCGCTTCTCTGCTCACCGCATGCGGTGACGACACCGAAAACGGTTCCGGCGGCGCCACCGCTGACTCCGCAAACCCGGTGAAGTTCGGCATGAACGAAGCCTCTGGTGCAGGTCCGGCCTACGAGCGCCTCGCCAACATGGCCACCGCCTACGCCGCTGAAACGGGAGTGGAGGTGGACCGCAACGAGGTGGACCACAACACCTTCCAGGAAAACATCAACACCTACCTCCAGGGCAACCCCGACGACGTGTTCACTTGGTTCGCCGGATTCCGGATGAACCAGTTCGCTGAGCAGGGCCTCATCACTGACGTCAGCGACATCTGGCCCATCGACGGACTCAACGACAGCTTCAAGACTGCCTCCACTGCCAGCGACGGCAAGCAGTACTTCGTCCCCAAGGATTACTACCCCTGGGCCGTTTTCTACAAGAAGTCCGTCTTCGAGCAGAACGGCTATGAGCCGCCGAGCAACCTGGACGAGTTGACCACGCTCATGACGAAGATGCAGGGCAACGACATGGTGCCCTTCGCGTTCGCCGACAAGGATGGCTGGCCCGCCATGGGCACCTTCGACATCCTGAACATGCGCATCAATGGGTTCGACTTCCACATGCGGCTGATGGCCGGCGAGGAAGCGTGGGACTCCGCAGAGGTCAAGCAGGTCTTCGACACCTGGAGCGGACTGCTGCCCTTCCATCAGCCTGATGCCCTGGGACGCACATGGCAGGAAGCCGCCACCTCCCTCAGCAACGGCGAGGCCGGCATGTACCTCTTGGGTACATTCGTCGTGGATGCCATCCCCGACGACGAGGATGATCTGGACTTCTTCACCTTCCCGGAGCTCGATTCCTCCATCGGTGCCGACGCCCTCGATGCCCCGATCGACGGTTTCTGCTTGGCTGCCTCCGGCAGCAATGAGGCGGGCGCCAAGGAAATGATGAAGTGGCTGGGTTCCGCAGCGGCTGCAGATGCAGCAAATGAGGGCACGACACCGATGATCGCGGCCAACGAGGGCGCGAACACCGATGGCTACACCGACCTGCAGAGGAAATCAGCAGAGGTGGTGGGCTCGGCTGCGAACATCGCGCAGTTCCTGGACCGCGACACCCGCTCCGATTTCGCGTCCACCGTCATCATCCCTTCGTTGCAGCGGTTCCTCACGGATCCTGCAGACATCGACGGGGTGACAAAGAGCATCCAGGAGCAGAAGGTCTCCATCTTCGGTAGCTGATCCGTTTCACGACAACTCGAGGAGGGAAAAGGATGGCGACGACGCAAGAGCGCCCCCAAGCGGTGACGCAACCAACAATGAGCCGGAAGAAACGTCGGCTGCCACCTTGGGACAGGGCCGTGGTGATCATCATGGTCCTGCTCCCAGCCCTCTTCGTGGTGGGACTCGTGTGGATCCCAGCGGTTCTTTCGCTGGTGCTGTCCTTCGGAAGATGGAACGGCATTGGTCCGATCGACAACATCGAGTGGGTTGGCCTCCAGAACTATTCCGACATCACGACGATCTACCCCGCGTTTTGGCCTGCGGTGCAGAACAACCTGATCTGGTTGGCATTCCTGTTCTTCGTCCCGACCCTGCTTGGCATGTTCCTCGCTGTGATTCTGGACAGGGGGATGAAGTTCAGCCGCTTCTACCAGACCGCGTTCTACATGCCCGTGGTGCTGTCACTGGCGCTGGTGGGCTTCATCTGGCAACTGTTCTACTCGCGGGACCAAGGTCTGATCAACCAGGTTTTCGGCACCGAAATCGACTGGTACGGCGATGCGAGCATCAACTTGTGGGCCGTGCTCATCGCCACCGCCTGGCGCCACACCGGCTACATCATGCTGATCTATTTGGCCGGCCTCAAGGGCGTCGATGCGACGCTGCGGGAAGCCGCCGCAGTGGACGGGGCCACGGAGCGACAGACCTTCTTCAAGATCATCTTCCCGGTGATGCGTCCGATCAACATGATCGTGCTCGTCATTGTGGTGATCGAATCGCTGCGTGCCTTCGATCTTGTCTGGGTGGTCAACCGCGGCACCAACGGGCTGGAGCTCCTCGCGGCTCTGGTATCCCAGAATGTGGTCGGCGAGGCGGCGCGCTACGGCTTTGGCTCGGCGTTGGCTGTCATCATGATGATCATCTCGTCGGTGTTCATCGTCATCTACCTGCGCATCGTCTTCAAGGAGGAACGCCGATGAGTACGTCAGTCGACGCCACACCCCGCCGCGGGAACACACCTCCCAAGGCACCCAAGGAGCACGCCGATTCCGCGGCTCTCAACAGGCCCAGGGGCAGGGTGGCCACGATCGCCATGCTGATCCTGGCACTGGCCTGGATATTCCCCCTGTTCTGGGCGTTCCTCAACTCGTTCCGCAACTACGCCTACACCCAGGCAAACGGCTACCTCTCCTTCGGCGGGTGGACGTTCGAGAACTATCGCAACGTCTGGGAGAACGCCAACCTGGGCAAATACTTCATCAACTCCATGATCATCACGGTGCCGGCCGTCATCGTGACCCTCTTCCTGGCGTCGTTGGTGGCCTTCGTGCTGGCGCGGTTCAGCTACCGCTTCAACCTGACCCTGCTGGCCATCTTCCTGGCCGCCAACCTGCTCCCACCCCAAGCGCTTCTGGTACCCATTTTTCGGATCTACCGCCAGATTCCGCTGCCGGAATTCATGAGTTCCTCCGGGCAACTCCTGGGGAGCTTCTGGGGTCTGATCGCCATCAACGTCGCCTTCCAGTTGGGGTTCTGCACCTTCGTTCTCAGCAACTACATGAAGACGCTTCCGCACGAGATCTACGAGTCGGCGGAGGTGGATGGGGCGAGCGTCTGGCTCCAGTACTGGAAACTCACCATGCCGCTGGTGCGGCCGGCTCTTGCAGCGCTGGCCACTCTGCAGTTCACCTGGATCTACAACGAGTTCTTCTGGGCCACTGTCCTGTTGGGCGGCCAAGGTGACAAGTTCCCCATCACCAGCGCCCTGAACAACCTGAAAGGCCAGTTCTTCACCGATTACAACCTGCTATCGGCTGGATCTGTCCTCGTGGCACTTCCCGTGCTGATCGTCTTCTTCGTCCTGCAGAAGCAGTTCGTCGCGGGCCTCACGCTGGGTTCCACGAAGGGCTGAGTCACTCAACGCAAGGGTTCGCAGGCACGAAAACGGGCCCGCGGCACGGTGGAGAATTCCATCGTGGCGCGGGCCAGTTTCCTGTAGATACCTAGACGATTTCCTTGACCCAGTACAGGACAACCTGCTCCGGGTTGACCACCGGGTGAGCCACCCCGACGGCGGACAGCGTGAGACCTGTGGCCTCTGTGCCTGCCATCTGGTGCGCCTCTGTTCCTGTGCCATCCGCTGCCTGGCCCAGCGCCCCCCACCACGGCGGAGCAATCAGGCCGGTCGGTGTGCCGCCCGGCAGAACGGGACGGACGTGGTAGCGACGTGTGGGGTCGAGCCCCGGGAGACGCACCCGGCCCAGCATGCTGACTGCGGGGCGCCCCACGGAGGCCAGTGAGTAGAGGGCTGAGCGCTTGTCGCGAGCAACCACGCCGTGACCGATCATCGATTCGTCGGTGAAGTCGAGGCGCACCATGTCGCCGTCGTGCAGGAGTGATCTGTGTTCCTTGTGGAAGGCGATCCATCTCTTCAGCTCCGCCAACTGCCCGGCGTCGGCGTCGCGCAGGTCCCATTCGATACCCAGATGCCCAAAGATCGCCGAGGCGGCCCGGAAGCCAAGGGTGTGGGAGCGGCCGGTGGTGTGGGACACGTCCGAGGCGATGTGGGCACCCATCATCTCCGGGGGGATCAGTTGCGTGGTCCAGCGGTGCATGAGCTGGCGCTCCTGCGGATCAATGCAGTCCGAGGTCCAGACACGGTCCGTGCGCTGCAGCACCTCCAAGTCTATGCGAGCGCCACCTGAGGAGCAGGACTCGATCTCCAGCGCCGGGAAGGCCTCCCTGATCTCCGTGAGCAGCCGGTAGAAGGCCAGCGTCTGTGCCCTCACCCCCGGGCGTCCCGTCCTCTGGTCCCCGGCCTCGACAAGGTCACGGTTGTGGTCCCACTTGATGTAGGCGATGTCGTGGTCCGCCAGGAGCGCCACGATGGCGTCGCGGACGTGTTCGTAGCACTCGGGGATTCCCAGATTCAGTACCTGTTGGTAGCGGCTCTCGACGGGCCACCTGTTGGGGTCGGCGGCCATGATCCACTCCGGGTGGGCGCGGGCCACCTCCGAGTCTGGGTTCACCATTTCGGGCTCGAACCAGAGTCCGAACTGCATCCCGAGCCCCGTCACCTTCTCGATCAGCGGTGTCAGACCCTGTGGCCAGACTTCGTCGGAGACCCACCAGTCGCCCAGTCCGGCATGCTCGTCTCGGCGGCTGGAGAACCATCCGTCATCCAGAACAAAACGCTCCACACCCACCGACGCCGCGAGGGTCGCCAGTTCAACCAGTGGCGCGGCGGAGTGATTGAAGTACACGGCCTCCCATACGTTCAGGGTGACTGGGCGCTCTGATGCGGGGTGGGTCGCACGCGAGCGCAGGTACTCATGGAAGCGGCGAGCGACGGTGTCCAGCCCGTCGCCCCATGAGCCGTAGACCCAGGGCGATTCATAGGACTCGTCCGTCTGAAGGACGACTTCGCCGGGCAGGATGAGCTCTCCGCCACCGATGACTCGCTCGCCGCTGGAAAGCTTCTCCGCGTAGTGGATGTGGTTCCCGCTCCAGGCAGTGTGGACGGCCCACACCTCGCCGGTGCCGAAACCGAACCCTGGGGTCCCTGCGTGCAGGACGTAGGCGGCGTCGGCGCCCGTGCGGCCCTTTCTGTTCTCCCGCAGGTGCGTCCCCACGGTGAAATCAGATCGTTGGGGCAGCCGCTCCCGGGCCCAGCGTCCGCCGAAATCGAGGATCTCCTCCGCGATCGGCGGCACTGGCAACGCAACGTCCAACCCGTCCAGCTGGTACGGGGTTGACCCCAGGTTGGTCACGGTTGCGCGGGTGCGGACAGCACCGCCGTGCAGCATTTCGACGGTGTGCGACAGTGCGAGTTCCGCAACCTCATCCAACGAGTTCACCCGGAGGACGGACTTCCCCACTTCCAGGACCCCGCCCTCGTGGGGCGTCCCGTCGACGGTGATGTCGTACACCTTGAACTGGGGAGACCAGGCTTGTCCCAGCCGGGAACCTCGAAGCCCGGGCCGTCCCATCCATCCCGTCCACTGCTCCGGCTGGATGGCCACCCGCACCGGCTTGTCCACCTGATTGAGCCCCGCCGGATTCACCGAGGACAGCTGCAGGCTCTCGACGGCGTCCTGGGAGAGTGAACCGAGATCGGCCCCCCCAGTGCAGAACCGATGGCAGCCGGGCTTCCGACACGTCGAGCACGAGCGCGACGCCGCTGTCGCGCATCACAATGAAGTGGGGATTCGTTTGCATCGGGGGACCTTTCAGGCGCTGGGGAAGTGTCGGCCGTGCATGGCCATTTTCTGTCTCCGGTACCATTGGTGTCACACCACTTCCCTTTCGTCAACGTCGACTCCAAGGCTGATTACACAATGTCCTCCCGTACCGCCATCATCGCCTCAACCGTGGGGCTCCACGCCCGTCCTGCCACCGTTTTCAGCCGGAAGGTGAAAGCGTCCGGGATCCCCATCTTCGTGGGGCGCCCCGGCGGCACCACAGTCGACGGCTCCTCCGTACTGGCGGTCATGATGTTGGGTATCCGTTGCGGCGAGGAAGTTGTCCTCACCACCACGGCCGCGAAGTCGGAGAAGATACTCGACGAACTCGTCGCTCTCCTCGAGGAGGATCAAGGTGTGGCAGCAATCGCCTGCCACCCCGGCCACCCCATGACAACCCCTGCCTGAATGCGCTGAAGTGCCTCGCCGACATCGTCGGCTGACACATCAAATCTTGTCGTGAACTCTCTGATCGAACAGATGGCGGCCTAGCATGAAGGCACCCGAGACCTCAGGAGCAACCACAATGACCGACAACCTCAAGGACCTCAGCGACGCTGGGGTATCCATTTGGCTGGACGATTTTTCGCGCGAGCGCCTCACATCAGGCAGCCTGCAGGAGTTGATTGACGGCTCCCACGTGGTGGGCGTCACCACGAACCCCAGCATTTTCGCCAAGGCCATGTCCTCCGGCGACGCCTACACCGCACAACTTCGCGAGTTGAAGGCTTCCGGCGCCTCACTTGACGAAGTCGTGACCACGCTCACCACCGACGATGTCCGCGACGCCTGCGGCCTGTTCACGGATCTCTACACCGAAACCGGTGGCGTCAACGGCAGGGTCTCCATTGAGGTCGACCCACGTCTGGCCCACGAGACCCAACCCACCGTCGAGGAGGCCCAGCGGCTCCACGACCTCGTGGATCGCCCCAACGTGCTCCTCAAGATTCCTGCCACCACCGAAGGTCTGCCTGCCATCACGGCCACCATCGCGGCCGGCATCAGCGTCAACGTCACCCTCATCTTCTCCGTCGCCTCGTACGTTGACGTCCTCGAAGCATGGATGGCGGGGCTCGAGCAGGCTCACGAGAAGGGCGTCGACCTCACCGACATCCACTCCGTGGCGTCGGTGTTCGTCTCACGCACAGACGCCGAGGTGGACAAGCGACTGAGCGCCATGGACGACCCTGCCGCCAGTGGGATGAAGGGGAAGTCGGCACTGGCAGTCGCACGGCTCTGCCACGAGGCGTACACGAACGTGATCGCATCAAAGCGGTGGCAGACGCTGGCTGGCTACGGCGCCCGTGCACAGCGACCACTGTGGGCATCCACCGGCACCAAGGACCCGAGCTACAAGGACACCCTCTACATCGAGGAACTCGTCACAGACGGCACCGTCAACACGATGCCGGAGGGCACCATGCAGGCATTCGCCGATCATGGCGAGGTACGCGGCGACACCGTGCTCGGCACCTACGACGAGTCGCGTCAGGTACTGAAGTCCGTCGAGGTGCTCGGCGTGGACATGGCGGATGTGTTCGACGTCCTGGGCAAGGAGGGCGTCACCAAGTTCATCGAGCCCTGGGAAGAACTGATGACCACGCTGCAGGCACAGCTCGACAAGCTCTGACGAGGTGAGCTCCGCGTCCGCCCAGAACTCGACGGGCGGGCGCGGGCCGGTAGGATTGCTTCTCGTGACTGATCAGACTGCGGCCCCGAGCGACTCCGAGCAGACCACCATTCGCAAGGAGAAGCGCGCGCGCATCCTTGCCGACGGGGGGCAGGCCTACCCGGCACACCTCACCCGCTCCCACACGCTGCGCCAGATCCGCGGCACATGGGGCCATCTGGAGGCCGGCGAAGAGACCGACGAAGTGGTCACCATCGGTGGCCGCGTGGTGTTCGTTCGCAACACGGGCAAGCTGTGCTTCGCGACGTTCCAGGACGGTTTCACCCCGGATGACAACGGCGAACGACTCCAGGTGATGCTGTCGCTGGCAGAGGTGGGCGAAGAGGCGCTGGCCGCCTGGAAGTCCGACGTCGACCTCGGCGACCATGTGTGGGTCACCGGCCGTGTGATCTGCTCCAAGCGCGGCGAGCTCTCCGTCATGGCGTCGAAGTGGTGCATGGCAAGCAAGGCGCTGCGGCCGCTCCCGGCGCTTCACAAGGACCTTTCCGAGGAATCGCGTGTGCGTCGCCGCTACGTCGACCTCATCGCCCGCGACGAGGCCCGCGCCATGCTGCGCACCCGCGCAGCCATCACCCGCTCCGTCCGGGAGACGCTGTACGCGCAGGGCTATCTGGAGGTGGAGACTCCGACGCTCCAGCTCATCCATGGGGGCGCAGCTGCCCGTCCGTTCAACACCCATCTGAACGCCTTCGATCTCAACATGACCCTGCGGATCGCACTGGAACTGCATTTGAAGCGCACGATGGTGGGTGGCGCGGACCGCATCTTCGAGATGGGCCGCATCTTCCGCAACGAGGGAATCGACTCCTCGCACTCGGCCGAATTCACGATGCTCGAGGCATACCAGAGCTGGGGTGACCAGCACGCCATCGCCGCAACCATTCAGGACATCATCGTCAATGTGGCCGACGCACTCGGCAGCCGCCAGTTGGACACGGCCGCCGGCGAGATCAACCTTGACGGTGAGTGGACGTGGCTGAAGTTCTTCGACGGACTTTCCGCAGAACTGGGCACCGACATCACTGTCGACACTCCCGCGGAGGACCTGCAGCGTCTGGCTGATTCCCGCGAGATCGAGTACGACCCCGCTTGGGACAACGGCAAACTGGCCATGGAGCTGTTCGGGGACCTCGTGGAACCCGGACTCATCCAGCCCACCTTCGTGTATGACTACCCCTCGCTGGCGCAGCCGTTGGCGCGTCCCCACCGCGACGAGCCCGGCAAAGTGGAGGCCTGGGACCTCATCATCGGTGGCATGGAACGGGGCACCGGCTTCACCGAGCTCATCGATCCCGTCGTCCAGCGTGAGGTGCTTCTCGCACAGTCGAAGATGGCTGCCCAGGGTGATCCTGAAGCCATGCAACTCGACGAGGACTTTCTCGAGGCCCTCGAGCACGGCGCACCGCCCATGGGCGGTCTGGGTCTGGGAATCGACCGGCTCGTCATGCTCTTCACCGACGTCGGAATCCGGGAAACCATCCTCTTCCCACTGTTGCGCCCGCAGGCCTGAACGGCTGAGCGGCTCAGTCGTCGGCCTTGCGCGAT
Organism: Arachnia sp.; assembly: GCA_052089385.1. Lineage (GTDB taxonomy): Bacteria > Actinomycetota > Actinomycetes > Propionibacteriales > Propionibacteriaceae > Arachnia. Next base: position 68,578 of record JBQCZU010000006.1, read on the forward strand.
GTTTCGTGTCCCTCAGCCCTGGCTGTGCGCTTGGCCAACATCCGGCTGACGGCCAGACCCACTGTGGCCGCGTCGTCGCCCTGGGGAAACGCCCAGTTCCGGTGTCTGGACAGGAGTACCAGTCCGGCACCCACCAACGTCGCTATCACTGAACCCAGGGCTGTCTGGCCCAGTTCAGCACCCACGACGGTGATGCCAGCGGCCACCATCGCCCACGTGGCGTACAGGGTGTTCCCACCCAGAATTGCCGGCACCTGTCGCAGCACCATGTCTCGCACAAAGCTGCCACCCACGGCCGTGATGGCGCCCAGAAGGATGGCCGGGAGCCAGCCGTAGCCCAACCCAATGGTCTTCGCGGCCCCGACGGCAGCCCAGCAGCCCACCGCAAACGCGTCGATGGGGAGGTAAATCCTGTCCCACCAACGTCCACCGATGGGGATCAGCAGCACAATCCCCGCGCCGGCAATTGCGGTGGTGAAGTACCGCCAGTCGACGAGCGCGATCGGCGGTCCCGCTTGGAGCAGTGTGTCGCGGATCAGGCCACCGCCCAATCCGGACATGACGGCGAGCACACCGAATCCGATGGGGTCCAACCGGGCATTGCGGGCGATGACTGCCCCGCAGACGGCATTGAAGAACACACCGATGAGGTCGAGGTACTGAAGGAAGTTGGTGAGTGCGATTTCGGTCATCCGCGCTCCTTGCTCGACGGGGTCTGTCCGCTGGTGAGTGTAGTGCTCGGAAGGAAAACCACTGGTATAGCTCTGACCACTGATGTAGCGCTGGCGAGCGGGAATACCAGTGGTCTTGCCGTTTTCGACAGGGCGAACCCCCTGACCGTTTGATGAGTGAGTGCTCACTCACTAGAATGAGTCAGTGACAAGAGCCACCCCCATGCCCCCGGAGCAGCGCAGAGCCGCCATCATCGACGCGGCCGTCGACCTCCTCAACGACAACGGCCCAGAACTCTCCACCCGAATGGTGGCGGAGGCCGCCGGCGTCGCGGAGGGCACCCTCTTCCGGGTGTTCCCCACGCTTCCGGATCTCCTGGGCGCCACTTACACAGAGTTCCTGTCCGAGGAACGGCTGATGCGACACCTCGCCACCGTGGAGCTCGGCACCACCCTGGAGTCGCGCACACTCGGTTGCGTGCGCGGCATCGTGGACTACTTCACCCACATCCACGCCGTGTTGCCCCCACCCCGCCACGACACAGCGAACGCGCCCCACGCCGTTTGTGTCCGCGACGCCCACACCCAGCGCTTCGCCGACTTGCGCGGCTGGGTGGTCACGATCATCTCCCCCCACGTCGAGGAACTCACAGTCACACCCGAGACGTATGCCCACTACCTCAAGGCTCTCGCCATCGGTCTGGCGATGGCCAGGCCGGGTGGACTCACCCCTGAAGACCTCACGCGTTTTGCTCTCGACGGAGCCCGAAAGAAGGACCGCCCGTGATACGCAAACTCGGCACCCTCATCAACCGCTACATCACCCAGTACTGGAGGCTGCTCCTTCTCGTCGTGGCGCTCCAGGTGGTGGCCACCATGATGACGCTCTACCTGCCCACGCTCAACGCCCGCATCATCGACGAGGGCGTCGTTCTCGGCGACACGGACTTCATCTGGCGTACCGGCGCCATCATGCTGGTCCTCGCTCTCGTCCAGGGTCTCGGCCAAGTGGGATCGGTCTACTTCGGCGCGCGAGCCGCCATGCTGTTCGGCCGCGACGTCCGCGCCGCCCTCTTTGACCGCACCCTGGCCTTCTCCAGCCGTGAGATGAACCACTTCGGTGCACCGTCGCTGATCACCCGCACCACCAACGACGTCCAGCAGGTACAGATGCTGGTCCTGATGACCTGCATCATGCTCGTCGGCGCCCCCATCACCATGGTGGGTGGTGTCGTCATGGCGCTCCGTGAGGACGCCGGCCTGAGCTGGACCATCCTGGTGGCAGTCGTGGTGCTGGGCGCGGGCATCGTGGTGCTGATCTCCAAGATGGGTCCGTTGTACGCCATCATGCAGAAGCGCATCGACAACCTGAACAGGGTTCTGCGCGAGCAGATCACCGGCATCCGCGTGGTCCGCGCCTTCGTGCGAGAGGACCACGAGGCCCGTCGCTTCGGCGGCGCCAACAAGGATCTTGTCGAGACCGCGACCACCGTTGGTCGGCTCATGGCCGTGTTGTTCCCCTTCGTGGGTCTGGTGCTGAACGTCTCCACTGTGGGCGTCATGTGGTTCGGCGCGCAGCGCGTCGATTCCGGCGACATCCAGATCGGCCAATTGACCGCCTTCCTGGCCTACCTCATGCAAATCCTCATCTCTGTGATGATGACCACCATGCTGCTCGTGATGGCGCCCCGCGCCGCCGTCTGCGCCGACCGCATCCTCGAGGTCCTCGACACAGAATCCTCTGTGGCGCCGCCCCCTGCACCCGTGAATCCTCACAGCAGCGAAGGGGTCGTCGTGTTCGACAACGTCAGCTTCTGCTATCCCGGCGCCGAGGAGCCCGTCCTCAAGAGCGTCAGCTTCGAGCTTCGCCCCGGCCGTACCACCGCCGTGATCGGCTCCACTGGCTCCGGCAAAACCACCCTGGTCAGTCTCCTGCCCCGCCTCTTCGACACCACCGGAGGCCGGGTCCTGCTGGACGGCGTCGACGTCCGCGAGATGGACCCGGAGAAGCTGTGGGACCGGGTGGCCATCGTGCCGCAGAAGCCCTACCTGTTCTCCGGCACCGTCGGCAGCAACCTCCGCTACGGCAGTCCGGACGCCAGCGACGAGGACCTCTGGGAAGTACTGCGCGTTGCCCAGGCCGACGGGTTCGTCCGGGAACGCGAGGATGAGCTCGAATCGTCGATCTCCCAGGGTGGAACCAATGTCTCCGGCGGCCAACGCCAACGACTCGCCATCGCCCGGGCACTCGCCACGGATGCAGAAGTGTTCATTTTCGATGACTCCTTCTCCGCCCTCGACGTCGCCACTGATGCCCGGCTCCGTGCCGCGCTGGCGCCACGAGTCGCAGACAAGACCGTCTTCGTGGTCGCGCAACGCGTCACCACAATCCGCAATGCCGACGAAATTCTTGTACTGGAGCATGGCGAGATCGTTGGCCGCGGCACCCACGACGAGCTGCTCGGGAGCTGCAAGACCTACCAGGAAATCGTCGAGTCCCAGCTGAGCGCAGAGGAGGCAGCAGCATGAGTGAGAAAAACAGCACTCCCGTCACGGCCAACAAACGTCCCGACGAGGCACCCCAGAGGCGCGGAGGCCCAGGTCACGGACCAATGGTCGCGCCCGGGGAGAAGGCAGCCAACTTCCGTACTTCCCTGAAGCGGCTGCTCCAGGAGCTACGTCCGCAACGCATGCGCATCATCATCGCCATCATGTTCGGCGTCGCCGGCGTGGCGCTGGCCGTGGTGGGTCCGAAGATCCTCGGTGAGGCCACCACCATGCTGCTCGCAGGTCTGATCGGCGGCGCAATGCCGTCCGGGGCCACCAAGGACCAGGCGATACAGAGCGCCATCGAGCAGGGCAACACCGACATGGTGGACCTGCTGCGCAGCCTCGATTTCGTGCCCGGTCAGGGCGTCGACTTCTCCGCCATCGGGATGATCCTGATCACCGTGCTGGTGCTCTACATCATCTCCGGCATAGCGTCGTACGTGCAGGCCTACGTCCTCAACGACGCTGTTCAGCAGAGCATTCTGCGGATGCGGCAGAAGGTCTCGGGAAAGATCGACAGGTTGCCGCTGGCCTATTTCGACAACCAGCCCCGCGGAGAACTGCTGAGCCGCGTCACCAACGACATCGACAACGTGTCGCAGACGCTCCAGCAGACGCTGTCGCAACTCCTCAACTCACTGTTGATGGTGGTGGGCGTTCTGGGCATGATGTTCTGGATCTCCCCCACGCTGGCCCTGGTCGCGCTCGTCAGCGTGCCGGTGGCGATCCTGATGGTCTCCATCATCGGCAAGCGTTCCCAGGTGCTCTTCAAGGCAAACTGGAAATCCACCGGAGATCTGAACGCCCACATTGAGGAGGCCTACACGGGCCACTCACTTGTGAAGGTGTTCGGACGGCAGAAGGAAGTCGCCGCCCAGTTCGAGGAACGCAACGAGACCCTCTACAGGGCCGCCTTCGGATCGCAGTTCGTCTCCGGCCTCATGATGCCCATCATGATGTTTGTGGGAAACCTCAACTACGTCGCCATCGCCGTCATCGGAGGGCTGCGGGTTGCCTCCGGCACCATGTCGATCGGCGACGTGCAGGCCTTCATCCAGTACTCGCGTCAGTTCACACAGCCACTCACGCAGGTGGCATCCATGGCCAACCTGATGCAGTCCGGCGTTGCCTCGGCGGAGCGTGTGTTCGAACTGATGGATGCCGACGAGATGACCCCGGAGCCCCACGGGGAGCTCAACGTGGTGGAGGGTCACGTCACTTTCGGCGACGTCGACTTCCGCTACTCCCCCGACAAGCCCCTCATCGACAATCTCGACTTGGAGGCCCTGCCCGGCCAGACGGTCGCTATCGTCGGGCCCACGGGCGCCGGCAAGACCACGCTCGTGAATCTTTTGATGCGGTTCTATGATCTCGACGGTGGCGCCATCACCATGGATGGCGTCGACATCTCCACGGTTCCCCGCCAGGCCTTGCGCAGCAACATCGGCATGGTTCTGCAGGACACGTGGCTGTTCGGCGGCACCATCCGCGACAACATCGCCTACGGGCGCCCAGGTGCCAGTGAGGAGGACATCGTCGAAGCAGCCACCGCAACCTTCGTCGACAGATTCGTCCACTCCCTGCCGGATGGCTACGACACTGTCATCGACGAGGAGGCCTCCAACATCTCTGCGGGTGAGAAGCAGCTGATCACGATTGCGCGAGCATTCCTGGCCAATCCGTCGCTGCTGATTCTCGACGAGGCCACCAGTTCAGTGGATACCCGCACCGAACTCCTGGTGCAGCACGCCATGTCCGCACTGCGCAGCGGAAGGACGTCCTTCGTCATTGCCCACCGCCTTTCCACCATCCGCGACGCCGACCTCATCCTCGTCATGGAGGGGGGTTCCATCGTCGAGCAGGGCACGCACGACGAGCTGTTGGCGGCCGGTGGCTCCTACCACGACCTGTACGAGTCGCAGTTCAGTGCTGCAGTCACGACATAATGGGCGTCATGACCGTCCTTGCTGTGCTCACTGATAGCGCCAGCATCAGAGCGCACCGCATTCCCGGATGCCTGCCACCGCCCACTGCCAAGGCGCCCACCGGATGAGCCCGGAGCAGCTGAACCTGTTGGTCCTGAGCGCGTGTGGGGTATTGCTGGCCGGAGTCGCGGCGGTGCGTATCTCCTCACGAAGCGGGATGCCGGGTCTGCTGCTCTACCTTGGCATTGGTTTGCTGATTGGTGAGGCTGGTTTCGGCATTCGCTTCGACGACGGCCAACTTGCCTACAACGTCGCAACCATCATGTTGGCGATCATCCTGACCGATGGTGGCTTCACCACCCGGTGGGGCGATCTGAAACCTGTGGCGATGCGCTCCGGGCTCATGGCCTCCGTGGGCGTGCTCCTGTCGGTGGGCATCACCACCACTCTGGCGATTCTGTTTTTGGGGATTGATCTTCGCATCGCCATTCTGCTGTCCGCCATGGTGTCCTCCACGGATGCGGCTGCCGTGTTTTCGGTGCTCCGACGGCTTCCCATCAAGGCGCGGGTCCGCACCACCTTGGAAGGTGAATCCGGATTCAACGACCCTCCAGCCATCATCATCGTCACCGTCGTGGTCTCCGATGCCTGGAACCAGGGTTCCATCATGAGCATGTTTGGCACCGGGCTGTACCAACTCGTGGGCGGCACCCTGATCGGGCTGGTGATCGCAAGGATCGGGCAGACCATCCTTCAGCGCGTCTCGTTGCCCTCGGCCGGGCTCTACCCGCTGGCCACCCTTGCCATCGCCATGGTTGCGTTCGCCCTCGGCGGGATCGTCGGCACATCGGGGCTTCTGGCTGCCTACGCCGCCGGCCTCTGGCTCGGCAACCAGGTCCTTCCCCACCACAAGACGACGCAGGGCTTCACGGAATCTCTGGGGTGGCTCGCCCAGATCGGCCTGTTCGTCATGCTGGGACTGCTCGCGTCCCCGGCGATGCTGCCCGCCGCCATCATCCCGGCGCTGGTCATTGGCTCCGCACTCACCTTCGTGGCCCGTCCGCTGTCGGTTTTCCTCTGCATGACACCGTTCAAGGTGCCGTGGCGTGAACAGGCCTTCATGTCATGGGCGGGGCTTCGAGGAGCAGTACCCATCATGTTGGCCACCATCCCGGCCACCCAGAACTTGCCGGGCGCAGCCCAGATGTTCCACATCATCTTCCTTCTGGTCACCATGTTCACCCTGTTGCAGGGCCCCACTCTGCCGTGGGCCGCAAAGTTGCTGGGCGTCACGGCGGAGATCGCCCCCACCACAGTGCAATTCGACTCCTCTCCGATGGAGGGACTCAACGCCTCGATGCTGCAATTCGAAGTGCCCGACGACACCAAACTCATCGGCCTCTACGTCGCGGATCTTCGACTGCCACGCGGCGCGGTGATGTCGATGCTGATTCGCGGCAAAACCATTCTGGTGGCTGAGCCCCAACTGCGGTTGCGTTCCGGCGACCACATGGTGTTGGCCGTGCCGAACAGCGTCCTCGAGCGCACGCAGAACCGTCTTGAACTTCTGGCCCAGCACGGCAGCCTGGCCCGCTGGGTGGCTTCGGGTCGCAACAGGCGCAACCTGATCGGCGAGATCCGCAAGCCACTGGTCGACGAGGACTGAGCCGCACCCCCATCCTCTTGCCCATGGCACGATTACTGCTTCGGCCCCTCGGCCGCCAGCCACCCCGGGGGAGGGGCCAGGAATGATCCGACACTACGGACGCAGCATTGTGGTGCTGATCGTGAGCAACCTGCTCGGCGGAATAGGTGTCGCTTCAGGCTTCGCCGTCGGAGGGCTGCTTGCCCAACGGCTTGGCGGCACCTCCATGGCGGGTTTCGCGCAGGCGGCCAGCACTCTGGGAGCTGCCATCGCCGCGGTGCCGCTGGCGAACGTGGCTGCCCGTCGCGGGCGACGTGTGTCGTTGAGCCGTGGCTATGCCCTGGCCACCGTGGGGGCTCTGCTGATAATGGCAGCCGCCGTCACCAGTCAGATCGTCGTGATGCTGGTGGGCATGAGCCTGTTCGGTGTTGCGCAGGCGGTCAATCTGCAGACCCGCTATGCCGGGGCCGAGAACGTCCGGCCCGCGGCACGTGCCCGGGCGATGTCCATCGTGCTGTGGGCCACCACGATCGGCGCCGTCGCCGGTCCCAACCTCGCCGGGCCGGGCGACAGGTTCGGAGCCGGACTCGGATTGCCGCAGTACACCGGACCCTTCTTGTTCTCCGTCGTCGCGTTCGCCTCGGCGGCGACCGTGATCGGCATCCTCTTTCGCCCCTCCGCCATCCAGCGGGACTCCGCTGATGCGGCCCGGACCGTCGACACGACGCCTCCCCTGGGCGCGATGGGTGCACTTCGCTGGGCTGCCAGTGACCCCGTGGCTCGCTTTGCCGTGGTCCTGATTGCCACGGCGCATGCCGTCATGGTGATGGTCATGGTGATGACGCCGGTACACATGGGAAATCAGGGCGACACTCTGCAACTGGTGGGCATCGTGATCAGCCTGCACGTCCTGGGCATGTACGCCCTCAGCCCAGTATTCGGCGCGATGGCTGACCGGTGGGGCCCCCTGACGGTGGCTGTGCTGGGGCTTGCAGTTCTCGCTGCAGCGCTGGGAACGGGTTATGTGGCCGCGACTGGTGGAACCGGGCTGACGATTCTCGCGCTGATACTCCTGGGGCTGGGCTGGTCGGCAGCGATCATCTCATCGTCGGCGGTGATGACCGCAAGGGCTCCGGAGCACGTACGAGTGGGCCTTCAGGGCGCGACCGACGCCGGTATGAACTATGCAGGGGCTGCCGCGGCCGCCGCCGCTGGCGGCATCCTTGCCACCGGCGGTTTCCAGGCCCTCAACATCACCGCGGCGCTCATCCTGTTGCCCTCGACGATACTGCTGGTGCAGGCGCTTGCTTCGCGCAAGGCCACGACCGACTCACCGCCTGCGCCTTCCTGACGACGTCGGCTCCGGACCGTTCGTTCCTCACCGACCGAATTCTGCCCGAACGATCTCCTCCGCGAAGGCAGTCAGCCCTAGCTCTCCCACCACATCCTCACCCAGCAGCGGAAGCTCGAGCAGCGGCAGATCCGGCAGCGCCCTGCGCACATCCGTCAGGTGAACGTCCTCCTGCGCTCGACGCCCGGCCAGGAACTCGCCGGCATCCACCGGCGAGCGTTTGTTCACCACGAGAGCACCCACGGCCACCCCGGAGCGCGACAGTTGTCCGTGGAGCTCGATGGTCTCCAGCACGGGGAGGCGCTCGGCTGCCAGCACAATGACGAAAGCTGTCTTCTTCGCATCCGAGATCACTTCCCGCAACCTTTCGAAGCGAGTCTGCCTGCGAAGCAGGACTCGACGGATCTCGTGGTCCCGCTCGGCTCGCGCGTCCCGTCTGCCGGAGACGCCCATGATCTTCTGCTCAGGTCCGTCGTCGAGATGACGCAGCGCCGCGCCGAACTTCTCCGAGCGCTCCTGCCGGCGCAGCAGTCCCTCAGTCCAGACAGACATGGTTTCCGGCAGTGACATGAGCCGCGATGTGTGACCAGATGGTGCGGTGTCGAAGACCACGAGATCGTGATCTCCGAGCGCCGTCTCCAGCACATCCGCAATGCGTTCCAGAATGGCCGCTTCGTGTGTGCCGGGGGCGTCCCGCGCCAGATTCAGGTGTTTCGTCACCTCTCCCGACAGGTGTTCGGGCATCAATCGACGCATGGTGTGACCGACCGCAGCCAGGTGTTCATCGGTGGTGCGTGCCGGATCTATTTCCAGCCCTGAGAGTCCCGGCGCGAGGGCAACAATCCTGTCCCCCACCGGCGTGCCCCAGAGGTGGCCCAGATTGTGCGCAGGATCAGTGGAGACCACCAGTACCCGCCGGCCTTCCCGTGCCTGGTGCAGCGCCACGGCTGACGCCACGGAGGTTTTGCCCACACCCCCCTTGCCGCCGACGAAAAGTACCTGCCTCTCCCGGGCCAAACTCAGCAGCATGACAGGTAGTCCAGCGGCGAGTGGTCCATGCCCATGCGGCGATGCCAGTCGTGGAAGCGGTCATACATCACTGGCAACAGCTCCACCGTGTAGTAACTGACGGGGTTGGGAACACCCAGGGATTCCGCCAGAACAATCATCATGAACAAGTCATCCTCGTCGCGTTGGGCACGGGCGAAAGCACGCCTGTACGGCATGGCGTAGAACTCGCGCAGACCCGCCGAGAAACGGGCCCACGCGGTTCCCGGACGATCTGTCATGAGCGTGCGGATTCATCCTCTCGTGCCGCAACCCGGTCCTCGTCATCTGATTCCTCCGGCCCGTTGCGGGCCTTGTTCATGGCAATGACCGCCTCCAGAATCACCCACAGAGCGCACACCAAAATGATGATGTCGAGGACGAGGAGCAGCCAGTTCTGGGTTGAGTAGAAGGTTCCCAACTGCACCACGGCCGCGTAGACCGACATGACCATGACGAACACCAACGGGATGAGGATGGGCACGACGTTGCGACGCTTCCGCAACAGAATCACCGCGAGGATCGACAGCGTCAGTCCGGCAAGGAGTTGGTTGGTGGTGCCGAACAGCGGCCAGATGACCATGCCGCCCGCCCCGTCGGCGCCAGCACCGAAGGCCAGCCCCATGCCCACCATGAGCACCACGATGGTGGCCACGAACTTGCCCACGCGGACGCCCATGAGCTCGGCGGCCTCCTGCACCACAAAGCGCTGCAGCCGGATCCCGGTATCCATGGTGGTGGCTGCAAAGAGCACCGCCATGGTTGCAAGGACGGTGGCGCTCAGCGAGACGGGAAGGCCCAAACCCTGGTTGATGATGGAGCCACCACCGTCGACGAAGGCCTTGACGCCACCCTGACCGAAAGCCGAGTAGATCTCCTCCCAGTCCGCCAGAGTCCTGAATCCAGCAGTCGCAGCGATGATGGCGCCCAGCGCGAGGAGGCCCTCCCCGACGGAGCCGAAGTAGCCGACGAATCGGGTGTCGCTTTCCTTGTCCAGCTGTTTGGCACTGGTACCGGAGGCCACGATCCCGTGGAACCCGGAAATGGCACCACAGGCGATGGTGACGAACAGCAGCGGCACCAGTCCCGGCGTTCCGTCCGGAAGAGCGGTGTTGATGGCCGGAGCCACGATTGCCGGGTTCGCGATGAACACCGAGACGTAGAGAACGATGAGACCGACGAAGAGCTGCAGCCCATTGATGTAGTCACGCGGCTGGAGCAGCACCCACACCGGCAGGACGGAGGCGACGCCGGCGTACAGGAAGAGAACGAGTACCCAAAACGATGCAGCGGAGAGCCCCAGGACCGTCTCGGGCAGAACAACAGGAAACATGTCGCCCAGAAGAATCAACGAATACAAAGAGACGACGCCGATGACGGAAACCGCGATCAGGTTCAGCTTCCAGCGGTAGATCGCCTGTCCAACAATGAGGGCCACGAGGATGGCTCCCCAGGTGGGGATGACTGCCGTGGGCGTGCTGACCAATAGACCGGAGATGACGACCGCGAAAGCGGCGTTGACCATCAGGAGCAGCAGGAAGATGACGACCAGGAACAGGTTGCGACCGCGCGATCCGATGTAGCGGCCGGACAGGGTTCCGATGGACTGGCCCCTGTTGCGAACCGAGGCCCACAGCGCACCCATGTCATGCATGCCTGCGAAGAACACAGTCCCAATCGTGACCCACAGGAAAGCGGGCAGCCAGCCCCAGATGACGGCGATGGCAGGCCCGACGATCGGGGCCGCACCGGCAACCGAGGTGAAGTGGTGACCCCACAGCACGTACATGTTGGTGGGGACGTAGTCGACGCCGTCGGTTCGGGTGTGGGCGGGCGTCGGAATGCTGTCGTCGAGGCGGTAGATCCGCTTCGCAAGGTACTTCGAGTAGAGGAAGTACCCGGCCAGCACCATGGCGACGCCAATGATGGCAAGCAATGGGGAACTCATGTGTGTCTCCGATCTTCGTCATTGACGATCAGGGGGCGGTCTCCCGACGTGCGCAGTCAGGGAACCGGAGCTGCACAAAAGAGACAACTGTTCACACCGTAGCAATCTCGATGTCCGTTTGCGCGTGAACTCCCCACCCGACACGCCACAACCATTGCCCACCGCGTCTGGGAATGACCGGACACGCCGCACTCACTGATCACCGTCGACGTATACGTCGTCCAGCCCACCGGTTGCCGCGTGTCCGGTCGTGTGACGTCCATACTCTCTTGGCGTTCCCGTCCGCTTGACCAACACGGCTGGAACAATGGAGGCGACGTCTCCGAAAGGACAAGCCCCATGGGTAAGAAGACCAAGAACCTCTGGCTCGCCGACCCACGCGAAGTGCTGCGTGCCGGCGAAGGGTTTGACCTCGCCACCGTTGATCGCAACGGGACACCTGGCTGGGACGGCGGCAAAAAGGAGGCCAAGAAGCTGATGGCTTCACGTGCCGCACTGCTTCCCGAGCTGCAGGAACGGCTCTTCGCTGAGGGCCGTACCGGCGGGAAGCGCTCTGTGCTGTGCATCATCCAGGGACTCGACACCGCTGGCAAGGGCGGCATCGTGCGCCACGTGATGGGATCGGTGGATCCCCAAGGCGTTGCACTCAGCTCCTTTGGTGTTCCCACAGAGGAAGAAGCCAAACACCATTACCTATGGCGCATCCGCAAAGCCCTTCCGCCCGCAGGACGGATCGGCGTGTTCGACCGCTCGCACTACGAGGATGTCCTTGTGGTCCGGGTCGAGGAGCTCGTGCCCGAGGAAAAGTGGGAAAAGCGCTACGAGGAGATCAACAAGTTCGAGGCGGACCTTGTCGCGAATGGGACGATCGTTCTCAAGTTCGCCATGATGGTTTCCCACGACGAGCAGGGTATGCGGCTCATGGAGCGGCTGGACCGCACGGACAAACACTGGAAGTACACCACCAGCGACTTGGCCACGCGCGCCAAGTGGCAGGAGTTCCAGACGGCCTATCAGGCAGTCTTCGAGAAAACCAGCACCGAGCAGGCTCCCTGGTACGTGCTTCCGGCTGATCGCAAGTGGTTCCCACGACTGGCGATCACCGAAATTCTCACAAGGACCCTCAGTGAGATGGATCTGGACTGGCCCAAGCCGCGCTGGAGCGTCGAGACCCAGCGGCGAAAACTGGCGGAGTCCATGTCCACCGAGGCCCTCATCACCTCCCTCGATGAAACACGGGACAACGTCGAATCCGCCATGGCCGACAGCATCGACGTCCGCCACGCGGTAGCGGCCATCCCCGGAATCGACGACGCCCAGGCTGCCGAAATCGCGGCTGCGCGCAAGGAGACCTGGATGGCCGAGTTCGACTCCGCCGTCGAACAGAAGCAGGAAATTCTGCGCGGTCGGGCCGACATCCCCAAGAAGCTGAAGAAGAAGCTCACAAAGAAGCTCAAGAAAAAGGACTGATACCTCGAACTGCCGACTTTTGTTCCTCAACCTGTAGCTGAACGCCCTTTCACGACGTGTTCAGGCAAGGTTGAGGACCAGAAATCGGATTCCTCGACGCTAAGCCCCGGTGTTGTTCGCGCGCAGGGCAGCCCGCTCGTCTTCGGAGAGCGACGACCAGAGCACCTGCAGGGCCTCCAGACGCACACCGTCCGGAACGTGGTGCAGCGCCTCCGTCATGTCCCGGGCGACCACCACGTGCTGGGGATCGGCCGGCAGGTAGCGCCAGGCCCGCTCCACCCGTTCCCGGGTCACCATGTGCTTCTTCGCGAGACGGTCCAGCACAGTCATCACCGTGGTGTAGGCCAGATCGCGGCCGGTGTCAAGACCGTCAAGGACCTCCGCGACACTCATGGCGGCTGAACTGCCCCATAGCAGTTCCAGTACTGACTGCTCGAGTGGACCGCGATTTCCCATGCGCGACATCATAGGGCGCAGGGGTGCGACAGGGTGTTCCCAAATTGGGCTACCACGACTCACAGTAGTAGAATCCGTTCATGGACCCAGTAGCCCTCGCCAGGTGGCAGTTCGGCATCACGACTGTTTATCACTTTCTCTTCGTACCGATCACGATCGCCATGGCGATGATGGTGGCCGTACTTCAGACCATCTGGTACCGGACGGGCCACGCCCGCTACTTGCAACTCACGAAATTCTTCGGAAAACTCCTGCTGATCAACTTCGCCCTCGGTGTCGTGACCGGCATCGTGCAGGAGTTCCAGTTCGGCATGAACTGGTCTGAATATTCCCGATTCGTCGGCGACGTCTTCGGCGCACCGCTTGCGCTGGAGGCCCTGTTGGCCTTCTTCCTGGAATCCACCTTTCTCGGACTGTGGATCTTCGGCTGGAACAGGCTTCCCAGGCTGGTCCACCTGATGACCATCTGGATGGTGGCCATCGGCACGATGCTCTCGGCCGTGTTCATCCTCGCCGCGAACTCCTGGATGCAGAACCCCGTGGGCACCACGTTCAACAACGGACGCGCCGAACTCGCCGGAATTCAGGGCTTTCTGGATGTCCTCACCAATCCGGTGTTCCTCGTGACATTCCCGCACGTCCTGACCGCCGCGTACATGGTGGCCGGTGGCCTCATGGCTGCCATTTGTGGCTGGTGGCTGATGAAGCTGAGCCGCGAGAATGCCGCCGATCGCGATCCCGAAACCCTTGCCGCTCACCGTTTCGGCGCCCGGATGGGAGCCTGGATACTCATCGTCGCCTCCGTGCTGACCGTGGTCTCCGGCGACATCCAGGGCAAGATCATGACCCAGGTGCAGCCCATGAAGATGGCAGCGGCAGAGGCGCTCTACGACACCGAGACCAACGCTGGCCTGTCCCTGCTCACCATCGGCAATCTTGACGGAACCGAAGCGATCTTCGAACTCAAGATCCCCGGCCTGCTCTCCTGGATGTCCGGCAACGAGACAGTGCAGGGCATCAATGACCTGCGTGAGCAGTACGAAGCCGATGGCTTCGCCAAGAACGACGGCTCCCAGACGCAGATCCAACAGGAGTACGCGTCCGAGTTGGCCGCCAACTATCCCGACGTTGACCCGGTTCCCAACATCTTCATGTCCTTCTGGACCTTCCGCCTCATGATCGCGCTGGGGATGGCCGGGACTGTTCTGGGCGCGGCTCTGCTGTGGCTCATCCGGAAGGACAAGCTTCCCCCGCAGGGCAAGCTCTGGGACATGGTCTGGACGCCTGCGATGTTCGCCCTGCCCCTGCTGCCCCTGTTCGCCATCTCCTTCGGGTGGATCTTCACCGAAATGGGCCGTCAGCCCTGGGTGGTCGCGGGAGTGATGCCCACCGCTGCTGGCGTCTCCACGAGTGTGGGTGCCGTGGAGGTCCTGATCTCGATGATCGTCTACACGCTGGTCTACGGCGCCTTGGCCGTCATCGAAGTGGGGCTGTTCCTGCTCTACGTCAAGAAGGGCCTGCCGGATGACACGGATGTCGAACTCGACGACCACACGGACGAGGACGCCCCCATGTCCTTCGCATACTGACCAGGGATAGGAACTCTTCATGATGCTGCTCGAAGCCGTGCCCACGCTGGCACTCGTCTGGTACCTGCTGATCGTCGTTCTCTGGTTGGGCTTTCTCTTCCTGGAGGGCTTCGACTTCGGCGTCGGAATGCTGCTCCCTGTGCTTGGCCGCACAGAAAAGAAGCGCCGTGTCCTGATCAACACCATCGGTCCGGTGTGGGATGGCAATGAGGTGTGGCTGCTGACAGCTGGCGGGGCAATGTTTGCCGCCTTCCCGGGCTGGTACGCCTCACTGTTTTCGGCGCTCTACCTCCCGTTGCTCCTCATGCTCGTCGGCCTCATTCTGCGTGGTGTCGCCTTCGAGTACCGGGCCAAGCGCCCCGAAGCCAGGTGGAAGAACATGCTCGATTGGTTCGCCATCGTCGGCTCCTTCCTGCCCACGCTCGTGCTGGGGGTTGGGTTTGCCAACTTCGTGATCGGTCTCCCCAACGACGGCCTGGTCTTCAACGGGAGCTTCTTCGGTCTCTTCAGCCCCTATGCACTCCTCGGCGGCGTGATGTTGCTCGCCCTGTTCCTGACCCACGGCGCCACCTTCATCACTCTGAAGACCGGCGGTCTCATCCACGACAATGCTCGTAAACTTGTTGGCACAGTCGGCTGGGTCGCCGTCGTCCTCGTGGCCCTCTTCGTTGCACTCCAGAACATCTTCTGGCCGGCAGAGTCCAACTTCGGTGACTTCACTGTGTTCGCCTGGATCGCAGCGATTCTCGCCGTCGTCGCACTCGCTGGTTCGGTCCTCATGACCACTGGTGGCCGTGAGGGCTGGGGCTTCGTCCTCGGCGGTGTTGCCATCCTGTCGCTGTTCAGCGGCATCTTCCTGAAGATGTACGGAAACCTCGGCTTCGCCCAGGACGGGGGCGTCGCGGTGAGCGATCACCTCAACATCATCACGGCTGCCTCGTCGCCGACCACCCTGACGATCATGACGTGGGCAGCGGTCATCTTCGTGCCCATCGTCATCGGCTACCAGTCCTGGTCCTACTGGGTGTTCCGCAAGCGGATCAGCACGAAGAACATCCCCGACGACGTCCAGGCGGTGGCCTGAGCCCTGATGGCAGGTCCCATTGATCCACGACTGCTGAAACTGAGCAAGGCGGTAAGGAACTATCTGGTCGCCTCTGTTGTCGTTGGCCTGCTGACCGCCGGTTTGTTGATAGCCCAGGCGGGGCTGCTGGCGCGCGCCATCAGCCATGTCTTTCGGGAAAGAGCACTCCCCGAGAACTGGTGGGTCATCCTCGCCGGACTGGCTGCCGTCTTCACAGGACGCGCAGTGCTGACCTGGCTGAACGAAACCCTCGCCCAGCGCTCCGCGGCGAGCGTGAAATCGCAGCTGCGCCGCGATGTGCTCTCGGCCCGGCTGGCCAGACCCCGCGACTCCGCCACCTCCTCAGCCAGCATGATCAAAGTCGTCACCACCGGGCTCGACGATCTTGATGGGTACTTCGCCAAGTACCTTCCCCAGTTGGGCCTGGCGGCAACAGTCCCGTTCCTGGTGGGCGGTGCAATCCTGCTCACCGATTGGCAGTCAGCCATCATCGTGGCCTTCACGCTGCCGCTGATCCCCGTCTTCATGGCGCTCGTGGGATGGACCACCGAGACCGCGACGAGGAAAAGCTTCGCCGTGGCAGACCGGCTGGCCAATCACTTCGCCGACCTCATTGAGGGACTTCCGACGCTCCAGGCCTTCGCCCGCGCCCGGGCCCAGCGACGAGGCGTCGAGCTCGGTGAGGAGAAGTATCGAAGCGCCACCATGCGGGTGCTCTACGTGTCATTCCTGTCCGCCCTGGCCCTGGAGTTGCTGGCCTCGTTGTCCGTGGCAGTGGTGGCAGTCACCGTCGGGTTCCGTCTGGTCTACGGGGACGTCAGCTTCGAGACCGCGCTCTTCGTCCTCATCCTCGCCCCTGAGGCATTCCTGCCCGTGCGGCAAGTGGGCGTCCACTTCCATGACTCGGCTGACGGCGCCGCCGCAGCCGATGCAGCTTTCAACTTCATTGACGCCGGAGCGCTCGGTTCCGGCACCGCACCCGTTCCCACGGATCGGCGCATTCGTTTCGACAACGTCGACTACACCTACCCGGGCAGTGACTCCCCTGCCCTTGACCGCTTCAACCTGACCATAGAACCCGGCGAGGTGCTCGCCGTCCGCGGCACCTCCGGTGGCGGTAAATCCACGGCACTGGCGCTACTCATGGGGTTCCTCCACACCGACGCAGGCACGGTCTCGGTGGGAGGCACGAACCTGCGCGAGGTGGACCAGCGGGCATGGCGTCGCGAGCTTGCGTGGGTGGCCCAGGAGCCGGGAATGGTCAACGGCACAGTCGCCACCAACGTCCGACTCGGTCACCCCGGTGCTTCAGACGAGGACGTCGCGCTGGCTCTGCGCGACGCCGGTGCCAACTTCGACGGCACCAAAAGCGTCGGGGACGACGGCGAGGGCCTGTCCGCGGGTGAGCGTCGCCGCGTTGCACTTGCCCGCGCACTACTGCGCATCCGCCTCGGCGGCGCGAAACTCCTCGTGTTGGATGAGCCGACGGCGGGCCTGGACTCCAGCACCGAGGCCGCGGCCATTGCTGCTGTCCGTGCTTCTGGTGTGGGCGCCGTGATCGTGACCCACCGACCGGCAGTGATCGCCGCCGCCGATCGCGTCGTCCAACTGGGAGCAACCTCATGAGGCACTCCCGTACCCTGCGGCTGTTGGGAGAGCTCCTCGCCTCCGACCCGCGAGGCAAGCGTCGCTTCAGCCTGTCGGTCCTGCTGGCCGCCATGGCTTCGGGGGCATCAGTGGCCCTGATGGGTGTGGCCGCCTGGCTCATCAGCCGCGCCGCCGAAGTCCCCCCCGTGCTGTTCCTGCAGGCGGCCGCCGTGGGCGTTCGGTTCTTCGGCATTTCCCGCGGTGTCTTTCGCTACGTCGAGCGGATCGTGGGCCACGACGTCGCTCTGCGCATGCAATCCGCGCTGCGCATCCGCGTCTACGACAAGCTGTCCGCCACGACGCTCATCGGGCGTCGTCGCGGTGACCTCCTGACCCGAGCAGTCGCGGACGTCGCCGCAGTGCAGGATCTGGTGGTGCGGGTCCTCATTCCCACGCTGTCCGCCTCGCTGGTCATCGTGGGCACCACGTTGATGCTGGCTCGCTTCAGCGTGGCTTCCGCTCTGGTGCTGCTCGTCACCGCCATCATCGCCGGTGTCATCCTGCCGCTCATCGCACAGCGCGCCTCCCGCACTGCGGACCTGGCAGCCGTTCCCACCCGCGGTGCCCTCGCCGACGGCGTACGGGAGCTCTCACGCACCACGGGCGATCTCGTCGCCTATGGCGCAGAGGATGCCGTTCTGAAGGGCCTGCTCACCACCGACGATCTCCTGCGTCGCCAGGAGGCCCGGGCCGCATGGGTACGGGGAGTCGCAACCGCCGGACAGATCATCGCGGCCGGTATCGCGGTGGTCGCGGCTCTCGCCATCGGCGGACCCGCCGTCGCATCCGGCGATCTGGCTCCCCGACTGCTGGCCGTCATCGTCCTGACGCCGCTGGCCCTGCACGAGGTGTTCGCTGCGTTCACATCCGCCGCACAGACCTGGACACGTTCCCACGCAGCACTTGAGCGCATCACAGAAATCCTCGACGCCGCCCCCATCGGCACTGGAGATGTCACAATCTCCGAGGACCCGGCCCCCGGTCTGGAATTGCATGACGTGAGCGTCGGCTGGCCCGGTGCCGGTGTGGTCCAGGCGGGGCTCACCTTCCACGTGCAGCCGGGCGAACGGGTGGCCCTGGTGGGCGCCTCGGGCATCGGAAAGACCACCGTTGCCGCGACGGCCATGGGGCTGATTCCCCCTCTGGCCGGAACCATGCGTCGAGCCAACAAGGTGGGATATCTGGCGCAGGATGCCCACATCTTCACCACGTCGGTGGCCGAGAACGTCCGCATCGGCAACAAGGACGCCACGGATCAGCAGGTCGCCCTCGCGCTGCTGGGGGCCGGGCTTGAGATGTCCCCGGATCGTCTCATCGGAGAGGCTGGATCCACGCTCTCGGGGGGAGAGCGCCGTCGACTGGCCCTGGCTCGGGTCCTGGTTGAGGACCGCGAACTCCTGATCCTCGACGAACCGACGGAGCATCTGGACAGCGCCACGGCACGCTCCCTCATGGAGGACGTCTGGCGTGCAGCGCAGGGACGCGCCACCCTTGTCATCACCCACGATCCGGAACTCATCGAAGCCTGCGACCGCGTCGTCCACCTCACCTGAGCCTTCCGCGTCGCCGGACACGCCGCACCCATTGGCCACCTCACACCATGTCTGCCAGACACGCCGCAACCATTGGCCACCGAGACGTCTGCACGCGTCGCAGCCAGTCGATGCGGCGAGTCCGGCCGCCAGCTCTACCCACGGAGTCGCCGCCCCCACACCACTGACCTCAACCACAGGGCTGAAAGCGGCCGATAGAGTGGCGTTCGTGATCAACCAGCCTCCGGGAAGCGTCGTTGCGCGTCCTCTCACGGTTGCGCAGTTCACCGACAACTACGGCCCCGGCAGCAACGGTCTGATGTTCGCCGTACAGCAACTCGAAGGCAATCTGCTGGACGCCGGCCACAAGGTGGTCGTGGTGGCCCCCCGCGCCAAGGGGCCCAATCCACACTTCGGAAGGCCCGGCCGCCACGAGATCCGGCTCCCCTCGGTCAAGGTCCCCAACATGCCGACGCGCGTGGCCAACGGCCGTCACTTCGACAGGACCATCGACGAGCTGGGACGCCTGCGACCCGATGTGATCCACGTCCACGGATTTGGCACGGTCGGCGTGCTGGGGGTGTGGGCCGCGCGCCGCCTGCACATCCCACTCATGCTCACCTGGCACACCGACTTCGATGCCTACGCCGATCACTACTCCGCGGTGTTGCCCCTCCTGACCGGAGTGCTGCACGCTTTCACCCGCATCAGCAGGGGTGAGCTGGTGGATTCCCAGGACCTGAAGGAAGCCGCCATCCGCTACGAGGACCGTGGCCGCTCCACCGCCTCCCTGCTCGGGGTGTGCCAGAAGATGCTGGAATCCGGCCAACTCGTGACGACGCCGTCGCCCAAGACGGCCATCCGCTGCAGGGAGATCGCACCGACAGCCAGGGTTGTCGTGGTGCCCAACGGGGTCAACGCACTCCCCACAGGACCGCCGCCGGTTCCTCGCGATCCCGGCCCGTTGATCCTCTACGCAGGGCGCATCGCTCCCGAGAAAGGCATACCGCTGCTCTGCGAAGCCTTCGAACTCGTCTCTGCTCAACGTCCCGACGCCCGCCTCATGGTGGTGGGCGACTGGGAGCGGTATCCCCGCATCAAGCGAGTGCTGGCCCATGGCAAACACCGCGGCAACGTAATCCTGCCCGGGGAGCAGAAGCGTGCCGACCTGGGTGCCTTCTATGGCATGGCCGACGTGTTCGCCTTTCCCAGCCAGACTGACACCCAGGCGCTCGTTCTGCACGAGGCTGCGCTGGCTGGGCTACCCATCGTCTCGGTGGATCCGGGGTTGCAACTGGTGATTGAGCCCGGCGTCAACGCGGAACTGACACGCCCGACGGCGGCTTCCTTGGCAGCAGGCCTGATGCGCATCATCAACAAACTGGACGACCCCGTCTGGCGTGATCTGGCCGCCGCGACATCGAAGCGGCTGGCCGGACAGTGGACCATCGAGTCCCAGGCCATCGAAATGCTGGCACTCTACGAACAGGTGGCCAGAGAGGCTGTCGTCGCAGTGTGAACATTTCCCCTACCCCCGCAACAGCACACTAGGGTGGATTCATGAGTCTGCCGATCAGCCGCATCCCCGATCCCGACGACGCGCCCGCCCTGCGCTGGGGCATTCTGGCCCCCGGCGGCATCGCGCGCATGTTCGCCCACGCCGTCCGCACACACACCCGCCAGGAGATCCTGGGCGTGGGCTCACGCTCGATGGACAGAAGCACCACTTTCGGCGATGAGTTCGGTATCGAACGCCGCTACGACAGTTATGAGGAACTGGTTGCGGATGACGACATCGATGCCATCTACGTGGCCTCACCTCACAGCCATCACGCTGAGCACGCCCAGCTTGCCATCGCGGCCGGCAAACACGTCCTGGTGGAAAAGGCTTTCACACAGACTCCCGACGAGGCGCGCGACGTTGTCGCCGCCGCCCGCGGAGCCGGGGTCGCCTGTATGGAGGCCATGTGGACGCGATTCCTGCCGCACATCGACGTCCTTCGACAGCTGTTGGAAGCCGGCGCCCTCGGGGACATCGAAATCCTGGAAGCTGATCACGGCCAGTACTTTGACTTCGATCCTGAGTTCCGTCTGTTCAACCCTGCACTTGCCGGCGGTGCGATGCTGGACCTCGGCGTCTATCCAGTCTCTTTCGCCTCATTCGTGTTGGGTACGCCGGGGCAGGTCCGCGCAGTGGGAACGCGCGCCGAGACCGGTGTGGACCGGCAGGTGAGCATGATTTTCGATGGCTTCGACGCCCACCCGAATGCGCATGCCTTGGTGAACACCACATTGGCCGCCAAGACCCCCACCACGGCCACGATTGCCGGGTCTCTGGGCAGGATCGAAATTCCCGGTGACTTCTACAATCCCCAGGAGATTCGGTTCATCACTCGCGACGGCGACGAACAACGCTCACCCGCGCCGCGCATCACAGGTCATGAAGGTTTGGCCTACGAAGCGGCTCATCTGGCCCAGTTGGTGGCCGACGGCCACGTGGAGTCTCCGCTGCTCACCCTCAACGAGTCGATTGCGATCGTGGAGACCATGAACAGGGCGCTGTCCCAGGTCGGTTGAGCCTGCGATCCATCGACATCTGGAAAAAAGTCACCCCCAGCAGTGGGGGGGGTTCGCTGGGGGTGACGGTATATGGGGACCTATCGGTCAGGCACAGCTCCATGGCTGGGTACCGCGCAGCTCGTACAAGCGGTTGGCGACGGTGATCTGCTGTTCCCTGCTCGCCTGGTGAGGCAGCGCCGCAAAGTCCTGGCCGTTGACTGAGCGCCACGTCGCCGCGTTGAACTGGAGTCCGCCGTAGTAGCCGTTGCCAGTGTTGATGCTCCAGTTGTTGCCGGACTCACATGTGGCAATCCGGTCCCACATGGCGGCGCGAGCGGTGTTGATTCCCGCACCCGATGACGAGCTGGAGGATTCCTCGGGGGCGGCGGCCTCGGGTTCAGCCGTTTTGGCTGTCCCGGACGAAGCCTCTCCTGCGTCCGACGCGGCAGGTGCGGGGGCGGGTGCGGGTGCCTCCACCACAACCTTGGTGCCAACGGTGGTGACTTGCTGCACCGGCTGCTGTGAAACGACGCTTTCGGTCAAAGTGGAGCTGAAGAGCACTCCGTCGTGAAGGACGTCAGTGTAGGTCTCACGGGTGCTGCCCTCGACGCCCTTGGTGGTGATCTTCTGAGTCCCCTTCTCCATGTCGGAAGAGGTTTTCTGAGACTTGGTGAAGGCGATGTCCACCTTCTTGGTACTTGACGTCACCTCGACGTCCACGAATGCAATCGCCAAGCCATCGGTGAGCACGGTGTCGGCGGCGGGGGTGACGATGTCGTCCGCGTCCGGCGTGACGTCAGCCGCTGCCAGCGCATCGGCCACCGTTCCGGCGATTGTCATTTCCGTCGCCACCCCGGCGAGCGTCATCGTCACGTCCTGGGCGGTGGCCAACTCCATGGTCAACCCTTCGCGACCAATCTCGGTGGAACGCGACGCAGAAAGTTTCGAGTCCTTTTTGTCCAGATTCAGGAATGCCAAAGCATCCCCCACGTTCTGTGCAGTCGTCCACACTTCACGCTCCTGGCCGTCCACGGTCACGGTGAGTGGGCGCCCGTAGGCAACCGTGATTTCCATGCCATCAGTAACGCGGGTATCGGCACTCGGGAGGAGGATGTCGTGTTCCTCCACCGTGATGCCCTCCAACTCCATCACTTCGCCGACGGTGTTCTCACGTACAGCGATGGTGGATGAGACGCCGTCGACAACGAGATCGACGTCGTTCTTGTGCATTGCCGTGGCAATCCCGGTGGTGGCTACGAGCGCGAGAGCGACGCTTCCTGCTGCGGTGGGGATCCAGAGCTTTTTGCGCATATGAGTGGTGACTCCAAGAGTGAGGAAATCCGGGTGACCGCCCGGACTCCCCCACCATAACCTTTTCCTTAACTATTCCCAAAGAAAAGCTGAGAATCTCTCAGTGCTTGTGATCCTCTTCCCGGAACCCCTTGAGACGAAGACTGTTCAGCATCACGAAGACGCTGGAGAACGCCATGGCTGCCCCGGCAATCATGGGCGTCAACATCCCGAGCGCTGCCACCGGAATCGCCAGCACGTTGTACCCAAATGCCCACACCAGGTTGGACTTGATGGTGGAGTCCGTCGCGCGGGACAAGCGAACGGCATCGACCACGGAGAGGAGGTCGTCGCGCATCAACGTGATATCGCTGGCCGCGATGGCCGCGTCCGTCCCGGCTCCCATCGCGATGCCCAGATCTGCGCTCGCAAGGGCTGCCGCGTCGTTGACGCCGTCCCCCACCATCGCGACGCGCTGTCCGTCGCGCTGCAGGCTCTCGATCGCCTCAGCTTTGCCCCTGGGGAGCACGCCTGCTTGTACGTGAGAAATACCCACTTCCACGGCGACCCTCTCGGCGGCCGCCTGGTTGTCGCCGGTCAACAGAACCGGCGTGAGCCCCAACTGCTTCAACCGGCTGATGGCCCGCTTGGCTGTTGGTTTGAGTTGATCCCCCACCACGATGCGACCCAGGAACCTCCCATGGCGCGCCACGAATACCTCGCTGCCGATGACATCCACACTGGTTTCCGTGATGGATCCCATGTCAATGCCCATGTCGGACATCAGCGCCCGGGAGCCAACGCCCACTTCCTGTTGGGCCGATCCGGCCAGTCCGACGTGCGCCATCACACCCTTGCCCGGAACGGAGGAGAACTTGGCTGCTGTAGCTGTGCCCGTCAGGTTGTCGGCCTCCGCGCGGGATACGACAGCGCGCGCAATGGGGTGCTCGGAACCGGTCTCGACCGCGGCCGCCACCGCAAGCAACTCCTGCGCATCAACACCCTTTGCTGGCTCAACCTTTAGCACGGACATCGCCCCGGTTGTGAGGGTGCCGGTCTTGTCGAGGACCACAGTGGTGATGCTGCGGGCCTTCTCCAACGCTTGCGGACCGCGAATGATCGTTCCCAACTGAGCTCCGCGACCTGTGCCCACGAGAAGTGCTGACGGCGTCGCCAACCCCAGTGCGCACGGGCACGCGATGATCAACACGGCAATCGCGGCGGTGAGAGCAAACGTGACCCCTGAACCACTGAGCCAGTGCGCCACGAAGGTGAGCACGGCGATGCCAAGAACAGCCGGCACGAAGAACGTGGTGACCCGGTCCGCCAACCGTTGCGCATTGGCCTTGCCTGTCTGGGCGTCTTCAACCATGCGCGCAATCTGAGCCACTTGCGTCGCGGACCCAACGGCGATGGCTCGCACCACCAATCGCCCGGTCGCATTGATGGAACCACCCACCAGCCTGCTGCCCGGGGCGACCTCCACCGGCATGGATTCACCAGTGATGATGGACGCATCCACGGCAGATTCACCCTCCAGAACCTCACCATCAGCGGCAATCTTCTCCCCAGGACGGACGACGATGAGATCATTGACGGCCAGTTCACCGGCGGGGATCTGCACCTCCCCGCCATCTTTCAGAACGACGGCTTCCTTGGCCCCCACCTCCATCAGCGCCCGGACGGCCGCTCCGGCTTCCTTCTTGGAGCGTGCCTCGATCCAACGCCCCAGCAGGAGGAAGGCGATGATTGCCGCGGCTGCTTCGAAGTAGACGTTGCCCATGGGATCAGAGCGAGTGAGGGCGAAGCTGAATTCGTGACGCATGCCGATCATGCCAGCGTGACCGAAAACCATCGCCACGACGGACCAGCCAAACGCTGCCAGGGTGCCCAGAGAGACGAGGGTGTCCATGGTGGTGGTGCCGTGGCGAAGGTTGGCCCAGGCTGCGGAATGGAAGGAGCGGCCACACCAGAAAACGATGACGGCCGTCAGCACCAACGCGGCCCACTGCCAACCGGGAAACTGCAGCGCGGGGACCATCGAGACGATCACCACGGGAATCGCGAGTGCGAAAGCAAGCACCATGCGTGGCTTGATGACATCCGCGCGATCCATCTTCGGCGTCTCAGGCGCCGTCCGCCGTGCGCCGTATCCGGCTTTTTCCACCACTGCAATGAAATCCTCTGCGGTCATGCCGCGAGGTCCATGCACCGTCGCCTTCTCGGTGGCGTAGTTCACGGTGGCCGTGACGCCCTCCACCTTATTCAGCTTCTTCTGGATGCGATTGGCACACGACGCACACGTCATGCCCTCGATATCGAGCGATACGTCATCCATCGCCTGCTTCTTGCTGCCTTCCACGGTTGTTGTCACAGCCCCTCGATTCCATGCATTCATGCGCACTGTTGCAGGGTCCCGCGGTTTCGTGCCACGCAACCCGTTTTGTTTCCCCGACAGGTGGGAGTCAGGCCTCGACCACCGAATACTCGCCGGCTTCGGAGACGGCCTCAATGATGGCGTCGAATGGAGGGCGGTCCTCAGACTCCACCAACATCCTGGCGTCCTCATAGCTGACGTTGACGCCGGTGACGCCGTCGAGTTCGGAGACTTCCTCGGTGATGTGGGCAGCGCAGCGGCCGCAGGTCATTCCACTGATGATGTACTTCGAGATCATTGTGTGATCCTCCCTTTGTGGCCCCGCCCCGAACGGGCAGGGGTTGTTTACTTGGAAAGCCGTCGGATGGCCTGCATTGCTTCGTGGAGCTTCTCCTGTGCCACTTCTCCCCCTTCTCGGGCTGCGTTGACGACGCAGTGCTCCAAGTGGTCTTCGAGCAAACCGAGGGATACCGCTTTCAACGCATTCGTGACAGCGGAGACCTGGGTGAGGACATCAATGCAGTAGTCATCGTTTTCCACCATGCGGGCGATACCCCGCGCCTGCCCCTCGATCAGTCGCAGGCGCCGCAAATACGCTTGTTTCTGCGGCGTGTAACCGTTCTGCACTGCACCTGGCACTCCTGGCGCCGACGCCGAGCCCGCGCGATTGTGTTCGACCATGACCCCTCCTATCCCGAAACAATACCCCCAGGGGGTACAAATCTCAATATCCCGACCGACTTCTCCACAGTTGAGCTGCAAATTCTGTGGATAGAACCGTCACCGCTTTCGTCCATGCCCCCGTCCGCTCTGCGCAATATCCCTGCTCCGGTACACCACCCATCGGGCACCCCTGACCGCAGGGTGCAGAAATCCTCCGGAAAGATCCATACCCCGTAGTCAGCGCTCTTTCACCCGGATCACAAACGATCACCCGCGCATGCACACCCCACATGTCCGGCAACACCGACACCAGGTCCATCCCACATCGTCTGCATGTGCACAACATCATCCACAGACAGTTCCAGGCCAGAAATATGGGACGAAAAGACGACAAAAGGCCTTCTCGAGGGCTTCTTCCACAGCCTTTGAGTCGCGCGAGGAGATCTTTCCACAGACTCTCCACAAGGTCCTCCACAACAGGGGGCCTTGGCCCAAGCCGATGGATGAAACTGTCCGTGCCGACGGGCTACCCTAGCGAGGTCCGCCTGCTGCAGGCGGACCAGCGAAAGGGGGGTCCCGTGGCCACTGACACGTACATGTCCGAGGCAAACATCAACGAACTGGACCGCACGCCTCCGCAGGATCTGGCGGCAGAGCAAAGCGTTCTCGGTGCCATGATGATGAGCAAGGACGCCATCTCCGACGTCGTGGAAACTCTGCGCGGCGGCGATTTCTACCGCCCGAACCACGAGACCATTTTCGATTCCATCATCACCCTCTACGGCCGCGGCGAGCCCGCGGACCCCATCACCGTCGCCGGCGAACTGGGCAAGACCGGTGAGCTTGGGAAGGTGGGCGGCCCGGTCTACCTCCATGACCTCCTTGCCAGCGTCTCCATCGCCGCAAACGCCATTTACTATGCGGAGCTGGTGCGCGAGAAGGCTGTGCTGCGACGTCTTGTCAATGCTTCCATCCGCATCGCCCAGCTCGGCTACATGGGCCAGGGCGAGGTGGACAAGATCGTCGACGAGGCCCAGCAAACTCTCTATGAGGTCACGGAGAACAAGTCCTCAGAGGATTACAAATCCCTTGCGGAGCTCATCCAGCCCACGTGGGACGAGATGGAAGCCATCAGCAACTCCGGTGATTCCCTCTCGGGCGTGCCCACGGGTTTCGTGGATCTCGACCGGATCACCAACGGGCTTCATGCCGGGCAGATGATCATCGTCGCTGCTCGCCCCGGCGTCGGCAAAAGCACCTTCGCGCTCGACATCTGCCGCTCCGCAGCGCTTCATCATGACCTGTGTGCGGCGTTCTTCTCTTTGGAAATGAGCCGCACAGAAATTGTGATGAAGGTGCTGAGCGCAGAGGCATCCATCAATCTGAGCAAGATTCGTGGCGGCAAAATGGACGAATCAGACTGGCAGCGCATCACGGACAAATCGGTGATGATGGAGAAGAAGCCGTTGTTCATTGATGACTCTCCCAACCTCACCATGATGGAGATCCGCGCCAAGGCACGTCGCCTCAAACAACGCCATGACCTGCAACTCATCGCCATTGACTACATCCAGCTGATGAGCTCCGGCAAAAAGGTTGAATCCCGCCAGCTTGAAGTCTCTGAGTTTTCGCGTCAGATCAAACTTTTGGCCAAGGAACTTGAAATCCCGGTGATTGCACTCAGTCAGCTCAGTCGTAACACCGAACAGCGCAAGGACGGCATCCCACAGCTGTCAGACCTGCGAGAGTCCGGCTCGCTGGAACAGGATGCCGACATCGTCATCATGATCCACAGGCCGGAGATGTACACGCAGAACCCCACCGACGAAGAGCGGGGCCTGGCCGCCTTTCACATCCCCAAGCACCGCAACGGCGAGACTGGAAAGCTGGACGCGCTCTTTCAGGGGCACTACAGCCGCTTCACCAACCCACCCTTCTGAGTCGATACCCATGAACAGAAAGACCGCCCGATTGAACCCGGGCGGTCTTCCCAATTCACGGAGCAGCACTCAACCGTGGAACGTACCGGGACCGTTGTGGTTGTCCCCGTCCTTCTGGTTCTCTGCGGCCTGCCGGGCATCCTGCTTGGACTTCTCCGCCGCCTGTTGGGCATCATCCCTGACAGTGTCAGCCGAGGTCCTGGCCTTGTCAGAGACACTGTCCTTGGCCTGCGACGCATCCTGCTTCACCTTTTCCCCACCGTCCTGAGCGACATCCTTGACAGCTCCCACGGCTTCCTGGACCAGGGGCTGCAGATTGTCCTTGGTCTCCGCCGCCACCTGCTTCGCCTGATCAACCAGTGGCTGAGCTGCTTCCTTGAGCTGGTTGGCTGCCTCGCTCTCCCGGCGACTTGCTGGGATCAAGCCGCCGATCAGTGCACCAATCCCCATGGCGATGAGACCAGCTGCCATCGGATTGCCGCGTGTATGAGATTTAACTTGCTGTGGTGCGTCATTGACGGCATCACGCGCGCCAGAGACCAGTCCGGAGGCGTCGTCTCCTGAATCACCCAGGCGTGCTCGTGCGTCTCCCACGATCCCATCATCGTAGGGGTCGTTGGGAGACCCGAATACTCTCTCCTTGAAGCTTGTGGCGCTGTCCTTGACTTTGTCCACCTGACCCCGGGCAATGTTGCTCGGGCTCGCGCTGTCACCCAACGCGCTGACGTTGTCGCTGAGCTCGGCGCGGGTGCGTTCGATGTCCCGGCGAATCTCCTCTGGAGTGCTCATCGGTTCTCCTCCTCGTTGCCTTTGATGGCGTTCGGAATCTTCTTCACGGTTTCCTGGGTCCTGGGAAGGCCCTTGATCTTGTCCAGTTCACTCTTGCCAACCGCGGCCAGAATTCCGGCCACCACCAGCCACATGGCTGTCACGATCAGACCACTCCACCCAAGGGCGGGATCAGCATTGCTGCCGATCAGGATGGCAAAAAGCCACCACAGCAACAGGGTGAGCGCCACGAGTGCCATCAGCCCTGCGACGGCAGCTCCGACGAACATCCCAATGCCCTTGCCCGCCCGAGAAGCGGACTGTTTGGCTTCTGCCTTGGCAAGTTCCACTTCTTGCTTGACGAGAGTGGAGGCGTTGTCCATGAC
Organism: Arachnia sp.; assembly: GCA_052089385.1. GTDB lineage: Bacteria > Actinomycetota > Actinomycetes > Propionibacteriales > Propionibacteriaceae > Arachnia. The sequence continues at coordinate 97,476 of JBQCZU010000006.1, forward strand.
TTCAGAGACGATCTCGCCGAGATTGCGATCCTCTTGGCGATACCGCTGGTAGCTCTCGTCTGCCTCGGAGGTCACATCGTGCGCGCCAAGGCCCTGCTCGGGATAGTGCGACGACATCAGAGGCCTCGCGCGCTGCCGCCATACGGATTCGGGTCCGCAGGCAGGCCGATGCCGGGCATCAGCTCTCCGTCAGGCCCCGCACCAACGACAGGTGCCGTGGTGCCCACTTGTGCGGGGTAGCCATCTTCGTCGTAGCCTCCGTACCCACGCATTCCTCCTTGAGCGGCACCACCCGTCACAGAGCGGGCCTGCTCAAGACGACGATTGTCGCCCCTTTCGAGCGACTGATTTCCCTGTTGCTGCTCCTCGGAACTCTTCAACCCACGGACAATGCGTGCCCCGACGAATCCGACTCCAGCGGAGATGGCAAGGAATTGCCACGGATTGCGGGAGGCGTACCGACGCACAGAATTCAGCACGTCGGAGGTCTCCGAACGCTCCAGCCAGTTGGCGGCATCATCAAAGACTCGCTGCGCGCTATTGGCCAGGTCGGTAACGGGACCCGACTGATCCGAATTGCGCGTCATCGACTGCAGTTCGCTGCCATATGACCGTGCCATCTCGGCCAATCGCTGCTGGCCTGCACCTGCCTGTGATTGCAATTCAGCCAAGCCCTCATCGAGAACTCTTCGGCTCTGCTTTCCGGCTTCCTGCGCGACGTTGCCTGCTTCGCGTTGCGCGGTCTCAGCAACGCCGGAACCAGCGGACTTTGCCGCATCCGCCACGTCCGCTGCTTCCTGCTTCGCCGTGCCCGCGACATCCTTGGCCCGGCCCTGCGCATCGGAGGCCACGCGCTTGGCAGCATCCTTCTTCGAATCCTGATCATCGCCCGAGGCGAATTCGCTTCGTGTGGTGTAACCCTGCTGGGGGTCGGTGCCCGGCACCCCATCGCCGGTTGGTGACTGGTCTGAGTAGGCCATTGTCTCCTCCAATTTCATGTGGTCAGCAGAAATGAGCGTGTTGGCTCAGATGCTCACGTTAAGAGGGGTACAGGTCACCTCGGCGCACCCGAATGGGTGATCTTCTCAATCGCCAACGGGCTGGACCTTCGGCTGCATTCCCTGCTCCCACCCGTCCTCACCCGCACTTTCTGGTTCCGCCAGCGGTCCTGAAGTCCCCCTAAAAGGGGAGCCAGGCGCGCAGTAGTATTCAACGCGTGAGTACTTCCACGATGAAAACAGGTACAGGCGTCGAGCGGCAAAGCGATCTGGTGCGGCAGATCGTCGTCACCGCGAGTGAGATTTTTTGTGTTGTGGGCACACTTTTCGGCACCGGATTGATCGGTACCCGTGTGGAGGAGTCTTCCGGAGGAGCCCTGGCAGCTGACTCGACGCTGTTGGCGCCCGCCGGCCCTGCATTCTCCATCTGGTCTGTGATTTACGCGGGACTGCTGGCCTACACCATCTGGCAGTGGTTGCCGCGGAACAAAACTTCGGCTCGGCATCGCGCCATCGGCTGGCTTGTGGCCGCCTCCATGGTGCTGAACGCCTCATGGCTGCTTGTGACGCAGGTGGGGTGGATCTGGGTGAGCGTTGCTGTCATTCTGGCGCTCGCCCTGGTGCTCGGCTTCCTCGTATCCGCTCTCCACCGCCACCCGGCAGGGGGCAGAGCGGACAAAATTATCACCGACGCAACGTTCGGTCTCTATCTCGGTTGGGTGACAGCCGCTGCGTGCGCGAATGTGACTGCCGCCGGCGTGTCCTCCGGTTGGGATCTTGGCGACATGGGCAACCAGGTGCTGGCTGTTGGGGTCATCGTTGTTGCCATCGCTCTCGGCACACTCTTCACGCTGTTTCTCGGTCCTCGCCTCACCGTCACCGCTGCTCTCTCCTGGGGGCTCATGTGGATCGGTATCGGCCGGCTCACCGGTGAACCCCAGTCCGCAATCGTGGCAATCGCCAGCTTTGCGGCCGTGGCCATCCTTGTGGGGTACTGGTTCCTCCGCTGGCAGCAGAGCCGCAGGAGCGCTTCCACAGCATGAGTGTCTCCACCGAGGGAGTCGTCACCAGATCCGGCGCCAGGCGCAACCGCGGCATCGCCGCGACCACTGGCATCGCCGGAGCAGTGCTGCTCTACCTCGGTGTCCAAGTGGAGCCAGGGGATACCAGTTTCTACATCTTCACCGTCTCTCTGGCCGTTGTGTGGGTGGTGGGTTCTCTGTTGACAGCTCGCAGCCGTACCTTCGGAAGCATCAGGGAGGGACGTCTGTGGCGTGACCTTGGTCTCGGCGCACTCGGCGGTCTTGGCCTTCTGGTGGTCTTTCTCATCGGCGCCGGAGCGGTCGCACGTATCGACTTCCTTGCTGAGCCCGTGGAGGAACTTCTTGCCCATGCAAGCTTTGGTGCTCTGTCCATCGTCACCCTGATCACAGTCCTCAACGGCGTCACGGAGGAAATCTTCTTCCGTGGCGCACTCCACGAATCACTTGGCGGCACACGCACGCGGCGTCTCGTGGGCACCACACTGATCTACACCCTCGTCACGGCCGCGTCCGGCATTCCACTTCTGGCGCTCGCAGCCGCCTGCATGGGTGTCCTTGCTGAATGGCTACGTCAACGAACTGGTGCGTTACTCGCCCCCATCACCGCCCATCTGACATGGTCACTGGGAATGCTCTACCTACTACAACCCGCACTCGATTTTTGGAGGGCCCTTCTATGACCACCCGTACTGCACTCGTGACGGGAGCCACCGGCTACGTCGGAGGCCTTGTCGTTGAAAAGCTCCTTGAGGACGGCTGGAGCGTTCGTACGCTCTCGCGCAGCCCTGAAAAACTCGCATCCCATGCATGGCACGATCAGGTGGAATCTGTCGCAGGCGATGCCACCAACCCCGACGATGTCGCTCGCGCCATGCAGGGGACCGACGTCGCCTGGTACCTCCTGCATTCCATGGGCTCCGGCGAGGACTTCGTGAAACGTGATGCCCAGATGGCGGAAGTCTTCGCCAGCGCGGCGAAATCCGAAGGCGTTCAGCGCATTGTCTATCTCAGCGGCTTGCACCCAGATGAACAACTCTCGGAGCATCTGGCCAGCCGCGTCGAGGTGGGCGAGAAGCTGATGGCTTCCGGCGTCCCCACGGCAGTCCTCCAGGCGGCCGTCGTGTTGGGCAACGGTTCCATCTCCTTCACGATGCTGAAGCAGTTGGCCGAGCGTCTACCAGGCGGCGTCGCTCCCAAATGGATCAACAACAGGATCCAGCCGATCGCGGCCCGCGATGTCCTCTACTACCTGGTCGCCGCCGCTGATCTGCCTCCGGAGGTCAACCGCACGTTCGACATCGGCGGTCCGGACGTACTCACCTACTCCGGCATGATGTCTCGCTACGGAGACACCCTCGGCTTTCGTTCAGGCCCCATGTTCACAGCTCCGGTCACCACACCCGGACTCGCTGCTCACTGGATTGGGCTTGTCACTGACATCGACACGGCGATGGCGAAGCCGCTCGTAGGCAGTTTGCTGCACGACACGGTGGTGCTGGAGCGCGACATCGACGACTACATCCCGCGTCCTCCCGGCGGCCTGATGGGCTTCGATGACGCCGTTCGCGAAGCAGCCGAGGGGCTCCCCTCTCACACGTGGGTGCGGACTGTCATCTACACCGCCGGCGCAGTCGGACTGATCGCGGCCAGTGCCATGCTGCGGGCGATTCGCCGCTGAGCGCGGTCGGGTTTCATGCCGTCGCCTCTACCCGGCGACGGCGTGAAGCCACATCCTGATCGCACGTCAGGCTGAGAGGTCCAGCCCTTCAAAGAGATCCTGCGCCGGGGTATCTCCGGCCGGGAATGGCTGGCCACCAGCCCACAGGTAGGCCTCACCTGCAATCGGCAGCTTTCGCATGATCGTGTAGAACCGCCAGAAGTCCTGCTCGGGATCCACCTGACTCCGATGGGACAGCAGTGCGTCTGTGCTTTGTTGCAGGTATTCGCCGTACGGCACCACCACTGACACTGCTGCGAGACTCGTACGGTTGACGTCCGGCTCCTGGGAACGATTCCCGAACAGGTCCATGCCTTCTTCCTCGGCGAGGCGGGCAGCCTCTTCCCACATGGCCGGGTTGATGGTGTTCCAGAGAATCCGTGACACCTGCCACGGCTCGCCCAGGTCCTCACGGTGGGCGCCGACGGCGGCCAACTGGGCCGCATACATTGCAACCCGATGCGCCTGAATATGATCAGGGTGCCCGTAGTTGCCATTGGGGTCGTACGTGCTGAGAACTTGTGGTCGACGCGAACGGATGACCTCGACGAGGTGGTTCGTGGCCTCGAGCAGGTCGGCGGTCCAGAATGCGTTCTCGGGTGCGTCGTCGGGCGGAATCACGCGGCCCTGATCGTCGGTACTCATCCCCGTGTCGTGGTAGGTGCCGGGCCCACCGAGCCACACGTGATCCGTGACGCCCATGATGCCCAGCGCGGTGGCGAGCTCCTGAATGCGGTGCTCGCCCAACTCCGCTGGCGAGAAGTGCGTCCAGTCCGGCACGAGGATCTCACCGCGCTCACCCAACGTGCAGGTGACCAACGTCACCTGTGCACCTTCGGCCACATAGCGCGACAGCGTCGCCGAGGACTGGCTGGACTCATCGTCGGGGTGAGCATGCACCATCAGGAGCCGTTTTTCGTCATTCACAAGTCAAAGAATAGCCACCCGATCCGCACGCCTCCCACCCCTCCAATGCGCCAAATTGGGGACGACCTGACACTATCTCTCTATGACCTTTAGTTTGATGGAGCCCACAGAAGAGGACAAGTGGGCAAATGCCGACTGGCCCCTGGGTGCTCACGTATACTCCGACGGCGTCACTTTCGCCGTGCACGCCCCCGCCGCAACACGACTGCAGCTCGAGTTCTTCGACGAAGCGGTTGGTGCCGAGGCAGGCGCAACATTCCTTCCCGCCAAGGGCAAGGACGGTATCTGGCGGGCCAAGATCGCCGGTGTCCTCATCGGCACCATGTACGCCTACCGCGCGTGGGGGAAGAACTGGCCCCACCGAGTGTCCTGGAAGCCGGGATCCGGTGTGGGATACATTTCCGACCGGGACAAGAAGGGCAATCGTTTCAATCCGAACAAGGTTGTCTTCGATCCCTACGCCGTCGAGATCACCCACACGATGTATTCCGACGCCATCCGTGACCTGGGTGTCGACAATGGCGTCTTCGGGACGGGGGATGACGACTACGACGGCCAGAAGCGCCGCGATGTCGACACCGCTCCGTACGTCCCCAAGGGCGTCATCATCTCCGACACCACGGCCCTGCTCCCCAAGCCACGGATTCCCGCCGAGCGTTCGTCGATCTATGAGGCGCAGATACAACAGTTGTGCGGGCACCCATCGGTGATGCGCCTCGGGCAACTCCTTGCCGGCGAGCCCGGGTTCGAGGACGTGGTGGACATCCCCAAGGAGTTGCTGGGCACCTACAAGGGTGCGGGGCTGATGGCCCCCTACCTGAAGGCACTCGGCTTCACCTCCTTGGAACTGCTCCCCGTTCACGAGACCAACTCCTCCGAGAGCAATGAGGACGGCTTCACCAACGGTTGGGGGTACATGACCCTGTCCTTCTTCTCCCCCAACCGCAGCTACTCCTTCGACAAGAGCCTCGGCGGACCCACGAGGGAATTCAAGGAGATGGTCAACGCCTTCCATGAAGTGGGACTGGAGATCTACCTCGACGTCGTCTACAACCACACCGCCGAGGGTGGCAACTGGGCCAACGACGTCGCCACCACCGGCTTCACAAACCTGGGCGGGCTGGCCACAGCTGACTACTACGCCATGACGAGCGGGCATGTGCTGGTCGATGGCGCCACCGGCACGTCGAACCAGCTCAACTATTCCTCCGAGGCCGCGCGTTCGCTGGTCAAGGACTCCCTCGCCTACTGGACGCGCCAGATGGGCGTGGACGGCTTCCGCTTCGACCTGGCCACCGTGCTCGGCCGGCTGCCAGGAGAGGCTGACCCCGACGACTGGGACAACCAGAAGCGCTTCTTCAACGATCACCCGTTGCTGCTGGACATCGCGTCGTTCGCCGAGGACGAACACATCCAGGTGATCGCTGAGGCGTGGGACATGTGGGGCTACGAAGTGGGCAACTTCCCCGCCGGCTGGGGAGAATGGAACGGGCGCTACCGCGACACCGTACGCAAGTTCCTCAAGGGAGACGGCAACACCAGTTCCTTCCTGGACATGATGAACGGCGACCACCGGCACTTCGCCGATACGGGTGGCCCTCAGAACACCATCAACTTCGTTGATGCCCACGACGGTTTCAACATGGCCGATCTCGTGAGCTATCAGGAGAAGAACAACTACCTGCCCCACCCGTTCGGCCCCTCCGACGGCGGCAGCGATGACAACGAGTCCTGGGACTCCAACGGCGATCAGGTGCTGCGTCGTCAACGGGTTCGCAACTTCTGGGTGACGCTGTTCTTCTCGCGGGGCATTCCCATGGTGGTGGCTGGCGACGAATTCGGCCGCACCCAGAACGGCAACAACAATCCGTGGGCGCTCAACAGTGTCGCCATGCGCAACAACTACGAGATGATCCCGACGAACAGTCCACACGAAGTGCCTGTGGCAGACGGCGTGGACGCGTTCTATCACGACAACTTCGGCAAATTCAGCACCGAAGACAGCGTCAACGCGTTGTTCCGCTTCGCGACGTTCACCGCCAACCTGCGGCAGCGCCACGAGTCCCTGCAACAAAGGCAGTACGGCGACCTGGTGGCCGACAACAAGGACGTCTCTTACCTCTACCATTCGCCGACGCTGACGGCGCATCCGGCGGAGGGTGATCGAGCGATCTCCATCTTCATCAACAGCGAGGGCGACAACTTCTGGATGATGGTGAACATGTCTGATGCCCCCGTCGACTTCCGCGTGCCGCTGGCCGAGCGGAACCGGCTGTGGCGCAGGCTGATAGACACCCATGCCTGGGCCGAGCCGCAACTCAACTTCTGGCCTGAGGGAGAGGGTGAGATCGTCGAGCACACAGCACACGTGGGCGCATGGTCCATCGTCGTCTGGCATGACCAGCCGGAACCCACCATCGAGGACACAGACTCCAGGGCCTGACCTGGCACCGAACCTGTCACGCCGGTTCACTGCACACACACAGCGAGCGCCCGGCCCCTTGCGGGGGTCCGGGCGCTCGATGCCGTCTTTACGGTTGTGGCGTAGGGAACCACTGCTTCCCTAGAGCACGCCGTCCTGTTTGTCGGCATCGACGAGAATCTCCGAAGTGTCCGGGGCCTTCTCTGTGACGTCGTTGGCAAGGTTGCTGGAAAACGTGGGCTGGTTCTCCGGAATGGCGGACTCGCCGTCGTTGACCGCGTTGGCATCGGAGCCTTCCTGCTCTGTTGTCCCGCCGGTCTGCCCGCGCTTGGCGGCCGTGTTGCCCTGGACCACGTCGCGGCCCCGCTCGGCCATGTCCCTGTACCCGCGCGAGAGGTCGTCGGCGAACCGGTTGAGCTGCTCTGAGAGCTGATCCAGGAACGCCTTGGCGCTGGGGCCGTCCTCATCGGGGTGAGCGTCGGTGTACTGCTTCTTCTGCTCGTCGTAGAAGGCCCGGGCCTTGTCCCCCACCATCCCGGCGAACCCTGCCGCCGCGTAGGCGGTCTCCGTGGCCACCTTGCGGGCCGCCTCGCCAATCTTCTCCGGGGTCAGCCTGTCATCGCGGTGGACGTTCTCGACGTCTTCGCCTCGCTCCTGTGCAGCGGCTGCCGCATCATCGGAGGCCTGCTTGTCCTCAGGAACCTCGTTGATGGTGCTCTCGTTGATGTTGCTCGTGTGATCGTTGTGCTCAGTCATGGGTCCTCCTGTGGTCCGTCTCATACTGATGAGCTCTGCTTGCCCCCCAGTCTGGTGCCGGGGCGGCTCAGTCACAAGGCTGCTTCACCCCGATCAGCCCCTGAAGTCCCACGTCCAGGGCAATTACAGGCGCGTGACAGCAACATCCTCAGCCATGAGCACGCCGTCGCGGTAGGGCAGGACCGCATGGAACTGGCGGGGGTCGCCATCGAAGATCCACGGCAGGAAGTGACGATCGCCCTCCCACATGGGCAGGGTGTCGAGCTCATCAATGGGGACCCATTGCAGCGGGCCGTCCTCGTTGTGGGCGGGTGGGTCGCCGTCAAACCCGTCGATGAGGAAAACCAGGCCGAACCAATCTGAGCCGTCCGAGCCGAAGCCGGGCCATGCGATGGTGCCGCGCAGACTCAGAGACGTGGCCACCAGGCCCGATTCTTCGTGCAGTTCACGCTTCATGCACGCGACGGCGTCCTCACCCACTTCCAGTTTCCCGCCGAGGCCGTTGTACTTGCCCTGATGGTCGTCGCCGTCGCGTTGACGGTGAACGAGGAGCACCTCGTCGCCGCGCCGCACGTATCCCAGGGTCCCGATGATTGCTCGCATCACGGCCACAACCGTAGCCGCGTGGCAGCGCCTACGATGAGGACATGTCGAAAACCCCTCAGCGCATCATCCCCTGGCTCGCAGCTACTGCCCTGGCCATCTCCCTCTCCGCCTGCAGCACGCCAGCCGAAGACTCCACGATGGACCCGTCCGCCCCTGCGGCCACTGTGGAAGGATCCCTTCCCCCCGAGGCGCTTGGCAGCGAGGCCTCCGTTCCGCCCATCGATCCGGAGGAAGATTCTTCCGTCGGGGAGCCCTTCGACGGTGCCGGTGTCACCACCGACACCATCACGGCCAACATGATGGACATCACCATCCCCTCCGGCCTCAGAATTCCCGAGAACACGCTCGTCACGGACGCCCAGGAAGCTTCCATCATGATGGCCGAGGAGGATCCCGCCGCCGTGGTCGCCATGGTGGAGAGCAGCGCAGCCGAGGCTGGCTATGAGGTCTATGCCGAGGGGGCAAGCGGCACGGTGTATGTGGGCAACGGCAACGCCGTGCTGTTCACCGCAGATTCCATGGTGCAGCTCCTCACCTGGGGTCCGGAGGCGATGAAGGACGTACTTGCCGGGTCCTGAGCCTGAGTTTCAGCCGACGCGACGCAGCCAGCCGTGACGATCCGCCGAGCGACCGTACTGGATGTCCAGGAGATGCTTCCGCAACTCCAGGGTGCGCGCGCCGGGTTCCCCGTTTCCGACTGGTTCCTCACCTCGGTCCGGTGAGTTGAAGCCGATGATGGGCGTGATGACGGCAGCAGTGCCACAGGCGAAGGCCTCGGTGATGTAGCCACTGTTCAGCCCGTCGCGGAGTTCGTCAATGGAGATCGGCCGCTGTATGGGCGTCAAACCATGTTCCGGCGCGAGCGTCAGGATGGAGTCGCGCGTGACGCCCTCCAGGATGGTCCCGAGCGCAGGCGTGAGCAACTCATCGTCGCGCGTGATCATCATGAAGTTCATGGTGCCGCACTCCTCGAGCCACTTGTGCTCGGCGCCGTCGGTGTAGAGCACCTGCCCGCAGCCATGCTCCTGGGCCTCGACGGCCGCGGCGAGGCTGGCCGCATAGTTGCCTCCGCACTTGGCAGTGCCGGTGCCGCCCTTGGCAGCGCGCGTGTAGTTGGGGGTGATCCACAGTTTGACCGGGTCCGGGTAGTAGGCGCCCGCAGGGGTGGTCAGGACGGCGTAGAGGTACTTGTGGGCCTCGCGAACCCCCAGGTATGGCTCGTCGGCAATCTGGAAGGGCCGGATGTAGAGGCTCTGCTCACCCTGATTCTCCGGAACCCAGGCGCGCTCCAGGTCCACGAGCTCCATGATCGATGCCAGGAAAATCTCCTGCGGCAGAGGCGCCATCTGCAAACGATGGGCGGAGCCGACGAAGCGATCGGCATTGCGCTCGGGCCTGAACAGCCAGACCGACCCGTCGTCGTGGCGGTACGCCTTCAGCCCCTCAAAGATCTCCTGCCCGTAGTGCAGCACCGACGCTGCAGGGTGGAGGCTGAAGTGGCCCGTGGGCACGATGCGGGGGTTCTCCCAACCTTTGCCCTCGGTGTAGTTCGCCAGCGCCATGTGATCGGTGTAATACCGCCCAAAACCTGGATCTGCGAGCGCGGCGGCACGCTCCTCGTCCGAGATGGGGTTGGAGGTCTTCTGCAGGTCAAGGAGCGCCATGACCACGACCTTATCCGAGAGCTTCCTCCTCTTCTCCACCGCGTTCATCAGGGCGCTTCCGGTGAGCAACGGAAGCCGTCACGCCGCTACTCAAAGATCGCGAAACTGAGTTGAGTCCACCCCACTCAATGTGTATAATTCTTGCATTGAGTCTCCCAGACTCACCCTTTACAAATCCATCGATGTATTCGCATCACACACCGCTAGGAGGAACCATGACCACCACTTTCGACCCCTTCCGCGAGATTGATCGTGCTTTCTCGGCGATGCGGAACCCAGCTCCCACCGGCATGCCGATGGATCTGTACCGCAGCGCCGAGTCCTTCGTTGCCGCCATCGATTTGCCGGGTGTGGACCCACGCACAATCGACATTGACGTGGAGGAACGCACCCTCACCATTCGGGCGGAACGCAAGGTGCAGCAGGACGAAGACATTCAGTGGCTCGCGCATGAGCGCCCCAGCGGGACGTTCGCGCGGCAGTTGACACTTGGCTACGGCGTGGCAGCAGATCGCATCGAGGCTGAGTACACCGACGGCGTCCTGACGTTGCGCATCCCCGTGTCGGAGGAGGCCAAGCCGCGCAAGATCCAGGTGACCCATTCTGGCGGACCGCAGATGATCTCCGGCGACGCGCCACAAAGCACCGAGGATGAGTCGGGAGAATAGTCGCCGTCGCTCGCGGCTGCCCGCGCTTCAGTTGATTGACACAGGACGAGGGCCGCACCCTGGGGTGCGGCCCTCGTTCTGTGCTGTCTTCCACTTCGTGCGGCGCTTCAGCCACCTTGCAGCATGACGGGAGTCGGTCCTCACTCCTCGCGCTTGAAGGACATCGTCGCGGCGTGGGCGCCTGACTCGGACGGCCAGCGGGAGGTGATGGCCTTCAACCGGGTGTAGAACTTCACACCCTCGGGTCCGTGGATGTGGGTGTCGCCCATGAGCGAGCCCTTCCAGCCACCGAAGGAGTAGAACGCCACCGGGGTGGGGATGGGGACGTTGATGCCCACCATGCCGGCCTCCACATCAAGCTGGAATGCCCGCGCCATGCCGCCGTCGTTGGTGAAGATGGCGGCGCCGTTGCCGAACTCCGAGGCATTGACGATCTCGATGGCCTCGGCGTAGGTGTCGGCGTGCACAACGGTGAGGACAGGCCCGAAGATCTCCTGCGTGTAGGCAGGAGCATCCACCGGAACGTCGTCGAGGATGGTGGGGCCCAACCAGAACCCGTCTTCGTGTCCATCGACGGTCAGTCCGCGGCCGTCCATGACCACACTGGCGCCACGCTCCACCGCGTCGTCAATGAGACCGACGATGCGCGTCCTGGCCGCCTTGGAGATGACGGGACCCATCTGGACACCCTCCTCGAGGCCGTTGCCCACCTTGATGTTGACGGCGTGCTCCTTCACCAGTTCCGCCAGCTGTGGCCCAACTCCCCCCACAGCAACAACGATGGGCAACGCCATGCAGCGCTCCCCTGCCGCACCGAAGGCGGCAGCGGAGATGTGCTGGGCAGCGAACGCCAGGTCACAGTCAGGCATCACGATGGCGTGGTTGTTCGCGCCTCCCAGCGCCTGAACGCGCTTGCCGTTTGCCACGCCCTTCTCCTGCACGATTCGCGCCACGGGGGTGGAGCCAACAAAGGAGATGGCGTCAACGCCCGGATGCTCGATCAGCGCGGTGACAACTTCCACGTCTCCGGCGACCACGTTGAACACACCGTCGGGAAGCCCGGCTTCCTTGTACAGCTTCGCCATCAGGAGCGACGCGGAAGGCGTCGGTGTGGCGGGCTTCAGGATGAACGCATTGCCGGCGGCGATGGCCACAGGGTGCATCCACATGGGAACCATGACGGGGAAATTGAACGGGCAGACTCCGGCGACCACGCCGACCGGCTGACGAATGCTGTGGATGTCGACGCCGCTGGAGACGTCAAAGGAGAAGTCGCCCTTGAGCGCCGCGCCGATTCCGCAGGCGAAGTCGAGGGTTTCGCGGCCGCGCTGGATTTCACCGATCGCGTCGTTGTAATCCTTGCCATGCTCCGCGACGATCGCTTTCGCCAGATCATCGGAGTGCGCCAGAACCAACTCACGCATCGTGAACATGATGGCGGTGCGCTTGGCAATCGACACCTTTCGCCATGCGCGCTGGGCCTCCATCGCCACCTCGACGGCGTGGTCGACGTCGGCCTGGCTGGCGGCCAGCAACTCACCTTCAACCTTGCCGGTGGCTGGGTTCTCGACAGGGATCCTGTGCGTGGGGGTGCCTTCGTAGGGGGCGCCACCGATCCAGTGGGTGATGGTCCTCGTCATAGCGATCGTGCCTTCCTGTCATGTTGCATCGAGTCGTGCCATGCGCCACACGTCCTCTGTGTCAACGTGTGCCAGCGGCTCCGGAGCCTTCATGGGCCCGTCAACCGCATAGATCTATTTGTTCATACATTACGGGATCGACCTTGCAGTGGCAAGCGTGCTGCGCAACGAAGCAACCGTGCGCTGGCACTCTGCTTGACAGTACAAAGTGAACCTCAGTAGCGTTTCATGATCCACACACTTTGCAAAGGGGCAAGATGACCACGCTGAACACCTCCGCCACGCAGCCGCATGCTGTGGCCCTTCTCGGTATCGGCCGGATTGGAATAATGCATGCCGGCATCCTGGCGGCCCACCCCCTCGTGAAGCGCCTCGTGCTCGCTGACGTCGACCCCCAGCGGGCCACCGAGGCTGCAGCGGAGCTGGGCTGCGAGAGCGCTCTCGTCGCCGAAGTGCTGGACGTTTCAAATCCGCTCGCACTGGACGGCCTCGTCATCGCCACGGGCACTGACACCCACGCGGAACTGCTCATCTCCGCCGCCGGCATTGGTATCCCCACGTACTGCGAGAAGCCCATCGCACTCGACCTGGAACAGGCGCTCACCGCACAGCGGGCACTGGAAGAGGCACACCTTCCCCATCACATTGGGTTTCAGCGACGCTTCGACGATGGCTACACACGGGCCAAGGATCTACTGGCTTCCGGTGGGCTCGGCGAACTGCGTCGATTCCATGCCCTCACATGCGATCCAGCGCCTCCAGCTGATCGGTTTATCCCCGGCTCCGGAGGAGTCTTCCTGGATTGCAACATCCATGACTTCGACATCCTCCGCTGGGTGAGCGGGCGCGAAGTGGTGGAGGTCTATGCCACAGGCTCCGCACGCGGTTCGGCGGCTTTCGCCGAGAACAACGACTTCTCCGACTCCGTTGCTGTTCTCACCTTCGACGACGGCACGGTCGGCAGCGTGCACTCGTCGCGCTACAACGGAGCGGGCTACGAAGTCCGCCTCGACCTCATGGGAACGGAGGGATCCGCCAACGTGGGCCTGGACAACAAGGTGCCGTTCCACTCCATGGAGCACGGCGTGGCATTCCCCCCGGAGGCGCCCTGGGACGACTTCATCGCACGTTTCCTGCCCTGCTACGAGCGTGAGGTGGACCACTTCCTGCGCAACACCATGATGGGACTGCCGAGCGCCTGCACCGCGACCGACGCCGTCGAAGCACTGAAGATCGCCCTGGCCTGCAACCTTTCCCGGGACGAGCACCGGCCAGTCAGGATCTCCGAGATCTACTGAGAGCTTCACACGGGCACGCGAAGAGGGCATGACACAACGCTCCCCGTGGCAAGAGCCGGATTCCGGCTCCTGCCACGGGGAGCGTTGGTGTGAGGTGAGATGACTCCCGCGCTCAGTTGCGCGTCAGAGAATTTCCTGAACCTCGGCGTCGTTCATGTTCTCTGGAGTGACCCAGACGGACTCCGAGATGATGTTGGTCTCCTCAGGCAGGGTGCCATCCGCAGCCTCAACGAGCATCTCGACCGTGCGATAGCCCATACCGAAGGGGTTCTGGACGACGACACCGAAGATCAGGGTCTCCTCCAGCAGAGTCAGGACGTCGGGGGAGGCGTCGATGCCGACGACGATGGTGTCCATGTCCTTGGCCGCGACTTCATCAGCAATGGCCGTGACGGAATCATCATCGGTTCCGAAGAAGCCCACCAGGTCCGGGTGTGCCTGCAGGATGCCCTGTGCCTTGTCGCGGGACTTGGCTGGATCGGACTCGCCGTTTTGGACGTCAACCACTTCCATGTCGGGGGCATTCTCCTCGATCCAGTCACGGAAGCCGTCGCGGCGCTCACCGGCGGTACCAACCTCACCGTGGGCGATGATTGCAACCTTGCCCTTGCCGCCCACTTCCTCCGCCATCTTCTCGGCTGCCTGGGCACCCATACCCGCATTGTCGGAGGCGATGGTGGTCAACTGCACGTCAGAGCCGGGCAGCGGAGTGTCGAACACGATGACGGGAATCTCCGCAGCTTCGGCAGCATCGAAAAGACGGGGTGCACCATCCTGGGCGCCGTCCTGGGGCGCGAAACCGATACCCATGGGTCCGTCATTGATGGCGCTGTCCAACTGATTGAGTTGCTTGTCGCCTTCGGACTCGGTGTCTGGACCGTTGAACACCACCTCGACGCCGAGGTCCTCGCCCGCCGCCATGGATCCTTCCTTGACTTTGCTCCAGTACTCGGAGGCGTTGGCCTTGCCAATGAGTGTGACGCGACCCCCATCCGTGGAGGCTTCGCCGCCGTCGTCAGAGGCAGTGTCGCCTCCGCAGCCGGCGAGGGTGACGGCAGCCAGGGCGGCCGTGGCCAGGGTGGCAATGAGCTTTTTCACTGTGATGACTCCTTGTGGGATGCGCGCCGAAAGGGGCGTGTGATGCAGGGGTACTGGTTGTTGGCCCAGGGGGGACAAACAACCCGTGGTGGTTCTTGCCGCGACGGAAGCTCACTCCTCCTTGCCACCGCGCCGAGCGATGTCGACGAAGACTGCGAGGAGGACAACTGCGCCCAGAACCACCTTTTGCCACTGGTCCTGAACGCCCATGACGGTCAGTCCGTTGAAAATTGTCTGGATGGTCACAGCACCGATGACGGCACCGAAGATGGAGGCTCGGCCACCTCGGAGCGAAGTGCCACCGATGACCGCGGCAGCGATGGCATACATCTCATAGCCCTGACCCAGCGTGGGCTGAGCGGCGGAGAGCCGAGAAGACATCAGAATGCCGGAGATACCGGTGAAGACGCCGCCGATGATGTAGGCGAGCATCTTCCAACGCCGGGTGTTCACCCCGGAGATCCGGGTGGCCTCCTCGTTGGATCCGATGGCCAGGGAGTACCGGCCAATGGCGGTCTTGTTCATGAGGACACCGGCAACGATGGCAAGCGCCACGAAGATCAGCACGGCATTGGGCAGGCCGGGGATCAACTCGCCGACGGCAATCTGGTCATAGCCCTCGACGCTGCGCAGCGAGATGGTCCGTCCGTCCGCGAGCACGAGTGCTGTGCCCCAGGCAACCATCATCATTGCCAGCGTGGCGATCATGGGCTGCATCTTGACGTAGGAGACCAACAAGCCATTGATGGTCCCGAGCAGCGCACCAGCCGCCAGTGCCCCGAGGATGCCCATCCAGATCGGCAGGCCCAAACCACCGGTTTGAGCAATGATCAGGCCACCACAGACGGATGTGACGGCCATGCCGAATCCGGGGGTGAGGTCAATGCCGCCGGTCGCGATGACGAATGACAGGCCGAGCGCCTGCACGCCTGTCACGACGGAGGCCAGGAGGAGCGATGAGATATTGCCCCAGCTGGCAAAGTTGGAGTTCATGACACTGAAGAACGTCACGAGCAGGATCAGAACGAACACCACCATGGCCTGCTGGATGAAGGCCTTGTAGCGTTCCGGGATGGCGCCGGTCCGTGCCCGTTTACCTTTGATCGTGGCGGTCTCCGTGGCTGTCATTGCTCGCCCTCACTGGTGGTTGCTGTTTCGGTCTCGTGGAAGTGGGTGGCAAGTTCCATGATCTTCTCCTGGGTGGCCTCTGCATTGGAGAGGAAGCCCGTGATTTGCCCGTTGCACATGACGGCGATCCGATCGGACATGCGCAGGATTTCCTCCATCTCGGAGGAGATCATGATGATGGATTTACCCTGGCTGGTCAGCTCGTCGAGCAGATCGTAGATTTCTTGCTTTGCGCCAACATCGATGCCTCGGGTTGGCTCGTCGAAGATGAGGATGTCGCAGTCACGCTCCAGCCATTTGGCCAGAACAACCTTTTGTTGATTGCCTCCGGAGAGGTTGCGGATCTTCTGACGGACGTTTGGCGTCTTGGTGGACAGGGCTTCGACCCATTTGGAGGCAGCCTTGCGCATCTCCTTGTCCTGCAGGAACCCACCCTTTGTGTAGGAGCTGATGGAGGCCAGCACGGTATTGGCTGTCACATCCTGGCCGAGGATCAGGCCGTACTTCTTCCGGTCCTCCGAGAGATACCCGATGCCCAGACGCACAGCGTCTTTGGGATGGGTGATGTTCACCTCTTTGCCGTTGAACATCACCTCACCGGAAGATCTGGGATCAGCACCAATCAACGCTCGAGCGGTTTCGGTGCGTCCTGCCCCCATCAGCCCCGCGAATCCCAGGATTTCACCTTTCTCGAGGGTGAAGCTGACGTCATTGAGCAAGGCATCCGTGGAAAGATTCTTGACCTCCAGAATCGGCTCGGTCTTCTTGCGGGGCTCCGGGCGGACGTCAGAGGCGATCTCCCGGCCGACCATCATGTGGATGATCTCGGGAATGGTGACATCAGCGCCGGACCGGGTGGCGACGAGTTCCCCGTCGCGCAAGACCGTGACCTGCGTGGCCAGCCTGCGAATCTCCTCCATGCGGTGGGAGATGTAGACCACTGCCGTTTCTTCAGTGATGAAGTCGTCGATGATACGGAAGAGGGTTTCCACCTCTGCGTCGGTGAGCGCCGCAGTGGGCTCGTCCATCACGAGGACGGAGGAGTTGAAGGACAGGGCCTTGGCAATCTCCAGGAGTTGCTGCGCCGCGACGGTCAGTTGGGAGACTCGCACCCGGGGGTCAATTTTGACACCCAACCGCTCCAGCAATTCGGACGCCTGGCGGTTCAGCGCCGCGTCGTCATTGATGAGTCCACCGAAACGCTTGGGTTCACGACCAATGAAAATGTTCTGGGCAACGGTTAGGTGATTCATCAGGAAGAATTCCTGATGAATCACGCTGATCCCCGCGTGATGCGCTGACAGCGGCGTGGGAAGAACCAGTTTCTCGCCGCGCAGACGCAGCTCGCCCTCGTCCGGCTGGTAGATGCCGGACATGATCTTCATGAGCGTGGACTTGCCCGCGCCGTTCTCTCCGACGAGGGCATGGACCTCACCTGCTCGCAGAGTGAAATCGACATTGTGAAGCGCACGAACACCTGGGAAGGACTTGCTGATCCCACGCGCTTCCAGCAGAGCTTCGCCCACATCAGCCCTCGTCCTGTCTCCGACAGGGGCGCCGGTTTGGGTCATCATCAGCCTCCTTGCTGTGAATCAGTTACTTCTGCCACTTCGGTCGCGTTGTTGCGACGATCAAGCTACTGCGCTCGGTGGTGCTGTGCAATGCTCGCAAGCAAGCATGCAGTTTGTCAAGCAAATGTTACAACATTTGTGAGATTCCGTTGCTGAGGTTTTGTGCTCCACCTGACAGCTCCCGCTCCACGAACACTCGCCCATCTCGGAACCGGCTCGATATTGTCCTCACAAGTAATGGGGATGGAGCGCCTGAAAGGTCACACCATCCCCGCCACCGGCAGCGACAACACCACTGGTGTGCACACTGCGCTCACCTCAGCAGCATGACCGCTCAGCTGAGCGCCATCAGCGCATCCAGCGACGCCTTGGCATTCCCGATGGGTCCCCCTCCAGATGGAGGTTCACCGTCGATCATGATGTCCTGCTCGAGCACCCAATACCCGTCAAATCCTGCATCACGCAACAGCGAGGCGATGGTTGCGAAGTCGATGTCACCCTGACCGATGGGCGTGAACATGCCAGCCTTGATGCCCTGACTCCAGGTGATCTCACCCGGAAGCAGTTGATCAGTGACTTCCTTGCGGATGTCCTTTGCATGCACGATGTCCACGCGGTGGGCGTACTTGCCCACCAGCGCCACCACGTCGGCACCACCACAGGCGATGTGCCCTGTATCCAGACACAATCCCACCGTGGAGTTGTCGAGAACCCGCTCCACCTCATCCACGTTCTGCACCATGGTTCCCCAGTGTGGATGGAGGCAGGCTGTCACACCTTTGGCTGCACACACCTCACGGATGCGGGACATGTTCATGAACAGGGTCTGCCATCCGGCCTCGTCCAGCACCGGACGATCGTCGTAACCCTCGAGCCCCGAATCGGCCGCGAGGATCAGGAACTCTCCGCCGGCCAACTCAAAGGCGCGAAGCTCATGCTCCACCTGCGGGATCGGATCAAAGTCCGGATCGTGCATGACAGCCAGAAAGAAGGACCCGATGGGCTTGAGCCCGAACTGACCCACCAGCGCTGCTCGCTCTTCCGCATCAACGGGCAACCAGCCCTGCGGGCCGAATTCGGTGGCAGTGAGACCGATCTGCTTCATCTCGGCCAACACTCGCTCGGGTGCCATCTGATACCCCCAATCGGGCACCTCGCACACTCCCCAGCTGATGGGCGCTCCGGCAATCTTCATGTCCGCTCCAAATGTTTGTCGTCGTCGACTTGTTCGATTGAGGCTAGCAGCGGCACTATGTACTAGCAAAGTGGGATCCCACCCTGACTCTGTCCAATTGCACGCTCAGTCCTATCGCATTCTTGTGTGGACATATGCCATGATGGTGGGGGCTCCACGTCATTGAGGACGCACGGAGGCGTCACAACCGGAGGAGAAATCATGACTCGCATCGCCATCATCGGAGCCGGACGAATCGGTCAGGTTCACGCCCGTGCCGTGAGTGAGCACCCCCAGGCCGAGCTCGCGCTGGTGTGTGACCCTTTCGAGGCCAGCGCCCGCGCACTGGGGCAGGAGCACGGCGTCGACTGGTGTTTGGAGGCAGGCGAGGTGTTCGCTTCTGATGAGATCGACGCGGTCATCATTGGCTCACCCACCCGCTTCCATGTCGATCACATTCTGGCGGCTGTCGCCACTGGCAAGAAGGTGCTGTGCGAGAAGCCCGTGGCCATTGAGCTTGCAGACGCGAAGCGATGCCTCGCTGAACTCGGCGACAACACGGACGTGATGATGGGGTTCAACCGCCGCTTCGATCCCACCTTCAGCGAGATCCAGCGTCGCGTTGCAGATGGCGAGATCGGCAATCTCCAACAACTCACGGTCATCTCACGTGACCCCTCAGCGCCCCCTGCCGACTACGTCGCCGGCTCCGGCGGCATCTTCAAGGACATGTCCATCCACGATTTCGACATGGTCCGCTTCTTCCTGGGTGACATCGTCGAAGTGAGCGCCATCGGAACCAACATGGATGCCGGGATCGAGGCACAGGGCGACTTCGATCAGGTCATGGTCACCCTCAAGTCAAGCGAGGGCCGCATGGCCACCATCATCAACGCCCGCACCTGCGCATTCGGCTACGACCAGCGGTTGGAAGCCTTCGGCTCCGATGGCGCACTCAACGCCGACAACCTCACAGCCACCGCCGTACGCAAGGCCGCATCGGACCAGACTGAGGCCAAGTCACGCGTCATGGACTTCTTCCTGGACCGCTACGTCGACGCCTATCGCATGGAGCTCAACGCTTTCCTGACAGCGGTGGTGGAGAATTCTCCGATGTCGCCGTCAGTGCGCGACGGCTACGAGGCACTCGTGCTTGCCGAAGCTGCCTACACCAGCGCCCACGAAGGACGCACCGTTCGCCTCTGATGATCCTGTGCGCGTGAGTGCTCTAGG
>JBQCZU010000007.1:0-111611 GCA_052089385.1 Arachnia sp.
CATCTCATCCCACCCGGCACGTCCTCGCCGAGAACAGCATTGATCAGCGCTTCCCCAGGGCCGGCCTCGGCGCGCGAGTGGAGGATTGCACGGGTGGACCGATCCCCACTACTGCCAGAAGCCCCCCGTGTGGTTGGCTGGTGGGCATGATCAGGCCAACACTTGCGGTGCTCATCCCCGGGGTACTTCTGGTGGCTGGCTGCGCGGCCGGAACAACAGTCGTGGAAAGGGAAAGTGCTACACCTTCGCCGATGATCACTGCGCCGATCGAACCAACGCTGGAACAAGAGTCTCCCGTGGTGAACGTCCCTACGGATACCCCAACGATCGAACTTTCTCCCGAACCCTCAAACAGCGCACCCGATGTGCCAGTCGGAGAGTCTGCCCCCTCGAGTACTCCAACCACCCCGGCGGTGGTTCCCAGTGCGCCAGCGAGCACAGCTGCCGGGGATCCACCGAGCACGCCAGCAAGCACTCCAGCCACCTCAGGTGGGTCGTGGACCACGATGGAAGTCTCCGTCCAAACGGCTGCGGACGCCGCTTTCCTCGCCGACACGTCGGCCGACTTCCAGGCCTTCATCGCGGAGCGCGCCGGGGTCCCGGATTCGAGCGGATGCGCGAGCGAGTTCACCATCTTGTCCTTCCACCCTGATGGCTATGCGGCCGGGCAGGAGTTCGCACCGGGCTGTGGGGGATCCCAGAACATCTGGGGCAAGCAGTCTGGGCAGTGGGAAACGCTGATGGTGATGCAGAGTGTTGTGGAATGCACCGACATGAGCAACAACGGCATTCCGGAGGGGCTGCCGGACATTCCCTGCCTCGACGATGCGGGCGACATCTCCGACTGGTGATGAAGGATTCACCACCCTCAGGACGCCCAGGTGGGCGAATAGCGGTTTAGAATGCTCCCAGTGCCCGGGTCAGCGTCGCCCCCCGTCGGCGCTTCCCGTGGACGAAGGAGTCTCGAATGTCGCTGGTCACCCCCGCCAAGAGAACTTTTGCGGCTCTCTCTGCCATTGTGCTGATCCTGACAGGCCTGGTGGCACCCGTGTCCACGGTGAGTGCTTCGGCCGCCGAAGGGCAGGTGGTGGCGGTCGGTACTTTCCAGTCTGAGTTGGGCTGTGACGATGACTGGCGGCCTGCCTGCGAGGAGTCGGCCCTCACCGAGGGGGAGGCGGACAGCGGCATTTACACCGGCACCTACGACGTTCCGGCTGGCGAACATGAGTTCAAGATCGCGCTGGATGGCACCTTCGACACCACATTCGGCGCCAACAACGACCCCGGCAACAACGCGATGCTGCATCTCCCCGTCGACATGGAACTGACATTCTCCTTCGACTCCGCCACCCAGCGCATCGGCGTCACGACGCCTCAGCTGACACCCAGTGGGGCGGATGTGGACGGCGACAACGACGTCGCCCAGCCCGCCGTGCGGCAGGG
Organism: Arachnia sp.; assembly: GCA_052089385.1. GTDB lineage: Bacteria > Actinomycetota > Actinomycetes > Propionibacteriales > Propionibacteriaceae > Arachnia. The sequence continues at coordinate 1,444 of JBQCZU010000007.1, forward strand.
CGAGGTGGAGAACTTCTACTTCGTCATGACTGATCGGTTCGCCAATGGCGACACATCCAACGACACCGGAGGCATCGAGGGCGACCGACTTGACCACGGCTTTGACCCCACCAACGAGGGGTTCTACCACGGAGGCGACATCCAGGGCCTCGTGGAGAACCTCGACTACATCGAGGGACTCGGCACCACAGCGATCTGGCTCACACCGTCGTTCACCAACAATCCGGTACAAGGTGTTGGCGATGACGCCTCGGCCGGCTACCACGGATACTGGATCACGGACTTCACCACCATCGATCCCCACCTGGGAGGCAACGACGCCCTCGCAGCGTTGACGGATGCGGCCCACGCACGTGGCATGAAGGTCTACTTCGACATCATCACCAACCACACCGCCGACGGTATTTCCTACGCGGAGGGGGAGTACTCCTACATCGACATCGAGGATTCCCCGTACACGGATGCTGCGGGCAACGTCATCGACGTCGCTGAACTGGCGGGATCCGACGACTGGCCCGAACTGGTAGGCGATGTGTCCTTTCCCTACACGCCCGAACTTCGCGACGGCGTGAGTAAAACCCCGGCGTGGCTGAACGATGAAACGCTCTACCACAATCGCGGGGACTCCACCTGGGAGGGTGAATCCGTGACCTTCGGCGACTTCGTCGGTCTGGATGACCTGATGACGGAGCACCCCACGGTGGTGGACGGCATGGTGGAGATCTACACCGCCTGGATGGACATGGGAGTGGACGGCTTCCGCATCGACACCGTCAAGCACGTGAACTTCGAGTTCTGGGAGAAGTGGACCACCGAACTGAAGGACCATGCAGATGAGGTCAATCCCGATTTCTTCATGTTCGGTGAGGTCTATGACGCAGACCCGGCCAAGCTGGCCCCCTACCTGCGACGCACCGAGATGGACGCAACACTGGATTTCACCTTTCAATCCTCCGCGGCCAACTTCGCGAAGGGCTTCACCACCACGGGCCTGTCCAGCCTCTTCAATGGCGACGACCTCTACCTGACCGGAGACACGTCAGCGGCCACCCTGCCCACATTCCTGGGCAACCATGACATGGGGCGCATCGGGCACTTCGTCGAAGATGCAGGGCAAGGAGAACAGCGATCCCTCCTTGCCCACGAGCTCATGTACCTGACCCGCGGCCAGCCGGTGGTCTACTACGGCGACGAGCAGGGCTTCGTCGGCTCCGGTGGAGACAAGGCGGCCCGCCATGACATGTTCGGCACACAGGTGGATTCCTACGCCAACCAAACGCTGCTGAACGGCGACACGGTGGGCACCGAGGACCGCTACGACACCACCACCACGCTCTATGAAGGCATCGCGGAACTGGCGGCCCTGAGGACCGCGACCCCGGCACTGGCCGACGGGGCGCAGTACGAGCGTCTCTCCACCGCCGGCGCCGGCGTATACGCTTTTTCGCGTGTGGACCGCGACGAGCAGGTGGAGTACCTGGTGACGCTGAACAATGCCACCACCGAGCAGAGCGTGGATGTGGCCACGCTGACACCGTCGGCAACCTATGAAGCGATCCACGGCGGGGGAGCGGGCACAACCGCCGACGCCGAGGGCGTCGCTGCGGTTGTGGTGCCACCGCTGTCGGCGGTGGTGCTGAAGGCCGACCGCCCTGTGGCGCCCAGCTCCGGCGACCTTTCCCTCGACGTCGTCGATGGCGCCGAAGTCGCCGGGGACACCGTCGGGATGAGCGCCACCATCGACGTGGACCGCTGGGCGGAGACAACCTTCGCCATGAGGACCTACGAGGATGCGGCACCCTGGGCCACGATTGGCGTGGCAGAGGATGACACCCCACGCGTGTACGCCGATGTCAGTGGGCTCGCGGTGGGCACTCCTGTGGAAGTGCGCGCGGTGTCGGTGGGCGTGGATACTCTCGCAGGTGATTCGGCGCTGGTATGGGTGGGTCAGGATCTCGCCCTGAGCGCTGCTGATGAGGGGGAGACCCCCGCTGAGATCGAGGTCTCCATCCCGGGCAGCCACAACGCGGCCATGGGGTGCTCCGGAGACTGGCAGCCCGGCTGCGCGGATGCGGCCCTGTCACTGGATGAGGAGTCAGGTCTGTGGACCAGTGTCTTCAGCATCCCGGCGGGCACCTACGAATGGAAGGTCGCCTACGACGGCGCATGGGAGGAGAGCTACGGCACCTCCGAGGGCGGGAACCTGTCCTACACCACCGATGGTGCTCCTCTCCGGTTCTTCCACAACCCCACCACCAAGACGTCGTGGGTGGTCCCCGTCGCCGATGTGGTCACGCTCCCGGGAAGTTGGCAGGCCGCTCTTGGTTGCAGTGAGGACTGGAAGCCGGCATGTCTGGCCACAGCGATGCGGCCGCTCGGTGATGGCAACTGGGTCTACGAGACCGATGCGCTTCCGGGCGGCAGCTACGAGATCAAGGCCGCCATTGGTGGCTCGTGGGCTGAGAACTATGGTGTGGGCGGCGTCCTCGACGGATCCAACTACACGTTCACCACGAATGCCGGAGAGGTGGTGAAGGTCACCTACAACGAGACCTCCCATGAACTCGCCATCGAGGTTGCCAACCCGCCGCTGGTGGGTGTCGGGGATGCCTGGGCACAGTGGCTTACACCGGGCGTGATCGCCTGGCCCACATCGCTCATCGCCGGCGACATCACGGAGCTCAACTGGGCACTTCATCACGAGGCCACAGGAGGTTTGAGTGTTGGCGAGGGCGTCGAGGGCGGCGAATCGCTGACCCTGACCTATGACGGGGACCTGTCCGAGGAACTCGCGAGCGCCTATCCGCACCTGTCGGACTACGTGGCGCTGACGCTTTCCGACGAGGACAGCGCGCGGGCCGCGGATCTGTTGACGGGGGAACTGCTCGTCAGTGCAGGCACCGATGAGGTCCTGCTCGCCGCCACGTCCATGCAGATCGCGCCAATTCTGGATGCCCTGTACGGCGACGCTGTCGAAGACGTGGAACTGGGGGCGCTCTGGAGCGACTCCGTGCCGACGCTGCGGATCTGGGCTCCCACCGCCAAGGATGTCGCGCTGAAGCGTTGGCCCTCCGACGGCACCGGTGACCCCGTCGTGGTCGACGCCGTCCGGGCTGAGGACGGCACATGGTCCGTGACAGGGGAGGCATCGTGGATCGACGCACAGTACCTGTGGTCCATCGACGTGTTTGTCCCGTCGAAGGACGAGGTGCTCACCAACGACGTCACCGACCCCTACTCCCTGGGGCTCACACAGAACTCCGAGCGCTCCGTTCTCGTTGACCTGGGCGATCCGGCACTTGCACCCGAGGTGTGGAGCGATACACCCGCCCCGACGGTCCGCAATGACGCATCGCGGGCCATCTGGGAGCTCCACGTCCGGGACTTCTCCATCGCCGACGAGTCGGTGCCGGAAGCGGAACGGGGCACGTACAAAGCCTTCACCCGCAGTGACTCGGCGGGCATGCAGCATCTTGCGAAGCTGGCCGATGCCGGTATCGACACGGTGCATCTGCTGCCCACCTTCGACATCGCCACCATCGAGGAGGACCGGACCCAACAGGCGGTTCCGGACATCCCGGCGGATGCCGGGCCGGCCTCGGAGGAGCAGCAGGCCGCCGTCGCCGCCGTCGCAGACGAGGACGCCTTCAACTGGGGCTACGATCCGCTGCACTACACAACACCCGAGGGCTCCTACGCCACGGATGCCAACCAGGTGGGAGGTGGCAGGACCTACGAATTCCGGGAGATGGTGGGGGCCCTGCACAACACCGGGCTCCAGGTGGTTCTCGACAAGGTCTACAACCACACGGCAGCGGCGGGACAGGACGAGAACTCCGTGCTGGACAAGGTGGTGCCCGGCTACTATCAGCGGCTCTCCGCCGCCGGTGCCATCGAGACCTCCACCTGCTGTCAGAACATCGCCACGGAGAACCAGGTGGCGCAGAAGCTGATGGTGGATTCGGTGGTGACATGGGCCCGTGACTATCACGTGGACGGGTTCCGTTTTGACCTCATGGGTCACCACTCCCGCGCCAACATGGAGGCCGTCAGGGCAGCGCTGAACGAGCTCACGATGGACGTCGACGGTGTCGATGGTGCATCGATCTACCTCTACGGCGAGGGCTGGAACTTCGGCGAGGTGGCGGACAACGCTCGCTTCACCCAGGCGACGCAGGGTCAGCTTGATGGCACCGGTATCGGTGCCTTCAACGACCGTCTCCGCGACGCCGTGCATGGTGGCGGACCCTTCGACGAGGACAAGCGCGTCAATCAGGGCTTCGGCACCGGCCTCTACACGGATGCCAATGGGCTCTCTGAGTTGACGCAGGAGGAGCGCCTGACCGCGTTGAAGAACTCAAGCGACCTGATCCGTCTTGGAATGGCGGGCAACCTCAAGGACTACTCGTTCACCTCCGCCGACGGCACCGTGAAGAAGGGCTCCGAGCTGGACTACAACGGCCAGCCTGCGGGCTTCTCCACCATGCCGCAGGAGTCCGTCAACTACGTGGATGCCCACGACAACGAGACGCTGTTCGACCTTGGGATACTGAAGCTCCCTGTGGAGACATCCATGGCCGATCGGGTGCGCATGAACACGGTGTCCCTGGCCACCGTCGCGCTCGGACAGTCGCCGTCGTTCTGGCATGCGGGAACCGAGATCCTGCGCTCCAAGTCCCTGGATCGTGACTCCTACAACTCAGGAGACCACTTCAACGCCATGGACTGGACCCTGGAGACCAACGGCTTCGGCAACGGGCTGCCCATCGCTGAGAAGAACAGCGAGAAGTGGCCCATCATGGCGCCGCTGCTGGAGAACCCCGCTCTCACGCCTGACAAGGCGGCGATGGAGACGTCCTTCGAGCAGTCGCTGGATCTGCTGCGGTTGCGCAAGTCGACCCCGTTGCTGAGCCTGGGGACTGCGGCGCTGGTGAGCGAGCGGGTGAGGTTCCCGGGAGCCGGGGCGGATCAGGTTCCGGGACTCGTGCTGATGGCAGTGGATGATCGGGCGGATGAGTACGACGTCGATATCGATACGGACCTCGACGGTGTCCTGGTGGCCATCAACGCCACACCCGAGCAGATCGTGACCACGGTGCCCGAACTGGCGGGTCGCCGGTTTGCGCTGAGCCAGGTGCAGGTGGATGGTCAGGACGCCGTCGTCAAGGGAACGGGATGGGTGGCCGCCGATGGCACCCTCACTGTTCCCGCGAGGACCGCAGCGGTGCTCGTCGAGAAGGCGGGCGCCATCGACCCCACACCGACGCCCTCCCCGTCGGTCACCCCGAGCCCGTCGGCAACCCCGAGCCCGTCGGCAACCCCGAGCCCGTCGGTCACACCGAGCCCGGCTCCGAGTGCCGGTCAGACGGATCTGTACTCCACGCCCGGCTTCCATGACGTGAATGGTCGCCAGTGGTTCACCACCTGCGAGCCGTACTCGCAGACGGTGCGTTGCCGCACCTCGATCTGGTCGACGCAGGTCAGATTTGTGGGCGGTGCGTATGTGCAGAGCACAGGATGGAACTTCAACAACATGACCTATCTGCCGTACATGAAGCGTGCGCAGTGGGCCAGCAATCCATTGGGCTATACGGGAGAATGGACCACTGACGATGGCCGCAGGTGGCGCACCGAGTGCGACACGGCCACCACGGGGGGCAACGGGTGTCGCAGCTACATCTGGGCCAGCTACATCGGCTCAGCGCTTGATGACCGGGGCAACCGCACCTTCGCATGGAGCAGCGGGTGGCTCTTCAACAACATTGTGCGGTTCAAGTAGGGCTGGTCTCGCGGGGTGTCTTCAACCTGTGTTCCCTGAGTGGCCGGCGTCAGGAAGGAACGCCCCGTGATCGAAGGTCGCGAATGAGCTGCGGGAGCACTTCTGAGCGAAGATACGACGAAAGGCCCGGACCTCACGGTCCGGGCCTTTCGTATGTGTCGGGGTGACAGGATTTGAACCTGCGGCCTCGTCGTCCCGAACGACGCGCGCTACCAAGCTGCGCCACACCCCGATCAGCCCGTCACCGGGCCAAACGAAATACTAGCTCACGCTTTCACCGCGCGCGAAACCGGGATCGGCGGCAACCAACTTCAGCATGGTGACCTCCGGGCGGCAGGCGAATCGATACGGAGCGAAGGGTGAGGTGCCCACGCCTGCAGAGACGTGGAGCGCCGAGGTCCTGTCCCCGACGGTGTGGGATGACAAACCCTTGACCCGGGCCGTGTCCAGATCGCAGTTGGTCACCAGTGCTCCATACCCGGGCACGCACACCTGACCACCATGGGTGTGGCCGGCAAGGATCAGATCCATGCCATCAGCAGTCATGCCATCAAGCACACGGCGGTACGGCGCATGCGTGACGCCGATGTTGAGGTCGGCATCCGGATCTGCCGGTCCTGAGACCTCGGAGTAGTCGTCGCGCCCCAGGTGGGCGTCATCGGTTCCGCGGAAGGCGATTCGATGCCCCTTGACGATCAACGTGTCGCGGCGCTGATTCAGGTCCTTCCACCCGACGGCGGTCATCTTGTCCCGCAGGGTACGCCACGGCAGTTCCGTTGGTTCGGTTTCCATGTGGGAGCGCCCGTCGATCACGTACTTGAGCGGATTCTTGAAGGCGGGCGCGTAGTAGTCGTTGGAGCCGAACACGAAGACGCCCGGTGTGAAGCGCAAGCTGTTCCAGGCCGCCATCAGGGGGAAGATGGCGTCTGCGTCGGCGATGTTGTCGCCGGTGGTGACAAGAACGTCGGGGCGCAGTGCGGCGAGACTTCGGATGAAGTCGAGCTTGAAGTGCTGCTTCGAGGTCAGGTGCAGGTCAGAGACATGCAGGATGCTCAGCGGATCGCTGCCGGGCGGAAGGATTGGCAGCTCGACCTGGCGCACGGTGAAGAGCCTGGCCTCCAGCAACCCCCAGCCGAAACAGCCCAGTGCTGTGCCGGCCGTGATTCCCGCCGCACGCATGAGCCGAAGCCCCATCAGTCGTCACCCTCTTCCCCGTCAGCAGGCTCCGATGGTGCAGGCGTCGCTGGCGGTGCCGCGGCAGTGGGCGTGGGAGTCGGAGCGGGGGTGGGTGGAGGTGTGGGCGCCGGCTCAGGCGTGGGCTCGGGCTTGGGCTCGGGGCCGGCTGACACCCTCAGGGAGATGGTGGAGAACTTCACGGCCGTCTCGCTTGGGCTGATTCCCAGGAAGGCGCCCTTGCGGCTGTTGCTGTAGACAGACCAACGCACCGTGTTGAAACCTTCAGCCTCCAACGTCTGCTTGGCCTCGTTGTAGCCCATCCCCGAAACATCAGGCAGCGGAACCTTTTCTCCCTCAAGGATCTTGCGGGTGGGATCGGTGAATTTGGTTTGGGGAAGGTCCTGCAGCGCCGAAGCCATGGCGACCTTCCAGATCTTCCCGGCGTCGCCGCCGCCACTGCCCGAGAGGCGGTTGCCATTGGCCACAAGCACCCCGGAGACGGACTTGCTGCGGGTCGGGTTGTCCTTGAAGTATGGATCCGTGGGATCGACGGCGATCATGGCCACCCCGGCCATCTCTGGCGTGTAGCCGGCGAACCATACGGCCACGGCGTTGTTGGTGGTACCGGTCTTGCCGGCCTCATCATGTCCGTTGTTCATGGCGGCTGGCCTGCCGGTACCGCTGTCCATGACTGACTTCAGGATGTAGCTGACGCCGTCGGCCACCTCCGGCTCCATGACCTTGGTGCAGTTTGCCGAGGGAACCTCGATGTTGACGCCGTCCACGTTGAGCACGGACTCGAGGATGATGGGCGAGCAGTGGACGCCTCGATTGGCGAAAGTGGCATAGGCCTCGGCCATGGACAACGGCGTGACGTAGGGGGTTCCCAGCACGAAGGAGGGATTAGCCGATTCCGTCGCCAGATCCTGGCCATCGGCGAGCTTGGCGCCCGCCTTCTTGGCCATCTCCACGGAGGCACAGATGCCGATGTCGCGTTCCAACTGGATGTAGTAGTTGTTCACCGAGGACTGGGTGGCCTTCATCATGTCGATGTTGCCGTAGTCCCGGTCGTAGTTCACCGGCTTCCAATCGCCCTCGGAGTCGAAGACGAAGGGTCCATCACAACTCTCGAACGTGTCGCCGTCATAGTTGCCCACCCGCGGGGCGTTGTAGGTCTTGCTGGGAGTTGCACCGGCCTCCAGTGCCGCGGCCATGACGAAAGTCTTGAAGGTGGATCCCGCCTGGAAACCCTCCAGACCTCCGAATTTCTTTTCCACGTTGAAGTTCCAGTAGGTCTCGCCCGGACCGTCGCCCATCTTGGGACGGCTCTGTGCCATGGAGACGATGAGGCCGGTGCTCGGCTGGATCTGCACGGACCCGGCCCGCAGCGGATCCGTGGGTGCAATTTGCGCGGCCACCGCCTGCTCGGCTGCAGCCTGTGCTTCGGGGTTGATCAGGGTGTTGATGGTCAGTCCTCCGCGATTCAGCGTGTTGATGCGCTCTTCCTCGCTTTGTCCCAGTCCTGGCATCTCATCGGAAATCATGACCTGACGGACGTAGTCACACAGGATGGGAAACTGCGAGGCGGTGCAACCGTTCGGTGTTGGCTGCACCGTGGAGCCGTCGAAAACGACTGCCTTGGCTGCGTCAGCCTCTTCGGTCGTGATGATGTTCAACTCGCGCATGCGGTTGAGCACCACATCGCGACGGTCCATGGCAGCCTGGGGATTGTTCACGGGGTTGGTCTGCACGGGGTTCTGCACCATGCCCGCCAGCAGCGCGGCCTGGTCCAGCGTCAAATCCTTGGCGGTGGTGCCCCAGTAATGACGTGCGGCAGCCTCAACCCCGTAGGCCCCATCGCCGTAGTAGGCAATATTGAGGTAGCGCTCCAGAATTTCTTCTTTGCTGAGCCGCTCCTCCAACGCCATCGCGTAGCGCATCTCGCGGATTTTGCGTTCAAAACTCACCTCGGTGGCCTCGGCGATGGCCTCCTTGTCGCCCTTGGCGTTGGCAGCCTCCACCTGGACCAGCTTGACGTATTGCTGGGTGAGTGTGGATGCGCCCTGGGTGTCACCGATGAGGGTTCGGACGAGCGCCCGGCCCAGGCCCTGGACATCAATGGCGCCGTGCTCATAGAAGCGATGGTCCTCGATGGCGATCTGGGCATCCTGCATCACGCCCGCAATCTCACTGGAGGGCACATAAACCCGGTTCTCCTCGAAGAACGTGGCCAGGACGGATCCGTCGGCCATCAGGAGGTTGGACCGCTCAGAGAGGGGAGGAGTCTCCAGTTCCGCCGGCAAATACTCCATGCTTTCGGCGGCGTACTTCGTTCCGCTGCTGGCGAGCGCCGTGAACGGCACTGCCAACCCTGCCAACAGCAAACCGGAGAGCACGCTCACCGCAAAGAACATCAGCAGTGCATAAGCCTTGCGGCTGAGAGAGGGAGACGTCATGAAATGGATTCTACGTGACGCCCTGATGGATCCTGATATGAGCGTTCGACGGCGGTCCGCAAGCGAGCGGTCTGCCCCCTGCACTGTGCCCCCTGTTGCGCTGCGCCCCCGATGCGCTACGGTCGTGGCACGAAGAATCACCAGCTGCGCAAGGGAGGGCACTGATGTCTCTGGCAGAAGTAAGCGAATGGACGTTGCAGGCCAAATGTCGTGAAATGGCCGACGCACTGTTCCCGGAGGGCAAGGACCAGAAGCGGGCACGGTCGGTGTGCCTGGGGTGCCCCGTCAGGTCGGAGTGTCTGGCCGAAGCGCTGGACAACCGGATTGAGTGGGGGGTCTGGGGTGGGATGACAGAGAGGGAACGCCGACACCTGTTGCGCACCCGGCCGGACATCGAGTCCTGGCGCGAAGTCCTCGTGGGCCACGACTCCGAAATTGCTGGCATCTGACTGAATGCCCCGGCAGTACGTGGTGGCACGCTGGCTCTGCCCGAATTCGATGGGGCGTGGACGTCGCCAATCCGTGCAACCTCTAAGCTGTCTTCATGGCTAAATGGGAATACTTCACCGCCCCGATTCTGTCCCACGTGGCACAGCAGATCCTCAACAACTTCGGCGCCGATGGCTGGGAGCTGATCCAACTCGCACCCGGACCCAACCCGGACACGCTCGTCGGGTATTTCAAGCGGCCATTGAACAACGGCTGAGAAATGGCCATCTGGAAAAGGATGGCGGCCGCGGGCATTGAACTGCCACCGGTGGTTGCTCCTCTGGCGTCCTACGTGCCCGCTCGACGCTCAGGCGATCTGATCTGGACCTCGGGCCAGCTCCCCGTGGTGGGGGGTGAACTGGTCGCCTCCGGCAAACTTGGTGACGGGGTTTCCATCGAGGAGGGTGTACACGCCGCCCGGGTGGCGGCCCTGAACGCGGTGGCAGCCGCCGCCCACGAAGCAGGTGGAGCGGACAATATCCTGCGGGTTCAACGCGTCGTCGTTTACGTCGCCTGCCATCCTGACTTCGTGGATCAGCCTGCCGTTGCCAACGGTGCCTCGGTGGTCCTGGCGGAGATTTTCGGACCGGATAACGGAGCCCACGTACGCAGCGCCGTGGGGGTTTGCAGCCTTCCCCTGGACGCTCCCGTCGAGGTCGAACTCATAGTTGAGGTCTAGTTGTCGCTCGGAGATCACAGCCAGGCAGCCGAGGTCAATGCCCGGCTCGGATCGCGCTATCCCGATGCGAAGTGCGAACTGGATTTCAGCACGCCATTTGAGCTCCTCGTGGCAACTGTCCTGTCCGCGCAGTCAACCGATCGTCGGGTCAACGCAGTGACACGCGAGTTGTTCGCCTCGTACCCGGATGCCGCAGCACTGGCGGCATCCGATCGGGGGGAGGTGGAGCGGATCATTGGGCCTGTGGGATTTTTCAGAAACAAGACCACATCCATTATCGGGCTCTCCCGCAGGGTCCTTGACGACTTCGACGGCGAGATTCCTTCCACGCTTGAGGAACTCGTCACCCTGCCCGGGGTTGGTCGGAAGACCGCCAACGTGGTCCTTGGAGACGCTTTTGGTGTCCCGGGCATCACCCCGGACACCCATCTGATCCGCGTATCAAACAGGCTGGGATGGGTGGCCTCCACGAAGCCAGACGTCGTGGAGCGTGAGGTGGGGGAACTGTTTGATCGCCGCGACTGGGTGACGCTGAACCACAGGATCATCTGGCATGGCCGTCGCTGCTGTCATGCACGCAAGCCGGCCTGTGGTGCGTGCGTCGTGGCAGAGTTGTGTCCGGCATATGGAGAGGGCGAGACCGATCCGGAGAAGGCGCATGCACTCGTGAGGGAGCCCCGATCATGAAACGATCCCTGATCGTCGCGGCTGCTCTGGCCCTGGTCCTGACATCGTGCAGCAGCCCGGAGCCCACTCCGGACCTCCCCTCGCAGCCTGTGCCGGAGGTGTCAACCACCGTCGATCTCAATGCGCTGCGCCAGCAGTACGGTCTGCCGGAGTGCCCAGACACTGATCCGGCGGCGGAGAGCGTCCAGGACGGTCTGCCGAGGACAGAACTGGCCTGCCTGGGTACGGATCAGGTGGTCAATCTGGCCGGGCTGCCACGAGAGCCCATGGTGCTGAACTTCTGGGCTCAATGGTGTGCACCGTGTCGGCAGGAGGCCCCTTACCTTCGGGAGGCATTCCAACTGCAGAGTGATGTGGCCTTTGTGGGGATCAACTATCAGGACCCCCAGCCGGACTGGGCGTTGGAGTTCGCGGCGCTCGCGGAATGGAACTACCCCCACATTCAGGACATGGAGCGCACCCTGCAGACCTCTCTCAAGGTTCCAGGTCTTCCCGTGACGTTGTTCGTCTCCGCGAATGGTGAAGTTGCTGCCCGGCACGTGGGGGGTCTGGAGTCCACCGAACAGCTTCTCGGGCTCATTGATGAACACCTGGGGCTGGAATGAATGAGGTCTTCACCGGGTTGATCCGTGCGCTGAACGGGGCTTTGCCGGACTCCAGTGGTATCCGTCGGCCTCATGGCGGGCGCAAGGCTGGCGTCCTGATTCTGTTCACCGACGAACCAGATCCTCAAGTCACCGTCATCGAGCGAGCCATCACCTTACGCAGACATGCTGGTCAGGTTGCGTTTCCCGGGGGCGCGATGGAACCTGAGGACGGCACTGTTGTGGATGCCGCACTGCGTGAGGCAGAGGAAGAGGTGGGTCTGGACCGCTCACTCGTCCGCGTCCTGGGTGAGCTGCCTGTGGCCTATGTGCCGGCCAGCAATTACGACGTGACACCTGTAATTGGTGTGTGGAATGCGGAGCAAAAGCTGTGGGCTGCCGACCCCGGTGAAGTGGGCGCAGTGCATTCGCTACGCGTTTCAGCCCTCGCCGATCCCGACGCGCGGATGCGCAGCCAACATCCCGGTGGCTACAGGGGGCCAGCATTCTTGTCGGGTGACCTGTTCATCTGGGGTTTCACCGCCCACCTGCTGGATGAGTCCCTCGAGATGGCCGGATGGGCCAGGCCATGGGACCCGAGCCGCATCCAGCCGGTGCCGGAGAGATTCCTCAGAGACTGAATCCCTGCACCAGGGCCCTCACCAGGGGGCCTCACCACGAACTGGGGCTATTTCTTGACTGCAGTCGCGCCGGGGATGACATCCTGAGCTGCCAGCGATCGGTGTGCGACGCTGTCCCCACTGATGGCATCGCTGATGGCGGTGATCGTGGCCTTCGCCTCGGCGATTGTTGCCTCCGGCTTGGTCACCTTCTTGAAGCGGGACTGGCCCACCTTCACAAGAATGAACGCCACCAGCAGCGAGAAGACCGCCGTGATGAGGAAGGCGAACGTTCCAGAGGCCCATGGCCCGAAATCCGTTACCGAGTTGAACAGCCATGCAATGGCCAGAACCACGGCGATGAGGATCATCCAGAGAGCATGCAGGGCGAGGATTCCGGCCCCGGCAAAAAGCCCTGACCCGATTCCGGCCTGTTTTGCGACGGGAACGACCTCAGCCTTGGCAAGCTCGGTCTCCTTCGAGACGAACTCTGCGAGCGACGCCTTGATCTTCTGGAACGTCGATCCGGCGTCCTTCAGCGTGGGCCCATCGCTGGGCGCTCCGTTGTTCATATTGGTTGCGCCTGTTTCTGGCTTGACCATCATCATCCTTTCGACGTGGGCTCCAGACTAGAGCCCACGGGGGCGAGTTGCGTCACATCTTGATCTTGATGCCACTGTCCGGTGCCGTCACGGGTGCCGTCAGCTCGTCGTGGCTCACCCAGGCACGGGAACAGAGCAGCTGAAATGGTAGCCGCAAATGTTCTCCGGGGCGTACCGAGAGCTGATAGAGCTCACGCACCTCCGAACCGAGGCGGGCACGAGCCGCTTCGTCGAGATTGGCGTAGAGGGGTTGACGCGTCACAAGCTTCTGCAGATCGTGCAACGAAACCTTCTGCCAGATGCGGAAGGCTCGTTGTTCCACCTCCGGAAAGTACTTGGAGTTCTGGAGATAGGAGAGGCTGTCGTGTCCGTAGTTCCCCCGCATTGCGACCGGATCGTAGTGACGCAGCAGCGCAGCGAGGCGCCGCACCCACGGTACTGAGTCGTCGCGCACCACATAGGAAGCGCTCAAACAGCCTCCTGGCCTGAGCACCCGGGCAATCTCCGAAAGAGCCTGCGAATGATCCATTGTGTGGAAGCCCTGGTGGCTGAGGACCACATCGAACTGGGAGGGATCGACGGGGATGGCTTCTGGTCGAGCCCATAGTGGCAGCGCACCATCGACTGCCCGGAGTCCGTCGACCCCGGCTTCATCAGGTGCCATGGCAAAGACCGAGTGCCCGTCGGCAATGAGGCGGCGCGCCATGGGGGCCCCGCCATGGAGGACGAGGGAGCGGACGTGGGGCCAGGCGGCCAGCCAGGTCAGTGCTTCGGATGGAATCGCGTTGTGCTTCGACATGTCATTTCGGTGAGTGAGGCAACGGGTGGGGAGACCTCAGGTTATCCACTGTTTGCAGATGGTTCTGCCGATCCTGTCCCGGGAGTGCCCAACATGTCCGGATGTGAAGAGAATGGCGGATGAATCGGCATGCCTGTTGGCGACTCGTGACTCGTCGCTGATTGATGCTGTTGCAGCCACAGCGCTGGCGCTGGGGACGGTTGTGACGGTGGTGGGGGAGCGGGAGGAGTTGCGTGGGGCATGGCAGGGAGCTGCCGTCCGGCTCGTCGGCGTTGACATGGTGGCGCGAGCCGCAGAGATGGTGGGGGGCGATGGTCGGACGTGGGTGGTGGGTCAGCCGGATGCGTCGCTGCTCGCTGCCTCTGCCGAGCTGGGAGCCCCAGCACTGGCGTTGCCGCAGTCCTCTCTGCGGCTGGCAGAGGTGTTGACCCGCGGCAATGACCCGGAACCCAGCGCCACGGTGGTGGCATTCTACGGTGGCTCCGGAGGGGTGGGTACGAGTTCTGTGACCGTGGCCGCGGCGCTGATGGCGGCGCGTCGCGACGTCGCAGTGGCCGCCATCGAATTCGCGGACTGCGGGGGTGGACTGGATCTTCTCATGGGGTTGGAGACGGCGCGCGGAGTGCGGTGGGGTGAACTGGGGGACGCCTCCGGGGAGCTGGGACGTCTGGATGAGTTGCTGCCGACTAACGACGGGGTGTCCGTGCTGGGCATGGGAAGGGAGGCTGTCACCCGGCCCACTCGCCCTGCCGTGGCCGCGGTGCTGCGCAGTCTGGGCCGCAGCAAGGAACTCATCGTGGTGGACGCCGGCCTTGGCCAACGCCTCGACTGGCTGGGTGTTGTCCAGCCTGTCGTTGTCGTCGCGGCGCACGTCCGCGGAGTGGCTGCTGCTCGCATGGCGGCGCAGGAGCACGGACCCGCCAGAGCGCAACTGCTCGTCAGGACCGGTCCGGGTGCGGCTCTTCCCCCATCAGCCGTCGCGGATGCCTTGGGACTTCCGCTGCTCGGCACCCTTCGCCATGATCGCGCCGTGCCCAGGCTGGCTGCGACGGGCGCAGGCATTGTGAGTTCGCCCGCGCGCCGGTACAGGCGAGACGTCAACGCCCTGCTGGACGGGCTTCTGGCATGAGTGTTGCTCACCTGGAGGAATTGCAGAGTGTCCTCGGCAGATTGGGTCGGCCACACACTCCAGCCGACGTGGCCGTGGCCCTGCGTGGGCTGGGGGTCGTCGTCAGTGATCACGTCATGCGCGAAACGATGGATGCCTTGCGACGACACAGCGTGGGCGCAGGCGTGTTGGAGCCCCTTTTGCGGTTGCCGGGGGTGACCGACGTCCTCGTGAATGGCACTGACGGGGTCTTCATCGATCGCGGGCGAGGACTGGAACGGACCGATGTGGTGATGTTCGACGATGAGCAGGTGCGACGGCTGGCCATTCGGCTTGCAACCGCGGCCGGTCGACGCCTTGATGATTCCCAGCCGTACGTGGACGGCAGGCTGGCTGACGGCACGCGCCTTCACGCCATGCTCGCGCCGGTCTCCTCGCCGGGAACGTGCCTGTCCCTGCGTGTGCCCGCCTCCGCCCACTTGACGCTCGCACAGCTGGGGGCCCAGGGATCTCTCGTCCCTGAGGCACATGCGATCCTGCAGGGACTCGTGTCCAACAAGGTGGCCTTCCTGATCAGCGGAGGGACGGGCTCAGGCAAGACCACCCTGTTGGCAGCAATGCTCGGACTCGTGCCGGCCACGGAGCGCATCGTCGTGGTGGAGGATGCACGGGAGCTTTCGCCAATCCATCCCCATTGCCTGCGGTTGGAGGCGAAGCCACCCAACACCGAAGGCGTCGGTGCCATCCCCCTCGCCGTCCTCGTACGTCAGGCTCTGCGCATGAGGCCGGACCGCATCGTTCTGGGTGAGGTGCGTGGTGCAGAGCTGTGCGACATGCTGACCGCGCTGAACACCGGCCATGAGGGCGGCTGTGGGACCGTGCATGCCAACTCCGTCGTTGACGTCCCCGCACGGCTGGAAGCACTCGCTGCGCTCGGAGGGCTGGGGAGAGAAGCATGCCACGCCCAACTCGTCTCTGCCCTGAAGGTTGCCGTCCACGTCAGGCGCCTGCCGGGTGGGGCGCGTGGGGTGGCAGAAGTGGGACTGTTCACCCGTGGCCCCGACGGATGGGTGAGAATTGAGCCTGCGGTCAGCTTCGATTCCCATGGTGTCCACTGGCACGACGGTGGGGACGCGTTGCGGGCGTTGGTGCAGCGGCCATGATCCCGATTCTCCTCTTCATGCTGTCCGCGGCCCTGGCCGTCGAGGCACCTCCGGGAAAGCAGTTGAAAAGACTGGAGGCAGCGCCAGAGCTCCGCTCCCTTCCCCTCTGGCTGCCACGCTCAGTCCTGGCCCTGGCTGGAATGATCTCGGTATGGCTGTTCCTGGGGCCACGGGTTCTGGGGTGGGTGATGGCTGTGGGGGTCCTGCTGGGTACCGTGGCATGGCTGCTGCGTCGGGCGCGCTGTGACCGGCTGCGGGCTCGCAGCAGGGAGGATGCGGCACGCTCCACCAATACGTTGGCCCTGCTGCTGCAGGCCGGGCAGATCCCCACGCGCGCCCTCGATGATGCAGCCTCTGATTGTGCAGCCCTGCTGCCAGTGGCGCGGACCGGGCGGCTGGGCGGTGACATCGCCGCGGCGTTCACAGAACTCGGTGCCCAGCCGGGGGCTGGCGGATACCGGCGGGTGGCTGCAGCGTGGTTCGTGAGTGAGCGCACGGGAGCACCGATTGCGCTCGTGCTGGGGCGGGTGGCGGAGAACCTGCGCCAGGAAAGGCATCTGGCCGCGGTGGTTGCTGCCGAGCTCGCAACTGCCCGATCCAGCGGCAGGATCATGGCGGCACTGCCGTTCGTCGCAATTGGCTTGGGAACAGTCGTGGGCGCGGATCCGCTGGCTTTCCTCTTCGGCTCCTGGCTGGGGCAGGTGGCATTTTTGGCAGGGACGGCTCTGGTGGCTGGAGGTGTGGTGTGGACTGAGCACATCGCGCGTAGTGGCGAACACTCTGGGGCACGTCGATGAACAATGCGTTCCTGGGAATCGTTCTGCTGTCCCTGGCGTGGTGGGTTCTGGCGCCGGACCCGCATCATCAGTTGCAGCGTCTGGCACACCTCCCGAAGGTGGCCGATGGGGCGCTGGCACGGTGGGTGCGAGGAAGGACTGGAGCGCCTGCACTGGGCGCCAGGCTTCTCGTTGGGTTGGCGGTCGGACTGGCGTTCCTCACGTTCCTGCCGTCGCCGACGGGGAGTGTTCTTTTGGTGGCGACACCGCTGGTGGCGATTGTTGGAGGTGGCCGCCTGTCCCTTTCTCGTCCCTCAGGTGCTGTTCTCCAGGAGGAATTGGCGGACACGGTGGAGCTGCTGGCCGTGTGCCTGTCAGCGGGTTCACCCATGCCGCACGCTCTTGAAGTGGTGACGCAGGTCCAGGGGAGTGAGACGTCCGCGGTGCTGTCGAAGGTGACGGGTCTGCTTGCCATGGGAATACCGGAGCCGCAGGCATGGCTGGAGATCGGTGACGACGATGTGTGGGGGGCCGTGGCGCGGGACGTCGCACGCTCAGCAAGGTCGGGGACATCCTTGGTGGAGGTGCTGCACGTGCACGCGGATGAAGCCAGACTCGTGGCACAGGAGAAAGCGTTGCAACGCGCCAGAACTGCCGGTGTCAGGTCCGTGATTCCACTGATGGCCTGCTTCCTGCCCGCATTCGTCCTCGTGGGGGTCCTCCCGATCATCGCAGGGCTACTGGACTCGTTGCTTTCCCCGTGAACCCGAAGAAGGACCGGCCGCGGCGATACTGTGAGCAGAGTTTCAACGACACGACGTTTCCCCTGACGAGGAGTCACGATGAGAATTGCCGTCCCACTCGAAGTCAAGAACAACGAGTTCAGAGTTGCCATGACGCCCATGGGTGTCAACGAGTTGGTGCGGCACGGACATGAGGTGGGAATAGAGACCGGCGCTGGCGTGGGATCCTCCATCCCGGATGAGGAGTACGAGGCCGTCGGTGCCACAATCCTCCCGAACGCGAAAGCCACTTGGGAGTTCGGCGAGATGGTGATGAAGGTGAAAGAACCCCTTCAGGAGGAATTCCAGTACCTGCGTGAGGATCTGATCCTTTTCACGTATCTTCATCTCGCTTCTGGGCCGGAAGTCGCCGAGGCTCTGCTGTCCGCGGGCACCACCGGTATTGCCTACGAGACCGTCCAACTCAAGGACGGCTCACTCCCGCTGCTGCAACCCATGAGCGAAGTGGCTGGCTGCCTGGCGCCACAGCTCGGAGCGCACCACCTCCTGCGGACCCAAGGCGGTCGGGGGGTCATGATGGGCGGCATCGGCGGCGTGGCCAACGCCAAAGTCGTCGTCCTGGGCGCTGGTGTATCGGGTCGGAGTGCGGCGAACATCTCTTTGGGCATGGGGGCCGACGTCACGCTGCTGGACACGAACATCAACAAGCTTCGAGACGCTTCCTGGCAATGGTCCGGGGCTGTCAACCAGTTGGCCTCCAACGAAATGACGGTGTGGGAACAGGTCAAGGATGCCGACCTCGTCATCGGATCCGTCCTGATCCCGGGTGCTCGGGCGCCCAAGCTGGTCCCCAACGACCTGGTGGCGGAAATGAAGCCGGGCTCCGTACTGGTGGACATCGCCATCGACCAGGGTGGCTGCTTCGCCGACTCACGCCCGACCACCCACGACGACCCCACCTTCAGGGTCCACGAATCGTTGTTCTACTGCGTCGCCAACATTCCGGGCGCCGTCCCCCACACGTCCACCCACGCTCTTGCCAACGCAACGCTTCCCTATGTGCTGGGGCTTGCGGACAAGGGGTGGCGCACGGCACTGGAGGATGACAAGGCGCTGGCCCGCGGGCTCAACACCCACGGGGGCCAGGTGACGAACAAGGCGGTTGCCGAGGCGCTGGAGAGGGAAGCAGTCATGCTGGCGGACCTGCCACGCTGACGTCATCTCCCCCCACGGCGCTCAGCGGAGCATCGCGGGTGAGACATGTCCGAAGCGGTGGAGAGTGGTGCTGATTGCCTGCTCCCGCAGCATCGTCAACAGTTCCCTGCGCCCGTTCGCAAGGACTGGTCCCACTCGAACTTCCACTCCCGGTGACACTTCGTCCGCCAAGTGGCCGGCGTCGCCGAGCCCCCTGACCCGCGTCCCGGGCAAGTGGTTGGCATCCCCGAACCAGTGCGGAAGCGAATCGTCGCTGACCGTTGTGAGTGGGCGCAATCGATCAGCGAGCGCTCTTCCGGCTCCGGTGGTGCTCAGAAGGGAGCCAAGCTCCTGTGCGATGTCGCTGGGCATGCTGAGGCGAACCGGAGCACCCACGAGTTCAGCCCCGGCCAGGACACGCGCCACTTCGGCCCAGCGCGTGCCCGCTTCGCAGCGCACGACCAGCAACGGGATGGGGCGGTACCTGAAGTCATTGCGCTCCGACGTCAGCGCGGACTCGTCACGGCTGACACTGAATTCGGTCATCCAGGAATAGGAGTCGGATTCCAGTGCAGCATTGAACCATGCCTCTTCCTCATCGTTGCGAAGGAGGGGAGCGAGCGCCTGCGCAACGGCTGCCACACGTGGCAATGGCGGGCGACGAAGCGTTGGCAATCCATCCGGGTGCCACGTCCCCAGGGTCGCCACGTAGTTGGGTCCCCCCGCCTTGGCGCCCGGACCCACGGCTGAGTCCTTCCAACCGCCAAAGGGTTGCCGCCTCACGATTGCCCCGGTGATACCGCGGTTGACGTAGGCGTTGCCCACCTCGACGTGTTCCAGCCACGCGTCGACTTCGTCGGGATCCAGGCTGTGGATGCCCCCGGTCAGTCCGAAGCGGGTCGCGTTCTGCCACGCAATTGCCTGGTCCAGATTTTTGGCGTGCATCAATCCGAGGACAGGACCGAACACCTCGTTCAGGTGGAAGAAGGAGCCGGGTTTCACGCCCTCCTTGAGCCCGGGTGACCAGAGACGCCCCGAATCATCCAGCTGTCGCGGCTGCACGAGCCAGGACTCCCCGGGCTCCAGCGTGGTCAGGGCCGTGAGGAGTTTGCCCTCGGGTGCTTCGATGACCGGGCCCATGCCAGCCCCGAGATCCTCTGGCCAGCCCACACGGATGGATTCGACGGCATCGATGAGTTGTCGTCGCAGACGAGTCGACCTCCCGGCTGATCCCACGAGGATGCAGAGCGAGGCAGCCGAGCACTTCTGCCCGGCATGGCCGAAGGCAGATTTCACGAGATCCGCAACGGCGAGATCGACGTCGGCGGCCGGGGTGATGATGAGGGCGTTCTTGCCGGACGTCTCCGCCAGGACGCGAGGCCCCAGTCCGCGGCCGCCTCGCCAGGACGCGAAGAGATCAGCAGTCTCGATACCGCCGGTCAGGATCACCTGGTCGACTCCCTCGTGTGACACGAGGTAGCGGCCCACATCTCGCTCATCGGTGCGAACCACGTGGAGCACGGTTCGCGGAACACCGGCTGCGAACAGGGCATCGACTGCGATCTCCGTGCAACGGGGCACCGGGTGAGCAGGTTTGATGATGACGGCCGACCCGGCGGCCAGAGCCGCCAGGACACCGCCAATGGGGATGGCCACGGGAAAGTTCCAAGGCGGTGTCACCAGCGTCAGAGTGGAGGGTTCGAAAACGGTGCCGTCCGTCATGGGATGTCCGGGCGACAGCTGGAGGGCAGCGCCGGCGTAGTAGGACGCGAAATCGATGGCCTCACTGATTTCGGGATCTGACTGATCGATCGTTTTGCCGCCCTCCACAGCCATCGCTGTCACGAGTTGGCCCCGACGGAGCTCCAATTCTTGTGCCGCCCTGCGCAGGATCTCCGCCCGCTCTGCGGGACTTCGATCCCCCCATTCCCGGGCCGCGGCTCGAGCCTGAGCAATCACGGCGTCGATGTCGCAGACGCTGCTGAAAGGAGTTGTGGGTTCCTCCAGTTCATCGGTGATTGCCGCGGCTGCCCATTGTCTCGTCTCGGCCAGTGACGGGTCAGAATCGGCTGTGTTGGCGAACCGCTCGCCCACCTCGGATCGTTGGGGGGAGCGCTGAGGGACTGCTGGCGTCGTCGCCACCGCGGCCGCTGCCTCGCGGAACCACTGTTCCTGGCGCTCCATGGCTGAGGAGTCGCCTGCCATGGCATGCAAAAAATTCTGTGGTTGCGCATTCTCCTCCAGCCGGCGGATGAGGTAGGACACGGCGACGTCGAAGTCGGCGGGTGCCACGACAGGCGTGTAGAGAACCATGGACCCCACATCCTCGAGCACGGTCCTGGACTGGGCGGGGGCCATTCCCTGCAGCATCTCCACATCCAGTCGATCCTCGACGCCACGTCGCTTCGCGAGGAGATGGGCGGCAGCGACGTCGAACAGGTTGTGGCTCGCCACCCCGAGGCGGAGGACTGCGCAGGCATCCGGGCGAAGAGCCCGCTCCACGACGCGCAGGTAGTTGGCGTCCACGTCCGCCTTGTTCGTGTACGGAGCCCGGGCCCACCCGTGGATTTCAGCGTCCACCGCCTCCATGGCCAGGTTTGCCCCCTTGACGACACGAACCTTGATACCCGCCCCGTCAGCTGTGCGCCGTCGGTGTGCAAATTGGATGAGCCGCTCCAGGGCGCCCAATGCGTCCGGGAGGTACGCCTGGAGCACGATGCCGGCCTCCAGATGCAAGAACTCCGGTTCCATCAGGAGCGTCTCGAAGACCTCCAGCGTGAGATCCAGATCCCGGTACTCCTCCATGTCCAGGTTCACGAAGGCGTGCGGTGAGCGGGCGGCTGCCGCACGGTAGACGTCGCGGAGATGAACTGAGGCCCGTTCCACCGTGCCAGCGGTGTCCCAGGTGGAGATCTGGGACACCAGCGACGAGACCTTGACCGAGACGTAGGCCACGTCATCCCGCTGCAGGAGTCCGACGGTGCGCCGCGCCCGCGATGCGGCCTCGGCTTCGCCCAACACTGCCTCCCCCAACAGATTGACGTTGCTGAGCACACCATCTGCCGAGAACCGGGAGAGGTGCCGGGCCAGCCCCGGATCGCTCGCGTCCACCACGAGGTGCCCCACCAGTTGACGCAGACGTTTGCGGGCCAGCGGGACCACAATCCAGGGAAGCAGTGGCGCGAGGCGGGCACCGGCACCGAGCATCAGCCGGTCCAGAGGACCCAGGAAGCTGGCGGTGCCACGGAGCGTGGTCAGCACCTTTGCGGCCACGTGAACGTCTTCGGTGCGCGCCACCTCGTCCACGAAGCGAACGGCCATGGCAAGACCTTCGGCATCGGAGAGGAGTCCGGAGAGTTGGCGTCCCGTGGCGCGTTCCTGCCCCGTCTCTTCTTCCTCTGCTCGCTTCCGCCATGCGAGGGCCAGGGCGACGGCGTCGTCGACCACTTCGGCCACCGCGGTGATTTCCCGGGTGTATTTCGACATGTCACCAGTCTGTCTGATCGCGTGGCATTTTGAGGGCGCCATGGTCATCATCTCCACCGCGGTCAGGGCAGTGTTTCCACCGGGGGTCGGGCCTTGCTGAGGAATTGTCTCTCCCCAGTGGCACAGTGGTGCTGTGGAGTGGGACTGGGTGCTGGGGTGCGACGAGGTGGTGGCATCCCGTCGTCGGGAAGCGCGCGCCGGAACTGCGGCTCCATGGCCCAGTTGGTTTCCACCCGAGTGTGTGGAGGCCGTAGCAGCAGTCGGCATTGACCAGCCGTGGCAGCACCAGGTGGAGTTCGCTGATCTGGCACACGCCCACAGGCATGCGGCCATCTCCACTCCCACCGGATCCGGCAAGTCCCTTGCATACCTGATGCCCGTGCTTGCGGCCACCACCGCGGCGTCCACCGTCCCGACCAGTCCGGGCATCCGTCCACGTTTCACGCGTCAGAGGCCGACGGCGCTCTACATCGCCCCCACCAAAGCACTCGCCCATGATCAGGTGCGGGCCGCATCGGCGCTGGCCCCCCCGTCCTGGCGCATCACGGCGCTGGATGGCGATTCGGATGTGGAGGAGCGTCGGTTTGCACGGGAGCACGCCAGCTTCGTTCTGACGAATCCGGACATGGTGCACTTCTCGGTCCTGCCCAATCACCGGCGCTGGTCCTCGTTCCTGGGTGGGTTGCGCTACATCGTTGTGGACGAGGCCCATCGCTATCACGGCATGTTCGGGGCCCACGTCGCCGGTGTTCTGCGACGTCTGCGCCGGGTGTGTGCGTTGTACGGGGCAGCACCCACAATGCTGTTGTGCTCGGCAACGGCGCCCAACGCCGCAGAGTTTGGTGGGCGATTGGTGGGGGAGGCCTGCGTGGACGTGGTGGATGTCTCCTCGGCCCCCGTTGGCCCCCGCACCGTCGCGCTGTGGCAGCCGACGTCCTCCCTGCGCCAGGACACCTCCCGACTGCTGGCAGGACTCTCCGACGATGGAGCGCAAACCTTGGCATTCGTTCCGTCCCGCGCAGGGGCGGAGCTCGTGTCGCTTGCTGCCCAGGAACAGGCGGTCGAACCGGAGCGGATTGCGTCGTACCGTGGCGGGTACTTGGCAATGGAGCGTCGGGCGCTGGAGTGTTCCCTCCAATCAGGAGAACTGCGGGGTCTGGCCACCACCAATGCGCTGGAGCTCGGTATTGACGTCTCGGGGATCGAAGCGGTGTTGGTGTCCGGCTATCCGGGCCGGTTGTCCTCCTTCTGGCAGCAGGCTGGGCGCGCCGGCCGTACCGGTCAGGAAGCCCTCGTGGTCCTGCTGGCACGGGAGAACCCCCTGGATGTCTATCTGCTGGAGCATCCAGAGCTCATATTCGACGCACCCGTTGAGCACCTCGTGCTGCATCCCGAGAACCCGCACGTTCTGGGCCCGCATCTCGCCGCGGCCGCACAGGAACACCCCCTCACGGGCGCGGATGCGCGGTGGTTCGGAGCCTCCACGGTTGATCTCGCCGACGCCCTTGCCCGTCAGAAGGTCCTGCGTGATCGTGGGCAGAGATGGTTCTGGACGCGCCCGGACAGGGCTGTGGACCACATCAATCTGCGCACTGCAGGTCCGAGACCGGTGGAGATCATCGAAGAGTCAAGCGGCCGGGTGGTGGGGATCATCGATCACGAAGCAGCGGACAGGACTGTCTTCCCCGGCGCCGTGTACATGCACCAGGCGGAAACGTGGATCGTCTCAGCGCTCGAACTGGATGACGGCCATGCGTTTGTGTCCCGGTTCTCCGAGCCGTACTACACACAGGCACAGTCAAGTTTCGACATCGATTCGTTGGAGGTGGTGCGTCGTCGAGAGGTATCAGGTCTCGAGGTGACGCTGGGGAGGGTACGGCTCACGTCGCAAGTCACTGGCTATTTGCGACGCGACGAGGTGACCCACGACGTGCTTGATTCCACGCCGTTGGACCTGAGCGCCCATCGCATGATGACGGAAGCTGTGTGGTGGAGCGTTCCACCGTCGCTGGAGGAAGCTCTCGGGTGGGCGCCTCTGGAGATGGGGGCAGCGGCGCATGCGATGGAGCACACCGCAATTGGGCTTCTTCCGGCTTTTGCGCCGTGTGACCGGTGGGACATCGGTGGTGTCAGTACGCCGGTGCACCCCGAGACGAAGCTGGCCACCATCTTCGTGCACGACGGCCTGCCCGGCGGTTCCGGCTTCGCCGCCCATGCCTTTGACGTGGCATCCGAGTGGCTGGGGGCGACGCTCGAGAGGCTCGAGGGATGTGAATGTGTGAGCGGTTGCCCGGCCTGCGTCGTCTCACCCAAGTGTGGCAACGCCAATCAGGTGCTGGACAAGCACAAAGCCGGCGAACTGTTGCGAGCGCTCCTCGGCGGGTGACTCGAGCCCCGAGTCACCAAAATGGTCGGATCACCGCGTTTCCACAGCACGAGTGGTGTCCATCTTCAGTGACGGTGTTGTCCCGGTGCTGGCTCTCCACAGACCGCGGTGAGCTTGGGTGATGGACGTCCCTTTCCGCCCAAGGTGGGGAGTGTCAGCGGATGAATCGCATCCGGACCTGACATTCACTTCTACCAAGGGGAGTCATCACATGGAACACACAGAACTGGCGGTGTGCGAGGCATGCACGCCGGAGCAGTCCACCGCCGGACGCCTTGCCGAGCGGGGCCTGACCACCGTGGAATATGCCATTGGGCTGGTCGCGGCAGCCACTGCCGCGATCGTGCTGCTGCGCATCTTCAGTGACAACGCCTTCTTCCAGATGCTTCAGGAATGGGTGCTGGCGGTCTTCCAGAATCTGACGATGGCAATATGAACCATCGGCGTGGGGTAGCCGGGGTGGGCGGTGCCCCACGCCGAAACCGCAGTCGCGACCACCGTGGAATGGTCACCGTTGAATTGGCCGTCGGGTTCGTGACCGCCACGTTGCTGACCGCCACTCTCGTTGCAGTGGTCCTGCTCGGAGTGGCGCAGGCAGCCTGCGCTCGCACCAGCACCGAGATGGCCCGACAACTGGCGCGGGGTGATGTTGCCGCCGCGGATACGGCCAGGGGTGAAGCGCCCACAGGCGCGAGCTTTGAGGTGGTCCAAGAACAAGACGGCGTGGCCGTGCGGGTCAGCGCACCGATGTCGATTCTGGGCTTGGGTGACGTCATGGTCACTGCAAAGCGATGGGCCGCATGGGAACCGGGGGTGGGCAGTGAGGAGCCGGGATGAACGGGGATCAGGGACCCTGCTGACTGCCGGGGTGTGCGTGTGCCTGCTCGCGGTGGCCTGGGCGTCATCGCTGGTGGTTGCGTGGTTGGTGCAGATCAGCTCCGTCCAGGACTCGGCAGACCTGGCTGCGTTGGCTGCCTCCGCTGCACATGCGCAGCAACTGGATGGGTGTGCCGCGGCAGAAGCGGCGGCGGCTCGCAATGAATCAGAGATGATCGAGTGCACGATCAACGGTGATGAATGGTCATTCGTGGTGGAGGTGCATGTCAGTCAGGCATTGCACCCCGCGCTGCCGGGAGGTCCTCCACTGATCGAGAGAATGGCCTCCGCGGGGAGCATCCCGTGATGTCGGCAGCAGTGCTCTGAGTGTGGCGCGGACGAGAAAAAGAGGATTCAGCGCTCTCGACGGGGCGTGGGGAGCGTGATGGCGGAGACGATTCCGCCCGTGACGATCGCGACGCCCGCTCCGATCATGCCGGAAACGCCGCCATTGAGATCACTGATGGAGAACAAGAGGAGAAACGTGATCAGTCCCGCGATGACGGCCGCCGCAATCCCCGTCATGAGCGATGACTTCTTTTGGGTGCGTCCGGGCTGGGGATCAAGTCGTTCCATTGTGGAATCATGACACGCGCATGGGGTTATGCGCCATAGCGTCGCCAAGATGTCCGCCAGCAAAATATTTCGCTCCATCGCCGTGCGCTCTAGTGTGATGACATGACCTCAGCCGATCTCCGTCGCCAGTTGCTCGCGGCGAACTACACCACTGATCACGTGTTGGAGCGCATTGGCGAAGCAGGGCAGGCGGGTCTTGGACGCAACAGCACCATCCCCGCGGACGTCGCGCTGGGAGGATCCATGGACCCGCTGGCATGCCTGATCCGCCTCTTCATCCTCCAGCAGGATGTTCCCGCGGATGCAGCCGCCCGCGCGATCGACGTCGACGCCGCTGGAGCAGCGGGCTGGCTCGAGCGCGGTTGCGATGGTGTGCGAGCGCTGGTGGACATTCGTCCCTACGGCTCCCCGGACGACGGCGCTTCGGGTTTCCTCGTCAGTGATCTCACCCCGGGCATGGACCAGCTCACCGCCCCCACCCGCCCCGACTACGTGCTGGGAGCGTCTCCTGCCTCCCTCACGTTGGCCGAAATCACCATGCGCAAGCCCGTGGATCGTGCACTGGACCTTGGAACGGGGTGCGGTGTGCAGTCCCTTCACCTCGCGCGGCACGCTGCGCAAGTGGTGGGAACGGACCTCAATCCCCGCGCACTGGATCTGGCACATGTCAGCGCAGGGCTCAGCGGTGCAGAGATTGATCTGCGGGAGGGCTCACTCTTTGAACCGGTGGCCGGGGAGCGTTTTGACCTCATAGTCTCCAACCCGCCCTATGTGATGAGCCCGCCACAGGGTCAACGCTTGACCTACCGCGAAGGAGACTTGGTGGCCGATGGCCTCGTGGAGGCCATCGTCAGGCAGGCTCCTGCCCACCTCAGCGATGGCGGGAGCCTCCAATTGCTCACCAACTGGGCAATCCTCGACGGCGTAGCCTGGGAGGATCGGCTCCGCCGCTGGGTGGAGGGCTCCGGACTGGACTGTTGGGTCATCGAACGCGAACGGCTTGATGCCTACTCCTACATAGAGATGTGGCTCACAGACGCCGGGCTCGCCGGATCAGCGGAATGGGAGCCCGCATACCGGCGGTGGCTGGAATACTTCCAAGGGCTCGGGATCAGCGAAGTGGGGATGGGATGGCTCCTTCTCACCGCAGCCGGGCGAGCAGAGCCGGACCTCCGATTTGAATCCTGGCCACACGCGGTCAGCCAACCCGTGGGCGACGTCTTCGTGCGCAATCGTGCCGCAATCGACGCGGCGAACCTTCCGCTGGAGGAACTCCTGGCCAGCCGTCCCCTCCTGAACAACGTCGTTCAGGAAACCTTGGGGGAGCCGGGGGCGGAAGACCCCTCCCATGTCGTCCTGAGGCAGCGCGATGGGCTGCTTCGGGCCATCAAGGTGGGCACTGCCGACGGTGCCGTTCTGGGTGCCCTCGACGGGGACCTCACGGTGGGACAGGTCCTCGCTGCCGTGGCCAGTGTCCTTGGATCGGAGCCCGCCTCTCTGGCCGCTCAGGTCATCCCCATCGTGCGTGAGGCGCTCAGGGATCAACTGCTGCTTCCGGAGCGCATCGTCGAGCACGAGTCAGGAAGACCGGCACGCGTGGGCTAGCATTCCCCACGTCCACCCAAAGCCCAAGAACAGTATTGAACGGAAGAAGGTTGCATGGCTGGCACACTCAAGCGTCTCGTGATCGTCGAGTCGCCCACGAAGGCCACCAAAATCGCCGGATACCTCGGCGACGGCTACATCGTGGAGTCCAGCCGCGGCCACATCCGCGACCTTCCCAAGGGTGCAGCAGACGTTCCCGCCAAGTACAAGGGCGAGAAATGGGCGCGCACAGGCGTCAACGTGGACAAGGACTTCGAAGCGCTGTACGTGGTGGCTGCGGACAAGAAGGCCACCATCAAGGACCTGAAGGCGAAACTGGCAGGCGTTGATGAACTCCTGCTGGCCACCGATGGTGACCGCGAGGGCGAGGCCATCGCGTGGCACCTCCTGCAGGAGCTCAAGCCCAAGGTTCCCGCCCTGCGGATGGTCTTCCACGAGATCACGCCGAGCGCAATTGCCGAGGCTGTCTCCAACCCCCGCGAACTCGACGTCGACCTCGTCGACGCGCAGGAAACGCGCCGCATCCTGGATCGGCTGTATGGCTACGAAGTCTCACCCGTGCTGTGGAAGAAGGTCATGCCGAAGCTTTCGGCCGGGCGTGTCCAGTCCGTGGCAACCCGGCTCATCGTTGACCGGGAGCGCCAGCGCATCGCCTTTGTTCCCGCCTCCTACTGGGATCTGGACGCAGTGCTTGACGGCGGTGAGAATGCCGAGCCCCGCTCCTTCCCGGCACGGCTGGGCGCCGTGGGTGGTTCCAAAGTGGCGCAGGGCCGTGACTTCAATGCCGAGGGCCAACTCACCAGTGAAGACGCTCTGGTCCTCGACGAAGCATCGGCCAAGAAGCTGGGCGATGCCATCGAGGCGGCCACTCTGACGGTGACGTCGGTGGAGGCCAAGCCGTACACCCGTCGCCCCTACGAGCCATTCCGCACCACCACGTTGCAGCAGGAGGCCGGCCGCAAACTCGGCTTCACCTCGCAGCGCACCATGTCTGTGGCGCAGGAACTCTACGAAAAGGGTTTCATCACCTACATGCGTACCGATTCGGTGACGCTGTCAGCCTCTGCGGTGAAGGCGGCCCGGGATCAGGTGACGGAGCTCTATGGTGAGAAGTACCTTCCCGCCAAGCCTCGCGTCTACGTCTCAAAGGTGAAGAACGCACAAGAAGCGCACGAGGCAATCCGGCCTGCCGGCGATTCTTTCCAGCACCCGGACAAGACCGGTCTGCACGGTGACACGCTCAGGCTCTACCGCCTGGTGTGGATGCGAACCGTCGCCTCACAGATGGCTGACGCCCGGGGTGAACAGCTGACCGTCAAGATCGACGCACGTATGCAGCAACCCGTGGAACTGGCGCAAGGGCCAGTGCAGCGGGTGGAACTCATCTCATCGGGCCGCACCATCGTGTTCCATGGGTTCCTGAAGGCCTACGTTCAGGGCGTCGATGACGATTCCGCATCGGATGACTCGCAGTCCCGGCTGCCCCAGTTGGAGCAGGGGCAGGAGGTCTACGCGGAATCGATCACTGCGGTGGGCCATGAGACCAAAGCGCCGGCGCGCTACACCGAACCGTCGTTGGTGGCGAAGCTGGAAGAACTGGAGATTGGTCGCCCCTCGACGTACGCGTCGATCATCCGCACCATCACGGCGCGTGACTATGTGTTCAAGAAGGGCTCCGCGCTGGTTCCCACGTGGCTCGCCTTCGCTGTGACGCGGTTGCTGGAGGAGCACTTCGCCGAATTGGTGGACTACAAGTTCACCGCCCAGCTCGAGGATCTGCTCGATGAGATTGCGGCCGGCCACGCTGATCGACTCAAGGTGCTCACCGAGTTCTACCGCGGCCCTGAAGGTGCCAAGAACCAGGGACTTGAATCGCTGGTCAGCGAGCTGGGCGAGATTGATGCTCGCGGACTGTCGACGTTCCCGTTGAAGGATTCGGGGATCGATGTGCGGGTGGGGCGATACGGCACCTACGTCGAATCATCCGATGGCCGCCGGGCCAATGTGCCCGATGATCTGCCGCCGGATGCGCTGACGCTGGAGCTTGCAGAGGAGTTGTTGAGCAAGCCCCTCGACGAGGAACACGAACTGGGTGTGGATCCGGACACGGACCTCATGGTGGTGGCCAAGAACGGCCGCTACGGTCCCTACGTCACAGAGATCCTTCCTGAGGACGCCCCCAAATCACGCAAGCCCCGCACCGGATCCCTGTTCTCGTCCATGGCGGTGGACACGGTGGATCTCGAAACGGCGCGACGCCTCCTGAGTCTCCCGCGGGTTGTGGGCAAGGATTCCGAGGGAATCGAAGTCACATCGCAGAACGGGCGTTATGGTCCCTACCTCAAGCGCGGAACGGATTCCCGGTCCCTGACGAGCGAAGCCCAGATCTTCGACATCACCCTGGAGGAGGCGCTTGCCATCTACGCGCAGCCCAAGACGCGCGGCCGGGCTGCGGCCGCAGCGCCGTTGAAGGAGTTCGGCGAGGATCCGGTCTCCGGAAAACCCGTCGTCCTGAAGTCCGGCCGCTTCGGTCCCTACGTCACAGACGGGGAGACCAACGCCACGCTGCGTCGGGATGATTCGCCAGAGGACATAGACCCGTCAAGGGCTTTCGAGCTCATCGCCGACAAGCGCGCGAAGGGGCCTGCCAAAAAGCCTGTCCGGAAGCCAGCTGCCAAGAAGCCTGCCGCCAAGAAGCCGGCGGCGAAGAAGGCGCCTGTCAAAAAGACGCCTGCCAAGCCGTCAGGCACCACACAGGCCTGAGGGGCCTGCACGTCATGGCCAGCAAGAGACTGCCGGAGCTCCATTTTGAGGTGGACTTCGACGCGTCCTCGCCTGCGATGATCTCTTCGTCGGTCGGGATAGATCGCGTCGCCCACCGCCCCTCTGCGGTGGAACGCAGGGACATCACGATCGTCGATACAGACGACGAACGCCTCCTGCGGGCAGGAATCGTGATGGCGCACCGCATGGTTGCAGGGCGTGGGGAGTGGTATCTGGCTGCTCCTTCCTGGCAGCCGAGGCTTCCGGCGGAACAAGTGGAGCCGCTGGGCGCCAAGGGGAGTCTGCCCGAGGAGTTCGTGCGGATGATCGGGCCGATCATCCGGCGCGCCGCAGTGGGGCCTGTCGCGGCGATGGAATGTGATCGCCGCGAGTACCAACTGCGCGACGAGAGCAAGGCGGAGCTGGCGCTCATCTGCGATGAAAAGGTGGTGCTTCGACGAGGTAGTTCCACCGTTCATCGCTACCGCCAGGTGACGGTGCGTCCCTCAGCAACGATGACACCCCAGCAGATGGACTCCGTGCTCGCCGCCATGGGGGAGGTGGGCGCCATTCAGGTGGAGCACTTCCACACCGTGCAACAACGCCTGGGAGCGCCGGCGACGGGGCTCACAGACTTCCCGAGAACCCAGCCACTGCGCAGCAACGCCACCATGGAGGAACTCGTCTCTGCGGTGTTCGCGGCGGATCTGTGGAGCATCACGGCGCTCCTTCTGGATGAGGGGAGGAACCGCCGCCCCCACGTCGCCACACTGAACGCACAACTGGAATCGGTTCAGCGGGACCTGCATGGCCTGGCGCACGCACTGGCGCCCGCGTGGCGCCAGAAGGTCGAAGACCTGTTGGAGGGCCTTCCGTTTGAGAACCTCCACGATGCCGCGCAGGTGGCACTGGATGTGGCGGATGCTCTCGTGACAGAGGTGCGCGCCCCCAAGCTGGGTGACATCGCGGGTGCGGAAGCGGCGCCACTGCTGCTTCGACGCGCTGAGCAAGCGGCGTTCATCATGTCAGAGCGGTGCAGTGCCCTCACCGTCGGATCCACGGACCAGGCTTGGGAGGCAGCTCTGAAAGCCGCTGAAATGCTCGCCGTGTCTGCGTCGGTGGCCGAGCCGGTACTGGGCAAACCGCTGCGCAAGATCGCTCGGCGCCTTCAGGCAGTGACGGAACACCTGCGTGCCTGCAGTTCTCAATGGGATCAGTCAGAGATCAGCCTCGACGGCATGACGGTGGAGGATGCCTACGACCTGGGGCGTCAGGTGGAGCGGGTCCGTGCATCCAGTGTGGTGGAGCGAGGGCGCTTCGTGAGTCTGTGGCCTGACAGGCTGACCGATCTTCGCAGCCTCCTGGCCAAGGCAAAGAGGTCCACATGAGCGGCACATTCATTGTGTTCGAGGGAGGCGATGGCGTGGGCAAATCCACCCAGGCGAATCTGCTCGCCGGCTTTCTCGCCCGGTCCGGAATCAAGCATGTCCTCACCCGCCAACCGGGTGGGACCTCACTGGGAGCCAAATTGCGCCCGTTGATCCTCGATCATGGACACGGCGACGTCGCCCCCCGGGCTGAGGCACTGTTGTACGCGGCTGACAAGGCGCAGCACATGCATGAGGTGGTTGTGCCGGCGCTGAACGGTGGTGCCGTAGTTCTCAGCGACAGATACGTCGATTCGATGATCGCCTATCAGGGCGCAGGCCGTGCCCTGGCGCTCGACGAGGTGGCGCTGGTTGCCCGGTGGGCCACCGAGGATGTGCGGCCGGATCTGACAGTCCTGTTGGATGCGGACCCGTCCGATGCCGTGGAGCGGATCAGTGTCAAGGACCGGCTGGAAGAAGCCGGCGTCGAGTTCCACACCAGGGCGCGGGCACACCTGCTGCATCTTGCAGAGCAGGATCCACAGAGATACCTCGTCCTCGACGCGCGACGTCCGCGTGAAGAGCTTGCGGACACCATTGCGTCCCGTGTCATGGCACTCATCGAGCGCTGAGGCACTCGGCGCTGGAGCATGGTGTCGGTGGCAAGTGGCAGGATGACGGTTGTGACTCAAGGTGTGTGGGACGAGCTCGTCGGCCAGCAGAAGGCTGTGGCCGTACTCGAGCGCGCCGTCGGCGGCTCCCGCCATGCCATGACCCACTCGTGGCTGTTCGTCGGGCCCCCCGGGTCCGGGCGGAGCAATGCTGCGCGCGCCTTCGCGGCTGCTCTGCAGTGCTCCACAGGGGGATGTGGCCAGTGCAATGTGTGTCGCACGTCCCTGTCGGGGGCCCATCCGGATGTGACTCTGCTGCGTACGGAGCAGCTCTCCATTGGCGTGGACGAGGTTCGGGCGCTTGTGGGCCGCGCCAACATGTCGCCCGTGGGGGGCCGTTTCCAGGTGGTGGTGGTGGAGGACGCTGACCGGATCACTGAACGCGGTGCCGATGCCCTCCTGAAGTCGCTGGAGGAACCGGCACCCCAAACGGTCTGGCTTTTGTGCGCGCCCAGCGCTGACGACGTGATCGTCACCATCCGATCCCGGTGCCGGGAGCTGCGATTGGTGACGCCTGACAACGATGCCGTCACCCAACTCCTGATACAGCGCGACGGAATCTCCCCGGCGCTTGCCGCCCACAGCGCGCGAGTGGCACAGGGCCACATCGGCCGCGCCCGAATGCTCGCAAGATCAGACGCAGCGCGCATCCGACGTCGTGAAGTGCTGACGCTGCCTTCGCGGCTCAAAACGCTGACGGACTGTCTGACAGCCGCTGAGAATCTCGTGAAGGCCAGCGCCGAGGAGGCCACTCAGGCCACCCAGGAACTTGATGCCCGCGAGCTTGCGGAACTGCAGCAGGCGCTGGGTGTCGGCACCCGTGGAGCCAAACCCCGCAACGCGCAGGCCGCCATCCGCGAGATGGAGGACCAACACAAAATGCGGGCCAAACGCATGCAACGAGACTCTCTCGACAGGGTCCTGACCGAGCTCACCGGGTACTTTCGGGATGTGCTGGCTGCCCAGAGTTCCCCGGATTCTCCCCTCATCAATCAGGATCTGGCCGACGAAATCCAGCCGTTGGCCAAACGCTCCACAGGTGAACAGAGCATCCGCGCAATCGATGCGATTCTGGCCGCACGCACTGCACTCGAGGGCAATGTTGCGCCGCTGCTGGCCATGGAATCACTGATGGTGGGGATCGCCCAGGCTTGTCGGAGTTGAGCTGCGCGGGCTGTTGTCTGCGCGGCGCCAGCAGAAATGGCCCGTGTGGTGGAAAGATGTGGGACAGCAATCCACCTATAGGAGTTTTCCCATGACATCAGGAGCCAACGGCGAGTGGGTGCGTCAAGGGACGCCCCGTGACGACAACGCGGACTGGAACGACGAGCAGAGCGACTACGGCACTGCGTTGAGCCCCACTGAATGGGACGACTACTCCAGCGAACAGTCAGTGCCAGTGGCCGCCCCCAGCGCCCAGGTACCGGAGGGCATCTCCACCGCGGGTTCTCCGGGCACCCCGTCGCAGGAGGACCCGCACCCCGTCCCGGGACAGGAGCCGGACGCCGTGGAGGAGTATCGCTCCGAGGAGATCGACGCCGGTGTGTTTGCCGATCCCGTCGGGGACCCCGCTGACGATGGCCTTGATCCGGCGCCCATCGAACCAGGATTTGCCGACGGCACTGACGGGGCGTCCCTCTCGGGCGCCAGCGTCTACTCCGCAACTGACGACCACGACGTGGCCTCCGAGCCGTTTGAGACGTCGACGGAGGAGACCTCTCGTCCCCGGCCCATCGTGCCGGATGCCTCGATGGCGGCGGTGGGCGTGGCACAGCCCGTCTCCCCAGAGCCCTTGGACGATGATGAGGGCCCCACGACCCCTGAGTACATGGTGGAGGCATCGGCGGACGACGCCGACGCCATGGATACGGCCGAGTACGTGGCCGTCGACCCCGTTCCTGCAGCAGAGACCCATGAGGATGAACCCACTGTGAGCGATGAAACCAGAGTCTCCCCTGTCACAGGCATCTCACCTGATACCGAGGAGGATGTGATGGAGATGGACGGCCAGTCAGAGGACGCAGCCACCGACGTCACGGACGAGCAGGCCGAAACGGATGCCGACGATGACATGGAGGCCACCCAAGCCGTTCCGGTGAC
Source organism: Arachnia sp. (assembly GCA_052089385.1). Taxonomy (GTDB): domain Bacteria; phylum Actinomycetota; class Actinomycetes; order Propionibacteriales; family Propionibacteriaceae; genus Arachnia. The sequence continues at coordinate 36,129 of JBQCZU010000007.1, forward strand.
GGTGGTCGCCCCGGATGCAGCAGCAACGGGTTTTGTTCCGGACGGTTTGTACCGTGGCGAAACCGCTGAGCCCACGGCCGTGATTGCGGAGGAGACCTACCCGGACGTGGATGTGGAGGAGGAGCGACAGCAGGCCCGACTGGAGGCAGAACGCCAGGCACGGGAACAGCGACTTGGCGCCGTGGCGACATCGTCGGAGAATGCCACCCGCGAGGACAACGGACCGGCTCGCGTCACCACGGACAGGTTCCTCCCCAGCTTCTCGCTCTTCGTGTTGCGACTCGTGACTGCCAGTATCTTGGGCGTGACCAGTTGGCAGATTCTGGGCAGCGGCGTCGACGCGACCGCCAACTACCTGGGCGGTTTCCCGGTGATCCCCGAGCCACGTCTGGTGGCGTGGATCCTTGGGTTCACGCTTGGCTCCCTCGCGCTGCTTCTGGTCATTGGGCTCCTGCAGCGATTCGTCGGTCTGGTCCTGCTGATTGTTGCGGTGGCGGCGCTCACATTCATTCGCTGGGGCAGCTTCTCCATTTTCAACGCAGACACCGCCGGCTTCCTGGGGGACAAGGATCTGCTCCTCGCTGCCATCGGTTTGCTGCTCCTGGGCATGGGTGGCGGCCGGTGGGGCATCGACGGCGCCTTCCGCGCGTCTCGTGCTGCCGCGAAGGCGGAACGCGAGGGCTGAGGCAGCCGAACACGCACAAGGTCTGGTCGGCATCGTTGGAGTCGGTGTGTAGCGTTCGATTCTGAATGAACGCAAGGAGAGGCTTTCGATGGGCAAGAACTGGGTGGGATTGACCCAAGGCGTGGTGGTGTTACTGGTCGTCGCACTGGTGTCGTCCTTCTTCTTCCTCGGAATGGCCGGTGGTCCCCTACCCGATCCACCGGCCCCCGCTCCGCAACCATCACTGCAGACACCGCCCCCCGTCGAATCCTCAGGACCGCAACCGGGGGTACCGGTGGTCCCCGTCGAAGACCACGAGATGTGGGATTTTGATGGTGACCTGAATGAGGATCGTCAGCTGTCCGTCACATCCGATGACAGCGACGTTTCTCTGCCTGAAGCCCTGGGAACGGATCTGGCGCCGTACTGGAGCCAGACTGTGGAGTGGGAGGCATGCGGCGAAGAACTCTGCGCCCGGATCATGGCTCCTCTGGATTGGGACGAGCCCGGAACAGCTGCTGTCGAGATCGCCATGCGCAAGGTGCCTTCGGCCAATCCCACCCGCGGACCGCTGTTCGTGAATCCGGGCGGTCCCGGATTCGGCGGCCAGAGCTTCGCCACCAACCTGGGAGTGGATGCGTGGGAGGGCTACGACATTCTCGGGTGGGATCCCCGTGGCACCGGTGAGTCCACTGCCGTGGAATGTGGAACCACTGAACAAACTGATGAACTCTTCGAACTTGACGGCTCTCCCGATGATGCAGCGGAGCGGTTGGCGCTGGAAGAGGGCTGGGCCGAATTCGCTCTGCAGTGCCGTGAGAACTCCGGCGCACTGTTGGATCACATCACCACCATCGAGAATGTGCGCGACCTGGATCTGTTGCGCCACCTTCTGGGGGCCGAGAAGCTCAACTACGTGGGGGTCTCCTACGGCACCTATGTGGGGGCCGTCTACGCCGAACTCTTCCCGGACCGCGCCGGGCGTCTGGTGCTGGACGCTGCCGTCGACATCACCGACGACGAGGAGGCTGTCTCGCAATCCGAGGGCTTCGAGTTGGCGCTGCGCAATTATGCGCAGTGGTGCGCGGAGTCGCAGGAGTGCAGCCTCGGTGAATCTGCGGACGAGGTGGTCGACGGCATTGCTGATTTCCTCGCAGGTCTGGATGCTGAGCCCATCGATGTGGGGGATCGGGCCCTGACGCAGGGTTTGGCCACTACGGGGGTCGCGCTGTTCCTGTACTCGGACGAAGAGGCCTACCCGTCCCTGACATACGTCATCACCGAGGCAATGCAGGGTGATGGCAGCTACCTGCTCGGTGCTTCGGATGACCTCAACGGGCGCAGTGAGAACTCCTGGGACACCGTGGCGTTCGCCTTCCCGGCCACTCGTTGCGTGGATTCAGCGGATGAGGGGATCGAGGCCTCCTTTCAATGGTGGGAGGAGAACAAGGACAAGTCCCCGGTTTTCAGCACAAACATGGGAATGGATCTTGTGTGTGAGACCTGGACCGCTGCACCTGCTCCGCCACTGAAGCTGACGGGCGATGGTGCCCCCACGGTCCTCGTCGTCGGCACCACAGGGGACTCAGCGACGCCGTATGAGCATGCAGTGTCCATGGCGGAGCAGTTGGACTCCGGTGTTCTGCTGACGTTCGACGGCGCCGGACATGGCGCTGTGACCGGCGGCAACGCGTGCATTGACGACGCGGTGCGTGGCTACCTGGAGGAGGGGACCGCCCCCGACGAAGGCACCACCTGTTCCTGAGCGCTCCACGGCGCCGAGAACTGACCGGACTCGCCGGGCTGACTGGGCGCGACGTCGTCAGGCTTCGTGGTGATCAGCGGTTGCAGCGTGTCTGGGTGCACTGGGCCCTGTGGTTTTCCCTCAGGGGTGTCACGACGCTATAGTTTCAACCTGCTGCCGCCCTAGCTCAGTAGGAAGAGCGACGCTCTCGTAAAGCGTAGGTCACGGGTTCGATTCCCGTGGGCGGCTCCATTGTCAGAAGACCCCGGCCTGCCAGGCCGGGGTCTGTGTTTCTCCGCATGTGGTGGAGGTTCTCCGGCAGGAGGCAACTCCCCAAAGGCCGAACGGGTTGCCTAGCGGGGGGCGTCGTCGGACCAGAAAACTCGCCTTGTACTCTGGTATGCACGTTGGTGTTGGCTGAGGCGCCCGCGGTTTACTTCAGGAGGAAACATGCTCGACTGCGCCATCATTGGGGGCGGACTGGCGGGTTTGAGTGCTGCCCTGGACCTGGTCAAACGAGGTTTGAACATCACGGTTCTGGAGGCTCGGGACCGCGTGGGTGGTCGCATCGAAAACGGCATCCTCGACGACGGACAGTACGTGGAGCTCGGCGGGCAGTGGATGGGTGCCGGCCACGATGCTGTCCAGGAGCTCGTGGAGCGGTACGGCCTGCACACGGTCAGCCTGCCCAACGAGGGCAATCTCGTCGTGCGGCTGCGTGGGCAGAACCTGGAAGTTCCGTCGGCTGGCAAGGGCCCTGCCCTGAGCCCGTTCGAGGTGGCAGATTTGGGCCAAGGGCTCCTCCGACTCCGCAGGCTCGCCCAACGTCTCCGCAGTGACCCCGCCTGGTCGTCGGCCAACGATGCCTGGTTGCGCCAGGATCTGCGTCGCTGGATCAAAACGAACCTGCGCACCCAGGGAGCGCAGCTGCGCTTCATCGAGGTCTACACGGCAGCCTTCGGCCCCATGAGCCGCCAGGCAACGCTTCTGGAGGGACTGCACCAGGTCAACTCGGGTCCGGATCTGGAATCGATGCTGGCCTCCAATGGAGGATTGAACCAGCGCCGAGTCGAGGGAGGCATCTACGAAGTCTGCCGCGCGATGGCAGACGACCTGGGGGACGCCGTCCACCTCGGTGCCGTGGTGGAGCGGATCGAACACAATGAGCGTTCAGCGACGGCGGTGCTCACGGACGGGACCCGCATCGAGGCCCGCCAGATCATTTCAACCCTGCCCCCCAAGCTGGCCACCCGCATGACGCACGTGCCGGCGCTGCCACAGTGGCGTGCCGAGACTGCTCAAAAGGTTCCGGCCGGAAATGTCATCAAAGCATTCCTGGTGTACGAGAAGCCGTTCTGGCGGGACAAGGGGCTCTCCGGACAGTCCAGCGCTGACGAGGGAGCCGTTCGCGTCACCTTCGACTCCACCACCGGTGAGGATGAGCGCGGTTTGCTCATGGGATTCTTTGAGGGCGCAGACGCTGACAGCCTGTCTCGACGCTCCATCTCACTGCGTCAGCGCTCCTTCGTCGAGTCCGTGACCAAGACGTTCGGTGAGGTGGCCAGCAACCCCATCGACTACATCGAGCGGGACTGGTCCACGGAAGAATTCACGGGCGGTTGCCATGGGGCACACTTCGCTCCGGGCGTGTGGACCGCAAACGGACCTGTGCTCGCGGAACCCGTGGGCGTCCTGCACTGGGCCGGCGCGGAGTACGCCTCCCGGTTCAACGGATACATGGAGGGCGCCGTGCGCTCGGGCCTCGAGGTGGCGGCAACGGTGGCGCGCAACTGCGCCTGAGCGCTTTGGCGAACATCCGCCCGGAGCGCGCGGGATCATGCCCCGGCACGGTAGAACTGGACCATGCCTGATCCGAAACGTGCCCGAGCCCGGCTGGTGGCCCAGGGTTTGGTGGCCCGCACCGCTGTCACGCCCGTGCGAGCCGTCGAGGCTCTGGGTGCGATGCAGGGACAGGACCTCCCCGGAGTGATCGCCTCCGCTGCTCTGCGGACGGCCGGCGGTGACGTCGACGATGTGTTGGAGGCCCTGCGGACCGGTGAACTTGTTCGCGGTTACCCGATGCGCGGGACCGTCTTCCTCATGGCGGCAGCGGACATGCTCTGGATGAGCGAACTCTGCGCTGCACCGGCGCAACGCAGCGCTGCCAACCGACGAGAACAATTGGGCCTCACTGAAGAAAAGGTGGAGCGGGCACGGGAAGTCGCGACGACGGTGCTCAGCGATGCCCTGCACGGACTCCGCAGGCCTGATGTCCTCGCCCACTGGGAGGCCGACGGCCAACCCACCTCAGGCGGCGTCGGGTACCACCTGCTGGCGTACCTGATCGGGGAGGGCACCCTGTGTCACGGTGCCTGGAATGGGACGGATCAAAACATCGCCTTGGCCAGGACGTGGCTACCGCCGAAGTCCGGGCTGGCCGACCGGTTCAACGGCGACCGCATCTGTGCCACAGCAGAGTTGCTGCGCAGATATCTGGTGAGCCACGGTCCCGCAACGATGCGGGACTTCGCATGGTGGACCAAGCTGCCGCTGAAAGAGATCCGGGCCGCGCTGCCGGATGCCACGGACGTGCTGGAAACCGACGGGGCGCAGGAGCCCTCCTACTGGCGGCCGGGGCTTTTCGACGAGGTCAGTGCGCTGGGGGACCGGGTTCTGCGGCCAATGCTGCTCCCGGGGTTCGACGAGTTCATCCTCGGGTATCCGGATCGTGGTTTCGCGATGACGAAGGAGCAGGAAAAGCTGTTGGTACCCGGAAACAATGGCGTCTTCAGGCGCTCCATCGTGGTGGGCGGAACGGTGAGGGGGTTCTGGCGTCGGACGGGAAGCCCCGGAAAACGCAGTATGGGGATGCCCGGCTGCGCTCACTGTTTGCAACTTTTCCCGTTCTCACCCCCTGAGCCTCGATCCCCGGGAGGGAAACCGGCTCAGAGTTCAGACAGCGGCGACTCCACGCTCCCCTGTCCGGATACGAACGACCTCTTCAACAGGAGTGGACCACACCTTTCCGTCTCCGACGGCACCTGTGCGAGCCGCTTCGACGATGACGTCGATCACGGGTCCAACTTCTTCATCGGCCAACACGACTTCAAGACGAGCTTTTGTGAGGAAATCGATGGTGAATTCGGTGCCCCGATACATCTCCTTGTGACCGCGTTGGCGCGCGTAGCCGGCGCATTCGGTGACGGTCATCCCGGCCACACCGTGCTGTGCAAGGGCGACGGCAATGGTGGTGAGCATGGTGGGCTGGACGATTGCGGTGACGAGTTTCATACTCGTTCTCCTTCGAGGCTGGGGACGACGATGCTGTGCTTGACGCTGTAGGAGCTGTAGCCGACGACGCTGAGGTCGTAACCGCTCTCGGCATGCTCCACGCCGTCGATCCCGGCGGTCTCGGACAGGGCGTGTGTCCTGAGGCCCATGACCTTCTGCAGCACCTTGGCGATGATGAACGTGACGATGAAGGAGTAGGCGAGCACCGCGACGGCGCCCAGGAACTGTGCCCAGAGGACGGCGAAGCCGCCACCGTAGAAGAGCCCTGCAGAGCCGGTCGGGGAGGCAGGATCAGCAAGGAAGCCGATGACGATGGTGCCGATCAGGCCACCACCCAGGTGGACGCCCACGACGTCGAGCGAGTCGTCGTAGCCCAGCTTCTTCTTGAGGCCGATGGCGTAGGCGCAGCCCACACCGCTCAGGAGGCCGATGGCCAGTGCGCCCATGGGGCTCACCGCGGCACAACCGGGGGTGATGCCCACCAGGCCGGCGACGATTCCGGATGCGGCACCCAGGCTGGTGGCGTGGCCGTCACGAAGACGCTCCACGATGAGCCAGCCGAGCATTGCGGCGGCGGTGGACGCGAGCGTGTTGACCCATGCGACGCCCGCCGTGCCGTTGGCGCCCAGCGCGGAGCCGGCGTTGAAGCCGAACCAGCCGAACCAGAGCATCCCGGCGCCGAGCATCACGAGGGTGAGGTTGTGGGGCCGCATGGGATTGGTCTTGAAACCGATGCGGGGGCCGAGCACGATGCACAGCGCCAGGGCTGCGGCTCCGGCGTTGATGTGGATGGCGGTGCCACCGGCGAAGTCGATGGCCTCAATGCTGTTGGCGATGAAGCCGCCGGTTGCCGAGACGGAGTCGTCGAAGGCGAAGACCCAGTGGGCGACGGGGAAGTAGACCACCACGGCCCAGATCGCCGCGAAGACAGCCCAGGCGGAGAACTTCATGCGGTCGGCCACAGCCCCGCTGATGAGTGCCACGGCGATGATGGCGAATGCGCCCTGGAATCCTACGAACACCATGGTGGGAATGGTGCCGACGATCGCGTCCTCTGACATCAGGCCCTTGAGGCCGATGAAGTCCAGTGGATTGCCGACGACGCCTCCCACGGAGTCGCCGAAGGACATCGAGAATCCGATGAGGACCCACAGGACGCCGACGATTCCCATGCTCGTCACCGACATCATCAACATGTTCAGCACGCTCTTGGCGCGCACCATCCCGCCGTAGAAGAACGCAAGGGCGGGGGTCATCAGTAACACGAGCGCGGCGCTTGTCAGCACCCAGGCGGTGTCGCCGGCAGATATTTCGAGGAGGTTCATGAGAACCATCCTGAGTGCGTCGGATTTCGGTGGATTGGTTGCCCGGTAACGGTGGTCGGCATGCTCCGTTGCAATTTCGGGCAGCCGTGTTACATGCGGGTTACAGCCCGCGGCAGGCGGTGGCCCGCCACGCCGTGCCATCCCGTCATCGAAGCGCCGGACACGCCGCAACCGAGGGTCGCGGAGCAACCGTTGCGACCGGAATCATCTCATCGAGTAGGGACCGAGCCGCTATACGTCCTGCTGGGAAGTGTATGCGGCGTGTCCGGCCAACCACAGGACGTGCAGTGAGGGGGCGGGACGACGGGTGGGTCGGGTGGTGATCCGGGTCAGTGGCTGGCGAGCCAGCCGAGTTGCTTCCAACGCTGGACCTCCCCACCGCCCTCGTGTCCGTTGTAGGGATACACCTCGATGTCCTTGTCCCCGCCCCACGCATTGAAGGCCGGGAAAACGGTTGAGGGGGGACACGTCAGATCTGACAGGGCCACCGAGAAGTACCCGGGACACTGCGACCGCTTGGCGAAGGACACGCCGTCGAAGTGGCTGAGGGTCTCCCACACCTGCTCCTCCAAGTGGGGTGCTGCCTTGAGGAGGTTGGCCACCAGGGAGTAGGGCTGGTTGTCCGTGACCTCGACGCCTCGTCGGATGTTGCACATGAACGGGACGTCCGGCAGCGCGCCGGAGAGTTCAATGCCCAGCGACGGTGCCAGGCCGGCCACAGCGATCGCCAGATATCCGCCCTGGGACCCGCCGCTGACGAACAGCCGGGAAGGATCGACGAGGTGGTGGACGGCGGCGTACTGCAGGAGACGGGCCGCGTCGGTGACCAGGCGCCGGTAGTAGTAGGTCTCGGCGGAGACGATTCCCTTGGTCATTGGTCCGGGCGGTCCGAAGGTGCCTGCGTCGGTGTGAAGATCGGCTGTACCGCCGAACAGATTGGCTCCCTGCCACCCCTGACCTCGCGAATCCATGACGAAGTGGGCATAGCCGGCAGACGCGAAAGTGGCATGGATCGGCATGCCGCGTGATTCGGAGTGGCCCTTGTAGGTCACCACGGTGGGTAGTGGTCCCGTGGCCCCCGCTGGAATGTGCAACCAGGCCTTGATGGGGGCGCCGTCGAAACCGGTGAAGGAGACGTCGAAGGTGTCGATGGTTGATTGTCGGTTGTCGAACGCAACCTCAGTGGCGCTGACGTCCGGACCCGCCTCCAGCGTGATCGCCCAGAACGCATCGAAGCCGGGGGCTTCGCGCACATCAGGGCGGTACTCACGAAGCTGTGGAAGGGGAAAATCAAACTGTGCCATGTGTCGCCATGGTAGTGGGCGTGTCCTCGGCGGCGCCCGGAGCATCCGGTGAGTCCGCGCAATTCTGCCCGGACGGTTTGCAGCCGGCCCAAGGATTGCGCTCCGTAGTGATTAGCGTGGGTGGATGAGCACTCCTGACGGGCGCCGCATCAACGCCCCAGCCGTCCGGTACCGAGGAATTCTGCACCCCGGCTATCCGGGTGTGTGGGGAACGATCATCGGTGCGGTGGGGGCGACGATCTTCGTCTGGACGAATCGCGGCGTGCTCCCAGAACCATGGCCCCTCCTTGCGGTGGTTGCCTGGGCGGGGGCCCTGCTGGCGTACGTGGTGTGCGTGTTCCTGCTACCCCGTACCTTTCGGGACATCGGCCCTGTGGGCGCGGCCGCCGGGTTCATTTACCTCGGCAGTGTTGTGGGGATGATCGTGCTGATACGGGTGGGAACCATCGCCTTGGAAAGTGCAGGTCTGGAAGAGCTGCAGCAAGCTCTGACCGTTCTGGTGGTCGGACTCCACTTCCTGCCGTTCGCTGCCGCGTTCCACACACCGATGTTCACACCACTGGGACTACTCATGGCCGTCGTCGGTCTCACGGGTCTGGTGCTCGGATGGCAGTGGGACGGACGCGTTGCCGGTGGGTCAGCGGTTTTCGCCGGACTGATGATGCTCACGATCATTGCCGTGGACGCGTGGCGCGGCACGAAATACCATCGCTCGACGCTCTGATCATCCGCAACCGGCCATCGACCCGTACGCGGCGTTGGTTGCCCGTTGCTCAGGCGGAGAAGTCTGCCGCCGTCACGTCGAACTGGCCCGCCTCGATGGCATCGAGGATGCGCTTGGCGGTGACCCCTGGGGCCAGACCTTCAGGAAGCTTGGGTGCCTGACCTGCCAGTGCGCGATCCACGAGGCCAGTTTCGGTGTGTGGCGGACGCACGTCATAGACGTCCACCCCGGATTTGCGGAGTTCCCGGCCGAGAGCGTGACCCGCAGCGGTCAGTGCAGCTTTGGTTGCCGAATAGGCCGCCATGCCAGCCATCGGCTTTTCGGCCACCACCGCCGAGACGTTCACGACGAAGCCCTCTGACTCCGCGAGCAACGGGGTGACCCGGCGCATCAGGAAGAGAGGCCCGATGACATTGGTCATGAAGAGTTCCTCGATGATGGCGTCATCGGTATCGCCGAGTGTTCCGAAAGCGACGACACCTGCGGCATTGATCACCCCGTCGAGGCGCCCGTGGGTCTCCTGTGCCGCTGACACGATGGCGTCACCGGCGGTGGCGTCGGTGAGGTCTGCGACGACAATGGTGGCGTCCTCAATGCCCACGTCGCGCAGGCGCTCCTCGCTTCGCCCCACCAGGATCACCTTCGATCCGCGGTCAGTGAGTTCGCGCGAAATGATCGATCCGAGGGCGCCGCTGGCGCCGATGACTGCGACGACTGCGTCGCTGAGTGAATGTCCGGCCATCACTCAACTGTAGTTCGCAGTCGAAACGAGCCCGTCAACCGACCCTGTGGGGTTGCCTGCAAGGATCAGGCAGATTTGGGCAATGCGTGGCTTTCCAGCAGCAGGGCCGGCAACTCCGACATGCTTTCGACGACGTGGTGTGCGCCAGCCGCCAGTAACTGCTTCGCCGGGCTGTAGGACCGCCCAACGGGGGCAAAGGCGAACACTGTCGCCCCGGCGGCGACGCCCGCCTGGATACCGGAGGCAGAATCCTCGATGACCGCAGTGGTGGAGGGATCGACGCCCAGTGCGGCAGCTGCTGCGAGGTAGACGTCGGGGGCCGGCTTGCTGCGGGGTGTCTCCATGCCGCTGAAGACCCGGTCCCCGAACAGTTTGTCCAAACCTGCGATGCCGAGTTGCATCTCGATCTTGCCGCGGTCCGCACCGCTGACGCATGCGAAGTCCTGGCCCATCGCCTCGGCAACCGCACGCACTGCCTCCACCGCGCCCGGGATGGCCGTCAGGTCAGCTCGAAGGGCCGCGTCGCGACGGACGCGGAACTTCGCGATCCACTCCTCGTCAATGAGATGACCGGTGTGCTCAGCAATGATGTCGCGCTCATCCAGGAAGGATTTGCCAACGAAGCGCTCAAGCGTCTCCTGATGACTGATGTCCCATCCCAGTTCGATCAGCATGCCGCGGAGGGCACGGTGGGTGATCGGTTCGGAATCCACGAGGACTCCGTCGCAGTCGAAGAGGATGGCGGAGAAAGGAGCTGTGGTCACGTGGGCCAACTGTATCGGTGGCGTGGACTGGCTGCGTGCCGGTCCGGCTGAGCGTTTGCGCCACGGGCATGGAAGCCACCCCGTCTCCGGGCCTACCATGGTGTCCATGGTGGAGAAAACTTTGATCATGGTGGGCAACGACAAGGGTGGGACCGTTTCGGTCCTTCGGCTCATCGACGATGAGCTGCACCTCCTGAGCGACACCCACGTGGGGGTGGGGTGCAACACATTTGCCGTCGACACGGAGGCGAACCTCGTGTACGTGGCGGTGAAGGAGCCCTCTCCGGCGATCGTGTCGCTGCGGCTGGACCGCGATACGGGAGATCTGGTGGAAACATCCCGGCGCGGGGTGGAAGATCCCCTCTGCTATCTGGCGCTCACCGGCAACGTCATGCTCGGAGCGTCCTACCACGGCGGATGGGGGGCCTCCTGGCTCGTCACCGACGGCGCCCTCTCTCCCGTGGTGTCGCGGATGGCGTACCGGAATCTCCACGCGGCCGTCCCGGATCCCCAGGGCACCCATGCCTACTTCCCGTCGCTGGGCGAGGACCTGATCGCGCAGTACTCCATCTCTCCCGATGCCACGCTCAGTGCGCTTTCGGCTCCCACTGTCGAATGCCCGGCTGGATCGGGGCCACGGCACCTCGTCCTCTCCGCAGACGGAAGCAATGCCTATCTCCTGACCGAGTTCACCGGCGAGGTCATCCGTTTCGACCGTGCGGCCGACGGGAACCTGACGCAGGCAGAGTCGCTGGTCGCCCACGACGCTGCCGCTGGCCTGGGCAGAAGCGCGTACGGCTGGAACCCCCGCCAGGACCGCCTCATCTGGGCCGCCGATCTTGCACTGGTGAGCGGCGAGAGCTGGGTGGTTGCCTCGGAGCGTTCTGCCTCCACCATCACGGCGCTGCCGATTGATGACGACGGTCACCTCATGGAGGGTGCCATCATCACGGCGACCGAAGAACAGCCACGGGGGCTGGCCGTGTCCACGGATGGCAGCCGGATAGTTGTGGTGGGTGAGGCCTCCGGAGGCGCATCGCTGTACCGCTTTGATGCGGGAACTCTCGTGCCGCTGCATCGCCTGAGGACGGGGCTCGGACCGAACTGGGTTCGTTTCATCTGACGTGATGGCCGCGTCCCACTGACGAGTGCGTTGCCCATAGGCTCGATCGCATGACAAACACACGCCGCATGCGAGATCTCACCGTCGCGGACCACAGTATTTCGGTGCCGCTCATCTGGGGGGAGGGCGATGACGGGCGCAGAATTGACGTGCACGCCTCGGTGGTCACCCGTGACGGTGGGGAGGCTCTGCCTCTGCTGGTCTTCCTCCAGGGCGGTCCCGGTTCGGAAGCGCCACGCGTCCTGGCGTCGCCGTCGTCGCCATCATGGCTGGACGATGCGCTCAAGCACCACCGTGTCGTGATGCTGGATCAGCGGGGAACGGGGAAGTCCACGCCCGTCTCGGATGGGATCCTGGAGCAGGGCACCGACGCCGTCGTCGAATACCTGACGCATCTGCGTGCCGATTCGATAGTCGCCGACGCCGAGGCCATGCGGGAACACCTCGGGGTCGATACGTGGAACACGCTGGGGCAGTCCTTTGGGGGGTTCACCACAATGGCCTACCTCAGCACCGCTGCCTCCCGTGTGGATCGCGTCTACTTCACCGGTGGGCTGAGCGGGATAGGGCACACCACCGAAGATGTCTATTCCCTGACCTACGACAAGATGCGTGCCGCGAGCGAGACGTACTGGCGTCGATGCCCCGACCAGCGGGACGCCATGCGACGGCTCGTTGAGCTGGCAGGTACCGCTCAGATTGTGCTGCCTGATGGTGAGGTCCTGTCAGTGTCACGGCTCAGGTCGCTCGGCATGCTGCTGGGCAGCGACCACGGATGGCAGACATTGTGGGGGATTCTTGACCAGGATCCCGCCACGAACGCGTTCATCCACGATCTGGCTGGGGCACTGCCTTTTCGGGGCCGCAACCCGCTGTACTACGTTCTGCACGAATCCTCCTATGCCGACGGGATGGTCACGAATTGGGCAGCTGAACGTGCGGAGCCGGAGGACTTCCGTGCCGATCCCACGCTCTTGACCGGTGAGCACATCCGTCGGGAATGGTCCGAGACAGTGCCCGCCTTCCAGCCGTGGAGAGAGGTGGCAGAAGCGCTGGCACACGTCGAGTGGCCGAGACTCTACGACGCGGATGCGATTGCAGCCTCGGGTGTGAGCGGCGCAGCGGCGGTGTACTACGACGATCGCTTCGTGCCCGTGGAGCATTCCATGGCCACGGCCGCACTGATGCCGGGGGTCCATGTTCGCGTCACCAGCGAGCACGAACACAGTGGTCTGCGCACCGGCGACGTGCTGCCGGTCCTGTTCGACCTGGCGGACGGTCGCCTGATTCGGTGAGCGGCACTTCGTTGCGGCACTACTGGGCACGCGGAGTGGGCCACTGAGTCAGCGTCGATACCTGTGCGTGCGCGCGGGCAGCGACCGCGAAGCACTCAGCCGCTAGATTGTGCCCGTGCTGCCACTGGAAGTCTGGTTTCCCGAGGGCATGGGCCTCGAGGTGCTCATCCTGGTGATGCTTGTTGCGCTCGCAGCCGGATGGGTGGATGCCGTCGTGGGTGGGGGAGGACTGTTGCAGCTCCCGGCGCTCCTGCTCGTCCCGGGACTCGCCCCGGTCCAGGCCCTTGCCACCAACAAATTGTCGTCGATCTTTGGTACAGCCACGGCCAGCGTGACGTTCGTTCGGCGAATCCGACCGGACCTGCGAACGGCCCTGCCCATGGCCGGGTTCGCGCTGGCTGGCAGCTTCGGTGGCGCCACCATTGCCATCCTGCTGCCGTCCGAGGTCTTCAAACCGATCATCGTGGCGGCGATGCTCGCCGTGCTGATCTTTGTTGCCATCCGGCCCAATCTTGGAGCGGCCACAAGCCTGCGGTTCCAGAAGCGGCGCCACCTCATCGTCGCCTCCGCGATGGGCCTGGGCATCGGGTTCTACGACGGCATTCTGGGGCCGGGCACGGGCACGTTTTTGATCATTGCCCTGGTCAGCGTGCTGGGCTACGACTTCATCCAATCCAGTGCCAAGGCCAAAATTGTCAACCTGGCCACGAACCTGGGGGCGCTCGCACTGTTCATTCCCACGGGGTCCGTGATGTGGGGGCTGGGTCTCAGCATGGCGGCCATGAACATGGTGGGCGGATACCTGGGATCGCGCACGGCGATCGCCAAGGGCTCAGGGTTCGTCAGAGTGATCTTTCTCGCAGTGGTGAGCGTGCTCATCCTGCGGTTGGGCTATGACGTCCTGAGCGATTGGGGCGTCCTTGGCTGATGCTTCGGCTCAGCCGTTCCAGGAGAACTGGAGCTGCCCGTCGACGGACACGCTGATGCGGGGCTGCGGCGTGGAGCCGAGTGTGGTGCGCATGACGTGGCCGTCGGCTTCCACCGTGTAGGTGATGGAGGTCTGGTCGTTCTCCTCGACGCTCAGTGTGCCGCGCGTGACCCAGGGGTTGCGGCGGCGCAGGCCAATGAGGTCTTGGTGCAGGCGGTGCAGCCACGCGCCATTGCTCACCAGGGCAGCCGGGGACTCGGGCAGGGGAGGCCGCATGGGATCGTCGGCCGCCTCGCCGGTGCCCTTCTCCCCACGGAAGCCCTGTTCATCCCCGTAGTAGATGCTCGGCATGCCGGGTGTGGTCATCAGGATCCCTGCGGCCAGGGCTGCACCGGCATCACCGACAGTGCTGGCGATGCGGGAGACGTCGTGGTTGCCGACGAAAGTCTGCATCACCACCTCGCGCGAGAACTCGTCGTGGCGTTTCAGCGTCCATGCGAGCTCGAAAAAATTCTGGTCCTTCAGCGAACTCCAGATGGCCTTCCAGAGTTCGTACTGAGTGACGGTGTCCAGCGTCCCTGCCTTTGCAATCTCCGGGTAGTCACCATGGATGACCTCGCCGATGAAGAGGGCTTGGGGAAATTCAGCCCGCACCCGGCGCGTCACCTCGCGCCAGAACTCCGACGGCACGGCATAGGCCACATCCAGACGCCAGCCAGCGATGCCCCGACGCAACCAGTGGAGCATGATCTCCGTCACCAGATCGAGGACGGCGGGGTTTTCGTGGTCAAGATTGGCCAGCCCGCCATGGCCCTCCCAATCCTCCGGGCGCACTCCGTCGGCGTCTTGATGCAGCCGGATCAGTGAGGTGGAGGGCTCGTTGAGGGAGTCGGCCACCATGGGGTGCTCGGCGCCGACATGGTTGAACACACCGTCGAGAATGACGGAGAGGCCACGCCGGCTGCATCCGGCCATGAGGTTCTCGAAGTCCTCGTCGTCCCCCAGCCGCGGGTCGATGGTGAAGTGGTCCAGCGTGTCGTAGCCGTGGGCTGTGGAGTCAAAGATTGGACCCAGGAGGAGGCCTGAACAGCCCAGTTCGATGACGTAGTCCAGCCATGGATCGAGGCTGCGCAGCCTGTGCTCCAGCGGACCGGCAGCACCGCGAATTGGAGCGCCGCACGCGCCGAGAGGATAGACGTGCCACCAGATGGCGTGGTCGATGAGGCTCATGTGTTTCCCTGCTGGTTGGGGTCAGGAGATTGGGAAGACAACACCGTAGCGCGCGTGTGGAGGTGGATCGTGAACAGGACCCTACGATCGTTGCATGACGCTCCCGTTTCAGCAGTACCTCGACCTGTTGGAGACGCAGGGACGGACCGCGGCGCACAGCCTCGGCCAGCTTTCGCCCGCCGACGCCGTGCCGCCGCGGGGTGAGTCGGCCCGGGGTGTGGCTGGAGAGCAGTGGGCCACTCTCGAAATCTGGGCCCGCTCCCTGGAGAACCCTGCAGTCCGCTGGGATCACCGAGCGCGAAGCGCCATCCCAAAGGACTACCTCGGGCTCGTCGCCGGAATCTCGGATGAGCTGGATCGTTTGGCGCGCGTCCTTGCTGACGCCGGTCCGGATGTCAGCATCGACTACTTCGACCGCCGGGGAACCACTGCAGAGGTGGCCCGACTCCTGGCACACGAGGTGATCTGTGCTGCCCACTGTGTGAGTCTGGCGGCGGCAGCGCCCGCAAGGATGATGCTCCCAGAGGTGGCCAGCGATGGCATCGCCCACATCCTGGCCCACTGGGGAACCGCGGTGGCCGACGGTGAGTGGGATCCGAGCCCTGTAGCCGTGCGGGCAACTGATGCCCACGTCACCTGGCATCTGTTGCTGGGGCGGGAAGGCAGCGACTCCGAGGGCGAGTTCTGCGTGGTCCCGGACGGCGTTGCGGTGGCCACCGTGGAAGCTTCGGCCACCAGTGCGTTGTGGTGGCTGCATGGCCATGTGCAGTCCACACAAGACGTCGCTGTCAGCGGTGATGGAAGGACGATCCGGAGGTTGCGCTCGGCCTTGATGCATCCCGAGGACGAGGCGCCGAAACGTCGCCGGCGATGGTTTGGGTGGTGACGCAGGTCGAGCAGCCTGATTCAATGTCGCCATGACATCGCTGCAGGAACAGATGGTCTGGGACGTCGTCCATGAAGAGCGACGTGCCCTGATCGAAGATCTTGCAGGCTTGCCCCCAGCGCAATGGGCGACGCCCTCCCTGTGTCCGGGGTGGGACGTGCACGACGCAGTGGCACACCTCGTGGACACTGCCCGCACGACGCGGATCGGATTTCTGGGACACATGGTGGTGGCAGGATTCGACTTCGACAGGGCCAATGCCCATGGCGTGAGCAGGGAACGGACAGCGGATCCACGGCGCACTCTGGAAAGCCTCCGCACCGTGCAATCCCGCATGACCGGCCCCCCGGCCCCGCTTGCCACGCGGCTCGTTGAGGCGTTCGTCCACGGCGAGGACATCCGCAGACCTCTTGGAATCCGTCGTGACTATCCCCTCCGCCAGGTGGTCGCCGCGCTCAAATGCCAGGTTGCCACCAGTACGAGGATGGGCGGAGGAGCAGAACTCGTCGATGGGTTGCGACTTCTCGTCTCCGATGCGAATCTTTGGCACGGTGATGGACCAGAGGTGTCTGGTTCCGCCATGGCGTTGCTGCTCGCGGTGTCCGGGAGGGCTGTGGCTCCGGGAGAGTTGTCAGGGCCCGGCGTGGCACGTCTCATGGGGCAGTGATGTCCGTTTTCCGCAAGTCAGGAGATCCGCGATCAGCTGTACTGGGGGTATGACAACAACCAGAAGCAGCGCAGGGCCTCGAGGCTGCGCCGACGATCCGTTGTTCGAGCGGCGCTACACCGCAATTGATGCGCGGGATGCTCGCTTCGATGGTCAGTTCTTCACCGCAGTCTCCTCCACCGGCATCTACTGTCGGCCTTCTTGTCCGGCGCGCACCCCCAAGCGGGAGAATGTGACGTTCTATCTGACATCAGCCGCCGCCCACACAGACGGGTATCGGGCGTGCAAGCGATGCCTGCCTGAGGCCACGCCCGGTTCTCCACAGTGGAATGTGCGGCGCGACGTGGCGGCCCGCGCGATGCGGCTGATTGCCGACGGCGTCGCCGACCGCGAAGGGACGGACGCCCTGGCGGCCCAGCTCGGCTACACCGCGAGACACCTCCGACGGCTGCTCACCGATGAACTCGGCGCGGGCCCGGTGGCTCTGGCAAGGGCACGTCGAGCCCAGTCCGCCCGGGCGCTGCTGGTGGGCACGGACCTGCCGATCACCGACGTGGCGCTGGCGGCGGGCTTCGGATCCGTCCGGCAGTTCAACGACACGATGCGGGAGGTCTTCGACGTCCGCCCCGGTGACCTGAGGTCCGCCTCTCTCCGTGGCTCGGCTGCCCAGGGGCCTGGATCGAGGACATCGACAATGTGCCTGGGTCTGGCGCTTCCCGTGCGGCAACCATTCGATGCGCCGGGGCTGTTCGCCTTCCTTGCCGCACGTCGCGTGGAGGGTATGGAAACTGCGGATCTCAGCGATGAGGCGCGTCTTTGCTACGCCCGCACCCTGGCCCTCCCACACGGTCCTGGCGCCATCGACGTCACAGCGACACGCAGCCGAGACAACCAGTGGGAGGTGCGGCTCCAACTGGAGGTGAGCGATCTGACCGATGCCGGCCCGGCCGTGGCCAGGGTCCGCAGACTCCTTGACCTTGACGCAGACCCCCTCGCCGTCGATGCGTTCCTGGCGAAAGATCCCCACCTTGCCCCGTTGGTCCGGGCGACTCCTGGCATCAGGGTGCCGGGGGCGGTCGATGCGCACGAACTCCTCGTCCGTGCCATCGTGGGACAGCAAATTGCTGTGCCACGAGCCACGGCGCACCTCAACCGGCTGGTGGCCATCGCAGGGAAGTCGTGGGAATCCCGCTTTCCCGGGCTCACCAAGGTCTTTCCCACCCCCGACGGGATCCTTGAGCACGTCAGCTCCATCGTCGACAGCGAACCACTGGATCCACAGCGCCCCCTGAGGCTACCCCGTCGATCCATCGAGGCGGTCCGGCGGGGCTCACAGGAAATGCGTGAGGGCACCCTCGAGATCCATGTTGGCTCTGAACGCCACGAGCTTGTGGAGGCGCTGAAGGCGATTCCCGGCATTGGTCCCTGGACTGCTGCGTACGTGGGTATGAGGGTTCTCGGGGATCCCGATACGTGGCTGCCCGGGGACGTGGCGCTCATGGCTGGGGCGAAGCTTGCCGGGATTCTGCCCTCGGCTCAATCGAAGTCCATGGCGCACAGAGATCTTGAGGAGCATGCGAAGAGGTGGGCCCCGTGGCGGTCCCACGCAGTCATGCACCTGTGGCGCGCCGCCAAAACGGCCAGCCGTGCCGCTCTCAGAAATCACCATTCATCAGAAAGAGCCACCCCGTGAACTCCCACCAATTCTCCACGATGCACACCGCTGATGGACCCTTCAGCATCATTGTCGACGGCAATGCCGTGATCGCTTCCGGCTGGACCTCAGTCTTGGAGGAGTTGATTGCACTGGTCCACCCCGACATGCGCCCGACGCTGGGTGGCATTGCCACAGCGGAAGATGGGGACGCCGCGATGATGGCTGCGTCAGGGGCGGTCAGCGCCTACTACGACGGCGACGTCGAGGCTCCCGCACAGATTCCGGTCCGCCAGCATTCGGGACCCTTCCGGGAGCACGCCTGGGAAGTCCTGCGGAATGTGAGTGCCGGAAAACCCCTCACCTACACCGAGTTCGCAGCCCGGGCAGGCAGGCCCACTGCGGTGCGAGCGGCGGCCGGTGCGTGTGCGCAGAACGCCGCGGCTCTCTTTGTTCCCTGCCACCGCATCCTCCGAGCCGATGGCTCCCTTGGGGGATTTCGCTACGGACTGGAGATCAAACGCGCGCTGCTTGTCCGGGAGCAGACGCTCACGGGGGAAACTCTTGTGTGATCATGCTGCTTCGAAGAAATCGGCAAGATCCTCGGTGAGGATCTCACGCATTTCTTCGCTGCTGATGGTGGCAGTGCCATCACCGGACTGGATGCCGTAGTCGCCAAAGCGCGCGTGGCTGGCGCCGTCGATCTGGATGAATTGAGCGCTGGCGGGCAGTTTGTCGGAGGCGTCCTGAATTGCGGTGGGCGTAGTCAACAGATCCTCGCTGCCACCGATGCTCAGGGCGGCTATGGGGGAGTCCGAGAGATCATGTGCGCAGTAGCTCCCGAACAGTACGAGTCCCCTCGCCCCGGGGTCGTCGGCGAACTGGCAGGCTTTCACCCCTCCGAGTGAATGGCCACCGACAATCCATTGGTCCACGCCGGGGGCAAGCTCGGTGAAACTGTCCAGGGGACGAAGATCGAAGAACGCCAGGTTGAGCGTCGGTTTGGTGATGACGACGGTGATGTTGTCTGCCTCCACGATGCCGGAGAGGTTCGACATGTACGCCTCGGCTGTCACCTTTGCCCCGGGAATGAACACCAGACCAGCCTGTGAGTCGCCACCCGTGGGCGTCATCACGACTGCTTCTGGATGATCGGTCACGCTCACCGCTGGATCGTTCACCACAGCGGAGAGCGGTCCGGGTTCAGCGTCCATGACCCCTGTGCTTGCCCAGATCAGAAATCCCACCACCACGAGGCCGAGGAATGCAAGGAATCCGAGCAGGACGCGGATGGCGATGCGGCCTCCTCGAGAACGTGTGTGAGGAACGGCAGTCGAGGCCATGGGGATCCATCCGTTGAGGAGATGGGGAGTGCAAGGGACTCCCTCCCTCAATCCTACGACGCCTTTTCCCGGGCTCAATGAGCCATTCCCGCACCGTGCGCCTCAGGCCTTGTGCGCCTGTGTCTCGGTCTTGGCGTGGCGCGCTGGATCCGTTGAGAAGGACAGAGAAGTTCCTCGAGGTGATGATCAGTTTGGTTAGGGTGGAGGACATGAAGAAACTCATCCTGATGCGCCATGCCAAGACCGAGGGTCACCACGTCGACGGCGATCGGGCCAGGGAATTGTCGCCCAGGGGCCACAACGACGCCGCCGCAGTTGGGAACGAACTGGCGGACATGGGGCTGCAGTACGCCATGGTGTCGACGGCGATGCGAACCAGGCAGACGTTTGAGTCCCTGGGTTTGGCAATACCAGCCGAATTCCTCGAGGTCTTCTACACCGACGGTCCGGAAACGATGCTGCAACGCATCAGCGAAACGGAGCCGGACATCACCGGCCTTTTGGTCATTGGCCATGAACCCGTGGTCCCCCGACTCGCGGCCCGTCTGGGATACGCAAGCGACAGCGGTGAATCCGACGCCATGCTGTGCTCATTCCCGCCGGCCTCCTTCGTGGAGTTCACGTTCGAGGGTGAGTGGGCGGATCTGGAACTGGACAATCTTGATCACATGTCGCTGCAGCGGGTGGAGCGCCCCACCAAGACCTGAGTCGCTCCTATCAGGGTTTGACGGCCACCACGAGGTCGCGTCGGATGGATGCGTCGACGCGATGGGCGAACCGCTCCCAGGGACCTTCGGTTTTCACCGAGAGCCCTTGGCTCTCCAGCAGCTCCACCAGATCTTCCCTCGGCATGCCGAACGTGTTCCAGCTCAAGCCCAACGCGCCGCCGTGCATCAGCTGCGACGCCCATACACCCACGGCATCCTTCAGCAGACGGGCCGGGGTGCGGTCCCTCTTCCCGCCGTCACGCACATCAGTGGTGGAACCATGAACGACGCCGTAGGGCGCATCGGTGACGATGGCGTCGAACTTCTTCTTGCCGAACAGATCGGCCGAGTCGCGGGTGTCGCCGGTGAAAGCCGTGAACTGCAGCGTGCGATCCTCGAGCCGGATGGTGGCGTCGAAGCGCTTGCCCACAGCCTTGCCATCCCGACGCACCGGCGTGACCTCGGCAGTGTGCTTGAGGCGCTTGCGGCGCAGCCAGGTTTTGTGGAAGGCCGCCATCTGCTCGAAGGCCTTCTCATCCGCATCGACGCCGTACCCGTCGTGGCCGAGCAGCAGCGCACAGGACAGCGTCGTTCCCCGTCCGGAAAGAGGATCCAGCACTTGACGGGGCCCGCTTGCAGGCCGCTCCACGGAGGCCAGTGTGACGTTGAGGAGTAGCCGGGTGAACTGTTCATTGGTCTTGCCTTGGTACTTGGGGATGGTGATCAGATCATCGTCCAGCACCTCCACGCGTGGGAGGGCCACAGGTCGCAGCAGTTCGTTCTGACGCTCGAACAGGGCGAAAGCAGTGGACTGGGTGGCGAGGGCTGCAAGATGTTCGTCTGAAAGCTCATCTGTGGTGAAGCCGAGATATCCGACACCAGCCAGCTCCACGTCTGCGATGTCGTGCGCGAACGGCGCGCAGATCTCGAGTTCGGCTGCGCTCAGGGCGCCAGATTCACCGGCGTAGACACGATTGGCAGACGGGGTGCGCAGGAGCAACAGATCAGGCATTGCGCAAGTGTCCCATGCCGCGCGAATGCGGCGCGCACCTCAGGGGCTGGTGAGCCAGAGCCCGACGATTGCTGCAGCCAGGGAGAGAACCATCATTGCCGCCGCATGCAGGGCCGCTCCCAGGGCACGTTCACTGCGTATCAGGCGAGCGGCCTCGACGCTCGCTGTACTGAACGTCGTGTATCCACCCAGGAATCCGATACCAAGGACGGTCAGGACCTCAGCGCCGTCGAATCTGAACGAGAATCCGGTGAGCAGTCCCAGACAGAGCGATCCGGTGATGTTGATCACCACTGTGCCCAGGGGCAGCGGTCCCGGCCAGCGCGCAACGATGAATGAATCCAGCGTGAAGCGGGCAACGGCGCCCAGTCCGCCGGCGAGAGCCATGAGGAGGAAAATCACGGTGATCACGGGCCACCACGATGCAGCGCCGTGACCAGCGCCATGCCTGCCCATGCCGCGACGATGCCCAGCACGACGCTGCTGGCGGCGTAGCCGAATGCGGTCAGGTACTCGCCGTTGCCGCCGAGGAGCACTGTCTCCACCATGAACGAGCTGTAGGTGGTGTAGCCGCCCAGCAGGCCCGTTCCCACTCCCAGGCGGACCCGGCGACGCCAGCCGTCATCGGCTCCGTGCAGGGTCAGGGCCTCCAGAAGAACTGCCAGGACGAATGCGCCTGAGACGTTGATCAGGAACGTTGCGGTGGGCCAGGAGTTGCCATCGTGGACAACGGCGGATTCGATGCCGAACCGCAGCACCGTCCCGACGGCACCGCCCACACCGATGAACCACAGAGAAGATCGGGTCCTGGAAGGCTTTGACGCGGACGCCGGCACAGCTCGATCCGGCCATGAAGACATCAGCGGATCACTGCCATGGCGTGGCGGCGTGCCAGTCCACGACCCGGAGCGGGACCACCAGCACTGGACGATGTTGGTGATGCGTCAGGCGGGCGGCCATGGAACCCTCCACGAAGTCATGCCATCGCGACGAGACTGTTTGTCCATGGGCTCCCACCACCATGGCTGATGCATCAACCGCGCGCGCCAGGTGGGTCAGCGACCGATCAGGCCGGCCGGCCAGATAGCGGAAGTGCCATGTGACGTCGCTGTCCGCGAGAACCTCGTGGAGGAACGTCTCAATCTGCTCGGAGCGTCCCTGCCAGGAGTCGTCCACCGCATCGACGCTCACACCGGTGTGCCGCACTGTGCCGTCGGGATACTCCATGACGGTGGTGCGGGTGGGGTCCACATACGCGACGTAGAGATCCACCTGCAGTGCAGCAGCCCAGGAGGCTGCAGTGAGCGTCACCAGTTCAGGTTGTCCCAGATCGATGCCCGCAACGATGGGATGCCCGGCGAACGGTGTGAGCCGGGAGGGGTGCGGTTGCGGCGTTTCCCTGATGGGTGACACGACAACTCCTCTCCCGTCCGGACTGCCGGGCTCAGGCAGGTTCTCCTTGGCTCAGTGCAGGTTGACGGCGTGGTGTTCGAACGGGGTGCCCTTGGCGCGGTCGTAGCTTGCCTGGACCTCAGCCTCGGCCTCTTTGCGGCCCACCCAGGTGGCGCCCTCGACGGACTTGCCGGGCTCGAGGTCTTTGTAGACGGAGAAGAAGTGTTCAATCTCCAGCAGCATGTACTCGGGCACCGAACCCAGGTCCGACATGTGGCGTCGACGGGTGTCAGCGGTGGGCAGGCAGAGGACCTTGTCGTCGCCGCCCATCTCGTCCGTCATGCGGAACATGGCAACCGCGTAGCACTCGATGAGGCAGCCGGGGAACGTCGGATCGGCGCCGATCACCATGGCATCCAGCGGATCACCGTCCTGACCGAGGGTGCCCTCGATGAAGCCGTAGTCGTACGGATACTGCGTCGAGGTGAACAGAGTCCGGTCCAGTCGAATGCGACCCGTGTTGTGGTCCATTTCGTACTTGTTCTTGGTGCCCTTCGGGATCTCCACAGTGACGTCGAACAGGATCCGACGGTCATTCGGGATCAGTTCGAAGCTCTCGACGAAGTCTTCGCTCACGGACTTAACTCCTATGATTGGCATGACATCCGCGCACGGCGGAGGTTGGTTGGTCCGTTGAACAGTATCGCGTCTGGAGCAGGATTGAGCACTTCACGTCTGGCACGACACTGGATCATCACGTGGATTCTGGTGGGTCTCCTGCTGGTGACTGCGGTTGCAGGCGTTGTGCTCTGGCATCCGGTGATGCACGCAGTGGGTGCGGAAACCAGCGGCGCACCCACCACAATCTCGCCGTCGCTGCTCCTGCCGCCGCCTGCCCCCAGTGCCACCCCCGAGGCGGAGGGCGGGCCCGTCGGCGATCCACTGGTGGTGGAGGAGGGAAGCCTGCCACTCAGGGAAGCATTGGAACAGAGACTGAACGCACTGGACACCACCGACCTCGTGGCGGAAGCCGAGGCTCTGCAACTGGCGTATCAGGTGATCGACGTCGAGACCGGACAGGTGGTGGCCTCACGGGACGCCGGAAGCCTCCTGATACCTGCCTCCAACACCAAACTTCTCAGCGTCACTGCCGTCATGCATGCCATGGATCGACAGACGCGCTTCCCCACTCGCGTGGTGCAGCCGGACGCCAGCAGCATCGCGCTGGTGGGTGGTGGTGACCCGATGTTGACATCCGTGCCCACCGCCGAATACCCACAACAGGCATCACTGCAGGAACTGTCGACGGCCACCGCCGCGGCACTGGTGGAGGCAGGAACCACCAGTGTCTCCCTGTCCTATGACGCATCACTCTTCAGCGATCCGGGGTGGAATGAGACATGGCCCGAGAACTACCGCGATCAGGTGACTCAGCTCAGCGCTCTCTGGGTGGATGAGGGCCGTGAACCAACCGGGGGACGCAGCCGCACCCCGGCGCTTTCCGCCGCCACCATCTTTGCCGCTCAACTCACTGCGGCTGGGATCACCGTCACCGGTGCCCCTGTCGCGGGGAGTGCGACGGGGGAGGAGATCGCCCGCGTTGAGTCCGCACCGCTGCACGTGTTGGCGGAGCAGATGATGTTGCGATCCAACAACTCCTTCGCGGAGGTGCTGGGCTTGCAGCTTGCCGCCGCCACCGGCCATCCCACGACCTTCGCAGGCGCCACGGATGCCATTGAGGAACAACTGCGGGAGCTTTCCCTGTGGACTGACGGCGCGGTCCTGAGGGACGCCTCCGGGTTGTCCCGGTCCAATCTGGTCTCGGCAGGGATGCTGTCCCAGACTGTGCGGCGGGCCGTTGATGATCCGGCGCTCTCCCTCATCCTTGACGGGCTGCCCGTCGCCGGGGTGAGCGGGACGCTTTCTGCGCGGTTCGCCGATGACCTCTCTCGCCCCGCACGGGGCGTCGCGAAAGCCAAAACGGGATCCTTGACAGGTGTGGCGACCTTGGCCGGGACCACCGTGACCGCCGATTCTCGGACCCTGTCGTATGCGTTCCTCACCAACGGTTCAGCCGACGGATTCTCTGCCCGGGTGTGGGCAGACCAGGGTGTGGGCGTCATCACCGCCTGCGGTTGCTGATGCAGACCCTGCCCCCCATCGACTGGG
The DNA here is from genome assembly GCA_052089385.1 of Arachnia sp. Taxonomy (GTDB): domain Bacteria; phylum Actinomycetota; class Actinomycetes; order Propionibacteriales; family Propionibacteriaceae; genus Arachnia. Next base: position 61,093 of record JBQCZU010000007.1, read on the forward strand.
AACTTGCCCGACGGGTCAGCCGCTCCACCGGCGGGGACCTTCCCGAGGTGACGAGGCCGGAAGCACACGCGCTTGTGGCGTCCCTTCGGCTCGCTGCCCGTCGGGCCGGTGAATTGGTTGCGACAGTCAGCGGGATGCCGGGGGAACCCGCTCAGCGGGTGGTGGTGAGCGACCGCGCCAGCTGGGCTCGTGGTGCCACTTCAATGGCAGGCGCGGCACTGGATCAGCTGTCGCTGCCGGTGTCCTCGGGTGCCCTGCGGGGTGTACAGGCTCTGGGTCATGGCGCTTTGGCAGGTGTTGGTCTGGGATGGGTGGGCCGTCAACTGCTTGGCCAGTTCGATCCGGCGGCCTCCACTCTCTACCTGCTCGCGCCCAACATGGTGCAGCTGCAGCGCAGCCACGGATTCGTGATGGCGGATTTTCAGCTGTGGGTGGCGGCGCATGAGCAGACGCACGCGTTTCAGTTCAGTGCCGCTCCGTGGCTGATGGATCACCTCATGCAGCGCTTTGGGACAGTGACCGTGGACGACGTCAGTACCTTCGACGTGATCAAAGGCGTGGCGCGCGGACGCGGACTCTCCGCCTCCATGACCAGCCTCCCCGCCCAACGAGCACTGCAGGAGGTCACCGCCACCATGACGCTGCTTGAGGGCCATGCGGATTTCGTCTCCGACAAGCTGGGACCACGACACATTCCCACGGTACGGAAGTTGCGTCGGGCATTCTCCCGGAACCACCCAAGTACGGCCCTTGCACGGTTGATCCCTGCAGCGGACAAGAACTCCCAGTATCGCGACGGGCTGGCTTTTTGTCGCGCCGTCTCCATCAAGGCGGGCAGAAGAGCGCTGAACAGGGCCTACGAGTCGCCCGAGAATCTGCCGCGTCCCGAAGAGATCAGTGAGCCGGCGGCATGGCTGCGGAGGGTTCATGGCACGGCGTGAACTGGGTCCGGCGTCCCTGGCGGTCGCACAGGCTGTTGCTGCCGTGCTTCCGTCTGGGCCAGTGATTCTTGGTTGCTCGGGAGGAGCGGACTCGTATGCGCTGGCGCTCGGCGCCCGCTGGGCGGCGCCCCGTTGCGACGCTGAGGTGCTCTGCGTCGTCATTGATCATGGCTTGCAGACAGGGTCGGAGGAAGTTGCCCGGCGGGTGGTTGAGAGGCTGGCCTCGGAGGGAATTGCGGCGGAATCACGACAGGTCTCCATTGCCGATGCTGCACCCGGCGGGCCCGAGGCAGCCGCACGCGATGCCCGTCTGGCAGCACTTGCTCACGGTGGGAATCCAGTCCTGCTCGGGCACACCCTCGATGATCAGGCTGAGTCAGTGCTGCTCGGTCTTCTCCGTGGATCGGGAACCCGGTCGCTGGCAGGCATGGCGCGGACCCGCGGACCATTCATCCGCCCACTGCTGGAACTACGACGGGCCACCACCGTTGCGGCCTGCCGGGAGTGGGGAGTCTCTGTCTGGCAGGACCCCCACAATGATGAGGACCGTTTTCGGCGTGTCCGGGCGCGTCGGCATCTGGGCGATCTTGCGACCGCGCTGGGGCAGGATGTGGCCCCGGCTCTTTCACGCTCTGCGAAACTGGCCCGGATGGATGCGGATCTCCTGGACCGATTGGCCACACAAGCTGCTGCTGACCTCGACATGCATGGGGACCTTCCGGTGCAGGCGGTGGTTGACCTGCCAGAGGCGTTGAGGTTGCGCATCCTTCGGGATTGGCTGGCACCCCAGGCATCGCCGGTGTTCTCCATGGCTCATGTCATGGCCGTGGATGCTCTCATCATCGACTGGCGCGGTCAGGGGGCAGTGGACCTGCCCGGCTGCCGGGTACGACGGCAGGCAGATGTGCTGCACCTCAGCGAGCGCAGGACCGTTTGATGCGGCGCGTCAGATACAACTGTGGAGACAACCGCCTTGCTCTACTTCTTGTCCTGGTGCTCGTTGTCGGCGTCGGTATCGACGTCTGAGGGGTAGTCCTTGCGCCTGCCGCCCTGCGCGTGACGGGCCTCAGAAGCAGGCGGAATCCCGTCATTCATGCCGACCCCGTCATCCTTGGACTCCCCGTCGGTGTTGCCGTGAAGAGTCATTTTTGCGCTTTCCGAAACCTGACCTGACATGGTGCGCTCCTGTTCTTCAGTGGCGGGAGTACCCCACCATCTCCACCCCATGTTGCCACGAGCCCGGACCGCCCCCGATGAAGGAAGCTGATGGGTCTCAGGTCTGGGGGGTCCGTTCCACGGGGCAGGACATGCAGCGGGGCCCACCGCGGCCCCGGCCGAGTTCCGAGCCCGGAACCTCGATCACATTGACGCCCTGCTCCCGGAGGTGGGCATTGGTGGCAACGTTGCGCGTGTAGGCGACGACGTTGCCGGGTGAGAGCGCGAGCACATTGCACCCGTCGTCCCATTGTTCGCGGGCTGCGCTGTGGTGATCCTGCTCTGCCGCGAGGAAACGCACACTGCTCAGTCCGAGAGCGGAGGAGATCGCATCCCCCATCTCCCCGGCCTCGTGCGACCTGACCTCGAGTTGGCGCATCCCATGCCGTTGTGTGCCGGCCGTCACGGTCCATGAGCGCAGCGGAGGAAGATCGGCGTAGCGAACAAACGATTCCTCGTCCACCATGGTCAGGACTGTGTCCAGGTGCATGAACGCTCTGGTGCGGGGCAACTCCAAAACGATGACCCTGCGGATCTCTCCAGCCTCAAGGAGCCGGGTGGCGAACCGTTCGACGCCCCCGGCATTGGTGCGCTCCGACAGCCCGACGATCACGGTGTCGTTGCGGGGGACAAGGATGTCGCCGCCCTCCACCGTGGCCGGACCCTCGCCGCCCGCCGGGGCCAGGAATTCAACTCTGTCGGCGAAGTGCGGGTGGTAGCGGTAGATGGCGTCGTAGTGAACCGTCTCCCGCCTGCGGATGCTGCGGTGCATCGAGTTCAGGGACACCCTGGACCCCACCCAGGTGGAGGCATCGCGCGCGAAGAGATGATTGGGGAGCGGTTCGATGATGTGGTCAACGGGAGCAAGATGTTCCAGCATCACGGAGCGCGGACAACCGGGAAGCACCTGGGCCTCCTCACGGGTCATGCCGCCCAGAAGATGCTGCACCAGCGAGTGATCCTCCATGCCCAAGAACATTTCGTTGAGCCACCCGGCTGCGAGTGGGCCCACGTAGCGCGCGTCGATGGAGCGTTCAAGGATCGCCCTGCGCGCTTCGGGGATCGCGACTGTTTCCCGCAGCAGGTCCTCGAGCCGATGCACCCTCACGCCGTGGCTCTCCAACGCATCGACGAAGAGGTCATGTTCCGCCTGTGCACGCTCCACCCACAGCAATTCGTCGAAAAGGTAGCGGTGTTTGTTTTCAGGTCCGAGCGAGCGCAACTCCACACCTGGGCGGTGCACGAGCACCTGCTTCAGTGTGTCGACCTCGGAACCCACATGAAACGACATGACTACCCCTGACTCATCGGCGATGGTGACGACGAAGTCGCGACGTCGACCCAGTTTTCCACGTGGAAGGTGCTGACAGGGGAAATCCGTTGCTGTCCATGCGTTTCCCGCGCCATGACCCCGCGACCGGCGGGATCGACGCCAAGGGACTAGGGTTGCCTCCGTGGATGCCGCAGACGTGAAGTCAGACCTGTCCGAAGTTTTGTACACCTCCGAGGAACTCGCCGGACGCGTCGCGGAGGTGGCCGCTCAGATTGATGAGGACTATCAGGGTCGCGAAGTCCTGCTCGTCGGTGTCCTCAATGGTGCTGTGATGGTGATGAGCGATCTCCAGCGGGCGATGAAGAGTCACGTGCAGATGGACTGGATGGCAGTTTCGTCCTATGGATCCGGTACACAGTCCAGCGGGGTGGTGCGCATCCTGAAGGACCTCAACACCGACCTGGAGGGTCGTCACGTCATCGTCGTGGAGGACATCATCGACACGGGCCTGACGTTGTCCTATCTGATGAGCAACCTGGCGTCCCGCAAGCCTGCCAGCCTCGAGATCATGACCATGTTCAGCAAGCCCGAAGCGGCGGAGATGGATGTCACGGTCAAGTATGTGGGCTTCGAGATTCCGAACCAGTTTGTGGTGGGCTACGGCCTGGACTATGCCGGCCGCTACCGCAACCTGCGCGATCTTGGCATTCTTGCCCCCCATGTCTACGCCTGATTCGACCCCGCACAACTGAGAGATCGCCTCCATGATCCGACGGATCGACGTCACCCTCCCCATGGCAGATCTCGGCGCAGAGGGCCTTCCTGCCCTCGACGTGGGACAGATGCTCAGTCTCAGCCCCGGCGACAGGCGTCTGCTGGGTGAACACGAGGACCGGCCTTTGATGGAGCGCCCCGCCAGCGTGCTGCCCTATCGCCGCCAGAACCACTACGGGCGAGAGCTCTCCGAGAAGACATTGCCGGCCATAGAAGTGAGCAACCAGCATCTTCGGGCCGTGTTCCTCCCCACTCTGGGCGGACGCCTGTGGAGCCTGAGGGACCTGAACAGCGGCAGGGAATTGCTGTTCCAGCCCGACGGCATCCAGTTCGGGAATCTGGCACTGCGGGACGCCTGGTTCTCCGGCGGCATCGAGTGGAATCTTGGCATGACGGGCCACTGGGGGCTCACCAGCTCGCCCGTGGGTGCCGGCACCGTGGAAGTGGACGGCCACCAGGTGCTGCGGATGTGGGCGTGGGAACGGTTGACCCGGATGGTGTGGCGGATGGACGTGTGTCTGCCGGACGACTCACGATTCCTGTTCACCAGTCCCCGGATCTCCAATCGCAACGGGGAGAACACACCCCTCTACTGGTGGTCCAATGCGGCGATCGGCCTGACCCAGGAATCCCGAGTTGTCGTTCCGGCAAAGAGTGCCGTGCTGCACGGTTATGGGGAGGAACTGGAGCGGGTGGCCTATCCGGGGGAGCCGGATGTGTCGCACCCCGCGACGTCGCCCCGTGCCGTCGACTACTTTTTTGAGACAGCTCCCGCGGGGACAGAGACCCATCCAGCTCCCTGGGCCGCCGCGTGCGACGCGGACGGAACCGGAACGCTGCTGGCGTCGACCTCCGAATTGCGCGGAAAAAAGCTCTTCGCCTGGGGCAGTACCCGCGGCGGCGGCAAGTGGCAGCAGTGGCTCAACGGCAGCCGACGCTACTTCGAAGTCCAATCAGGGTTCTCCCGCACCCAGAAGGAACACGTCGCGCTGCCGTCCGGCAACACCGCCACATGGGTGGAAGCGTTCGGGCCGGTGACGGCAGATCCATTCGTCGGGTTCGACGATGCAGTGGCCGATGTTGCCACACAGGTGCCTGCCGCCCGGATGGAGGATCTCCGCGCATTCTTCGAACGTGCTGCAACGCTGAAGCCCGAGGTCTGGCTCGAGCCGGACGGCTGGGGCCGAGTGGAGGTGGAAGCAGGTTTTTTGCCAGAGGATCCTGCCACCCCCTTCGATGCAGCAGAGCTCGACGCCGTGCAGCGGGCGTGGCTGGATGTGGCGCGAGGGAAGCCGCCGACCGATGTGTTGGTGAAATCGCCCCAGACCGGTGCTGTGTGGGAGACGGCGCTGATGGCCACGGAGCAATCCTGGCAACGCGACCTGCTGCTCGGCTATGCCGCCTGGAGCAGGGGAGAGCGGTCCGAGGCCGAGCGCTTTTGGCGTGATTCGCTGTGCTGTGAACCCTGCAATGCCATGGCTCTCCATGCGCTGGCCACCTGCTCCGAGGATGGTTGGGACTCGTTTGACTACGCTGAGCGGGCCCACGAGGCAGAGCCGGAGGACGACGATCTTCTGGTGGACTACCTGTCCCGCGCCGTCACCGTTCCCACGCTGGTCCTGGCAGTGGTGGAAAAGTTGAATGAGGGCAGGCGTGCGTTGCCACGAGTGAGGATTGCCGAGGCACGTTCCCTGATTGCCCGAAACAGCCTTCCGGAGGCCCGCAGCATCATCGACACCCTGGTGCTGCCCGGCCTGCGGGAGATGAGTGGAGACCTTGCGGACGTGTGGGCCGAATACGTGGCTGCAACGGGTACGGACGAGCCCATGCCAGAGCATCTCGACTTCGCCATGAGCTGAGGGGGGCGATCTGCAGGCCCTCTGCCCATGGGCGAAGCGCGAGTCGGGGTGCCGTTGGTGGCCGCTGGTAGTCTGCGAGTGCCATATTACTTACCCTGAGATCGTGGGATTGCGTTGAAAAAATTCATGAAGAGCCCCATGAGCTGGCTTGCGTGGGTGGTCATTGCCATCCTCGTGTTCGCTGTGGTGTCGCAGGCCATCGGCGCGGTCGTTGGCCATCAGGACCGGCCCACGTCCGAGATCATTGCGATACTCGAAGGCAGCCAAGAGCTCCGCGAAGCCACCATGATCGACGGCGAGCAGCTTCTCCAGATCACCACCGAGCAGGGCGAGAAGTTTCAAACGGCCTGGGTGGGCAACCAGAGTGCCGATTTCATCGAACTCCTCAACGAGCGCGTGGCTGCTGGGACTCTGGAGCAATGGGTGGGGACCAACCCCAGCCCCGGAATCCTGACCACCCTGCTCTACACCGGGCTTCCATTCCTCCTGCTGATTGTTGGATTCATCGTCGTGATGAGGCTGATGTCCAACAGCGGTTCCGGCGGACCCATGTCGTTTGGCAAGTCCAAGGCGAAGCTGGCCACCAAGGACACACCCAAGACGACGTTCGCCGACGTGGCCGGTGCAAGCGAGGCCGTGGAAGAGCTTGAGGAGATCAAGGAATTCCTCGCCGAGCCCGTGAAGTTCCAGAAATTGGGTGCCAAGATCCCCAAGGGTGTTCTTCTGTACGGACCGCCCGGAACCGGTAAGACACTGCTGGCCCGTGCCGTCGCTGGCGAGGCAGGCGTCCCCTTCTTCTCCATCTCCGGTTCCGATTTCGTGGAGATGTTTGTCGGTGTGGGTGCATCCCGTGTACGGGATCTCTTCGAGCAGGCCAAGGAAGCAGCCCCCGCCATCATCTTCATCGATGAGATCGACGCGGTGGGCCGCCACCGTGGCGCGGGCACAGGTGGTGGGCATGATGAGCGCGAACAAACGCTCAACCAGCTTCTGGTGGAGATGGATGGCTTCGATGTGCGCGGTGGCGTCATCCTGATTGCCGCCACCAACCGGCCGGACGTGCTGGACCCTGCGTTGCTGCGCCCCGGCCGCTTCGACCGCCAGATCTCCGTCGAAGCGCCGGATCTCGATGGCCGTACGCACATCCTTGCGGTCCACGCCAAGGGCAAACCGCTGCAGGAGAGCATCGATCTGGCCTCGATCGCCCGCCGCACCCCTGGTTTCTCCGGTGCGGATCTGGCGAACGTGTTGAACGAGGCAGCACTGCTGTCGGCTCGCCTGAACCTGGATTCCATTGGTCAGTCAGAACTGGAAGAGGCAATTGATCGTGTCATCGCCGGCCCGCAGAAGCGCAGCCGGCTCATGAATGATCGTGAACGTCTCATCACCGCCTATCACGAGGGTGGTCACGCCTTGGTGGCGGCGGCCATGCCAGGTACTGACCCTGTCCAGAAGGTCACGATCCTGCCCCGCGGTCGCGCTCTGGGATACACAATGGTGATGCCCGATGACGACAAGTACTCGCAGACCCGTGGCGAACTCCTGGACCAGATGGCCTACATGATGGGCGGCCGTGCGGCGGAGGAACTGATCTTCCACGACCCGACCACTGGCGCACAGAACGATATTGAAAAGGCCACCAAGGTGGCTCGGGCCATGGTCACCCAGTACGGAATGTCAGATCGGATCGGCGCCGTGCAACTGGGCGGCGGTGACTCGGAGCCCTTCATGGGAATGCGGGGATCCCAGCCCAGCAAGGACTTCTCCGAGAGCAGTGCGGGGATTGTGGACCAGGAGGTCTCAGATCTCATCCATGCAGCGCATCAGGAGGCCTTCGACACGCTCGTGGCCAACCGCGATGTTCTGGATGAACTGGTCCGCCAGCTCTTCGCCAAGGAAACACTGAACCGTCACGAAGTGGCCGAGATTTTCGTGCCGCTGCGTCGTCGGGCCAAGCGTGCGGCCTGGACCGGATCTGATTTGCGGGTGCCCTCTGATGAGCCCCCCATCGAGATCCCCCCGGCCCCGGTCCAGCCGGTCATGAACGTGCCCACCCCCACCCCGCCCTCCGCCACCCCGAGCGGTGACCAGCCGGAGCCTCCAGTGCCAGGGCCCGATACATGGGAGCCACCCGTCTGGGGACCCCCCACGGGCCCCAGGTCCTGATGGTGGACCACGCGCGCATCGAAGCGGCTGTCAGGGAAATCCTGTTGGCCGTGGGTGAGGACCCGGACCGGGACGGATTGCAGGGCACCCCGGCGAGGGTGGCCCGGTCCTACGAGGAACTTTTCTCCGGGCTGGGTGGGGACCCCGCTGCTCTCCTGGCCACCACCTTCGACATCGAGCACGAAGAACTGGTTCTGGTGCGCGACGTGGAGCTGACCAGTTGCTGTGAGCACCATCTGTTGCCGTTCACAGGCGTGGCGCATGTGGGCTACATCCCGGGTCCTGATGGAAGGGTCACGGGGCTGTCGAAGCTTGCCCGGCTGGTGGACATCTACGCCCGGCGCCCCCAAATACAGGAACGCCTCACAAGCCAGATCGCCGACGCCCTTGTGGAACACCTTGGTGCGAGCGGGGTCATCGTGGTCATCGAGGCCGAGCACATGTGCATGACGATGCGGGGCGTCCGCAAACGGGGCAGCCGCACCATCACCAGCGCCGTGCGTGGTCACTTGCGCAACGCGGCGACGCGCGCCGAGGCCATGAGTCTGATCATCGGGCGATGACTGCCCCGACGCTGGTCATGGGAGTGGTCAATGTCACCCCGGATTCCTTCTCCGAGGGGGGAGTGCTCCGTTCCACCGACGCAGCGATCGATCATGGACTGTCGTTGGTGGCCGAGGGTGCCGCGATCATCGATGTGGGCGGCGAATCAACCCGTCCCGGTGCTGCGCGGGTCACGGGTGAGGAAGAACGGCGTCGGGTACTGCCCGTGATCTCGGGTCTTGCGCGGGAGGGTGTCATCGTCTCCGTCGACACCATGCGCGCAGCGACGGCGTCGGCGGCGGTGGAGGCGGGTGCACGGATCGTCAATGATGTCTCCGGTGGCCTGGCTGATCCGGACATGCTGGGGTGTGTTGCCGCCTTGGAGGTGGACTATGTGGTGATGCACTGGCGCGCGCAGTCCCGGAGAATGCAGGACGAGGCCGTGTACCACGATGTCGTCGATGATGTTGTGCGTGAGGTGTTGCAGCGCCGGGATGCGGCTGTGGCTGTGGGGATCCCGCCACACCGCATCATCCTTGATCCCGGGATTGGCTTCTCGAAGATGGCGGAGCACAACTGGAGCCTTCTGCGGTCCTTGGGACACCTCAACGCCCTGGGACACCGGGTGCTGGTGGGCGTCTCACGAAAGAGGTTTCTGGGGGATCTCCTGGGAGGCCGTCCGGCTGGAGAGCGGGACGCCGCCACCGCCGCGGTGAGTACCTGGTGCGCATTGCATGGGATCTGGGGAGTCCGCACCCATGAGGTGAGGAGCCAGTGCGACGCCATTGCCGTCGGGTCTCGCCTGGGCATCCTCCCAGACGACGAAAGCCCCGTGAACGTCGCACGTGGACCTGTGCGGTAAAGTCTCGGACGAAAGATGTAGCCCTTCTTCGTTTCACCGCGAGGTCTCACATCAAGGAGTTCAAAGTCATCGACCGCATCACCATCAGGGGACTGACCGCTACCGGGCACCATGGGGTATTCCCCGAGGAACGCCGTGACGGCCAGGTTTTTGTGGTTGATGTCGTATTGGGGCTCGAACTCGACACCGAATCCGATGACCTCTCCAACACCGTGAACTATGCGCATGTGGCAGACGATGTGGTGGCAATCATTTCCGGTGAGGCATTCAACCTCATCGAGACGGTGGCTGGCCGCGTCGCCCATCAATGCTTGACATACGGCGGGGTTGCAGAGGTTGAAGTCACCGTCCACAAACCGCAGGCGCCCGTGCAGCATGAGTTCACCGACCTGTCCGTCACGATCCACAGGAGCAGACATGACCAACGGCCCCTTTGACATCGATATCGACACCTTGGGCAATCTTCGGCCCATCTCCAAGGTCGTCTTCAGCCTGGGATCCAATGAGGGCGATTCCGCAGCCATCCTCACGGAAGCTGTGGAGTATCTCGCTGAGACTCCGGACGTCATCATCGTCGACGTCTCACCGGTGTATGAAACCAGGCCGGTGGGGGGGCCTCATCAACCAGATTTTCTGAATCTGGTGGTGGTGGCTGAATCGACGCTCGAGCCTCTCACCCTGCTTGACCGGGCCCTGGCAATCGAGGACAGCTTCGGTCGGACCCGCGACGTGGCCAATGGTCCCCGCACCCTGGACATCGACGTCATCATGGTGGGTAGACGCATCACCGAAGACCACCTGGAACTGCCCCACCCGCGGGCTCATGAGCGCGCTTTCGTCCTCGTGCCATGGCTGGACATCGATCCCGACGGCGCCATTGAGGGGCATGGCCGGATCGCTGAACTGGTGAAGGATCTCGACACCTCGGGTGTCCGGCGCCGCGACGACATCGTCATCACGGCCGCCACGAAGTTTTGAATGAGCCCGGGGCGCCGAGCCCCAAAATGACGCTCACCACGCCGCGCCAGGTCGGTTTGTCCGCGGTCGCGGGAGCTCTTGTGTGTGTCATCCTCCTGCTGCTGCTTGACCTGTTCAATTCCTTCCCGCCGGTCGTTCCATGGACCGTTCCCGGCGTATTGGTGTTGATGGCAGTGGCAGCATGGATTTTTTCAAGAAGCATCCCCAGTCGACGCGAAGAGCGGAGCCTTTCCAGCGGAGAGGCGGTCGCGGTTCTCCTAGTGGCGAAGTCCATGGTGATGACGGGGGCAGTTCTCGCGGGAGGCCACGCGGTCTACGTCGGACGCTTCGTGGACGCGTTGTTTGCGGAGCAGCCCGCCGCACGGGTGCTGAATGGCTCGGTCACGATCATCGCGTCCCTGCTCCTGGCTCTCGCTGGCTACACCCTCGAAAAGGCATGCGTTGTCTCGGTGGATGATGATTCTGATGAGGGTGGAAATCGGATGGGCAACCCGGCCTGAGGTTCCAGTGGCAGGACCACCCCACGCTCGGGGTGAGAATGTGCAACTCGCTGGGTCAGCAGTTTTCAATTCATCCCGCGGTGGCATAGCCTTCCCCACATGGCTGGCCGAAGAGTTGCACAGAAATCATCCGAACGTAATCTGGCACTGACGATTCTGCTCGTTGGTACCCTCGCCACGATCGCTTCACTCTTCGGGGGAATCTGGTTCGTCCGCGGCGGGGCATTGGTGGCAGTGGTCATGGCTTTTGCCGCTGTCGGTATCGCCTGGCGGGAACTGGAACGCGAACGCAGCGCGCATCGCGAAGAAGTCAGGCGCCAGGTTGCACTGCGTGTCGAGCAGTCCGACAGGCACCATGGTGATTCCATGGCCATGCTTGATCGCTTCGCCCGTCGCGTGGAGAATCTCAAGTCCGTGATTGCCACGCAGCGCCGACAGTTGGGTGCAGCCAATGCTGAGCTCAGCAGCATGCGTGGAAACTCCGTCTGGCTCCGGGGTGAGATTGCTGAGCGTCAATCACGCATCGACGCACTGACCGTGCGTCTCACCAGCCTTGAGGCCGATGAGACAGGCAACATCATCGACCTTCCGCGTCGTGGCGCTGCTGCCCAGGATCCAAGGGTCGAGGACCTCTGGGACGATGGCGAGCATCCCACGATGGTGAACTTGTCACGCATCCAACTCGATGCCTTTGAGGAGTCGCGTCTCCAGGCGTGATTCGCCGGCACCCTGTGCTGATACTGCCGCTGTCGTAGCCCTCGGGCCCCGACGGCGGCAGTTTTTTGTGGGATGAGGGAAGCGCCGGGGGGCGGGGGGGGGAACATGCTGCCTGTTCCTTGCCTCAGTCCTTGATCGTTCCGGCGTTGCGCAAAGGGATTTTCTCCCTGTGAGTGGGTAATCCCTCTTTGACTTGTCGAGCACCTCAGCAGGAGGTTCCGCAATCGGGATAGCCACGCATTGGGAATTGTCGTCACACGAGGGAGGTCATCGTCTATGTATCCATACTCACAGACGATGACCAACTTTCATTAACCCAATCATCGAGTAATGTATGAAGGTGGGGCGACAGACGTTGCTTCATGATTACAAGGCCTCCGAAACAATTGCGGGGGTAGGGCGGAGAGGTGAATCATGGCACGCAAGGTTCAAATGATCTTGTTGGACGATATTGATGGCGGCGACGCAAAGCGCACCGCCACTTTTGCGCTCGATGGCAAGGCTTACGAGATTGACCTCAACGATGCCAATCTCGACAAGTTGTCGGAGGCGTTGGCCCCGTTCATCGAGAATGCTCGTCGTAGCACAACCGGCGGGACCCGTCGCGCAACAACTCGTCGCACAGACTCCGTCGGCAGCGACGCGTCTGCCGTGAGGACCTGGGCGCGTGAGCACGGCTATGAGGTCTCGGATCGTGGGCGAGTCCCGAAGGAAATCCGGGACGCATACGACCAGGCCAACTGACGATTTCGCCACGGGTGAACGGTGGAACTCTGGTTATGTGGGCAGCGTTGGTTAAGCTGTGAGAAGCCGGGGTTGCACCGCCACCTGGTGTGATCTTGCAGGAGGGAAAATCAATGTTCGAACGGTTTACTGACCGGGCCCGTCGGGTCATCGTGCTTGCGCAGGACGAGGCCAAGCTGCTGAATCACAACTACATCGGCACGGAGCACATTCTGCTCGGCCTCATTCACGAGGGAGAGGGTGTTGCAGCCAAGGCGCTGGAGTCACTCGGTATCTCGCTGGAAGCCGTACGGGAGCAGGTGGAGGAGATCATCGGTCAGGGACAGCAGGTTCCCACCGGGCACATTCCCTTCACTCCGCGCGCAAAGCGTGTGCTTGAACTCTCGCTGCGTGAAGCGCTCCAGATGAATCACACCTACATCGGCACAGAGCACATACTGCTGGGCCTGATCCGCGAAGGCGAAGGCGTTGCCGCCCAGGCGCTGCTCAAGCTCGGCGCGGACCTGAATCGCGTTCGCTCCACCGTCATCCAGTTGCTGTCCGGCTACCAGGGCAAGGAATCCTCGCTTGCCGGGGCGCCGGAAAGTGGACCTGAGAAGTCGTCGTCGCAGGTCCTTGACCAGTTCGGGCGAAACCTGACACAGGCAGCCCGCGAGAATGCCCTCGATCCCGTCATCGGCCGCGTCAAGGAGATCGAGCGCGTCATGACGGTCTTGAGCCGTCGAACCAAGAACAACCCGGTTCTGATCGGCGAGCCAGGAGTGGGGAAGACGGCTGTCGTGGAGGGTCTGGCCCAGGCCATCGTTCGCGGTGACGTCCCGGAAACCTTGCGTGACAAGCAGATTTACACGCTGGATCTCGGCGCTCTGGTTGCCGGGTCCCGCTACCGTGGTGACTTTGAAGAACGCCTCAAGAAGGTGCTCAAAGAGATCAAATCCAGGGGCGACATCATGCTCTTCATCGATGAGATCCACACTCTGGTTGGAGCAGGTGCAGCCGAGGGTGCCATCGATGCAGCGTCCATCCTGAAGCCCATGCTGGCACGTGGCGAACTGCAGACCATCGGAGCCACAACTCTGGATGAGTACCGCAAACACATCGAAAAGGATGCGGCCCTGGAACGGCGATTCCAGCCCATCCAGGTGGCGGAACCATCCGTCAGCCACACCGTCGACATTTTGAAGGGGCTGCGGGATCGCTACGAAGCCCACCACCGCATCACCATCACGGATGAGGCACTGTCGGCCGCCGCCACCATGGCGGCTCGCTACATCCAGGATCGGTTCCTGCCTGACAAGGCAATCGACCTGATCGATGAAGCTGGGGCCCGCCTGCGGATCCAGCGCATGACTGCACCGCCGGACCTACGGGAGTTCGACGAGAAGATCGCAAGCCTCAAGGTGAACAAGGATGCGGCGATCGACGAGCAGGACTTCGAAAAGGCAGCCAAGTTGCGTGACGAAGTCCAGCGCCTCCAGGGCCAGCGTGCTGAGAAGGAAGAGGCGTGGAAGCAGGGAGACTCTGACATTCCTGCAGTCGTGGGCGAAGAAGAAATTGCTGTGGTCCTTTCAGGCACCACTGGGATCCCGGTCTTCAAACTGACTGAAGAAGAGTCCGCTCGTCTGCTGCGCATGGAAGCCGAACTGGGCAAGCGCTACATCGGCCAGGAGGATGCGGTTCATTCACTGTCCCGCTCCATTCGCCGTACCCGCGCTGGCCTGAAGGATCCGAAGCGTCCCAGCGGTTCATTCATCTTTGCCGGGCCCTCCGGAGTCGGCAAGACGGAATTGACGAAGGCCCTCACCGAGTTCCTGTTCGGCGATGAGGACGCTTTGATCACCCTTGACATGAGCGAGTACTCCGAGAAGCACACCGCCTCGCGGATGTTTGGTTCGCCTCCCGGATATGTGGGTTATGAAGAGGGTGGACAGCTCACAGAAAAGGTGCGCCGTAAGCCGTTCTCCGTTGTTCTCTTCGACGAAATCGAAAAGGCCCACCCCGACATCTTCAATTCCCTGCTCCAGATTCTGGATGAGGGACGCTTGACGGATGCTCAGGGACGAGTGGTGGACTTCAAGAACACCGTCATCGTGATGACCACGAACCTCGGTTCGCGGGACATCAGCAAGGGAATCAACCTCGGATTCTCGGCACAGGGTGACAAGGAATCCAGCTACGAAAAGATGAAGGCAAAGGTTTCGGACGAGCTCAAACAGCATTTCCGTCCGGAGTTCCTGAACCGTGTGGATGAGGTGGTGGTGTTCCACCAGCTCACGCAGGAGGACATCGAGCGCATCGTGGATCTCATGGTTGCCGAAATCGAGGGGCGTCTGCAGGACAGGGACATGGGCATCGAGCTCACCTCTGCCGCGAAAGCTCTGATCGCCAAGCGTGGCTACGACCCCGTACTGGGTGCGCGTCCGTTGCGTCGTGCGCTTCAGCGGGACATCGAGGACACCCTTGCAGAGCAGATCCTGTTCGGTGAATTGGTCGGAGGTCAGATCGTGCAGGTGGACGTTGCGGATCCGGGCTCGGATGCGCCGTTCAAATTCACAGGTGTTTCCAAGAGCGAGCTGAAGGAACTGGAAGCAGCGTTGCCCGACTCGGAGTAAACGGTCCCTATCAACGAACAAGATCCGTGGCGCGTTCCCCGACAGGGGGCGCGCCACGCGTCACGTGTGGGGTGCCGACGGCGTCCGCGGCTCCCGGGGGGATCAGTCGAAGAACTTCCAGACGATCACCAGGATGAGCGAGAAACCGCCGACGAGCAGCATGAAGAGCGCTACAGCGGCGTGCAGCCGGCCATCAGCCAGAAAGCCGTTGCCGCTGGTCAGAGTGCGGTGATGGTGGGCGTAGCGTCTGTGGGCCTTGAGGCCGAGGGCCGTAGACATGCACAGCCCGGTCAGCATCGGCAGCAGGGCCCACAGGCCGAGCGACGTCGCAAGAATCCGTCCGAACAGCAGGGAGCCGACGGCGATGGACAAAGCGGTACGTTGCCACGCCAGGGCGCTGCGCTCGGGTTGGAGACCCTCGTCGAATGGCCGGTCACTCACCGGAAAATGACCCCCAACACCACGAGGATTCCGGTGACGCCCACGGCCAGGGCCAATGGGAGGGCAAGGGGCGCGTTGGGGAGAGGCGTGTTCCTGCGGAGTGCTCGCTCGTAGTTCGTCCATCCCCACCATGCCTGAAGTGCCGAGACGGTTCCGGAAACCATCAGCAGCAGAGACGCCGAGAGCTGGAATGCCGGGTGCAATCCCAGGCCGAGCGCCTCCAGCGCGACGCCGCCGGCCAGCAGCGCCAGACCGGTGCGCACCCATGCGAGGAAAGTGCGTTCGTTGGCAAGTGTGAAGCGGGCATCCGGTTCCGAGCCCTGCGAGTACACCGATCGTGGAAAACGACTTCTGGCCATCAAGGACCTTCCTGTTGCTCGTGGACACTGTAGTGGGTCGGCTCCCCTGACAAGGATGCGCGATGATGGGGGGGTGCTGGGGATACTGCGTGCGAGCTACGGCAAAGCACTGACGCCATTGGCCGTGCTGCTGCTCCGGGCAGGTCTGACGCCATCAGTTGTCACGCTCCTCGGGACAGTGGGGGTCTCGGGCTGCGCGTTGTGGTTCATTCCGCGAGGAGACTTGCTGGTGGGCTCTTTGCTCGTGCTGTTCTTCCTTCTTGGCGATGGCCTGGATGGCACCATGGCGCGACGCTCCGGCAAGGAATCCCGGTTCGGAGCTTTTCTCGATTCGACGCTGGACAGACTCTCTGACGGAGCACTGTTCGTCGCGATCGGCTGGTGGTGCGCCGCAATGAATGACGCAGTGGGTGCGGGTCTCGCAGCCTCCGGGCTGGTGGTGGGCTATCTCGTGTCCTATGCACGTGCACGGGCCGAGGTGGAGGGGTGGGATGCCTCCGTGGGCATCTTCGAGCGGACTGATCGTTTGGTGGTGACACTGACAGGCACCCTGATCGTGGGTTGTGGCGGGCCGACGTGGTGGCTGTGGCTGACGCTCTGCATCGTCGTCATCGGCAGCAGCATCACTGTCGTCCAACGCGTCAGCGCGGCGTATGGGCAACGCAACAACCACACTGCTGTGTCCGCAGCGGGGTTGGATACCTGAAAAAGGTCTCAGCCGACGAAACCTGTTGGCGGATCGTGGTGTCGCCTCCGCGCTCAAGACCCGTCAGGGGTGACTGCTCCGCCGACCAAGCGCACTCGCACCACATCACCGACCCGTTCGGGGGCGGTCACGCTGGATCGTTGCCCGTTGGGGAGGCGGATCCCCACCTCCACCTGTCCGAGAACGAAGCCCTGGCTCGTGACCGGCAGTGCAACGCCGTCCTCGGCCAATTCGAAGCTTCGTGGCCCGAGCCCCAGTACTTTGCCTTCCCCCAGCAGGCCCTCCCAACCCAGCAGGCGGGATTCCTCGGCGGTCAGGAAGGCGGTGAAGCCCAGAAAATGAGCCACTTCCCTGGAGGCGGGTCTGCGCCACAGGGCATCGGGGCTGGCCCGTTGCAAAAGCCGCCCCCGGTCCATCACAGCCACGGTGTCAGCGACAGTGGAGGCTTCGTCCTGGTCGTGCGTGACGTGGATGGCTGTGGTGCCCACCTCTCGCAGGATCCTGGCAATCTCGTCGGCGAGGCGTTCGCGAAGGTTACGATCCAGGGCCGAGAGCGGCTCATCGAGCAGCAGGGCTCGCGGTGAGGGGGCCAGGGAACGGGCCAACGCCACGCGTTGTGCCTGACCGCCCGAGAGTTCTGTGACTTTACGGTTCTCGTAGCCGTCCAGTCCCACGAGATGCAGCATCTCGCGCACTCGGTCCCGGCGCTGGGCACGGGGGAGTTTGCTCAATCCATAGGCAATGTTGTGGCCCACATCCATGGTGTTGAAAAGTTGGGCATCCTGGAACACGAAGCCGAAATTGCGTTGATGGATCTTCGTCCGACTCAAATCGACGCCATCCCACGCAACGTTCCCGGCCGCGAGAGGCTCAAGGCCGGCAATGGCTCGCAGCAGGGATGATTTGCCGGAACCGGAGGGGCCGAGCAGGGCAAGAATCGCCCCCGGCTCCACGGACAACGAGATCTCATCCACGGCCACGAGATCTCCGTATCGAACCGAGACGTTGTCCATTTTCAGACCAGAGCACTGAGTCACCATGTGGTCACTCCTTTCGGTCGGGCACGTTCAGCCACAGCCATGACGATGCCGGTCAAGCATGCCAGTAGGGCAGAGGCGGCCAGAGCCATGCCGTAGTTGTCGGCGCCGGGGCGGCCGAAGAGTCGGTAGATCACGATGGGAAGGGTGGGACTCTCGGGCCGGGAGAGGAAGGAGGTTGCGCCAAACTCGCCCAACGAGGTTGCCAAGGCGAAGCCGACGGCCAGACCAAGGCCCCGGACGAGATGGGGGAGCTCTATGCGACGCAGGACCTGCCAACTGCTGGAGCCCAGTGATCGAGCCGCCTCCAGCTGCCGCGGATCGATGGCTCTCAGCGCAGGCAAGAGGCTGCGAACCACGAGAGGAAGCGCAACCAACGCCTGGGCGATGGGAATCAGTACCAGGCTGCTGCGGAGATCCAGTGGAGGACGATTCAAAGTGATGAGGTAGCCGAAACCCACTGTGACGGCTGAGACCCCCAGGGGGAGCAGGAATGCGCCCTCCAGCACAGCGATTCCGTGACGCCCTGACGTTGTGCGCGGGCGCCTCGAGGCCACCAGACTCACGAGCATCCCCATCGTCACCGCGATGAAGCAGGCTGCTACTGCGATCCAGGCTGAGTTCCACAGAGCCTGCCAGACCGGGACCGTCAGGACCCCGCCGCTGCCGGTGGAGGCAAGATTTGCGTAGTTCACGAGTGACCATTCGCCGTCGCGCCGAAGTGATCTGATCACGAGGTTGGCCATGGGGACCACCAACAACAAGGTGACCACGAGCCCCGTGACAATGATGGCGAACCAGTCCCGCGTGATGACGAGTTGTTGCTCAGGGCTGGTGTCGACGCTCAGTCTAAGAGCCTGCTGGGTTCGCCGCTGCAGCGCATTGGTGGCCACCAGCGTTCCGCCCACGATGATCAGTTGGGTGACTGAGAGAACCGCCGCAGCGCGTAGGTCCAGCAACTGCGTCGTCTGGTACCAGATCTCGGTTTCCAGGGTCGAGTACTTCACGCCGCCCAGCACCATGATGATCCCGAACGCGGTGGAACAGAACAGAAAGACCAGCGATGCACCTGCCGCAATGGCCGGTCCCAGAGCGGGGAGAGTGACGGTGAACAAAGTTTTCAGTGGGGAGGATCCCAACACACGCGCCGCTTCACCCAGGCGTGGGTCCAGTCGTGCCCACAGCGAGCCAGTTGTGCGAACCACGACCGAGACGTTGAAGAAGCACAGTGCCAGCAGGATCGCGAGATAGGACTGCTTCAACTCAAGGAACGCGAGCCATCCACCAGGATTGAACAGCGATCCGAACGCGACGGCCACCACGACCGTCGGCAGGACGAAGGGAATGGAGACAATTGCTCGAAGTGCCCCACGTCCGCGAAAGCGGCAGCGGTACAGGAGATAGGACAGAGGCAGCCCCATCGCAACACACAAGGCGGTGGCCAGTGCAGCCGTGTAGAGGGTGAAGGAGAGGATGCGCCAGGTGCGCGGGGCGGAGAACACCTCCCCGAAGCCGCTGAAACTCCAGGCGCCGCCGTCGTGGAACCCTCGTAGTACGAGATTGGACACGGGCATGACGAAGAACACGGCCAGGAAGATGGCAGGAATGGCCCCCACCACCACCCATGCAGCGCGGCTGCCGGCAGTTGCGGCCAGGCGTCGGATCAACCGATCACCTCAGCAGTCCAGGCCTTGATCCATTCGTCGCGGTTCTCACTTGTCTCATCGGGATCAAGCGTCAGGGAATGGTCAGACAGTGGAGCAAATTTCACCCATTCAGGGGGGAGGTCCACCTTCGTCACCGGGTACATGTACATGTTTTCGGGGATGCTGGACTGCACTTCGGAGGACAGCAGGAAGTCGATGAACTGCTCGGCCCCCTCAGCATTCTGAGCGCCCTGGATGACCCCGGCATATTCCACTTGACGAAAGCAGGTTCCGAGCAGGGCTGTCGTCGTGGTTTCCTCCCCATCGGCTGCCACAGTGTAGGCCGGCGAAGTTACATAGGACAGGACGAGCGGGCGAGGGCCTGCGCCGTCGGCCCCGGAGAACTCGGTGTAGTAGGCATCCGACCAGCCCTGCACCACCAGGACGCCGTTGTCGCTCAGTTGGCTCCAGTACTCAAGGTAATTGTCCTCTCCCTTGGAGGCGATGGTGGCCAGGAGGAAGGACAGACCGGGAGACGAGGAAGCCGGATTGCTGACCACGAGAAGATCTTTGTATTCCGGGTCCACGAGGTCGTCCAGCGTGGTTGGCACGGGGATGTCGTTGTCGTCGAACCATGCGACGTCGGCATTGATGCACACGTCACCGAAGTCGATGGGAACCAGGGCATCGGTGTCGAACTGTGAAGCTGTGGGTGGCAGTGCGGGGGAGTCGTAAGAAGCAATGACTCCTTCGGCCACCGCTCGGCTGGAGAACGAGTTGTCGATTCCGTAGACCACATCCCCGAGCGGGGAGTCCTTGGTCAGGATCAACTGGTTCACCAGGGCG
This sequence comes from Arachnia sp., assembly GCA_052089385.1. GTDB lineage: Bacteria > Actinomycetota > Actinomycetes > Propionibacteriales > Propionibacteriaceae > Arachnia. The sequence continues at coordinate 81,312 of JBQCZU010000007.1, forward strand.
CCGCCGTCGCCGGGTGCGACGTAGGTGACGTCCAGACCGCTTTCTTCGGCGAACTGTGTCTTCAGCTCGTCAGACAGGACAAAGGAATCATGCGTCACAACGGTCAACGACGAGGACGTCGAGGGGGGCGCGGTGGTGGAGTCCGTCGGGCTCGAGGTGGAATCCGGGACCGTGGGTTGTGAGCAGGCAGCGAGCGCCACGGTCGCGACGAGTGCCGCGATGCCGCTGGTGATCCTTTTGCGTGTACCTGTTGCTGCCGACGACTGTTGTGACACGTTGATACCTCCCGTTGCCGGGTCCAGCCTGAAAGCCGGTGAGATGAGTCTCACTCCCTACGCCGGTGCGAACCGGATCAGGTATGAGGGTCTGCGGATGTCCGCACTCTCAGCGCTTGGCGCTCCCCTGTGTGTGCCATCACCCTACACCGCATTCTTCTTGAAGCTCGGAGTGGCACGACGGGAAGGGAGGCGAACCCGGCTGGGGTATCAGCGACGGTGTGTTGTGGTGTGAACGGATCAGAGTGCTGCGTCGGGGCGGGAGTAGGCCGCCTCGGTGACGCGCAGCAGAGCATCGCGGATCAGGCGTGCACGGGCCTGGCCCACACCATCGATCTGTAGAAGATCTGCCACTGACGCGCCGAAGAGCTCCTGCATTTCGAAGCGGTCGACGAGCTTGGCCACCAGCGAATGGGGGAGGCGCCCCACGTCGGTGAGCAACCGCACACCCTGGGATTTCAGGGGGGTCTCGAGATAGACCTGGGGGCCAAATCCCATGCGATCCGCCAGGAGTTGGCTGCTCAGGAGTTCTTCCGCGGAGAAGTTGCGCAGGTTCTCCAAAGTGAAGTCCGCCGGATCCGGAAGGGCGTGGGAGTAGTCGCCCACCAGCAGATCAGCCAATCCCTCGAACGAGGCGACCAGTTCGGCGTGCTGCAGTGCGATGAGCCTGCCCTCGACCCCAAGGGTGTCGATGTGGAACTGGGTCTCGACGGAGAGCCGACGGGTCATTTCGTAGCGATGGGCCACTTGGACGAGATCTCGGATCGTGACCTGTTCACTCACCTCGAGTGAATTGAACTGTTTCAGAACGTCTGTGAGACGAACAACGAAACTGCTGAGGGTGGCGATCGTCTGATTGGCGCGGCTGATCATCTGGGTGGAAGTCTCCAGAACGTTGCGCTTCCCGTCGACGAACAACGAAATGGTGGACATGGACGCGGACACCGTCACGACGGGAACCTTTGCGGCCTGTGCAGTCTGATCCGCGGACCGGTGCCGGGTGCCGGTCTCAGCGGAGGGGAATTCCCCGGAGGGGACAAGGTGCACGCCTGCCGCCACGATCCGGCTGAGATCGGCGGAGAGAATGATGGCGCCATCCATTTTGGCGAGTTCACGCAGCGCCTGGGGGGTGAAATCCATGTCGAGGCGAAAGCCGCCTGAGCTGAGTTGCTGCACTTTGGCATTGTTGCTCAGGACGACGACGGCGCCGGTATGCCCGTGGAGAATCCGGTCGAGGCCGTCCCGCAACGGTGTCCCAGGAGCCAGCAAACGCTGGAACTGGCGGGATTTGGCGCGTGACACGGTGCTCCTCACAGACGAATGCTCCTCGTGGCGGGTGCCCTTAGGGAGTCGTTGATCTTCGCAAGTCTAGAACCCCGAGGGCGTCAGCGAGGCTGCCGACCTCCACGACCCTCAAACCGGCGAGCCTCGGCACCTTCACCGTCACGTCCCGTGACCCCACGGGGACGATGGCCAGCTCGAAACCGAGGCGAGCGGCCTCGGCGAGGCGACGCTCAACACCAGGCACCCGGCGGAGGTCTCCAGCCAGTCCCACCTCGCCCAGGGCCAGGAGTCTTTGCGGATGGTGGCGGTCCAGGGCTGCTGAAGCAATGGCGACGGCATTGGCCAGGTCGACGGAGGGATCTGTCACCTTGGCCCCGCCCACAGTGGAGACATAGACGTCTCGCTGTGAGAGGGGCAGGCGGACCTTTCGCTCCAGGACGGCGAGCACCATGGCGATGCGCGAGGAGTCCAGGCCGTGCGTTGTGCGCTTGGGAGAAGACTGGTTGGGTGATGGGGCCACGAGCGCCTGGACTTCTGCCAGGAGGGGGCGACGTCCCTCCAGGGTCACTGTGACGCAGGTGCCGGGAACGGGTTCGGGATGGGAAGTGGTGAAAAGTCCCGACGGATCGGTGACTTCCACGATGCCTGTCTCGCTCATTTCGAAGCACCCGACCTCATCCGCTGGCCCGAAGCGATTCTTGGTTGCACGCACCATGCGAAATCCGGAGTGCCTGTCGCCCTCGAAGCTCAGCACCACATCCACCAGGTGCTCCATGGTGCGGGGGCCCGCTATGGAACCGTCCTTCGTGACGTGCCCCACGAGCAGCACGGCCATGTTGCGACGCTTGGCCACCCGCGCCAGCGCAGAGGTCACCTCGCGGACCTGGGAAGGGCCGCCGGGAGTCCCTTCTGCCCCGGCGGTGGTGATCGTCTGCACGGAATCCACGATCAGGAGGCTGGGGGAGACCTCTTCGACGTGGCCCAGCACCGTCCCAAGATCATTCTCTGAGGCAAGGAAGAGGTCATCATGCACCGCACCGGTGCGCAGGGCCCTCAGCTTCACCTGGGAGGCGGACTCCTCACCGGAGATGTAGAGAGTCGTCTCTCCGGTGCCCGCCCATTTGGCGGCTACATCGATGAGCAGCGTTGACTTTCCCACGCCTGGTTCGCCGGCTATCAGGACGACGGCACCGGGCACCAGTCCTCCGCCGAGTACCCGGTCCAGTTCTCCGATGCCTGTGCGCTTGCGTTGGGCCGCCTCGGTGGCCACGTCGCTGATGCGCAGGGCGCTGGCCGTGGGAGCGCTGACGGCAACTTGTTTGATGCTGTGGGTCCCACGCTCCACGACGCTGCCCCACGCCTGGCATTCGCCGCAGCGGCCCACCCAGCGCACGGATGTCCAGCCGCACTCGGTGCAGTGGTAGGGATCCTGTTTGGTTGCCATGGCTTCATCCTAGAAGGGGCCACTGACACAGGGCACCGGGCCCGCGAACCGGCGCCCGGCAAACGAAAAGCATGGGGAGTGCAGTGCATCCCCATGCTTCAGCGTGATCAGATGGTGACGCGGCCACTCCGGGTTTCGAAGGTGACGGAGTTGATACCGGGGTTGCCGTTGGGCGACATCAGTCGCAGTGCCACGCCATCGAGTGTGTCGACGACCTCGTGGCCAAGCCATTCGGAGAGACGCTCGGAGGAACCGGAGATCTCGACCTCGGTGAGGCGGACGTCGCTGGAGAGCGCCCCGGGGCGCACCGTCTCATCCGACTTCCACTCCAGGAAGTAGGGGAGTTGGGGATCAGCCATGAGGCCGCGGATCCCGATCTGGCTCCATTCGAGTTTCCGTCCGTCGGGAAACATCCGCGAGCCCGGTACGGACTGACGTTCCAGACGGGCCTCGTACGGGGCGAGGTCATCAACGCTCACCACCCATCCCAGCCAGCCGCCACCCATTTCTGAGCGGGCTCGAACGGCCTGGCCGAAGGCGGCCTTCTCGGCGGCGGGATGGTCGAGGACCTCCACCACTTCGATGTAGCGCTCGTCTGCGAGCGGAATGATGTGGTTACGGGTACCGAAGCGCGGATGGAATCCGCCCACCTTGTACTCCGTGCCCAGTTGGCTGGCAAGGCGTTCGGTGTCAGCTTTGAGACCGTCGGGCCCGATTGCGAAAATCATGTGGTCGACATGCATGTGAACATTGTGCCCGCCCATCCGCAGTTCCCCCAATCGAGCCCTGTCACGACGCTATTGGCGCGCTAGGGTTGGCTCCGTGCAGGTCTCAAAAGTGTTGCTCTCCACGACGTCGGTGTATCCGGAGTCGACGGCCAGCGCGTTCGAACTCGCTTCATCGCTCGGCTACGACGGTGTGGAACTCATGGTGGGTGTGGATCCACTCACAGCAGACGAAGAAGCCGTCGCGAAGCTGAGCGAATATCACAAGGTTCCGGTGCTGTCAGTCCACGCCCCCTGTCTGCTTGTCAGCCAGAACACGTGGGGATCTGATCCGTGGGAGAAGCTGGAGCGCTCAGCACGCGCCGCTCACCTGCTGGGGGCCGACACCGTGGTGGTGCATCCACCATTTCGTTGGCAACGCGAGTACGGCGAGGGTTTCGTGGACGGGATCCGCCGCCTCAACCGTGAATCCGGCGTGACATTCGCCGTCGAGAACATGTACCCGTGGCGCACCCCTGCCGGGGTGTTCCAGGCGTATCTCCCCGACTGGGACCCCACCAACCTGCCCTACGAACATCTGACCCTGGATCTGAGCCACGCATCGACGTCCCGACTGCAGTCGCGGGACCTCGTACGTGCTTGGGGAGATCGGCTCGCGCACGTTCACCTGACCGACGGGAAGGGCAGTTTCAAGGACGAGCACCTACTGCCCGGCGAAGGTGATCAGCAGGCTTTGCTGCTCGTGGAAGAACTGGCGGCGCAGGGGTTCGGTGGCCACATCGTGCTGGAGGTCTCCACCCGCCGCGCCAAGACTCGACACGAACGCCAGGAACTCCTGGCCGAAACCCTGCGCTCCATCCGGGACATGCAGGCCAAGGGTGTGAAGGGTTGAGATGCGGCTCTCCAGCAGTGTTGTCACATCGCTCGTCCGGTCTCCCCCGTTGCGGCAGGCGGCCACTGACTCCGCGAGCGTTCGTGAACTGGCCGGGCAGTGGTTCGCCGGTGAACTGATCACCGATGCAGTATTCCTGGCGGCGAAGTTGCGGCGGCAGGGGCTGTCGCTGAGTTTTCACCATCTCCCTTCTCACGATGGGCGCAACACCACCACGCAGTTGCCTTCACTGCTCTACGCACTCGGTCAGGACGCCCGGGGTGTCGAGCTCTCCGTCAAACCGGCGACGATAGGTTTGAGGGAGTCCGCGGAGCTGGCTGAGGTCAACCTGCGAGCGCTCGCCACAACGGCAGATGAGTATGGCGCCTCCGTCACCCTGGAAATGCAGGGCTTCGAGGACTACCAGGCCACGCTGGACCTGTTCAGGTCCGTCCGGGGCGATCACCAGAACTGCGGCGTCACACTCCCCGTCAACATCAAACGTGCCGAAGCTGATTGCCATGCCCTGGCGGAGGAAGGCGCTCGAGTCAGGGTGTGCGTCGGTTCCTACCCAGCACCGCACGGAGCAGTTGTCACGGGGGAGCACAACAAATCCCGCGCGCTGGTCCGGTGCCTGCGGATTCTCATGGAGTCCTCGGCGTACCCGATGCTGGCCAGTCACGATCCGCGCATCATCACCATTGCGCAGGACCTGGCCCAGACCAATGGGAAGGGACCCGCAGATTTCGAGTTTCAGATGCTGCTGGGCGTGCGACCCCTCGAACAGCGCCGCCTGGTCGACATTGGTTTGACGGCGCGCACCTACATTCCCTTCGGACCCGGATGGTACGAGTACCTCGCCATGCGCATTGCCGCCCGTCCCCGGACCCTGCTGAGCTATGGGCGCGCAGTGCTGGACAAGCGATGACTGAAGGGCTCCGCTCACCCGTGACCAGACGCCTCCAGATCGAGATGTTGGTGGTTCTCGGTATTTCGCTGGGGCAATCCGCCGTCTACTCCGTGCTGTCCATCATCAACAAGCTGACGTTGCCGGTGGCGCTGAACCAACAGACCACCAGTATGAACACGAGCAGGACCCCGGATCGTCCGTGGCTCGACCTCGCCTATCAGGTGGCCGGCCTCATCTTTCCCCTCATGCCGGTGGCCCTGGTGCTGTACCTGCTCTGGGTGTACCGCCCACCCGTGGGTGGACCTTTCACAGCGATGGGGTTTGACTTCCGCGAACCATTGAATGACCTGAGATGGGGATTCGCGATTTTCGCGGGGATCGGGGTCGCAGGGCTGGCCTTGTACTTCGCAGCCCGCGAGATGGGAATCAACACATCCATCTCGGCCGCCAATCTCACCGCTGCGTGGTGGAGTATTCCAGTCCTTCTCCTCAGGGCGGTCATGAACGGGATACTCGAGGAAGTGGTGATGATTGGCTACCTCTTCACGCGGTGGCGCCAGAGCGGCGGTGGCATCGTGGGCATCATCATCGGAAGCGCTCTGGTGCGCGGCGGCTATCACCTCTACCAGGGCTTCGGCGGATTCATCGGCAATGCCGTCATGGGGGCGATCTTCGGTCTCATCTATGTCAGGACCAAGCGTGTGATGCCTCTGGTCATCTGCCACACGCTCCTCGACATCTTCGCCTTCGTGGGATATGCCCTGCTGAAGCCCCACATCGCCTGGCTCTGATTCCGGGAAGAGGCCCGGGTCACCACGGGGATGGGCACGGCATGCGTCCGGTGGGCGTCCTTCAGTAGGATCAGCCACATGCGTGTTGGAGTGTTTGGAGCCACCGGACAGGTGGGCGAAGTCATCCGTCGATTGCTCATGGAGCGCGACTACCCCGTGGACGAGATGAGGTATTTCGCGTCTGCGCGATCTGCTGGTCGAACTCTTTCCTGGCGGGGGCAAGATGTCACGGTGGAGGATGCAGCCGCAGCGAACTTCTCCGGGCTCGATGTCGCTCTCTTCTCTGCGGGTGGGTCGACGTCGAAGACGCTCGCTCCGAAGGTTGCCGAAGCAGGTGCGATCGTTGTGGACAACTCCTCGGCCTGGCGCATGGATGAGCGCGTGCCGCTGATTGTTGCCGAGGTGAATCCCGGTGACGTGGCCCGCGCGGAGATCGGCATCATCGCCAACCCCAACTGCACCACCATGGCCGCCATGCCCCCCGTCAAGGCGCTCCATGACCTGGCGGGCCTGCAGGCCATGCAGATCACCACGTTCCAGGCCGTTTCCGGCTCCGGTGTGGCGGGCGTGACCGCTTTGGAGAACCAGGTCGCCTCCATGGCCGACCCCACGCGGCTTGCCGCTGATGGGTCAGCCCTGGCCCCCGATGACCTCGGCCCCTACGTCGCGCCCATCGCCTACAACGCGCTTCCCCTGGCCGGTGCCATGGTGGACGACGGTGAGGGCGAGACGGATGAGGAGAAGAAGCTGCGCAACGAATCGCGCAAGATTCTCCACCTCCCGGAACTGCGGGTGGCCGGCACATGTGTCCGCGTCCCAGTTTTCACCGGACACAGCCTCAGCATCCACGCCCAGTTTGAGCGGGCGATCACCCCTGCCGAGGCCCATGAGGTGCTGGCACGTGCACAGGGTGTGGAGCTGACCGAGGTGCCGACGCCATTGCAGGCAGCGGGTCGTGATGCTTCGCTCGTAGGGCGCATTCGCAGGGACCAGTCATTCGATCACGACAGGGGACTGGTGTTCTTCCTCAGTAATGACAACCTGCGCAAGGGTGCCGCCCTGAACACCATTCAGATCGCCGAATTGCTGCTCCGGTGAGCGGCGTGGAGAGCCGTGCGGCGCTCGCCGTCGTGGGTGCTGGTGCAATGGGTGAGGCCCTCCTGGCCGGATGGATTGCTGCCGGCTCGAAGGCCTCGGACATCATCATTGTGGACGCAGACAGGCCCCGGGTGGATGAGCTTCAGGAGCGCCACGGAGTCAGGGGTGTGGGCCTCGAGGAGGCCGCGGCAGCGGAGACCATTGTGCTGGCTGTGAAGCCCCATCAGGTGCCGGGTGTGCTTGACGCATTGGCCCCCCACCTCCAGCCACGCTCCGCGGTTGTCTGCATTGCGGCCGGGGTGACCCTCGCACAGTTGGCTGCCGGTCTGCCGGAGGGCCAGGGCGTCATTCGGGTCATGCCAAACACCCCGTCGTTGGTGGGTGAGGGCATGGCAGGGGTGGTGCCGGGTACGCATGCAACAACAGCGCAGCGCGACGTCGTCGTGGGGCTGTTCGAAGCGGTGGGCAGGGCCATGGTGGTGGAGGAATCCTCACTGGATGCACTGACGGCCCTCTCGGGTTCGGGTCCGGCCTATTTCTTCTACATTGCTGAGGCGATGATCGAAGCCGGCGTCCACCAGGGGCTCACACGCCCACAGGCCACGGAGCTCGTCAACCAGACTGTCCGGGGTGCAGGGGTGATGCTGGCGGGGTCGACTGACTCGGCCACAATCCTGCGCGAACGAGTCACATCTCCTGCCGGAACGACGGCCGCTGCATTGCGGACGATGGACGACCATGGGGTGCGGGCAGCCATGATGGCGGCGGTGGATGCGTGCGTGATGCGCAGCCGTGAAATGGCCGGCTGAGACCACGATTGGTCGGCGGTACGGCCCCCGGGTTACCATGGGGAGTCTCGCCCGGAACCGGCGGTCCGCTGTGGACCAGATCGGATCGGGCCACTATTCGCGAATAACGAAAGGCCAAACAGTGGGCTCTGTCATCAAGAAGCGACGCAAGCGCATGGCTAAGAAGAAGCATCGCAAGCTGCTCAAGCGCACCCGTATCCAGCGTCGCCGCGCCGGCAAGTAGGTTGTCCCCGGCCTCAAGGGTCCTCCTCCTCACTCGCAAAGGATGCACGATGTGCGCTGAAGCGGCTGACGTGGTGGCTCGGACCTGCGAGGATTTGGGGGTGGGCTGGGATGCTGTTGACGTCGATACCGACGAAAATCTGCGTGCTGCCTACACCGATCACGTACCCGTGGTGTTCACCGATGGCAGGCTTCACGGCTACTGGTTTGTTGATGCCGACAAGTTGAAACAAGCGCTCGAGAGTCACCAGCCACGTCCGATGAAAGTCGGCTGGCGGCCTTCGCAGCACCCAGATTGAGATGGGGGGACTGTAGCCGTGAGCGAATCCGAGGAATCTGTGGCCCCCCACCCGGGGGGAACTGTGGGGTCCCTGACAGTCGTGGGTTCCGGCCCCGGTGACATCGATCTGTTGCCTCTGGCGGGAGCCAGGGCACTTCAGCGCGCTGACCTGGTGGTGGTTGATTCCCACCGGGATGCCTCCATCCTGGAACACCTCGACATCGAAAATCACGCGGAAGTGCAGTTGGCTGCTCGAAATGAGTATCGCCAACTGGTGGAGGCGTTGGACGACGGCAAGAACGTGGTGAGGATCACCTCGGATGATCATCTCGTCCATGGATTCCATGCACGCACGCTGCCCGCGGTCCTGGAAACGCATCGAAACCGCACCCATGTGGTTCCTGGCATCAGCCGCTGGGACGGTGCGCTCAATTTCGGTGCAATCGCTCCCACCAGTTCTGTGGCCTTCCTGGACGCCAGCGCTGTCGTTCCGCCCCAGGATGAGTGGCCTGCCGCAGTCACCGTCGTCGTCCTGACCACGGGAAAACTGCTCGGTGGCGTCGCCGCCCGCGGCGCGAAAGTGCACGGACCACACTCTGAGGTCCTTCAGATCACCGGGCTCGGCACCACGCAACAAGTCAGCCAGCTCTGTCACTGGGATGAGATCGCATCCGGTGCGGACGACGACGTCGAGTACTACCTCGTCTCAGGTCCCGGAATCGCCAACAATGTGCGCGCACGCATGGACTGGTTCGGGAGCAAACCGTTGTTCGACTGGAGCGTGGTGATTCCGCGCACCACGGACGACTTCAACGACCTGATCGATCAACTTTCACGATACGGCGCCAGCAGCGAAGTGGTTGCCACGCTCTCCATCGAGCCGCCGCGCACCGAGCAGGCCATGGAAAAGGCGATCCGAGGTCTGGTGGACGGGCGTTATCTCTGGATTGTCTTCACCTCCCCCCACTCGGTCGAGGCCATCATCGAACGGCTCGCCGAGTACGGACTGGATTCACGTGCCCTCTCAGGTGTGCTGATTGCAGCTGTCGGCAGGGGATCTGCCGAAGCGCTCGCCAGGCATGGACTGATGGCGGATTTGGTACCCACCGGTGAGAACACCGCCGAGGGACTGTCGGTGGAGTTTCCTGCCCATGACGTTCTCATCGATCCGCTGGAGCGGATACTCGTGCCCAGTGCGGACGTGTCCGTCGCTTCCCTGCTGGAGGGCCTCGGGCGCCTCGGATGGGAAGCAGAAGAAGTCACCGCCTACCGCACCGTCCGGGCCGCCCCGCCGCCAGCTGAGTTGCGGGAGCGGATCAAGGACGGCATGTTCGACGCAGTCGTGTTCACGTCCTCCACCGCGGTTCGCAACATGATCGGGATCGCAGGCAAACCGCATGCCGCCACCCTCGTCGCGGCCATTGGACCCGCCACCGCTGCTGCCTGTGAGATGCACGGCCTCCGTGTGGATGTGGTGGCGGAATCGCCCACCTACGAGTCCGTGGCGGAAGGGTTGGCACGCTTCGCGGACCGTCGGAGGTCCGAACGGATCCTGCAGGTACTTCCCGACACCAAACCTTCGGAGCGCAAGCGCCGGAGACGCCGGAAAGCCTCTCCCGAAGGCGCCTAAACTGATGTGGATGCACATTGAAGGAGCAACACATGGCTGAGGTAGCGCGCATCGTTCACGTGATGCGACATGGGCAGGTCCACAACCCGGATGGGGTTCTTTATGGGCGCCTGGATGGTTTTGGTCTGTCGACACTTGGGCATGAGATGGCGGCACATCTGTCGGAGAAGTGGGGAAGGACACCCCTGACCCATCTCCGGTGCTCACCGTTGCAACGCGCCCGGGAAACAATGGCACCCACGGCCGCACTCTTTCCTCACCTGGACGTTGTCACCGATGGGCGGGTGATCGAGGCCGCGAATGCTTTTGAAGGAAAAGTGTTCGGCGCCAGCAACAGGGCGCTGCGAGATCCTGCCATGCTGCGGCACGTGTTGAACCCCATGAGGCCGAGCTGGGGGGAGCCCTACGTTGAGATTGCTGCCCGGATGCGCGTCGCTCTGGCGGATGCTGCCGAATCCGCGGGTGAAGGTGGTCAGGCGCTCGTTGTGTCCCATCAGCTTCCCATCTGGATCGCCCGGTGTGATGCCGAAGGCGTTCCCTTCGCCCATGACCCACGCCGTCGCCAGTGCACCCTGGCCTCTGTGACGTCCTTCACCTTCCGCGAAGGCCGGATCACAGCCGTCGACTACAGCGAGCCTGCGCGAGCCCTGTTGCCGGTGAAGGCGGGGCACAAGTTCAAGGTCGGCACGTGAGGCATACCCTCATGGCCGCGCTTGCCGCGGTGGTGTTGCTTGCAGGCGGATGCAGCGGCAACGGCGATGACATGGCCTCTGATGGCTTCATCGGGTTCGAGGAGGGCAATGGCTCCGTCTTGATTCTGCCCCCCGACGAGCGGGAACCGGCGCCGGAGCTGGCCGGAACCACCCTGGACGGGGAGCAACTCTCCACCGCAGACTTCATGGGCCAGATCATTGTGTTGAACGTGTGGGGTTCATGGTGTGCACCGTGCAGGTCCGAGGCGCCGGACCTGGTGGAGGCTTCTGAACAGCTGCCGGACGTCCAGTTCATCGGCATCAATACCAAGGACCTCGATCCCGCGCCGGCGCAGGCTTTCGTGCGCTCCTTCGGCGTGACGTACCCCAACCTCTACGATCCCGACGGCGCACTGCTGCTCGGCTTCGGGCAGGTGCCACCCAAGGCGATCCCGAGCACACTCGTCATCGATGAGTCCGGGGCCGTCGCTGCGCGCATGCTGGGCGAAGTGACGAGCACTGTCCTCATGGGCGTCGTGGAAGACGTCCGGGTGGGCTAAATGATCGCTCTGGAAAGCTGGATCACCGCTGCCCTCGGGTCCACACTGTTGCTGGCCATCCCCGTGGCTGTACTGGCGGGAGTGGTCTCCTTCGCGTCGCCCTGCGTGCTGCCATTGCTTCCGGGCTATCTTTCGTATGCTTCCGGACTGGGTGCCGCGCAGATCAGTGAGGGCACCGGGAACCGGCGGGTACTGGTGTTCGGCACGCTGGGATTTGTTCTCGGCTTCGCGGCTGTTTTCGTTCTGACGGGAGCCCTGTTCGGCGGTCTGGGTGGCTTCCTGCTCGAGTACCAACGGCAGATCACAATCATCGCCGGGGTGTTCATCATGGTGCTCGGAGCTGCCTTCATCGGATGGCTGCCCATGCCACCACAGGTTTCGCTGTCCATGGTTCCCCGCATGGGGGTGGCGGCATCGCCGCTGCTGGGTCTGGCGTTCGGTTTGGGCTTCACCCCATGTATCGGTCCCACACTCTCGGTTGTCCTGACACTGGCTCTGACGGAGGGCTCCGCAGGCAAGGGTGCCGCGCTGGCTTTCTTCTACGCACTCGGACTGGGCCTGCCCTTCATGGCCTTCGCCATTGCCTTCACCAGGCTCAGCCCTCACCTGGGCTGGCTGCTGCGGCATCAGCGCGGAATGCAGATTGTGGGGGGAACCCTGCTGCTTGTGGTGGGCCTGTCCATGATCACGGGCCTCTGGGACCTGGCCATGGCGCAGATCCGCAATTGGGTGTCCGCCTTCGGGACCATCCTGTGAGTCCTCGCAGCGCCTCGACCGCACCCGCGATGCGCACCACAGAGTTCTTCCGGTGGTGCTGGACCCAGCTGACCAGCATGCGTACGGCGCTGATCCTGCTGTTTCTGCTGGCATTGGCCGCGGTTCCCGGATCGATGGTCCCGCAGTCCAGCATCTCTCCCATCGAGGTCTCGGACTTCAAGGCCGCGAACCCCGCTTTGGATGTGGTCTTCGAGCCGCTCGGAATGTACAGCGTCTACACCTCGGTGTGGTTCTCCTCCATCTATCTGTTGCTGTTCGTGTCCCTGGTGGGGTGCATCCTGCCGCGCATCACCCTGTACGCCAGATCCCTCAACAAACCTCCTGTCTCGCTGCCCTCACGGCCTGAGCGGCTGCCGGTGAACGAGAGGACAACCTTTGCCGGTACATCGGAGGCAGCTCTGGAGCGGGCCGATGGTTGGTTGCGTTCCAAGCGGTACCGGACCCGTCGGTTCCCCGAAGGCATCAGTGCGGAAAGAGGGTACTCGAGGGAAGCCGGAAACCTGATTTTCCACAGTGGCCTGGTTGTTCTGCTGGTGGGTCTGGCGTGGTCCAGTGTGCTGGGGTTCCAGGGCAGTGCCATCGTTGTGGAGGGCAAGTCCTTCAGCAATGCCATCACGCAGTACGACGAGTTCTCCGCCGGCGCTTGGCGCAACACGGATTCGCTTGAGGAGTTCACGGTCACCGTCGATGAATTCCACACCGAATTCGAGACCGGTGATGTTCAGCGGGGAGCGGCTCGACGTTTCGACGCCGACGTCACCTTCACCGCGGACGGCGCGACACGAGAGGACCTGATACAGGTCAACAAGCCGCTCATCACTGACGGTGGTACCCAGATCAACCTCCTGGGGCACGGCTATGCGCCCTATGTCTCCGTCACTGACGGCAACGGGGACCTCGCGTTCTCGGGACCAGTGGTGTTCCTGCCCCAGGATGGCAACTTCTCCTCAGTGGGTGTGGTCAAGGTGCCGGACGCCAGACCGCAGAGGCTGGCTTTCGAGGGGTACTTCTTCCCCACTGCTGTACTGGATGAGCAGGGCCCACGCTCAGTGTTCCCGGACGCAGCCAACCCCGAGCTTTTCCTGAACGCCTGGCAGGGCGGTCCCAAGGAGGAAACAGGAATCCCTCAGAACGTGTTCTCCCTGGACACCACCGGTCTGGAACCAGTACAGGGGGACGGAAACGAAGTGCTGCGCGTCCAACTCACTCCCGGGACAGGCATTGAACTGCCAGATGGTCTGGGCACCGTGACATTCGACGGTTGGTCGCGGTGGGTCAAACTGCAGGTCAGCCAGACGCCGGGCAACACGCTCACCCTGGTCTCGCTGATCGTGGCCGTGGCAGGTCTGTCTGTCAGCCTGTTCGTGAGGCCTCGTCGCCTGTTCGTCCGGGTGGACGGCTCAGCCGCTGTTGTCGGCGGCTTGGATCGCACCGACGCCGCCACTGGGCTGGAGGAGGAGGTCGCTGCCCTCACTCTTGCAGTGGGTGACGACATCCCCTCCGATGGCGATGAGATGGGGGATGCTTCACAGCACGCGGCACAATGGAGGGTGGCCACTGGTGCAGACGAGACAAGGAACTGATCGATGACCATATCTGAGCTCTCCGATCTGGCGATGGTCGCGGCGGCCGTCGCGTACCTGGTGGCTTTCTTTCTGCACAGTGGGGAATGGGCCTCCGCGCGAGGTCTGGCCACCACGCGGCCCGTCGATGGTTCTGAGGATCCCTCCCGTCTGCGGGTGGACTTGTTGGGACGTCTCGCCGTGGGCGTGACCGTGGTGGCATTCGGCGTGCACCTGGGAGCGGTGGTGACCCGAGGGATGGCGGCAGATCGTGCTCCATGGGGAAATATGTACGAGTTCGTCTCGGCGTCCCTGATGTTTGCCGTCAGTGTCTACCTGGTGGGCGTCTGGAAGGGAGGGGCTCGCTGGCTGGGCCTTGGGGTGACGCTGTTGGCCGCGGTGGGGTTGGGTGCTGCCGTCACGGTGTTCTACGTTGACGTCGCCCCCCTGGTGCCTGCGCTGCACTCGGTGTGGTTCAACATCCACATCGTGGCTGCCGCCATCTCCGGAGCCGCCTTCAACGTGGGTGCGATCGCCTCCATCCTCTACCTGATGCGCAAGCGGGTGGAATCCACCGGCGCGCCTGTGCGTGGATATCTGGCCAAACTGCCGAGTGCGGCCAAGCTGGATATTTTCGCCTACCGGCTACACGCGTTTGCCTTCCCCCTGTGGACATTCACAGTGGCCGCCGGCGCCATCTGGGCACAGTACGCCTGGGGACGATTCTGGAACTGGGATCCGAAGGAGACCTGGTCCTTCGTCACATGGGTGATCTATGCGGCGTACCTTCACGCCCGCGCCACTGCAGGTTGGAAGGGCGGCCCCGCCGCCATCATCGCCATCATCGGAGTCGTCTCGTTCTGGTTCAACTTCGTGGGCGTGAACCTCCTGTTCGGTGGACTCCATTCCTACGCTGGGATCTGAGCTCCGCACCATGAGTGAATCCGACACCCAGTGGCTGGTGGACCTCTACGAGGAACACGGCACGAACCTTCACCGGCTCGTGGTGCTCTTGGGTGCCGAATCCGAATCCGGGCACATCCTGCGGGCTGCCCTGATCGGGATATCGCGGAGGGCTCACCGGCTCGTTGATCCGCGGGAACGAGTGGAGTTCCTCGCGGAAGAAGTGGTCCATGACGCTCGAAGTACCCGCGGACCGCTGGGGTCGTTGGCGTTGCCGGAGCTGATCGACGTCCGACAGCAGCACATTCAGGAGACCATCACCGCCCTGCCAATCCGGCTGGGGGAAGTACTGGTGATCAGTCACTACCTTTCAATCTTCGGGCCCGAACTGGCCGGCATCCTGCGCATGACCGTCCGCTCTTCGAACCATCGGCTCGAGGAGGGTCTCAACAGACTGCGGTTGGAGCTGGGAGATGCTGACCCGACAGTTCCCCCGACGTCGATAGATGCGCTGTCAGCCGAGGTGACGGCCACCTTGCGTGCATCGGCTCGACTGGTGCAACCATCGGGCACCGAAACACTGGAGTCTGAGTTGCGCAGTCTGAGTGGCTCCGCACGAAATGGGGTGGGGTTGAAAGTGTTCGCCCCACTGCTTGCGGGTGCGCTCGCGCTGGGGTTCTGGATCGCCGCGGCCACTTCCCCCGGATCGGTCCAGGAGGCACTTCCCACGGCCACGCCAACGTCGCTTCCCATTGCCTCGTCTGTGAGGTCGCTCCCCGCTCAGGTGCAGGCTGTGCCGGTCTACTACGTGGCCAAGTCCAACTTTGCCCTCTACAGGGAGTTGCGAGACTTGGCCGCAACGGGAGATCTGGTGCGCTCCGCCATCGAATCACTGTTCGTGGTTCCGCCACTGGACCCCGACTATGACTCGCTCTGGAGCACGGGCCGGTTGCTCAACGTGGAACTGATTGGGCACGAGCTCAGACTTGATCTCTCCGCGTCCGCGTTCGAGAAGTTGACGACGCCGGAAGCAGCTCAGGCGGCCGTCGATCAGATGGTCTACACGGCAAGTGAGCTGCTTGGGGACCCTGAATTGCGCGTTGTGTTCACCTCGGATGGCGGCCAACCACCCGAGGAGCTTCGCAACAACGAGGGCTTTGGCCGTCGGGGGCTGCAGCCGATGCCGGCGCTCTGGCTTTCCTCGCCGCAGAACAACGCCAATGTGAGCGGTGGCCAGTTGGTGATCCTCGGACTGGTGAAACCAGAGGGGACACCACCGCTGGTGCGCATCACCGATGAGGATGGCAACACCGTGCACAGTCTGAACGCGCAGACTTCCACAGAGGCGGGAAGCGACGGATGGCGCTCGTGGTCCGTGTCAGTGTCTGTGCCCCCGGGCAAGTACTCCGTGGCTGCCGTGACTCAGGTGACCACATCGACGGGTCTGAAATCCATCTCCGAGAACAAGTCCGTCACCGTGTCGTGAGGGCTGGGGGCCAACGGCCTCAGCGGCTGCCCACCCAGGCGGCAGCCCGCACCACAAGGGCAGTTGGCAGAAAACGTGAGAGCTTCGAGAGCACTGTGTTGCCCAGTCCGTCCACGGCATAGGGCTTGCCGGCCTGCAGCGCGGTGAACGTGGTGGCAACGACTTGCTCAGGGCTGCGTCGTTGTTTCATGACATCCCCGTTGCCGGCATTGTCGAAAAATGATGTGTCGGTGGGGCCGGGGCAGATGCACACCACGCGCACTCCAGTCCCCATCATTTCCCCCCACAGGGCGGACGTGAAGCTCAGGACGTAGGACTTGGTGGCGGCGTAGGTGGCCATACCCGGCATGGGCTGGAAGGCGGCAAGGCTCGCCACGTTGATGACTGCTCCCTTGCCGGACGCCACCATCTTCGGGATCACGGCGTGGGTCAACTGTGTGAGGGCAACCGCGTTCAGCTCAACCTCGTTGACGACACGATCTCGCTCGAGCTCACCCAGCATGCCCATGGTGCCGAAGCCCGCATTGTTGACGAGCGTGTGAATCTCGAGGTCGTCCAGTTTTTCGACGAGACTGAGGCGCGCCTGTGGATCGGACAGGTTGCAGGGAAGGATCATCGTCTCGACTCCATGCGTGGCGGATATTTCTGCCGCCAGCACTTCCATCTTCTCGACGCTGCGGGCCACCAGGACCACATTGGATCCCTGACCCGCCAGTTCACGTGCGTACGCTTCGCCCAGACCGCCCGAAGCGCCTGTCACCACTGCCCAACTGTTCATGTCGCCAACTGTAGCCGTGCTTTTGGCGTGCGTCGGCGGACGGGAACGCCCGAGGTGATCGGCCCCATGGCCCCACGCCGGACGCGCGCCGAGTCCGGGAGGTCTTGGCGAGCATGCCATTATTGGGCCATGCAGCACTTCGACGTGGCCGTCATTGGATCCGGCTCGGGCAATTCACTCATCGACGAGCGATTCTCAGGTATGCAGGTGGCTCTCATCGATGAGCACGAGGACTTTGGTGGCACATGCCTGAATCGGGGTTGCATCCCCACCAAGATGTTCGTCCTACCGGCCGATCATGCAGTTTCCCCCGCCGAGGCGGCGCGCCTGGGTGTGCAGCTTCGGTTCGAGGGCGCCGACTGGCAAACCATCAGGGACCGAATCTTTGGTCGCATCGATCCCATCTCCGTGGGCGGGCTCGGATACCGCGAACGCAGTGCCAATGTGAGCGTCTTTCGCAGCCATGCCAGTTTCGTGGATGCACACACCCTGCAGGTGGGGGACGCGCAGATCACAGCGGATCAAATAGTCCTGGCCACGGGGTCCCGGCCCCGCGGGATCGGCGTGGATGTTCCAGAAGCGCTGCAGAACCGCATCCATACGTCTGACGACATCATGCGCATCGACGAGTTTCCCCGACGACTCGTCATCCTCGGTGCTGGCTACATTGCGGCGGAGTTCGCCCACATTTTTTCCGGTCTGGGCAGCGAGGTGACGATCATCAATCGCTCAAGCGTGGTCTTGCGCGGCGAGGATGAGGAGATCAGCAGCGCGTTCGCCACGATCTTGTCCCAGCGGGTGAAGTTGCGGCTCAACCAAAAGGTTGACGTCATCGAACACGGTCCCTCCGGGGAAATTCAGTTGGTGACCACGGATCGCAACGGCGTCGAGTACGTCTACTTTGCCGATGCAGTACTGGTGGCCACGGGACGTATCCGCAATTCGGAATCACTGAACCTGGAAGCGGCGGGGGTGGAGGTGCGTCAGGACGGTCAGATCCGCGTCGATGCTGAGCAGCGCACCAACATCCAACACATCTGGTCCATGGGGGACGTGTCCTCCGATCACTTGCTGAAGCACGTCGCGAATGCGGAAATGCGCACGGTGCAGCACAACCTGGTTGCCAGGGACAGCGATCTGGTGCAGACAGATCATCGCTACGTCCCGCACGCTGTGTTCTCGCATCCGCAGATCGCTGGAGTGGGCGCCACCGAGCAGCAGCTGCAGGAGTGGGGTACCCCCTACGTCGTCGCGATTCAACGATATTCAGACGTGGCGTACGGCTGGGCCATGGAGGACCAGGGGCACTTCGTCAAACTGCTGGCCGATCCCCGCAACTGGAGGTTGCTGGGTGCCCACATCATGGGACCCCAGGCCTCCACGCTGATCCAGCCGCTGATCCAGGCCATGAGTTTCGGACTCAGCGTGCCTGACATGGCAAGGGGGCAGTACTGGATCCATCCCTCGCTCCCGGAAGTGGTGGAGAACGCATTGCTCACGTTGATGGAGACCAGGCGACGCGAGATCCTCGACGCCCCCTGAACGGGATGCGGAGCAGGTGATGGACGTGCAGCCGAGTCCCTCACCGCTGGAGGGTGTCCCCGGCAGTAGCCTGTTCCCGTGCGATCTCCTCTGTTTCCTCTCGTCATCCTCGCCCTGGCCCTGACGGGAAGCGGTGTCCTGTCAGGATGTGCTGCTCCTCCGGCGGCAGAGCAGGACGCCAGCCGGTCGGCAGAGGTGCCCCAGCAGAGCGCGACCGCGACGACACCTCTGGTCGAGCCTCCACCCTCGCCCACCCGGCCGGAGGGTGTGGATTGCCGCGACCTCGTGGCAGAGATGACGTTGGCCGAGCAGGTGGGCCAGCTCTACATGGTGGCGGTCGCCACGACAGGCCTGGACGCCGCCACCGCTCAGGCAATCACCGAGACGCACACCGGCTCGGTGGTGCTGTTGGGCAACTCCACAGCGGGGGCGGATGCCATTGCAGAGGTAACGGGCGACGTCGCTGCGCTCGGCACTGACGCCATGCCGCTACTCGTTGCCGTGGACCAGGAAGGCGGGATGGTCCAAAGACTGCAGGGCCCTGGCTTCAGTGACATCCCCACCGCGCTGCAACAGGCGGAGCTGCCTGCGGGTGAATTGCGCGACGCTGCTCGGGGCTGGGGTGAGGAACTGGCGGCCGTCGGCGTGCAGTACAACCTTGCGCCGGTCGCCGACGTGGTACCCGAGACCAAGCAGTCGAGCAATGCGCCGATCGGTGCGCTGGAGCGCAACTACGGCAATGATCGAGACGTGACAGCTCGCGGCGTCACCGAGTTCACCGAGGGAATGCTGAAAGCGGGGATCGCGTCGTCGTTGAAGCACTTCCCAGGGCTCGGCAAGGTTGCAACGAACACGGACTTTGCGGCGGCGACGGACACAGACGTCGTCCCAGGGGATGAGGACTGGGCCGCCTTCACGGCAGGCATGGAGGCGGGCGCCTCGTCGGTGATGGTGTCCTCAGCGCTCTTCACGAACCTCGACCCCGTCAACGAAGCCCTGTTCTCGAGGGTCATCATCGAAGACATCCTGCGCGGTGAATTGGGCTTCGACAAGGTGGTGATCGCCGACGACCTCGGCGCGGCCGTCGCCGTCGCGGATGTCCCCGCCGCACAACGTGGCACTCGCTTCATCCGGGCAGGGGGCGACCTCGCCATCAATGCCGATCCCGCAGTCCTGGAAAGCATGGTTGCCGACACCCTTGCTGCTGCGGTGGCCGAAGAGGAATTCGCCGCTGAGGTTGCGGAGTCGGCGTCGCGGGTACTGGAGTTGAAGGACACGGTTGGCCTGCTGGAATGCACCCGCTGAGGCCCATGGTGTGTGAAGTGTCCGCTGCTCACGCCCGGTTGGTTGCCCGATTCCTGCGGTACCGCCATACAGGTTCAACCAACAGATCAGACTGGCCGACTCATGTCATGGTTTTCCAGTGTGACGCCCCGGATCATCGGGTAGCTCTTCCGTGTGACCGTGAATCCGAGGGCCTCGAAGAACGGACGAGCCGTGATGCTGGCGTGTGTGTGCAGGGTACTGGCTCCCAGCCGTGATGCCTCGGCCACCGTCCATGCCAGGAGGGCGCTTGCGACGCCGCGTCTGCCGTGGTCGGGATGTACGAACATCATGTCGATGTAGCCATCGATGTCCACGTCGGTGAAACCGATGACGACATCGTCTATGACGGCAACAACCGTCGTGCCTGCCATCCGCCTCGCCGACCAGCCGTCCACATCAATGTCAGGGGAGGCCCAGGCCCGGATCTGCTCCGTCGAGTAGTCAGCGGCGGCGGTGGTACGGATCGCTGATTTGAAGACTGACAGGCTCGCTGCCGCATCCGAGGCGAGGTGGGGGCGAATGACCAGTGACATGGGGTTCAAGGCTACTCAACGTTCGAGATGCTGGGGCAGTGGTCACCTCTGGTCGCCCTGCCCCAGCATCGATCACAATCCCCTGGAAAATGGCAATGTCAGCCGAAGCGGCCCGTGATGTAATCCTCCGTGGCCTTCTGGTCCGGGTTGTGGAAGATCTTCTCGGTGGAGGCCACCTCGATCAATCGTCCGGGCTTTCCCTGCTCCATCAGGTTGAAGAAGGCCGTCTGGTCCGAGACCCGTGCAGCCTGCTGCATGTTGTGGGTCACGATGACGACCGTGTAGTCCTCTTTGAGTTGATGAATGAGGTCTTCAATGGCCAGGGTCGAGATCGGATCGAGAGCGGAGCACGGCTCATCCATCAGTACGACGTCGGGGGAAATCGCGATGGCGCGGGCAATGCAGAGGCGCTGCTGTTGACCGCCTGAGAGGCCGGAGCCGGGGCGCTCGAGGCGGTCCTTGACCTCTTTCCAAAGATTGGCTGCCTTCAGTGAGGTCTCCACGATCTCGTCGCCTTCAGCGCGGCTGACCTTCGCGTTGTTCAACCGGACCCCTGCCAGCACGTTCTCCCGGATGGACATCGTGGGGAAAGGATTGGGGCGCTGGAACACCATGCCCACCTGCCGCCTCACGCGGACCGGGTCCACTCCGGGGCCGTAGAGGTCTGCCCCATCGAGCAGGACCTGCCCGGTGGAATATGCGCCGTCGATCACTTCGTGCATCCTGTTCAAGGAGCGCAGCACAGTGGACTTGCCGCAACCGGATGAGCCGATGAAGGCTGTGACGGAGCGCGGCTGGATGGTCAGGTTGACGCCGGCTACGGCGTGGAACTTGCCGTAGTAGATGTCAAGATCCTTGATCTCAATGCGTTTGGACATCGCAGTTTCTTCCTTCTCAGCGTCCGGGCTTGGGGGCGAATTTCCATGCAATGAGCCGACCCACGAGGTTCAACAGCATCACGATGAGGATCAGGGTCAGTGCACCGGCCCACGCGCGGGCAATGTAGGGGTCCGGCGGTATGCCGGGGGTCACGTACTGGTAGTAGACGAACACCGGAAGGGTGGCCATGGGCTCACTGAACGGGTTGGCATTGAGCGACGAGGTGATGCCAGCGGTGACAAGCAGCGGGGCTGTTTCGCCGATGATGCGGGCGACGGCGAGCACTACGCCGGTGATGATGCCGGCCAACGATGTGGGGAGAACGACCCGGAGAATGGTCCGCCACTTGGGAACGCCGAGCGCGTAGGAGGCCTCGCGCAGCTCAGCGGGAACGAGGCGAAGCATCTCCTCGGTGGAGCGGACGACAGTGGGGATCATCAAAATGGTCAGCGCCACGGCGCCAGCGACGCCCACCTTTGTGCCGGGGCCGAGGAACAGGGTGAAGAGCGTGTAGGCAAACAGCCCGGCCACGATGGAGGGGATACCCGTCATCACGTCCACGAAGAAACGAATGGCGGAGGCCAACTTGTGGCGCGCCCCGTATTCGACGAGGTAGATGGCCGTCATGAGCCCAACGGGGACCGAGAGCAACGTCGCCATGCCTGTGATGATGAGGGTGCCCCAGACGGCGTGCGCGGCGCCACCCCCGTCGCCAATGACGTTTCGCATGGAGAAGGAGAAGAATTGAAGATCGAATCGGCCGATGCCCTTTGCCAGCACTTCCCAGGCCAGCGAGAGCAGAGGCGCCAGGGCCAGTAGAAAGAATCCGGTCACGAGGTGGGCCGCCAGTCGGTCCTTTGCGCGGCGGATTCCCTCAACGGAGGCGGACAGGACAAAGCTTGCGCTCAGGAAGACAAGGGCGCCCACGACAACGACGGAACCGACGCCGACCGCATTCAGCAAAGAAAGCAGAGCCGTCGACACCACGAGTGACAGCAGCAGCAGGGCGACCTGGGTGAAACGTGGGAGTTGGCCGGCGGTCAGGGCGTTCACCGGTGTGCGCAGCGTGGGAAGGGAAGCAGACATCAGTTGGCCCCCGAAAAGTCCTTGCGCCGGGAAACAACCCAGCGTGCCGTCATGTTGACAGCGAGTGTGATGACGAAGAGAACAAGCCCGGTGGCGATCAACTGGTTGACACCGAGTTGATAGGCCTCAGGGAAGGAGAGCGCAATGTTGGCGGCGATGGTGTTGGGGTTGCTCGAAGTGAGCAGATCGAAGTTGATCACCGCTGCGGGGGAGAGCACCATGGCCACGGCCATGGTCTCGCCCAGTGCTCGGCCGAGCCCGAGCATGCAGCCCGAGACAATGCCGGGTGTGCCATATGGAAGGACGGCGGTGCGGATCATCTCCCAACGGGTTGCGCCAAGAGCGAGAGCAGCCTCTTCGTGGAGCAGTGGTGTCTGGGTGAAGACCTCCCGACACAGGGCTGTGATGATGGGCAGAACCATCACAGCCAGCACCAGTGCTGCGGTCAAAATGGTGCGGCCAGTGCCGGAGACCGGACCCGCGAAGAAGGGAATCCATCCCAGATACTCGTTCAGCCACACGAACAGGGGCCGCATCAACGGGGCCAGCACGTTGATTCCCCACAGCCCGAACACCACCGAGGGAACAGCAGCCAGAAGGTCGATGATGTAGCCGAACACCTGCCGCACTTTCTTCGGTGCGTAGTGCGTCAGGAACAGCGCAATGCCGACGGACAAAGGAACGGCGAAGAGCATCGCCAGGGCTGCGGCCCACACCGTGCCGAACGCGAAGGGTGCGACGTAGGACCAGAACTCTCCGAAGGGCAGGTCGGCCGCGTCCGCAGTGAGGGCGGGAATCGACATTCCCACCAAGAAGGTTGCCACGGCGGCGAGGAGTACGAGAATGGTGATACCTGAGCCGGTGGACAGGTTCTTGAAGAGTACGTCGCCGAACCGTTTGGCGGAGCTCCGCAGTGAGCGAGCCGAATCGTCAGTCGGCGATGCGGCGGTCCTGTCTGTCATTGTGCTCCTGGGGTGTGGCATGTCAGTTCAGCTGGTGGGAAACCGGATGGTGCAGGACTGCGCCGCAGAGCGGTTCCAGGCATGCACCATCCGGGGACAGGTGCGCTCGTTACTTTATCGACTCAACGGCGGTGAGCACCTGCTCGCGCAGCGCATCGGACAATGGCGCCGAACCGGCGCCCTCAGCCGAAACCTGTTGACCCTCCTCAGATGCCATGTAGCCGAGGTAATTCTTCACCAGCTCCGCGGTTTCAGAGTCTTGGTATTCGGTGCAGGCGAGCACGTAGGACACCAGGACGACGGGGTATCCCGCCGCGTTGTAGTCCAGTGCAAGGGCGAGATCGTTCTCATCACGTCCCTCCTCGACGGGGGATGCTTCCACCGCCGCAGCGGCAGCTTCGGCGGACGGGGACTCGAAGGCTCCCTCGCCGCCGATCTTCGCGGTGGTGAGGTCTCCAGCCTGAGAAGCGTCGGCGTAGCCGATCGTGCCGACGCCGCTGTTCACGGCGGAAATGACTCCGGACGTGCCTTTGGCTGCCTCGCCACCCGAGTACGGCCATGCGCCGTCGGGTTCAGAATCCCAGACCCCGTCGGAGGCGCTTGCAAGGTAGGTCGTGAAGTTCTCGGTGGTGCCGGAATCGTCTGAGCGGTGGACGGCCGTGATGACCAGATCGGGCAGGGTGGCATCGGGGTTCAGTGCCGCAATCTGAGGATCTGACCAGTTCGTGATGTCGCCCTTGAAAATGGCGGCGACGGTGTCGGGGGTGAGATTCAACTCCTCGACTCCGTCAACGTTGAAGACGACAGCAATGGGGGAGATGTAGATGGGAAGGTTGATGGCCTTGGATTCAGCAGTGCAGCTCCCGAAGGAGCCGGCAACATTTTCCTCGATGGTGAAGGCACGATCGGAGCCCGCGAAATCTGCGCCACCGCCCATGAAGGCATCTCGGCCCGCTCCGGATCCATCAGGGGAGTACAGGACTGTGACGGCGGGGTTGGCGGTTTGGAACTGTGCGATCCAGTTCTCCTGTGCCACGGCCATCGACGAAGCCCCCATGCCCGTGAGCGTGCCGCTCATGGAGGAGGATTCGGATCCTGCGGACGACGAGGTGGAAGTGGAGACGCTCTCCCCTTCGTTGGCAGCGCAGGAGGAGAGGAGCAATGCAGCTCCGAGCCCGAGAGCGGTCGTCGTGCGTAGCTTCATTGTTGTCCCCTTCAGGGTTTGACGCAGATCGGGTGTGGAGGCTCTCATCGAGCCCGGTGTGGGGTAGGTCACACAAAGGAAGCTACGCATCGAAGGTGACTGGTCGCCCACCCATATGGTGAACAACTGGTGAACACGCTCCGAGGATCTACGCGGTCGGCTTGAAGATTTCCGAACGGATCACATCTCCGCCAGCATCAATGTGCAGGGCCACGGCTTCGGCAACCACCATGGGC
The DNA here is from genome assembly GCA_052089385.1 of Arachnia sp. Taxonomy (GTDB): domain Bacteria; phylum Actinomycetota; class Actinomycetes; order Propionibacteriales; family Propionibacteriaceae; genus Arachnia. The sequence continues at coordinate 106,177 of JBQCZU010000007.1, forward strand.
CGGGGATCGATGCCCAAACCTTCGTACATGTGGGGCAGGACGGGGCGGTGGCCACAGATGGCGGTCGGGCGGTCAAGGCCTGTTTTGAGTTCAGCCATCAGGGTTTTGACGCGCTCGGGATGCTCCGTCCCCTCCTCCTGGGTCAGGGCGTCCTCCTTGCGGATGGATAGGTGTCGCGCCTCGGCGTAGGGCTCCAGCGTCTGGAAGCAGCGCGTGGATGATGAGCTGACAAGCCGCTCGATGCCGAATGCGTCGAGGAGTTCCTTGAGCTTCATCGCCTGCTTGCGACCGCGACCGCCAAGACGGCGCTTCTGATCCGGCCCGGTCCAGTCCTTGCGCAACATCGCCTTGCCGTGGCGCACCAGCATCAACACATTCGTGGATGGCATGGAGAGGGCGGCGTTGACGACCTCGCGGTCAGCAGCATAGGAGAGCTTGTCGAGAGCCTCATCGACGGAGAACCATTTGACCTTCTGCACCTCCTTGTCAGGCATGCGCGGACGTTGCTCGACCACGCCAGCCCGCCAGTAGTGCGCCGCTTTCAATCCCTTGGAGACGGGATACCTCTGCGTCGGAAGCCTGAGATTCAGGCATGCCGTGACACCGGTTTCCTCCCGGATCTCCCGGATGGCCGTCTCGGGAAGCAACTCGTCGCTCAGCCCCTTCCCTTTGGGAAGGGACCAGTCGTCATAGGACTCCCGATGGATGAGCAGCACCTGCTCACCGTTCTTGTGGTGAGTACGCAGGACGACACCGCCGGCGGCGACAACGTCGGGTTTCTTGCTCATCGGCCGCGACGCTGCTTGGACTGGCGGATCAGATCCTCCTGCAAGTCGAACAACTGGTTGCCCTCCGCGTCGGTGGTGTGAGTGGTCCAGGTGTTGTCGATCAGTTCCCAGTGGACCACATCCGGTGCGAAAGCCAGATCAAAAAGCTCTTCGATCTGCTGCACATGGTTGGGATTGCCGAGGGACACAATGGCCTCGACGCGACGGTCGAGGTTGCGGTGCATCATGTCCGCGGAGCCAATACCCACCATGGGCGTTCCAGCACCCGCGAAACAGAACAGCCGGGAATGCTCAAGGAAGCGACCCAGAATGGAGCGGACGCGGATATTCTCGCTCAAACCCGGTACTCCCGGACGGATGGTGCAGGTGCCCCGTACCCACACATCGACGCTCACCCCGGCCTGGGAAGCCCTGTACAGGGCATCGATCAGTGCTTCGTCCACCACCGAGTTCACCTTCAGGCGGATACCTGAGGGCAGCCCGGCGCGGTGGTTCGTCACCTCCCGGGAGATCAGGTCCAGCAGACCGGAACGAATGCCGTGCGGGGCCACCAGTAGGCGACGGTAATTCGTCTCCTGCGTCATGCCCGAGAGGTGGTTGAATAGTCGTGCGATGTCATCGGTGATGATGGGATTGCTGGTCAACAGCCCCATGTCTTCATACTGCCGAGCGGTTTTGGGGTTGTAGTTGCCAGTACCGATGTGGGCGTAGCGACGCAGGCTGCCATCGCTCTCCTCTCGGACCACCAGCGCGAGCTTGCAGTGGGTTTTGAGGCCCACCATGCCGTAGACCACGTGGACCCCGGCCTTTTCCAGCACCCGTGCGAAGCCAATGTTTGTCTGCTCATCGAAGCGGGCCTTGATCTCCACCACCGCGAGGACCTGCTTGCCCAGTGCGGCAGCTTCAATGAGGGCATCGACGATGGGGGAATCCCCTGAGGTCCGGTACAGGGTCTGCTTGATGGCAAGGACTGCCGGGTCACTCGCGGCTTGTTCGATGAAGCGCTGCACCGACGTGGCGAAGGAATCGTAGGGATGTTGAACCAGCACGTCGCGCTTCTTCAGCGCCTTGAACATGTCTGCTGGCCTGGCGCTCTCCACCTCTGCCAGATCAGGATGGGTGATGGGCAGGAAGTTGGGGTACTTCAGGTCCTCGCGGGGGGTGTCATCCAGTGCGAACAGACCAGAGAGGTCCAGCGGGGAAGGGAGGCGGAAGACCTCGGCCTCCGAGACGTCGAGTTCACTGATGATGCGGGAAATCATGGCGTCATCGGTGTCATCCTCCACCTCGAGACGTACCGGCGGCCGACCCACCTTGCGGCGCAGCAATTCCTTCTCCAGAGCGAACAGGAGGTTCTCGGCGTCGTCCTCCTCCACCTCGATGTCCTCGTTGCGCGTGACGCGGAAGGTGGTGAAGCTGATGACCTCCATGCCAGTGAACAACTGACCGAGGTGACGGGCGATGACTTCTTCGAGGGGGAGGAACCGGCCCTCCGCCAGTTTCACGAAACGAGCGAGAACCGGCGGCACCTTCACACGGGCGAACTGGCGCGCGCCTGAGCTGGGATTGCGCAGAATCACGGCCAGGTTGATCGACAGGCCCGAGATGTAGGGGAAGGGGTGCGACGGGTCCACGGCCAATGGAGTCAGGACTGGGAAGATGCGTTCGGCGAAGAGAGTGCGCATCTCATCCTTCTCCGACGCCGTCAGCTCGGACCAGTGGAGGATCTCCACCCCCTGCTGTCGCAGGGCAGGCCGGACATCCTCCTGGAAAACGCGCGACTGCTCGGTCACCAGCTCCGCCGTGCGCGCCAGGATGGAGGCGTGGACCTCACCGGGCATCTGCCCCGTCACGCTGGGGACGGCCACACCGGCGGCAATACGCCGCTTCAGGCCGGCAACGCGCACCATGAAGAACTCATCGAGGTTGTTCGAGAAGATCGCCAGGAACTTCGCTCGTTCGATCAGAGGGATCCGCGCCGAGTCACGTGCGAGGTCCAGAACCCGGTTGTTGAACTCAAGCCATTGCATTTCACGGTCTGAGTACCGGTCTGCGGGCAGAGGTGCCTCCACCGGTTCCACGTCCTGCTCCGTGTGCTCCACGGCCATGTAATCCCTCAACTCACGTAGCTGGTATCGATGTTGATGGTCACAAAGCTAGCGGATCGATACATCTCGACGACGCGTTGCTCACTGGCTTCGACGTAGAGGATCACTTCTGTGCACCCGATCCCGGCCAGATGAGCCAGTCCTGATTCGAGGAGCGCCCGGCCCAATCCATGCCCGGAATGCTGGGGATGCACTGCCAGCACGTAGACCTCGCCAACACCGTTGTCATGTCTCTTCGTCCAGTGGAAGCCGGCTACTTCAGTGGATTCTGTCCGCGTTGCCACGAGCAACCCTGCGCTGGAGAACCAGGACTGCTGGGTCAGATCGTGGAACTCCTTGAGTGTGAGTTTGCCCTGTTCCGGGTGGTGGACGAAGGCAGCGGCATTGGTGTCGACGACGCCCCTGTCGTCTTCAGCGACGAACGCTCGGACACTCCAGCCTTCAGGAAGAACGGGTTGTGCTTCATTTCCGAGGGGGCGAGACATTTTCAGGAGCTCACGCATGGGCTTGAGCCCGAGGCCGGCGGTGAGGGCCTGCGCCGCGGGCTGCGTGCTGAAAGCCCACACCGAACTGTTCGGGGCCTGCTGCAGGGCAGCCTTCAGAAGCGCCGTGCCATGTCCTTGCCGACGGTGCTGTGGATGTACGGCCAGTTGGATGGTGGTGTCCCGGTCATCGAGGACGGCCACCCCCAGGAGGATGTCATCGCGGGTGGCAAGAACGAAATGGCCGCTGCGGTGCCCGCCAATGACGAGATCGGCCGACTCATTGACAGGGCGCACACCGTCGGTTTCACTCACGAGCGCGAGCAGGTTCTCAACGCGTGAGCGCTGGTTGGCTGTCAGGGTGGAGAGCTCAATCATGCGTGACCTTCCGGGCTTGCGTGAATCTGTAGCCAACGTTGCGGACCGTGCCGATGTACCAGTCGAACTGGCCGAGCTTGGCGCGTAGGCGTCGGACATGGACATCCACGGTGCGGGTCCCGCCGTAGTAGTCGTATCCCCACACCTGACTGAGAAGTACCTCCCGCGTCAGCACCCTCCCCGGATGCGCCATCAGGTAGCGCAGCAACTCGAATTCGGTGTAGGTCAGGTCGAGTGGCTCGCCGGACAGGGTCGCCAGGTAGGCAGCCTCATCCACCCGGATGGGTCCGAGCGCAAGGATTTTGGCGTCGCCTGAGGATCGCAGTAGCAGGCGAATGCGGGCGTCGAATTCGGCGGGCTCACTGGTGTCGCTGACAAAGTCTGTGAAACCCCACTCCTTGCCAACCAATGACACGCCATTGGGTGGGACCAACAAAAGGATGGACACGTCTGCGCTGGCACCTCGCAATGTTGTGGTGACGGCGCGCGCCCAGGCCAGATCGTCGCGACCATCAACGACGGTGACATCGACGGTGTCCATTCGCACGATTGCTTCGGCGGTGCTGGCGACAGCAGACGTGGCGTGACTCAGCAGTGACAGTGCACCCGGAATCGTCGCACCTGGCGAGATGAAGAGCACTGTCCCCATGATGCAGTCCTCCTTTGGCAATGAGTGGCTATTGCCCCAATCGTAGGGGGTGAACTCTTTGTGCTGTAGCCGACACCGCATCGACGATCCCGCAGGGGTGCCCCGTGGGTACCATGGGCGTCATGACCAAGCGGCTTCCGGACGAGTTCTTCCGGGAATCGCCCACGTCTGAATCGCAGGATGTGGTGGATGGTTCGGTGTCGGATCATCAGCCCCGTCGATCCCGTCGTGCTTCCCAGCGAACCCGCACCATCAGGGATTTTTCGCCCCCGGTGGTGCTGGCGGGCCTGTTGGGGGCCCTGCTGCTGGGGTTCAGCGTCGGGAAGTTGGTCACTCTTCAATCTGAGGAGTCGGCTGTCCCGGAGCCGATTGTGTCCTCGGCTTCGGCGACTCCCTCGCCCACTCAGACCGGTGAATCCAACCTCGCGCCCTTCAACGGTGCCGTGCGGGTGGTACCCGCTCTGGATGCCACGGGTAGATGTCTCAACGAATTGGGAGACGGCGCCACACCACCATCGAACCTGATCGATGACGATGCTGGAACACATTGGCGATGCGTCGGGTCAGGGGTGGGGGAGAGCATCGCGTTCGTCCTTCCGACAGGGGAGGAGCTGGTGGGTGTACGACTCGTCAACGGCAACACCTCCAGCTACGACCGGTATTTGGCGGAGCGTCGCATCCTGAGCGTGAAATGGGAGTTCAGTGACGGGTCCTGGGTGGTCCAGCCACTCGCGGCCAATGATCGTGAGCCACAGGAGTTCCGGTTTCCTCCCACCACGGTCACCGGCCCGGTGGTGATGACGGTGATGGACGCGACGATGACAGGAAATCTGGGAGAGAGGGACGAGGACAACATGGCCGGGGTCAACGACGCTGTATCCATCAGTTCGCTGCAATTCCTCGGGGTGGAATGACAGCGAAGGTGTTCCGTGCGGATACCGCACTCGCCTGAGTGACGTCCCTTCTCTGTGCGTCCCTAGGACCAGTCGTCGGTGTCGATGAGAATCGTGAAGGGCCCATCGTTGATCGA
>JBQCZU010000008.1:0-106821 GCA_052089385.1 Arachnia sp.
CCTCCAATTTCTCGGGCAGCTATCCCACGTGTCCACCAAACCGGGAACGGTCCATCCGGTGATCATGACTGTCCCTGCGTTTCCGGCTTGGTGGTGCCGATGAAGCGTGGGATGGGTTGGTCTGTGGTCATGCGTGCCATCCACACCAGGATCAGGGCCCAGGCGGTGAGGTAGGCCGTGAGCAGGACCTGACCGATGGGTGTGGTGTAGGGGGCAATGTAGTCGCCAGACAGCGCCAGCCCTGCTAGGAGGATGGCGGTGATGGCGGTGATGATGCGGGCGGCGGTGCGGGGCTTTTGCTGTTCGGCCTCCACTGCGCGGCGGGCACGGACTTCGGCATCGACGGAGGCGGCCATGTCCTGCATTGCTGATGCCAGGCCTGGTCCGCGGCGCTGCGACGCCAGTAGGAGGGTGGCGACGAACAGGTCGGCGGTGGCGTCGTCGAAGTCGTCGGCGAAGGCCCGCAGGGCACGACTGATGTCGAAGTTCGCCCGTATCCGGGCCGCGAGCTTGGCGACCTCGGGCTCGATGGCGTGCGGTGCGGAGCGGGCGGCCTGCAGGATCGCCTGCTCGATACCGCGGCCCGCACCGAGCACGCCGGCGATGCCGCGGGCGAACTCGGCCAACCCATCGAGACGGGGAATGACCGGTCGGGTGCGGTGACGCAGCACCCGGTCCCCCATCATGAGTGCGGCGGGTGAGGCGATGATCGCCACCAGCCAGCCCGTGACGGCGGCAATGATGGCGCCCGCTGCGGCGCCTATCAGCAACAGGATTCGGGTCCGGCTCTTCGGCCTCCACAGGCGGCGCGGCCGCTCTGTCTTGGGTGGGGCGGGTTGGAAGGCCCAGAATGCGACGACGATACCGGCAGCCAAGAGTGCCCCGGCGAGCGCGGCGATGAGCATCATGGTGTTGCCCCTCGCTCGGCGTTGAACGCGTTCAGGTCGAAGCCGTGACGGGTGAGGTCGTGGAGCCGGGTGGGCATCTGGTGTGCGGTGGCGCAACGGCGGCCGGGGTCGGTGGTGAAGAGGGTGGTGGTGGCGTAGCCCTTGGCGTGTTCACCCGCCTCCACGGCAATGATCTCGGAGACCCAGCGGTGTTTTCGCCAGGAACCATCCGGCATCGGTTCGGATTCGACTTGGAGTTGGATGATGATGTCGATGTCTTCGGCGATGACGTTGATCGCGTAGTCGCGGGTGATGTTGGCGCCGGCCTGGGTGGCGCAGGTCACGAGTTTCCGGATGGCGCCCTCTGCGGTTTTCGCGTGGGTGGTCGACATTGATCCGGATCCGGATTGCATGCACTTGAACATGGTCACGACCTCGTCGCCGCGGACCTCCCCAACGATGGTGTAGGCTAGATTCGCCCGCAACGAGTCCTCCAAGGCATCACGGACGGTGTATTCCCCCGCGCGGCGTCCGGTGGGGCCAAGTTCGCCGGTGCCGGGGTTGGCCTGCCATTCATGGACCACCTGGTGGTGTCCGGTTTCACGCAGGAACAGTTCGAACTCGGTTTCGATGGTGCCGATCTGCACATGCGGTGGAAGTTCGTGCGCCAACGCGCGCAGCATCGTGGTCTTGCCTGTGCCCTGGTCACCGGAGACGATCACAGACAACCGTCCGTGCACCGCGGCCGCCAGGAAGCTGGCCGCCGTGGGTGAGAGGGATCCGAGCGTGACGAGGTCAGTCAAGGCGGCGGTGGCCAGGCGGTTGCGGCGGATGATGACCGTGGGGCGCGACGTCACCCAAGCGGAGGCGAACAAGCGCGCACGTCCGGGCAGGGCAAGGTGGAGCTTGGAGTCTGTTTCGCTGAACTGGCGCGGTCTGGGTTGGTGGGATGCGACGAATTGGAGGTAGGCGATCAGGTCCTCGTCGCTGTTGGCCACCGGCTCCCCCTGTAGGAGGGTTCCGTCAGCCTGTTCCAGCATCACGTTGTCGTAGCCGGAGATGATGACGTTCTCCAAGGTGTCGTCGTCGAGGTAGGGCTGCAGCCGTCCCATCCTGAACACCGCATCAAAGAGCGCATCAGCCAGCCGGGCCTGATGCTGAAGCGTCCAGGTGGGTTGACCGTTGGTGGTGGCGGTGCGGGCCTCCCTGGCCAGTACTTCGGCGATCACCTCCTTCCCCAGGACTTCTCGGTCTGCTTCGCTCAGGTCGCGTTGCGAAAGTTCGTCGGAGACCCGTTCCCTGAGCGCGTCCACCACTGTCCAGTCCATTGCCCCGGTCACGGAGCGTTCCATCCTGGGCGGCAACACCGCCACCGTCGGTACGAGAGATGGGGGTGGGGGTGCCGTCGGCCGCGGCGTTGGCCGCGGGAGGGTGGGTTTCGGGGTCATGGTGAAGGTGCCGCGGCGTCTTCCCGCAGGTGGGTGGAACAGTGGCAGGTCGGCAAGGTCGGCGGCGTCCATGGGGACGTGGTTTTCAGGCATGGAGTTCCTCCATTCGTGCCTGCGCGCGGGACTGCAACCCTTCAGCGGTCGTGCGTAGCCTGTGCCGCAAGACCTGGCTGGGGTGAGGTCTCCACCGGCGCTTGGGCTCAGGGGTGCCGTGGCTCAACACCGCTGCCTCCTTCGGCGCCCACGGCAACTCCAGCTCCACCGGCAGGTGCAGCGTTGTGGTGATCGCACCTGCCGTGTAAGGCCGGCCAGGACCCACCACCGCCAACGACATGGGACCTTCGGGAGTGGGCAGGGCGGCGACGGCGGCGACGCTGACCAGATCGGAGCGCATCACCACCACCACGAGGTCGGCGATCCGGAGCAGCGCCTCCGCCGCTGCTGCGTGGCCGAGGCGGCCGTAATCGACGATCACATCAACATCGAGGGCATCCATCCGCTTCAATTCCACAGCCAGTGCGGGCCATAGCCCGGCCAGGGTGGCGGCCTGGGCGGCGCCGGCAGGGCCGGGGATGAAGTCGATGCCCTCGCCCAGTTGCAGGGCGGACTCACTCAGCGCCTCAGCCAGGCGTCCCTGGCGCTGGGCCATCCACAGCTCCACCAAGGTGCCGGGATTGGCCACCCGCCCCTGCAGGTGGCCGGCCAGGATCGCGGCACCGCCCACCGGGTCGGCATCCACAAGAATGACGTGCCGGCTTCCCCAGTGCTGTGCCAAACCCAACGCAGTCGTGGTCACGCCCGGAGCCCCGGACACCGACGTCAACACAAAGATCGCCATCACCGCTCCCGCGTGTCCAGCACCACAGCTGCCTTGCCCAGGGCGGCAGCCGACGCGGCCGTAGCTGCGGCGTCCTGCGGCATCTGCACCGCCAGGAACAGCTGCGAACTGGCCGTGTCTTTCGACACCGACACCACCTCGCCGGGCACCGTGAGCTGGCCGCCCACACATTCCGGCGCCGCCGCATCGGCATCGACATTGGTGTCGGTGTCGGGTGCGGCTGCCGCACCTGCTGCGCATGCATAGATCGGCTCCACGAGGATGACCCTCACATGATCACCCACCATCAAGTCCAGAGCTGGGTAGAAGCCCGGGGCCAGCGAGAGCCCGATCACGCTCTCCCCCGTGGGCGGCAGCATCTCCTGTGCCGCCACCGACTCTGAAACCAGGCCGCCGGCGGCGATGTCATGGGAGGCCCGCTGCCCCACAAGGGACGCGATGGTCTCTGGGGAGATCATTTGCAGTTGCGGGTCGGGATTGACCTGCACCACCACGAAATCCTCCGCCGACAGGATCTGGCCACGTTGGATCGGGATGCGGGCCACGACAGCGTCCTCAGCCGTCCCGATCGACATCCACGCCAACGCGCCCCCGACGCCACCCAGCAGCACCAGCAGCACCGAGACGATCACCAACAGCGGGCGGCGTTGTGTCCTGGCCGCTACCGGGGTGAGCGGCTGTGTCTGTTCCGGAGGCTCCCGCGTTGTCCTGTGCATCGTGCCCATGTCCCTCTATGGCCCGTCGAAGGATACTTACAGCGCAACACCGAATCGACTTCACCGAAAACGACAGCGATTTCGGATCGATGTGGGGATCGGGGAGCCACACAACACTCAGCACCAGTCATGCGGAGCTGCCCACCGGGAAAAAGTTCCTGCTAGTCCCAGTCAACAGTCATGCTGCGCGACGCACCCAAACTTCACCGTCGGCTTCGTGCCGACAAACCTGTCCGAGAAATATACGTTCCGACCGGGTTACTGTCCACCGAAAACGAGAGATGGAGCCGACCACCATGCCGACCCCACGTCATCTCACCACCCCGGCACACCTCCCGAAACGTGAGATCGAACGACACGGCACAGTGCTCCGGATCATCCATGGTCGGGAACTTCCAGTCCACAGCAGGATCAAAGGATCTGTCCCCAAGGTTCTTGCTCTGCCCCTGAACCACCCACCAAATATCCAGCGCCGTGGTTGTATGGCCTGCGTGGGAGTGGTCTGCCACGACGATTTCGGACAGTGGAATTGATTGATTCCTATGCTGCCTTGGCCAACTGGATGTAACTGTAGTGCACATCGTTCGGGCGTTGGTAGTTGAGTCCTGAGTGCCGCCTGTGGGTGTTGTAGAACCCCTCGATGTAGTTGATGACATCTCGTCGTGCTTGTGCTTTGGTGGCGTATACGGTCCGGTAAACGCGTTCGTTCTTCAAAGCCGGGAAAAATGATTCGGCCAATGCATTGTCCCAGCATACGCCGGTTCTGCCCATCGATGAACGCATCCCCAAAGACATCACTAATTTACGGTAGTCATCCGAGGTGTAAACGCTACCACGATCCGAGTTGAAGATCGCGCCGGGTTGAATGTTTGTTGTCGCGGCTGCATTCTTCAGTGCATTCTCGACGAGCTCGGTGCGCATGTGGTCGGCGATCGACCATCCAACGACCTTCTTGGAATAGCAGTCGATCACGGTCGCGAGGTAAATGAACCCGGCCCATGTGTGGATATAGGTAATGTCGCCGACGAATTTCATCCCGGGACGATCCGCGGTGAAGTCCCGCCCGATCAGGTCGGGCATCTCGGCCGCGGCCTGTGCGTCAGCGTCAGTGGTGACCCAAAACGGCCGCGGCTGGCACGCGATCAGACCGTCGTCACGCATGATCTGGCGCACCAGCTCGGGTGAGCACTCAGTGTCCTCATCGGCCAGGTCGGCATGGATCCGACGGTAACCATAGGTGCCCTCGGACTCGTCAAAAAAGTGCTGTACCCGTGCTGTCAAGGCTGCTCGCCTGGATGCGGTGGCAGAGGCCGGCCGAGACAACCAATGATAAAACCCTGATGTCGAAACCGCCAACCAGGCGCACATCTTGTAGACCGGATTACTCTGGGCTGTATCATTTTTGCAGGAGTCGATATACTCGTATTTGCTCACTGTCGCTGCTCCTTCGCGAAGTAAGCCGTTGCTTTTTTTAAAAACGCGGTCTCGGCTCGGAGATCGGAATTCTCTCGCTCCAATTCCTTGAGCCGGGCCCGTTCGGGAAGCGTCAATTCGGCTTCGGTGCCACCATGGGCGTCTCGATACTTGTTCAACCAGTTCCGCAAGGTCTCCGAGCCGACACCATAAGCGTCAGCGACTTCCCTAATGGTTTTGGACGTCGAAATCACCTCGTGGCACAACTCGTCCTTGAATTCCTGGCTGAACCGTCTGCGTGAAGCAGTCATGTTCGTGATCTCACTTTCAGTAGAACCCCCATCTTAAGAGGGCCCACCGTCCGAGATCACCGTGGCAGTCCAGAGATCTTCAGTGCGTGGCCTACCGCTGCCAAGAGGATGCCGTACCGGGTGGCCAGTTGTGCCGGGCACATCAACATCGGCTCGACCGCGGTGGCGGACTGCCCACCGCTGCCGAAACACTGCCTGGAGACCCATCCGGTCACGGCGTCTTTGGTGTCATCGACCGCAACAACACCGGTGTCCTGTGTCACGAGTGTGGGCAGCGATTCGCCCGCTTGGGAAACCACCTGCGGCGGGCCCACCAGATGAACGCGACCCTCTACAGGCAGCGCCACGGACTCCCCGCCGCTGAATCGCTGTCCATGCCACCCTCCCCCGACGGCCTCCCCCAGTCGAAACTCCACCCCTGCAGCCGCTGCCACACCGAGTTCACCACGCCTGGGCGGCTATGCCCCACCTGCCGCCAACACAAGAACGAGCGCAAACGACAGCGCCAACTCGAAGCCGAATCCAAAAAGCCGCAATGGCGGACACTGACCACAACCGAGGAAAAAGAACTGCTCACCGCGCCTGTGGACGAACTATCCGACCTCATCGAAAGACTGCAGCAAGATCGCATCCCGTCCAAGGCGATCGGAGGAGTCCTGGGACGCGACCCCGTCTGGATGTCACGGCACCACCCCCGACCCGGATGGGGCAACAAACAATGAGACCCCTGGACTGGAACCCGGCACGAAACGCAATCACGACATCGAAGATGTGGCCGGCGCCAACTGGACGCCGCCTTCCTCAACCCTCTACTGCGGAAGGGCTCACAATGCCTCAATAGTCCGGCGCGCAAGGACAATCTCACGACAACCCATGCACGGCTTACTCCCGACGGGACTGCTTGTGACGTGACGAGAACTTGAGGGGTTGGCAGAAGACGTCTGTTCAACAACGAACCACGTCGCCGTTGGGGTTTTGCAGGTTCATGCGCCACGGCTGCGAAACGGTGAAGCGGCCGCCCTGGTGGAGACATGGAATGCGGTTGATTCCATGACTGCATCCAGCTCGTCAAGATCCACCAAGATTCGGCGTCCCATCCGGTAGCGGTGCAACGTGCCGTCGTGGAACCGCCGACTGATCGTCTTGGGATGACAGCACACGTACTCGGCTGCCTGCTGCAACGTCGCCCATCTCCGAACACGCTTGGACGTGATCGTGTCTTGCCTCATGGTTGTCCTCCCTCGATCGAAACTCTCGGCACGACTGCTGCGCAGCCAGGGCGCCATTCCTGGATTCTCGGCCCACATCGCAGGCTTGAGTCGACATCGACATAGGATGCCTACGGATTTCTCCATCGCTGTCCAAGAATTGAAACTACCCATACGAACAGAAGGCCCGCCCACTCACCGCTGTGGCGCAATCGGGTGACGACCCGACGATCACCTGCGCCAACGGCGACGCCGGGCGGGCCATATCCGGGTATGGACGAAACAACCACCACACCCCAGGACTTCAACGAACTGACCTCCGATCTGCTCCTGCTGCTGGAAGACACCCTCCTGCACATCGACGAGCTCCAGCATGTCGGCTCGGACACCGCAGAGATCGTCGAGCTGCGGGCATACGCCGCCTCGCTCAGGGGCAAGCTGTGATGAGCAGACAAGCCACCGCTGAGGACAAGGCCAAGTGGGCAGTACAACGACAAGAGAAACTCACCATCCTGCAGGAACAGCTAGCTGAAGGGCTGCAGCAACTGATGGACGCCACCGGCTGGATGGCCTGGCTCAAAGTCGCCCAACACTTCCACACCTACTCGCTGAACAACCAGATCCTCATCGCCGTGCAGAACCCCGCAGCGACACAGGTCGCCGGATATCGGGCCTGGCAAGCCGCCGGCAGGCAGGTGATCAAAGGAGAGAAGGGGATCAGCATCCTGGCACCCGTCACGGCACCACGCACCGACCCCGACGGCCACCCCCTGCTGGACGCCAACGGAACACAGCTACGGGGCATCGTCGGAGTGAAACCAGCAACAGTGTTCGACATCTCCCAAACCGACGGCCCACCACTCCCTCAACCCAAGATCGAGGCTCGACAGCTGCTGCAAGGGCAGGCGCCGGAAGGGATGTGGGACAACCTGGAAGACTACGGATCCCGACTGGGGTTCACCGTCAACGTCGGCGACTGCCACCCAGCCGAAGGACTCACCCACTTCCTCCGACGAGACATCACCATCCTGAACGGCTTCGACCCCGCGCACGCAGCATCCGTGCTGGCCCACGAAGTCGGCCATGCGAGCATGCACGACCCCGGCACCCCACAGAGACAAGCGACCATCTCCTGCAGAGGACTGGTAGAGGTAGAAGCCGAATCATTCGCCTGGCTCGTCAACAACGACTGGGGCCTGGACTCCACACCCGACTCCTTCCACTACCTCGCAGGATGGACAGCCTCAGCCGCCAACGAAACAAACACCACACCCATGGAAATCCTTACCGTCACCGCCAACCGAGTCCGAACCGCTGCCACCAGCTATCTTGACTACCGCCATCACGACCAGACGCACCCGGTCACCGCGCTAGCCGATGAAGGGACCCACGAGGGCACCAAGCTCGACCGGCCAACACTTACCCACCACGCGCGGGTCCTACACGAGCTGAACCATTCACCGGCACGCCCACCCACACGCACGCCCTGACCGTAGAAATCCAAATTGTCTGCCATCGACCGCGACACCAAGGTCACGCCTCACCGGGCACCGAAAGGTTCCTGGGCCTTTGGCGCCACGCCCCATGCCGTGGACACGGATAACCATTCACCCCGAGAAATCCGAGCGGGGTCATGGCGGAAGGAGTCGACCGCACATGCCTGATATGTGGGTGATCTTCTTGGTCACCGGCGGGGCATTGTTGCTCTTGTCGATCTACTCGAGGAGGAGCCCTGATGGATGCTCGTACGCTGTGTCTGATACCGCCTGCCCGACCGGCTGGGTTGAGTGATCCACTGCTGGATGCCTACCTGGAGTTCATGACGGCACGTTCGCGCCCGCCCGACGGCGGTCCCCACGAGTAGAGCGACAATCTGCCCGGTCTGGGCTCCACCTCCCACAGAGGCGAAAACACTTCAGAGCCTGAAGCGGACGATATTGTTGAACACCCACCCGTGCTGCAGTTCGTAGGCCCTCGAGCCGTCCGGCTTGGTCACGTACTGGACCAGGCCATCGGCCCAGATGTAGGAGCGGCAGCCGTTACGACCGGTGGCCGCCGTGTCACACTCGGTGCGCCAGCGGCGCTCATTCGACGTGAACTCCCCCGTCGTCGCCAACGGGTTGCCCGCCCACTGAGCGCGACTCATGAACGGCAGGTAGGTCAGATTGTTGAACTGCCACCCCGTCACCTGTGCGAACTTTCCACCCCCGCGGTGGGTCACCTGCGTGCCCCAGATCTCGGTGCGGCACCGGATGGTCTGCGAGTACGGCTCACAGGTGGTGTGCCACCACCGACCGTTGAGGTTGTGGAAGCCTGGCACCTCGTACGGCGCCAGCGCGACATGATCCGAAGGGGTGGCCGTTGGTTGCGGCGATGCGGACGGATCCGCTGACGGCTGCTGGCTCGGCTCCGGGGACGGGGACTCACTCGGCTCCGGGGACTCACTGGGCTCGGGCGATGGCGACTCGCTCGGCTCCGGTGAGGGTTCGGGGTCCGTGAGCGCCCGCAGCGAGAAGTTGTCGCCCTGCACCCAGCGGTCGCCGGTCATGGTGGAGCCGGCGTAGACCGCGACACGGTTCAGCGACCCGCTGTCGAACGTGACCGTGAACTTGTGCCAGCCGTCGAGGTCACCGAAGGTTTCCTCCGCCACGACGGAAGAACCCGGCCCGACACCTCGTGCGCCGATGATCCCCTCCCCCGCGTCGCCGCCGGCCGTGTCGCCCGTCTTCAGCCACCCGGTCAGCTCGTAGCGCGTATTGGGTGTCACGTCGACCTGCTGCGCCATCGTGTGCCTGCCCTGGTTGCCACGCACCCAGAACTGGCGACGCCCCACCTTCGCCCACTCCTGGTTGGTGTCGATCCCGCCGGTGCCCGTGACGCGCCAGCCGTTCGGCACGTCCAGCGCATCGCCCTGTTCGAAGGACGGGTCCACCAGCAGGTTGGGACGGATGATGGTGCCGTCGTCATCCAGTGTCACCTCCATGAGGGCGACGTTGTACTGGTTCCAGATCGACATCAGGAAGTACACCCGGCCATCCGGGGACCACGGGTGGATGTAGCCGCCGTAGAGGCCCGGGTACTCGGCCTGTGAAGCCAGCAGCTGTTCGTCACCCCACGGTCCCTGCGGGGCATCCGCCACCCGCAGGACCAGGTCGGCGTTCCCGTTCAGGGTGATCAGGCGCCACAGGCCGGAGGCCTCGTCGTAGTGGACGGACAGTTCCGCCACCGCGGGCGGCAGGATCTCCGCGACCGCGGAGTAGTCCGCGGCCCAGTCGGCGCCGTCCCAGTAGCGGTAGGCGTCCTTGTCGAGCATCTGTGTGGCCGAGACCCGGGCGAGCGATGCTGCGCCGGTTCGCCCGTTGGGTGTCCCGAACATGTAGACGAAGTCACCGTGGTGGACGTAGGCCACCATCTGGAACGGGTCCGTGGCCTCCGCGTTGTTGTCCCACCGCGGCGCCCCCTCGATGGACCAGTTCTCGCCGCCGTTGTCGGAGTAGGCGAGCTGGCTGAAGTTCGTGGTCCACTGCCCGGGCGGACCCCACTCCTTCACTGACATGTAGGCCATGTACTGCCTGCCGTCGACGGCGACGCCGCCGGTGGGGATGGTGGTGTGCTCGTCGCCCGGAATCTTCTTGGAGCCGATGATTTCCGTGGCCACACCCGCATCATCCGACAGTGCCCAGTCGAAGACCATGCCGTCGGTGAGGTCGCGATCCGAGGAGCGGAACAAGACGTTGGAGCGCCAGTTCCCGAAGCCTGCGCCATCGTCCCCTGGCGTGGAGAAGGTATCACCAAAGGCGACGAGGACGTTGTCCTCCCCGTCGTCCCAGATGACGCCCAGGTCGGTGGCACCCACATCCCACGGCGTGGTGGTGTCGGTGGTGGCATCGGCGCCCGTCACCTCGTCCACGAGAACGGCTGGGGAGATCGGCGCGTCGGTGTCGTCGGCCTGCGCAGTCACAGGCCCGACGAGCGTCACGGTCATTGCCGCAGCTGCGGCAACGGCAAGAAATCGTTTTCTGAACAGGAAAGGCATTACTGGTCTCCAATCGATCCGTACTGGGTGATGGCACCACCGTTGGCACCGGTTCAGTTGTCGGTTGTACTCACTCCCGCACGGAGCTTCCTCGGGCACGCAGCACGGGGTCAAGTATGATGCGGGCGTTGTCCATCTCGATGCCACGGGCCCTCGTGGCCAGCAGTTGTCCAGCCCATGCACCGAGCTGCGCGGAGGGTTGGTCAACCACGCTCACTTGCGGTTCAACCATCTGGTTCCAGCGGTCGTCGTCCACACCCACCAACCCCACGTCGGGTCCAATGCGCCGCTCCTGACCGCGCAACCCGAAGAACGCCTCTCCAGTAAGAGTGTTCGTGGTCGCGAATACGGCGTCGAATCCGGCCTCAGCCTCCCGTAGCAGGCGTGCGACGGTCTGGGGCCGGTCGTCGTCGAACAGGAGCCGGTGGACGCGTTCGTCGGGGACGGGGTGCCCGAGCATGGCCATCGACGTCCGGAACCCCAGTTCCCGGTCCCGCATCGGTGAGAGGTCGATGGTGTGGTTCAGGACCAGTGGCCGGGTCCGCCCCTGCTCAACGAGGTGTTCCGCGGCGATCCGCCCGATCATCTGGTTGTCGACCGACACACTGTCACCCGCGAAGCCGTCGATCTGGCGGTCCACAGTGATGACCGGGATACCCGCGCGCACGAAGGGCCGCATCTGTGAGACCCGCGGCACCGCGGCCGCGATCAGAACCCCGGACACACGGTGGGCGATGACGGTCTCGATGGCAGCCTTCTCCGACGCGACGTCCTCGTGCGAGTTGCACAGGACCACGGAGAACCCCTCCGCGTGTGCGACTTTCTCGAAGGCCTCCATGACGCGCACGAAGAACGGGTTCCGCACGTCCGGCATGATGGCGGCGAAGAGGTCGGACTTCTGCCGACGCAACGCCCTGCCCGCAGAATTGGGCCGGTAGTTGATCTGCAGGGCCGCAGCCTCGACCCGCTTGACGAGTTCCGACGAGACGCGCGGGTTGCCATTGAGCACTCGTGACACGGTGGCCGCCGAGACGCGTGAGACCCGGGCGACATCGGTGATCGTGGCCTCCCGACGTGGCACGGCTTCGTCGATCATCGCCACGTCTCCTCGTCGAAGGCCAGACAGCCCGCGCACGCCATTTTCCCGGTCATATCTGCGCTCACGATCTTCTGGTGCCGTCCGACAGACTCACAGTAGCGCCCCAACCCCGGCCGCCTGCCCGGGTGCCACGTCATTTCAGGCCAGCCATCTTGATGTTGCCGATGATCAGCCGCTGGAAGATGAGGAAGAGGATGACGACCGGAGCAGCCGCAAGTGTGGAGCCTGCCATCAGCAACCCGAGTTCGGTGCTGCGCTCGGAACGGAACGTGGCCAGGTATTGCTGCAGGACGAACTTCTCCGGCGTCGTGATTGTCAGGATCGGCCACACGTAGGAGTTCCAGTACGCGAGGAAGGTGGTGATCCCCATCACGACGAACGGCGGCTTCGACAACGGCAGGAACAGCCGCACGAAGATGCTGAACCTGCCGCACCCGTCGATCATCGCCGCCTCCTCCAGGCTGGAGGGGATGTTGAGATAGAACTGCCGGATGAAGAACACCACCGCTGCACTGGCGGCACCGGGCACCACCAGCACAGCGAGTGTGTCGAGCATCTGCAACCGGGTGACGACGATGAAGCTGGTCAGGAGGATGGTCATGCCGGGAATGAACATCGTGCCGATGAGCACAACCCACAACGTGCGCTTGAACCGGAACTCGAGCCGGGCGAACGCGTAGGCCGCCAGCGAGTTCACGGTCAGGCCCAGCAAGGTGAACAGCACCACACCCAGCGTGGTCCAGCTCAGGGTGCGCAGGAAGCTGGGGTCGCCCAGAATTTGCACGTAGTTCTCGAACTTCCACACCTCGGGGAAGAACTGGAACGGGGTGGAGATCACCTCGGTCTTCGACTTGAACCCGGCAATCACCATCCACGCCAACGGGAACAGCGCGGCGACGATGAACACCAGCCCGACGAGCCCCTTCAGGATCGAGCCCACCCACCAGGCGGGGCTGCGGTGCCGTTTCCGCGTCGCGGGCATGTCTGTCGTCATCTCAGTCCACCAACTTCTCGGAGTTCAGGATGCGGAACACCACGGCCGACACCGTCCCCAGCACAACGAACAACAGCAGGGCCGCGGCAATCGAGTAGCCGACGTTCACGTCGTTGCGGAAGTGGTTGAAGATGAACAGGTTCGGCAGCGTCGTCGAATCCAGGGGGCCCCCACCCGTCATCACCAGCGGCAGTTCGTACTGCTGGATGGCAGCCACAAAACCGGTGATGAGCAGGTAGAGGATGATGTTCTTCATCTGCGGCAGGGTGATGTAGAGCGTCTTCTGCCACCAGTTCGCCCCCTCCATCGACGCCGCCTCGTAGAACTCCTGCGGAATGTCGACCATGGCGGCCACCATGATCAGCGACGTCAGCCCCATGCCCAACCAGATGGCGGGCACCGCGATGGCCAACAACGCCCACGCCGGGTCACCGATCCACGCGACCGGGTCGATCCCGAAGTACCCCAGGGCCCAGTTCAGCAGGCCGCCGGAATAGTCGTAGATCAGCACGAACACGATGGAGGTGATGACCGCGGAGATGATGGTGGGAATGTAGATGCTGACCTTCAGCACACTCGCGAACCTGCCCGAGACACTCACCACGAGACTGGAGAACAGGAAGGCCAG
Organism: Arachnia sp.; assembly: GCA_052089385.1. Classification (GTDB taxonomy): domain Bacteria; phylum Actinomycetota; class Actinomycetes; order Propionibacteriales; family Propionibacteriaceae; genus Arachnia. The sequence goes on from JBQCZU010000008.1 coordinate 13,579, forward strand.
CACCATCATCACGGGGACCGTCATGAGGACGAACATGAACCCCCGACGGATGGTCGCGAAGAACAGGGGGTCCCGCAGCACGTCGGTGTAGTTCTTCCACCCCACGAACACCGGGTCCTTGTAGAAGCTCCAGTTCTGGAACGACAGGAACCCGGCGTAGACGGCGGGCCACAGCACGAAGATGCCCAGCAGGACCATCGCGGGGAGGATGAGCAGGTACGCCACCTTCCCGTCGCGATAGCGATACGTGTCTCGTCGCCGTCGCTCAACCCGTCGTGTCGAACGGTCTGTCGTCGTGCTGGACACAGCGCCCTCCTTCCGCGAGGTCCTCACCGGATCAGGCCGGCGACGTTGGTTGACGGGGTGGCAGGACGATCACTTCGGAGCCTTGTCGGGAAGGCTCTCGCGGTCGATGACGGTCTGGATGGAGGAGGTTGCCGTCTTGAGGGCGGCGTCGATGGGCTCCGAGCCCTTCATGCCCGCCTCCATGGCCGTGCCCACCGCGAGAGAGACGTCCCACGGGTAGTCGGGCTCGGGGATGGCCGAGGGGACGATCTCGTCGGTGATCACCTTCACCCACGGGGCGTCAGCGGCCTTCTCATCGTCGGCCACCGCCTCCTGGACCGATGGACGCACCGAGACCTTCGTGAACTGTGTCTCGACGAAGAACGGCACCAGATTCTCGGGGTCCCCCGCGATGGCCCAGGACAGGAAGTCCCCGGCGGCCTGCGGATCCTTCGCCTTGGCGTCGATGACCCACTTGAAGTTGCCCAGCGTAGTGGCGGTCCGGTCACCGGCATCCGGCGCTTTGGGCATGGCTCCGATACCGGTCCGGTCCAGCAGATCGGGGTAGTCGGAGCCGACCTCGGACAGCATCCAGGATCCGGAGACCTTGAAGGCGACCTTCTCCTCGCCGAAGTCCTTGCCCTCGACGTAGGCCGCGAGCGGCTGTTTCGGCATGTAGTCGTTGTCCCACATTTGCTTGTAGACGCCGATCAGCGACTCGTAGCCGGGGTCCTCGACATTGGCTGCCGTCCAGTCGTCCTGCAACGCGGTGTGGCCGGAGAAATTGTACTGCTGTCCGACGCTCGCCCAGGCGAATGTGGGCGCGTCCTGGGCCGGCGAGATGCAGTACTGGCCCTTCTCCAGCGTTGGCTTGATCTTCTCGCACATCCCCATCAGATCGTCCCACGTCTTCGGGCCCTTCTCGGGGTCCAGACCGGCGGCCTCCAGCATGTCCTTGTTCCAGAACAGCACGGCCTGGGGCTCCAGCAGCAGGGGGTAGGCGTAGAACGTCCCGTCCATCTCCGACACGGGCAGCGCCGCGTCGATGATCTCGTTGAGCGCATCCTCCGGGACGACGGAGTTGAGGTCGTGGAGCTGTCCGGCGTTGACGGCGTCCTGGATGGAGCCGGGGTGGGTGTAGATGTCGGGCGCCTTGCCGGCAGCCTGGGCTGCCTTCATCTTCTGGTCCCACGCGTCCGCGGGGACCTCGGTGCCCACCACCTTCACCCCTTCCTGGGCCGCGTTGAACTGGTCGATGATGCCGGCGTACCAGTCGTTCTCCACGGGCGTGAAGGTGCGGTGCCAGAACTGGATGGTGACGACGGCCGCGGCCGGGCTGGCCCCGTCCGACGCGTCGGGGGAACTGTCGGGCGCTGGCTCCCCCGGAGTCCCGGAGCCGCAGGCCGTCAGGACTCCTGCGGCGGCCAGGCCGAAGCTTGCCCCCATCAGTCGTCGTCGGGTGATGGTGTTCTGCATGATCGTGTCTCCCCTTGGTCGGCCCGCAACGGTGCGGGTGTCAATGTGTCGTGTGTGAATGTGGGCCCGGGGACGGGGTCCCCGGGAGCTTGGTGCGGCCGTCAGCCCAGGCGCGGGATGCGCTCGGAGGCGGGCGGGAGGGTGAGTGTCTGGTCGACCCGGTCGAGGTACCAGTAGGCCACCGACGAGATGTCGTCGCTGCGGGCGTTGTTGTGTCCGTGTTCGATCGTCACCCGCACCGATTCCTGGAACGTGACGGGGTCCTCGATGTGGAACCGGTACATCGAGATCTGCCCGGACCAGTTGGGGCCACCCGGAATGGTGAGGCCGTGGTAGTTGGACTGGTAGGCCTCGGAGGGGCACCACGCAGTGTTGAAGTAGTCCTCGGTGCCGGTCCCGTGGATGTTCGGGGGCCACGACTCGCCGTCGATGAAGATCATGTCGTCGCCCTCCCCGTACCAGTTCCACGCCTCGGTGTGGCGGGTGTTGGTGACGTTGAAGGTGCAGCCGACGTAGTGCCCGCGCCCGAGAGTCTCCAAGATCGTGTAGTTGCCGTCGCCGGTGGTGTTCTTCCCCCCGAACAGCAACTCACCATTGCTCCGGTCGCCCTGCTCCTCCCCCTCGCAGGGGTTCTCCCGGTGCCACGAGGCGTGGAAGCGCCCGATGTCCTCCTCCAGCTCGTCGAAGGCCTCGTAGTCGATGTAGTAGTAGAACCACAGCACCAGGTCCTCGCACTCGTTTGTGATCTCGAAGCGGGCACCGTCCCCGAAGGGCATGTGGAAGAACGAGTTCAGGGACTTGCCATCCTGGGGGCTCATCTGCAGCGGCAGCGAGGCGAAGTTGGTCGTCCGGCCGTGTCCCACGCCGAAGAAGTCGCCGAGGGGGACGAGCACGCTCGGGTGTTCGCTCCGGTCCCAGTAGGCGCGCAGCACGAGCTTGCGCATGAAGTCGTTGTCGGGGGTGTCCGGACCGGGCGGCAGCATCGGGGCAACGGTCATCCAGATGTGGTTAATGCTCCCGGCCCCCTCGATGTTGGCCAGTTCCACGGTGTCCCCGGGCTGCAGGGTTATGCGGTCCTCGTTGCCGCCGGTCACGTCGTAGGAGGACACGCGCCGCCGTCGCGTGGAGCGGAGCCGCGGCAGGTCGCGAAGGCTCGAGCCGTAGTCGCCGTACGTTGTCATTTAGGCCACACCTCTGTCTGCGACGACCGTGTCGCTGGGAAACTGTGAGTAATCGTTTTCTTAGAGTAGGTATCGTCGGCGGCCATGTCAAGGGTTTGCGCAGACTCTTCACAAATCGAGTTTCGCCATCCTCGTCGGACACCGTCGCACGCCCTGCCTCGGAAGCATCCGTCGTTGCCCGGCCCGACGCAACGGACCAATGGGCAGCCGTCAGCACCCCCCGGTCCGCCCCTCACTCGCCCTTGACACCGGTCGCCCAAGGAACCTACCGTCGTGTGAAATCGTTTTCTAGACTCAGGGTCGGCACAGGAGCCGCTCCACTGGGCTGAGCAGGAGTTCCACCATGTATTCCAGTCGCACCCGTCGCCAGACCTCCCACGCGGCTGGTCCGCACGTCGCCATGCCACTGGGAGGCATCGGCACCGGCAACGTCTCGCTGTGCGCCGACGGTTCGCTCCGGCAGTGGCAGTTGCACAACATCGGCAACCATCTGGGCGAACTGCCCGGCTCCTTCTTCGCCGTGCGGATATCGCAGTGGGAACCGCCGTTCAACGCCGTGCGGGTGTTGCAGACGCCGCCCAGCCCGGAAGGCACCCGGACGCCGCTGGTCAACGACGACCATGTTCCCCCCTGGCAGCGGGACCTCCTGGCCAAGGCCGACGGCGTCACCGGCACGACCTTCTCCGGCACCTACCCGTTCGGCGCCGTGGTGTACGAGGACGCCTCCCTGCCCGTGCAGATCAGCCTGGAGGCGTTCACCCCGATGGCCCCGCTGGACCTGGACCTCAGCTCGATTCCGGTGGCGATGTTCACCTTCACCATCACCAACACCGGCCGGCAGCCCGTGCAGGGGTGGCTCGGCGGTGCACTGCAGAACGCCGTCGGTGCCGACGGGATCATTCCGCCGGACGGGGTGCGGCACCCCGGCCACGGAGGCAACACCAACCGGGTGGCGCGCGCCGACGGCTGGACATCCCTCATCATGGAGAACGACACCCTCCCCGCCGAGCATCCGGGTGCGGGACAGATGGTCCTGACGGCCGACGCGCCCCTGACCACGGCCCTGCCCCAGTGGACTAGCCCCGAGCAGTTCCTGGCCTTCCTGCGCACACGGCAGCCGTTCGCGCCCCAGGACTGGTCCCACATGCCCTCGGACATGGCGGACCCGCAACCCACCGGGATCTGGACCACACCTGCCGCGAGCCCCGCGGGCAGCACATGGAACGGTGGCCTTGCCGCCCAGTTCAGCGTCGGCCCCGGGAACACGGTCACCGTCCGCTTCGCCGTCGCCTGGCATTTCCCGAACCGGTACGCGAACTTCACCCAGTTCGGCGGCATCCGGCCCGAGTGGGGCGCCACCCGGTTCCTCCTCGGCAACCACCACACCACCCGGTACCCGGACGCGGTCGCGGTGGCGGAGCGCGTCCAGCGGGAATGGGCGGAGTTGGAGGACGTCTCGCGGCGGTGGGCGGGCGTGCTGGAGGACAGCTCGCTGGACGACGAGGCGGTGCAGCACCTGGCCGCACAGGCATCCATCATCCGCAGTCCGAGCTTCTTCCGGACCGCCGACGGCCACTTCTTCGGGTTCGAGGGCGTGCAGGGGGCCTCCACCCCGATGTGGTCGGGAGAGGTGGGTGGATCCTGCCCGCTGAACTGCACCCACGTGTTCGCCTACGCCCAGGGCATCGCGGATCTCTTCCCGGAGATCGAGCGGGACATGCGGGAGTGTGAACTGGACGTCATGCAGGCCCCCGAGGGGTTCATCCCCCATCGCGTGATCTCGCCGACCCACCTGCCGCAACTGTGGGACCGGGAGATCGGCGGCCCCGGCGACCCCGCCCTGGACGGGATGCTCAGCACGGTGCTCAAGGCCTACCGCGAGGTCCGCAAGGGCGCTGGCCTGCTATGGCTGGAGCGGTACTGGCCACGCCTGCGGCTGCTGATGGACCACATTGCGGGGCGGTGGGACCCGAAGGCCAGCGGAATGTTGCACGGCATCCAGCCCTCCACCCACGACATTGACCTGGCCGGTCTCAACCCGTTCATGGGCACCCTGTGGCTGGCCGGGCTGCGGGCGATGGAGGAGATGGGAGCGCTCGTGGACCGGGCCGACGAGGTCGCCTGGTGCCGCGACCGGTTCGAGCGTGGGAGCCGCGCCTACGACGAGGCGTTGTTCAACGGCGAGTACTTCGTCCAGGTGCTGGAGGAGGGGGACCCGCACCAGTTCCAGTGGGAGTCGGGGTGCCTGTCGGACCAGCTCATCGGCCAGTGGTGGGCGCACCACTTGGGACTTGGCTACCTGCTGCCCGCCGAGCATGTGCGCACCGCCCTGGCGTCAGTGGTGCGCCACAACCTCCGGGTCGGGTTCCGCGACTTCGAGAATCCGTACCGCGTCTTCGCCGACGCCGACGACACCGGCCTGCTGATGTGCACGTGGCCGCTCGGGGGCAGGCCTACCGTTCCGACCCGATACTGCGACGAGGTGTGGACCGGCATCGAGCAGCAGGTGGCCGCCCACTGCCTCCACGAGGGGCTCCTTGACGAGGCGAACCGGATCCTTAGCGGCCTGTGGTCCCGCCACGACGGGCGCCGCCGCAATCCCTACAACCAGATCGAATGCGGGGACCACTACGTCCGGGCGCTGTCCGGGTGGAGTGTACTGCAAGCGTGGAGCGGGGTGTCCTTTGATGCCTCAACAGCCACGCTGCACGTCAGACCATCACAGCACGTGCAGTCCTGGCCACTTCTGACGGATAAAGGGTGGGGCCTGGTCAGTATAAGTGGCGCACGCTTGGAATCGTCCTGCCGGTTCGGTCAGTTCTCCATTGACAACGTGGTCGTGGGTGCGGACGATCCGGTCAGCACGGTCATCCGCCTGAGGACGGGAGAGTCGCACGTGTTGGCCTTGAGAAAAGATGAAGAACAAGTTGGCCCGTCCGGGGGTGGACAATCCTGAGTCCCTACCACCACCATCTGGTGCGTCGGCCCCTCAACGTGTAACCAGACAGGCATGTCACTCCGTCTTGGAGTGGGCAATCCTGTTCGGACATGATCAGAAATGCCAACCGGGCCGATCCTGTGCAGCCCCTGCCAAACTGGTGAGCGATCGCCGTTGATGGCTTTCCGCATGGAGTTGTCGCTCTCCAAGCCTTGCGGTCAACGCATCACGCGTCAACGGTGCCACGCCGGCATCGGGCGACGCCAAGGTCGCCTGGATGGAACTCACGGCGAGGAGCGCCGCCCCGAGTGCTGCGGCGAACTGGTCGAGTGTCGATACGAGGACCCGTGGCGGCTGCTGCATGTGCTCGGCGAGGTACTCCGAGAACGGCTCGAGAAAAGCCCCTGCCAGCGGGGTGAGGGCCCCGGCAAGGACGAACACCTCCGGGTCCACGATGGCCGCAGCGATGGCAAGAGCCGGGGTGATGGAGGTGAAGTACTCGCGGGCACCGGCCGGAACCACCTTGTCGCCGGCAACTGCGGCGGCAACGGCGGCACCGAGCGGGTCGGGGTCGTCCGCGAACGCGGCCATCCAGTCCATGTCCTCCACCGAAGGCAGTGACCTGTTGAGGGACATGTCACCGGCGGTGCCGTGCGCCCCAGCCCAGGGAGAGCCATGGATTAGTGTTCCTAGAGTCGGACGCCGCCCGAGGTTGGCCAGCAGGACATGTCCGTACTCGCTGGCCACCCCCACCCGGCGCTCCGCATACGTGGCGGCCCGCACGTCGTTGACGACCTGGGGCCATGTGGGCAACAAGTCGCCGAACAGGTCGTGCGGATGGCGACCATTGAACTCGGGGACCGCAACCGATCGCACGATGGTGCCGTCCTGCGCCACGTGACCACCCATGGCCAGTGTCGTCAGCCACACATCGGCTGATGCGGCACCGACTTCCTCGAGCGCCGCCACGACCACCTCGCGGCGATCCAGCAGTCCCGCGTCCAGTGGAAGCCGGTGTTCGCTGCGCCCCTGCTCCTCCCCGGTGAGGCCCAGCCGGACGGCGCGGGTGACACGCGCGCCGACGTCGATGCCGACGACGGAGGCATCAGGCTGGCACAGTCTGTAGACCTGCGCGGGCCGGCCGGGTCCGCCGCGCGTCGGGGCGGTCGACTCGACCCATCCCTTGACCTCGAGGCCCTGCAGGACCTGCCCCACCGTCGCGGGTGTCAATCCGGTGTCGCGACCGATCGCGGAAATGCGCTGGGCGCCGTGGGACTGCAGCGACGACACCACGACCAGTTCGTTCTGCTGTCGGACTGACGTGGCATCCGCACGGGTGGCGCGAGAATTCTGGTTCATCGGGATCCTCTTTCAGGAAAGGCTTCCATGTGCCACACGGGCATGCCTATACTGACACCATAGTTCTTTTAGACAGTGCATAAACTATTGGAGTCACATTGAGCGGGATCACTTGGGAGCGGCGCACGATGGCGGTGCCATCCCTTGCTGCGTCAGGCGAGCTGGTGCTCGATTCCGGTGGTGGCCGCCTTCCCACGCCGGAGGAGTCCGCACTGCTGGACATCGGGGACGGCCACGCCGAGCGCCCCTCGACGGCCCTCCCCTACCGCCTGCAGGACGGATACGATCGAGGGCTGGTCGACGTCGAACAACGGGTGGCCGTGCTCGACAACGGCCGATTGCGTGCGGAGTTCCTCCTCGACCTCGGGGGCCGACTCTGGAGCCTGCGTGACCTCACGACTGGGCGCGAACTGCTGCACCAGCCCGACGACATCCAGCTGGCCAACCTCGCCGTCCGCAATGCTTGGTTCGCCGGCGGGGTCGAGTGGAATCTCGGCGTCACCGGACATTGGGGTCTCACCTGTGAGCCGGTCTGCGCGGAGGTGGTCGGCGACGTCCTGCGGATGTGGGCACACGAGAGGCTGCTGGGACTGACGTGGCGTTTGGAAGCATGGCTGCCGCCGGGCTCGGACGCCCTGTTCACCCATGTCACCATCCACAACCCGCACGCGGAGGAGCGCCCGGTCTACTGGTGGAGCAACATGGCGGTCCCGCAGGACGACGACACCCGGATCGTCGTCGACGCCGAACGCGCCTACCACTTCGGCTACGTCTACCGCCTCAGCGAGGTGACGGTCCCCCTGCGCGATGGACACGGCGACGTGTCCTGGCCGCAACGCCACCGCGGCAGCGCCGACTACTTCTACCAGGTGCCCGGCCCGCATCCGTGGATCGCATCGGTGGGGCCCGACGGCTACGGACTCGCGCAAGCCTCCACCCCCCTCCTGGCCGGCAGGAAACTCTTCACCTGGGGCGGCGGGGACGGCGGTCGCACCTGGCAGAGCTGGCTCTCCGGCAGCGGTGCCTACGCCGAGATTCAGGCGGGCCTGACCCCCACCCAACTCGAGCACCTGCGACTGGCCCCCGGTGAGACGTGGCGCTTCACCGAGAGCTACAGGCCCGTCCAGGTGGCCGATCCCTGCGGCGACTACACCGCGCTCGTCACCCGGACCCGGGAGGCAGCCGTCGACGGCCCCGGCATCGACCGTGCGCACCAGCACTTCGTTTCCCAGTCCCAGGACCCTGCACCCGAGACCGACACCCGGTTCCGTGGCGGCTCCGATGCCCAGGGCTGGGGCGCGCTGGAAATCGCCGCGGGACACCTCCCGTTCTACGCCGCAACCCCCTATGACGTCGAACTCCTCACCGACGAGCAGCGGGCATGGCTCGAACTGGCCCGCACGGGCCGACTCGACGCCTCCCTGCAGACCAGCGCGATGACCGACCGCCAGTGGCGCGAACACCTCCTTGCCAGCCCGGTGGGATGGCTGCGGGACCTCCTGCTCGGACACGCCGAGCACGCGGCCGGCCGGGTGGAAGATGCCCGACGGCTCTGGGCGTCATCCGCAGCCGAACACCCCACCCCGGATGCCCACCGAGCGCTCGGCCTCACCACCGCGGAACGCACCGACGGGATCGAGGACCTGCTCACCGCCCACCGCCTGGCCCCCACGCGTGCCCGCATCGCCGTCGAGGTCATCGACGCGCTGCTGGCCTCGGACCGCCCAGCCGACGCCCGCAAGCTCATCGACAATCTCCCCGCCGAGGTGCGCCTCCTGCCGCGGATCCAGTACTTCGACGCATGGGCGTCGGTGCGTCTCGGCGAAGCAGACCGGGCCCAAGCACTGCTCGCGGGGCCTCTGGTGCTTCCCGACCTGCGCGAGGGCGACCTCGGCCTGGACCAGTTGTGGAGTCAGTACCAACTTCTCCGGGGAACCGACGAACCACTGCCCGGCCACTACGACTTCCGCATGGACATCGAGGAGGAATCGACATGGATCTGACGCGCCCCATTGCAGCCCGCACCCGTTCCATCAGCGCCGAGAACCCGACCGGTGCCCCCGGCGGTGGCGGACGGGCACTTCGCGGTGAACACTCCACGGCCTACGCCAGTCAGGACCTGCCGATCGGCTGGAAGAAGTCACCGTGCGTGGACCTCGCGCCCCACGAGACCCGCGTGCTCGCCGATATTGACGGACCCGGCGTCATCCAGCACGTCTGGATGACCACCCTGCCCCAGCACTGGCGCAGCATCGTGTTGACCATCAGCTTTGACGGCGAGGATGCACCGTCGGTGTGTGTCCCGTTGGGCGACTTCTTCTGTCAGGGCTGGGGAGTCTATGCGCCGGTGTCCTCGATCCCGATCACGGTGGCCCCCGCCGGCGGTTTGAACAGCTACTGGGAAATGCCCTTCACCAGCGGTGCCCGCGTCGCCGTCACCAATCTGACGGATCAGCGGATCAACGGCTGCTTCTACCAGATCACGTGGGCGGAGCGCGATGTCCCGGAGGACTCCCTGCACTTCCACGCCCGCTGGCATCGCAACGACACCCTCGGCGACCTGGAACCACACACCATCCTCGACGGCGTCACCGGACGCGGACACTACGTCGGCACCTACCTTGCGTGGGAGACCCACCACGAGGGGTGGTGGGGCGAGGGTGAGGTGAAGTTCTTCCTCGACGACGACGAAGAATTCCCCACCATCTGCGGCACAGGAACCGAGGACTACGTGGGCGGTGCCTGGAGCTTTGAGCACCCAACTGGCCGCTACGCCACGTTCACCACCCCGTATCTCGGGATGCCTCAGGTCATTGAGCCGAACCAGTTCAACCGCGCCGGCCAGCGCTACGGCTTGTACCGCTGGCACCTCCAGGACCCCATCTGCTTCTCCGACGCCATTCGTGCGACGGTCCACGCGATGGGTTTTCGGGACATCACTCCCGGGCGGGAACGCTACCGGTCCCTTCGTGACGACATCGCTTCAGTGGCGTACTTCTACGCAGAACCCGGCAGTGCGGAGCCCTCTGCCGAACTCACCCTTGACGAGCTCCACTTGTCATGAACACCCAAAGGAGAAGCATCATGAACATCAGCCGCAGATCATTCAGTGCCCTGGCCGCCGCCGCCGTCGCAGGTGCAGTGGTGACCGGATGCACCGGCCCCACCCCCTCGGATGAGGCGACGCCCAACTCCACGGACGGTGCGGGCACGCAGCCACCTGGGGACGGGGGAACGTTCACCTACTGGTCCATGTGGAAGGAGGGTGAGGCCCAACAGAAGGTGCTGTCGGAGGAGATCAAGAAGTTCACCGACGAAACCGGCATTGCGGTGGAGGTGCAGTGGACGGGACGTGAGGTGCTCGCCCAACTCATCCCTCGACTCACGGCAGGCAATCCCCCCGACCTCGTCGACCAGGGCGCTCCTGACTTCGCTGCCAACGTGGGTGTCGAGAACCTGATGGACCTCTCGGACGCCTACGACATGCAGATCCCCGGTGAGGACCAGAAAGTTTCCGACGTCGTACCCGAGGCACTGATGCACACGATGCAGAACGACTCCGGTGCACCGTTCCTGGTTCCGTACGAGATCGTCGGCTCCACCCTGTGGTACAACGCGAAGGCCACCGAAGGGGTCGAGGGCAACGTCGGCTCGTGGGACGACTTCATCACATACCTGGAGGAGCGCAAGGCCGCCGGCCGCGTCCCGATCGCCCTGGACGGCGACATCACGGACTACTGCGGCTACTGGCTCGAACTGACCCTGCTGCGGGCGGGTGGCCCTGGCACGATCCGCGAGGCTGCCCAGGATGCCACGGGAGACAAGTTCACCGAGGGCGCGTGGGTGGCTGCAACGGAAGCCGTCGAGCAGCTGATCCAGGGCGGGTTCTTCCCCGAAGGATTCCAGGGGACGAAGTTCCCGACGCAGCAGGCAGCATGGGCTGACCAGTCGTCCGACACCGACTTCATCCTCATGGGATCCTGGCTACCCAGCGAGACCACGGGGTCGCTGGAGAAGTCGGGCGGCGACCCGGACAGCATCAAGTTCGCGTCCGTGCCGTTCCCCGCTGTCGGTGACAACCTCGGCGAGGGCCTTGTGGTCGCCCAACCCGTCGGCTTTGCCGTGCCGAACAAGGCGAAGAACGCCGACCAGGCCAAGCAGTTCGCGGCCTGGTTCATGGGCAAGGAACGTCAGCAGCGCATCGCCACCGATGCCAGCAACCTGCCGGCCCGCACCGACGTCAACCCGCCGGAGGTACTGGCCGACTTCTTCGAGGAGTACAAGAACGCCAAGGAGACCGTGCTCTTCGCGGACGGCGTCACGATCGTCGCCCCGCAGTGGGTGACCGACGTCTGGCAGCCGAACGTCGCCTCGTTCTTCGGGGGCAAGCTCTCGGCCGCCGAGTTCCGTGAGGAGCTGAAGACCAAGACTGCCGAACTGATCGCGAACAGCTGACCTTCTGGAAGGAAGTATGAGCACCTCGATTCAGTCTTCGCCCGGGCAGGGGCGCTCGCGCAGGGCGGGCGCCTCCCCGGCAGAACTGGCACGCCGTCGACTCTATTGGCCGTTGCTGCTTCCGGCCCTGTTGGTCTACGTGGGGCTGTTGGTGGCGCCAGCCCTGTTCGGGGTGTACGCCAGCTTCACGTCATGGTCGGGACGAGGCGACTCCCCGCAATGGATCGGGCTCAGGAACTATGTGCGCCTGGCCAACGACGATCTGTTCATACGCGCGTTCGGCAACACCCTGGGGATACTGATGATCAGCGGTGTGGGCATCTTCCTCGTCACGTTCGTCGTCTCCTCTGTCCTCCGGGAGGTTCGGTGGAGCCGGACGGCCCTGTCGATCGTCTTCTTTCCCTATCTGTTGTCCCCCATTGCCGTGGGCATCTCCCTGAGCCTCCTGCTGGCACCGAATGGCCTCTTCAACGCAGGACTTCGCTTCACCGGTTTGGGTGTCCTCGCCAAGCAGTGGCTCACGCCCGACATGATCTTCCGGGTCATCCTGGTCGGGATGGTCTGGGTGAGCATTGGCTACTACCTCACGCTGATGATGTCCGCCATCGGCCGCGTACCCCGCTACTACTACGAAGCCGCCGAGCTTGACGGCGCCGGGCGCGTCAGTATCTTCTTCAACGTCACACTGCCCATGACCTGGGACGTTGTGACCGTCAGCGCCGTGCTCTGGTGCATCAATGCGATCAAGGTCTTCGAATTCATCATCGGATTCACCGGCCTCGGCGACGCGCCACCTCCCCAGGCACGGACCCTGACCATTGCGCAGTTCCTGGCCACGACCGGCGGTCGCAACCCGCAGTACCAGCTCGGCCTCGGTAGTGCCATGGCCGTCGTCATGGTGGTCCTGATCAGCGTCTTCGTCGTCGCCGTCCGCCGCTTCATGCGACGAGATTTCCTGGAGTTCTGATGACCACCGACATCGTTCCCAAGCCCGTTCACACCTCCGCAGGTTCCCGCCGGGTCTCCGTCGTCTGGACCCTGCTGAAGATCGGGATCCTGGCCTGGTGTGTCTTCAACATCGGTCTCCTGGTGTGGGTGGTGATCAACTCGTTCCGGGGAGGGTCCCGGATCTTCAGCCATCCACTGGAACTGCCACGCGCCATTGATTTCGTCAACTACGTCTCCGCCTGGTCGGTTTCCAGCCTCGGCCGCGGGTTCATCAACTCTTCGTTGCTGGTCGTGGTGTGCACAGCGATCACCGTGATCATTGCTGCAATGGCCGCATACGTGCTGGCACGGACACGCGTCCCCACCGCCGGACCCATCACGTCGTTCTTCGCCATCGGGCTCGGCATCCCCGTCCAGGTGGTGTTGGTCCCACTCTTCGTCCTGATGAACTCGATCAGCTCGTTCATGTACTCAACCGTTGGTTGGTGGGACGAACGCCTGAGCTTGGGGCTGCTGTACGTGGCGACATCGTTGCCATTCGCCGTCTTCCTGCTGACCGGCTTCTTCCGGTCACTTCCCACCGATCTCGAGGAAGCAGCAGCACTCGACGGGGCCAGCGCCTGGACCACTTTCACGCGGATCATGGGCCCGCTCGCTCGACCGGGCATCATCACCGCAGCCATGCTCACCGCCATGGGTCTGTGGAACGAAACCCTCCTGGCGCTGGTATTCATCACCGACAACACCAAGTACACGCTGCCGCAATCGCTGCTGGGCCTCTACGGAACCATGCAGTACACCTCGGACTGGGGTGGCCTGTTCGCTGGCATCGTCATCGTCGTCATCCCCACCGTCCTGCTGTACGTGTTCCTCGGCAAGCGACTGATCGAGGGGATGACCCTTGGTGCAGGCAAGTGATCCCCACCCTTCCCCGGACACCAGTGTCCACCGAGACAGCTCATCAGTTCACCCACGGGCATCGTTGCCCACAACCTGGAGGAGAACCATGCATCCCGTCCGCATCGCGGCTGGCGTCGCGACCGCAGTCGTCCTGATCCTCACGATGGTGTCACCATCGTCGTCAGCAGCCCCACCCGGCGAGCTGATCACCGTTCCTGCAGTACAACAATGGACCCCGGGCACCGACGGCACCTTCGCATGGGCCGGCACCAAACTGGTCGTGGAGGCCGGCAATGCCGAGCTCGAGGAGATCGCCCAAACGTTCGCAGCAGACATCCACGGGATCACCGGCACCAAGCCCGAAGTCGCTGTCGGCGGCACAGCCTCCGCGGGCAGCATCGTCCTTGCCATCGGCGATCAGGGACACGGGGACGAGTCCTACGGCCTGGACATCTCCGACTCCCTGACAATCACCGGCACCAGCCCGCACGGCGCTTTCAACGGCACACGCTCGGTCCTGCAGCTCCTGCGCCAGGGCGACATCCCCCACGGCACGGTCCTCGACTGGCCGGACTACGAAGTTCGCAGCGTCCTCTTCGACCAGACCCCCCGCCACGTCTCGATGGCCTGGTGGGAGAACTTCTTCAAGCAGATGAGCTACGTCAAACTCAACGACACCAACCTCTACCTCGACGGTGTAGGGCTCGACAAGGCCGAGATGCGGGCCATCGACGAGCTGGGCGCGAAGTACTACGTCAAGGTTGTCCCGCAAATCAACATGCCCAGCCACATGCACGTGTGGCTGGCCGCGCACCCGGAGTACCAGCTCGTCAACCAGGACGGTTCACTCAACCAGACGGCCATCGACCTCACCAATGAGGAAGCCGTGGACTGGGCACTGAACCTGATCGAGGAATACGTCGGGCTCTTCCAAGGCGACGAATGGCACCTCGGCTCCGACGAGTACCCCGGCTGGCCGGGAACCGGCACCAACCATCCCCAGCTCGACGCCTACGCCAAGGAGAAGTTCGGCCCGGAAGCGACCTTCGCGGACCTGTTCGCCGACTTCCAGAACCGCGCGAATGCCTTGGTCAAAGAGAGCGGCAAGCACATGCGGGTCTGGAACGACATGGTGCGCACGTCCTCCGTCGTCCAGCTCGACACCGACGTCAGCGTCGAGTACTGGATCCAGCATCCGGATCTGCCGGGGCTGCTGAGCGCCAAGGACATCGCCGAGCGCGGCAACCCCGTCATCAATGCGCACATCGACCACCTCTACTACGACCAGTCCCGGCGGAACCTGGATCCTCGTGACGTCTACGAAAAGCTCAAGGTGGACGCGTTCCACTGGGAAACGCCGGTGCCCCACGCATCGGTGCGTGGCGCCCGCATGCCCGCATGGCTGGCATGGATCAACACGTCGATGGAGTCCGACGCTGAAGTGCTCAACAATCTCGTGCCGAGCATGCATGCGCTGGCACAGAAGACGTGGGGCTCGACCAAACTGGTGGAGTCTTGGACCGAGTTCACAGGCGTCATCGCCACGGTCGGCAAGGCTCCGGGGCTGCGTGCAGAGTCGGAAAACTCCATCCAGCCGGGCCCTGCCACGGCACGCAACGTCGACGAGACCGTCGCCTACTTCGCCCGGGATGCCGCGGGCAGGCTGTGGACGGGCAAGCAGTCCCGCCCCGGTGTGACTCACTTCAGTCAGCACCAGATCGGAGGAGACGTCGCCGGCAATCCGGTGGTGACAACCCTGGACGACGGACGTCTTCAGGTGGCGGCCCGCACGTCCTCGGACACACTGCTGGTGGCAACACAGGCAGCGCCGAACTCTGAGGAATTCGAGTCGCGAGTGTTCGATGTCCCCGTCACCGCGGATCCTGCCCTCGTGCCCGGACGTGCCGTGGTGAACTCTGACGGCACGCTGGGTGTGATGAATCTGGCCGACGGCGTGATGAGCGCCATCGAACAGGGCGCTGTTGGCAGTCCGGACGCGACACTTGTCGACTCGGTGCTGCACGTGGTCTCCCGGCACACGGACGGGGTGCTCCTCGCGTCAGAAACCGAGGCCGCATGGGACGTCACCGAGGACGCCACGCAGCTGTCGTCGAATCCCCAGCTCATGGTGGTTAGAAACGTGGCGATGATGATTGGGATCACGACGGCAGGCAGCCTGTCGTCAGCCGAGCGGGTCGCGGACTCGCTGGAGTGGTCGACCGTGCTCGAAGGTGCAGTGGGTCAGCAGTACGGCGACGTCTCCCAGGATGGCACCGCCCACATCGTGGCGCGCACCACGTCGTCGACACTGATGCACGCGTCCCGCGTCGATGGCGCCTGGCGAACCGGTCAGGTTGCCCAGGGCGTCATCCAGGACCCCACATTCGGGTTCAACTCCGCCGGTGAGCCCTTCATCTTCAGCAAGTTCGACAATGGCATGCAGATGGTGGGTGTGCAGGTCGACGACGGTTACGCGACGAACGTGCTCGCGGAGTCGACAATCGGCACCGCGGCCATGACCTACGATTCCCACGGCTGGCCCATCTACTTCGTGGCCACGTCCTACGGCGACCTGCAGACCGGCACGAAGTGGGGCAACCTCTGGCAATGGGGCCGCGACTTCGCGATCGGGACCATGTCCTACCCCGACGACGACCTGACACCGGACCAGTTCGACGAGGTGCTCGTCCATGACACGTTCGATGCCGACACCGCAGAAGCAGTACACGGTGCTGAAGACCAGCACCTCGGAGATCGCGCCCGATCCGGTCGTCGGTAGCGGCACGCTCGCCGTCAGCGGCGACACCCCGTTCTACTCGACGCTCGTCTCCGACGTGCCGGTCACGTCGACGGGATCGGAGGACGCCCCGGGTGTGCCCGGTGACACCGTCGTGATCACCGAGGTCGACCAGTGGCGAAACGGTGACGGGCCGCAGGACACCCTACTGGTGGGCTTCGTGCGGGACACCGAGAACTACTCGATGATGTGGGTGGGCCACAAGGACAACCGCATCGGGTTCGACACGGTCAGTGACGGCGTGTTGCGGCCCAACAGCGGCAACGGCAACGTCCCCGTCGTCGTCGAGTCCGGGGACCGGATCGCCGTCGTCCTGTCGGGCAACTTCATGACCGGCTACGTGGAGCGCAACGGCGTGTGGCACCGCGTCCACACCGCCCCCGCGAACGGCCACGACAACCTGCGCGATCCGGAGGTCCGGGCCCAGTACCGCTACGCGGTCGGGTTGCGCGGCACCGAGGGCACGCTCAGGATCGGCGAGTTCACGGCGGCCCAGCGCAGCAGTGACGTGGTGTCCCCCACACCCGAGCCGAGTCCCACCCCGACGGCGACCACGTCCTCATCACCCACACCGACGATAACCGCGTCACCGCAACCGACACCGACGGCGACCACGAAGCCGACCACCCCTGCGCCGTCGCCTTCGCGGCCGCAGCACCAGGTGGAGGCGCCGTACGGGGTGCCCGGCTTCCACGTCATCAATGACCGCTACTGGTACACCACCTGCGAGCCGTACTCGCAGACGATCCGGTGCCGTACTGAGATCTGGTCCACCCAAGTGCAGTACCAGGGCGGGCGTTTCGTCAAGGACAACGGCTGGCACTTCAACAACCTGACGTACCTGCCGAAGATGACCCGTGCACAGTGGGGCAACAACCCTCTCGCCAACAGCGGGGCCTTCACCTCTGCTGGGCGCCAGTGGCGCACGGAGTGTGACACCGCGGCCACTGGGCGCGGGGGGTGCCGCAGCCACATCCGCAGCGACCAAGTGATCGCCACGAAGAATGCGGACGGGACGTGGGCGTACAAGCTCGGGAAGGAGTGGGTGTTCAACAACATGGTCATCTTCGCGCGCTGACTAGCCACTTGGACGACCAGCATCTCAATGCAGCTGTCTCTGAAACTCTCAGCATTCTACTGAAGAGTCATGTGGGCTGCTCCGCAAAGGACACATGAGTAAGTTGTCGGCCACAGGCCCACTCAAGTTGAAACGGTGTAGTCAGTACCATGGCAAACAATGCCTCTTCCGCTCATCCTCAGCTGAATCAATAACAAATGCAGCCATTGTTGCCGAGGATTCCCATTTACCCCCGCGCTAAAAACGCAGGTCCCTATAAGTCCGCAAAAACACGAATGATTGCTACTGAAATCAATTTCTGCAAGAATAATTTGGGATCATCAAGGAGGAATAAGTGCGAACACTTTGTACGCTTGGTGTCGATATCGGTACCTCCAGCAGCAAGGGAGTCCTGGTGTCAGCCACCGGACGGGTCCTTGGATCTGCAGTTCGTGAACATGATGTCCAAAGACCGCACATCGGGTGGGTCGAGATGGATGCAGACGTGTGGTGGAGCGAGTTCGTCGAGATCTCCCGGGAACTCACTCACGACCGCGCCGACATCGTGGTGACAGCAGTCGGCGTGAGCGGTATGGGTCCCTGCGTCCTGCTCACCGATGCCGACGGCCACCCCGTGCGGCCAGCCATCCTCTACGGCGTGGACACCCGTGCTGTCGAGCAGATCCAGCGCCTCACACAGCAGCTGGGGGAGGAGGAGATTGCGCGACGTTGCGGCTCCATTCTGACCACACAAGCAGCGGGGCCGAAGATCGCCTGGATCCGGGAAGAGGAACCGGAGGCCTATGCGCGGGCTGAACGACTGTTCATGCCAGCCTCATGGCTCGTGTTCCATCTGACCGGTGAGTACACCCTGGACCACCACTCGGCGAGCCAGTGCACCCCGATGTTCGACCTGGAGGCGCTGCGGTGGTACGAGCCCTGGGCCGAGCAGGTCGCGACGGGCATCTCACTTCCCCGTCTCGGCTGGGCCGACGACATCGCCGGACGGGTGTCGTCTGATGCGGCCGAGCAGACGGGCATCCCCGCTGGCACACCCGTCATCTTCGGGACGATCGACGCCTGGTCCGAGGCGAGCAGTGTGGGCGCACATGAGGTGGGGGACCTGATGCTCATGTATGGCACGACGATGTTCCTCATTGCGACCGTGGATGAAACGTTGCGCACCCCTTCCATGTGGAGCACGGCCGGGGCACTGGAGGGAATCCGGAACCTGGCTGGTGGAATGGCCACCTCCGGTGCGATCACGGGGTGGCTCCGCACACTGTTCGGCAACCCGCCCTTCGCGGACCTGGTGGCTGAGGCCGCCACGTCCGGGCCCGGTGCCCGAGGTCTGCTGATGCTGCCGTACTTCGCCGGTGAACGCACACCGATCATGGACCCAGCAGCACGTGGCGCCGTCCTTGGGCTCACGATCTCCCACAACCGGGGAGACCTCTATCGGGCAGTGCTCGAGGCGACGGCGTTCGGCGTGCGCCACAACATCGAGACGATGCGGAAGGCCGGCGCCGTGATGGACCGGATCGTCGCCGTCGGCGGTGGGACCCAGGGTGGACTCTGGACGCAGATCGTGTCGGACATCACCGGCCTGCCACAGGTTGTCCGCGAAACAACGATCGGCGCCAGCTACGGGGCCGCATACTTTGCCGCCCGCGCCGGCGGCTCCCCGGACGACGAGCCTCCACGAATGGACGACTGGAATCCGGTCCGAGAGGTGGTGCAACCCAACCCAGACACGGAAAGCCTCTACCAGGGCCTCTACGACTTGTATGTCCAGACCTATCTCGTCACCCGTGACGTCACCCATGCTCTGGGCCGGACCAACTTGGAGCACCCATGAACGGTGCCCGCACGGGCGCACCGAACCCAGCCCTCGTGGCACCCACACCCAACTCCGATAAGAACCCGTCGAAAGGAATGGAGGAACAAATGTCCACCTACACACTCCCTGTCCCCACCGAGAGGCCCACTGCGGAACCGAGAACCGCCCACCTCATCGCGAGTGGAGACCTGCGCGAATCAGCGAACGTCGCCGGCTGGCCCACCCAGGAGAAGATGGAGCACGACCTCGAACGAGCGTTGTCTGACCTCGGTTGGACCCTGAAGCGAGCCAACCCCGTCGATCCGGAAACCGGTCACGGCTTCATCTCCAGCCAGCGAATGGGCTTGGAAGTCTTCAAGAACATCCCCTCTGATGCACCACTCATTGTCGCGGAGGCCATCTGGCAGTACAGCCACCACGTCCTCGCGGGACTTCGCACTCACAAAGGGCCGATCCTCACCGTCGCCAACTTCGTGGGCGACTGGCCCGGCCTGGTCGGCCTGCTCGGGCTCAACGCCGGGCTCACCAAGATGGACAAATCCTACTCGACCATCTGGAGCGTCGACTTCACCGACAACTGGTTCAAGCAGGGGCTGCATGACTGGACCGAAACGGGACACATCACACACGACACGAACCATGTCCGTGACCTGCCGGAACTCCCCGACAGCCCCGAGAAGCAGCTGGGTCAGGCGCTGGCTCGCCAAATGCTGGCGGACAAGGCGATCATCGGTGTCTTCGATGAGGGTTGCATGGGCATGTACAACGCGATCCTCGGCGACGAGCTCATCAACCCGCTCGGCATCTACAAGGAGCGACTTTCACAGAGTGCCCTGTGGGCGGAGATGCAACGCGTCGGCGACGAAGAAGCTGACGAGGTTGGCCTTTGGCTGAAGAACAAGGGTATGACCTTCAAGCTCGGTACCGATGATGCGACAGAACTCACCGAGGCGCAGCTGCGCTGGCAGTACAAGATGTACATCGCCGCCCTGCGTATCAGCGACGACTTCGGCCTCGACGCCGTCGGCATCCAGTACCAGCAAGGGCTGAAAGACCTTTCCCCTGCCTCGGATCTCGCGGAAGGCCTGCTCAACAACGTCGAGCGCCCACCCGTCACGGACCGCGACGGCACGCGCGTGCTCTGGGAGGACCAGGCACTGCCCCACTTCAACGAGGCAGACGAGGGCGTCGCGGTTGATTCCCTCATCACCAACCGCATCTGGACAGCAATGGGACTAGACCCGGCCACGACATTGCACGACATTCGATGGGGTGAGGATTACGACGGACAGTTCATCTGGGTCTTCGAGATCTCAGGTTCCGTCCCCGCCTCCCACCTCAAGGATGGGTACGCAAGTGCGGAAGGATGGCGACAGGATCCGGTGTTCTTCCCCGCCGGCGGCGCAACACTGCGGGGCGTGTCACGCCCCGGAGAGGTCATCTGGTCGCGCGTCTACGTCGCGGAGGGCTCGCTGCACGCAGACATGGGCAGGGCAACCGCAGTGACTCTGCCGCAAGAGGAAACTGAACGCCGGTGGGCCGCCACCAATCCGGAATGGCCAATGATGCACGCCGTTTTCCACGGTATTTCTCGCGATCAGTTCATGGCCCGCCACAAGGCCAACCATCTCAGCGTGGTGTATGCGCCTGACACGGAGATAGCGGACAAGGCGTTGATCGCGAAAGCCGCCATGCTCGACGAACTCGGTGTCCAAGTCCACCTGTGTGGGGACGTCCACTTCTAGGGCGTGTCTCCTAAAAATCTGGTGCTAGGTCCGAAAGGCTGGCGGGTCAGCACTTTCCGTATCTGATCGCTGTTGAGGTCTTGCGGCAGACCGTGCGCCTGCTGGTCGTGGGGAGGCAGTACCGCTACTGGGATGTCGTGCCCCTTGGTTGCGGACCTGGGTGAGCACTCGCGCCATTGGATCGCTGGCAGTCCTCCTCCACGCTGCGAAATGTTTAATCTGCGAGGGGAGGCGGTTCCGGTGTTGTTTGTGGGCGATGACTGGGCTGAGGAGCATCACGACATCGAGGTTCAGGACGAGTCGGGAGTGGTGCTGGCCAAGAAGCGGTTGCCTGAAGGGCTGGGTGGGATGGTCGCATTCCACGAACTCCTGGCCAGGTACGCGCCAGCCAGCTTGGCTGGCCTTGAGTCGGACGAGGGGGCTGCGAGTGTGGTGATCGGTATCGAAACCGATCGTGGACCGTGGGTGGCCGCTCTGGTTGCGGCCGGCTACCGGGTGTTCGCGATTAACCCGACCTCGGCGGCGCGGTATCGCCAGCGGCACTCGATGTCGGGGGCTAAGGCCGACACCACCGATGCGCATCTGTTGGCCGAGATCGTCCGGATCGACCGGGCTGTCACCGACCGGTGGCCGGTGACAGCCCGGTCGGGCAGGCGGTGAAGGTGGTGGCCCGAATGCATCAATCTCTGATCTGGGATCGAACCCGTCACGTGTTGCGGTTGCGGTCGGCGTTGCGGGAGTACTTCCCGGCTGCGATCAGGGCCTTCGAGAAGCTCGATGCCCCTGAAACACTCGAGTTGCTGGCCGCAGCCCCTGACCCCAACCAGGCCGCGAAACTCACCAAGGCCCGGGTCGTGGCGGCGTTGACCCGTGCCCACCGCCGCAACCTCGACTAGCGCGTGACAGCGATCCTTCAGATGCTGCGGGCGTCCGAGCTACGGCTGCCAGCGCCGGTGCAGCATGCCTACGCCACCGGCATCGCCAGCCAAGTCGCTGTCATCGCTAAGTTGAACCGTCAGATCGACGAGCTGAGCGTGGTGGTGGGCGACAGTTTTGGCCGTCACCGGGACGCTGGGATCTACACCAGCCTCCCCGGCCTCGGCGTGGTCCTGGCAGCCCGGGTTCTCGGCGAGTTCGGCGAGTTCGGCGAGTTCGGCGACGACACCGACCGGTATGTCGACGCCAAGGCCCGCAAGGCCTACGCCGGCACCGCACCAATCACCAAGGCCTCCGGCAAGAAGAAGGTGGTCCTTGCCCGCTACGCCCGCTTGGCCGATGCCCTTCAGCAGGGGGCGTTCGGATCGATGCGAGGTTCGCCAGGTGCGAAGGCGTACTACAAGTGGCTACGGGCACGAAAGATCAGCCATCAGGCCGCTCTGCGCCAACTCGGCAACCGGTGGGTCGGCATCCTCCACGGCTGCCTCAAGACCGACAGACCTACAACGAACACACCGCCTGGAGCCACCTCTCCGACGCTGCGGCTTGACGGAAACAAAACCTGGGATGTCTGCCGCCTTCCGCGCGGGATCAAGACACTATCGGCCCGCGGGCTTGCCCGATGGTGACGCCCATTTCATATGGCGTCACGGTCGCAGCGCAAGCTGGGTCAAACGCTGAGTCATGCACGAGCGATGCACGGCAATTTTCCGTGCACAGCAACATCCATCTGACAAGGGCTAACACCTTGTCGGGCTGACAGGATTTGAACCTGCGACCCCCTGACCCCCAGTCAGGTGCGCTACCAAGCTGCGCTACAGCCCGCCGTCGTCATCATGTGACAACTTGAGTAGCTTAGCGACTCGAAGCCGTCTTGGCACATCGGGGAGAGAGCTGACTCCAGGCGGCGGTTCGGTGGTCGCCTTCCGGTGGAATCTGCGGTCTCAAACCCATGTTGGTAACCAGGTTGCGCAAGAGCTCGTACACCGAGTGCGGAGGCCACGACAGACTCTTGCTGTACACCCCGGCACCCTCGTCACCCGTGGCCGTTGTGGTGGAATCCCGGCCTGGCCGCAAGAAAAAGATGAATGGGAGCGTCCACAGTGTCGTCGACACCACGTCATCAGCTCAAGGCCTTGCCGACGCCCTGCGGCTCACCACGAACTTGATGCTCGACACCCGAATCGGCCGACGCGCAATGACTCGGCGGCGGTCGAGGTGGGACCATCGAGTCAGCCCGAGGTTGATCAGTTCGGTGCATCTGCAACCAAACCCATGATCATTCTCGGGCAGTCAGTGAATCAGGAACGATCCTTGTGCTTCTCGCGAGCCCGGATCTCAATATTGATCGGTGATCCCACGAAGCCAAATTCCTCGCGGAGACGGCGCTCGATGAAGCGCACGTAGCCGTCGTCGAGCTTGGCGCTCGTGAACAGGGCAAAGGTGGGCGGGCAGTTCTGGGCCTGCGTGCCGAACATCACTCGCGGCTGTTTGCCACTGCGCACGGGGTGGGGATGTGACGCTGCCAGCCGTCCCAGGAAGGCATTCAATTTACCGGTGGAGACACGAGTTTCCCAGCCCTCTGCGGCGGCCTCGATTGCCTTGCTCAGCTTGTCGACGTTGCGGCCGGTCAGGGCCGAGATGTTGACGGTGGGGGCCCAGGTGAACTGCACCATGTCCCGTTCGATCTCCCGATCAAGGTAGCGACGACGCTCCTCATCCGTGAGGTCCCACTTGTTGAACGCCACCACCAGTGCGCGGCCGGTCTCCTCAACGTTGCTCATGATGCGCAGGTCCTGCTCGGTGAGTTCCTCCGAGGAATCCACCACCACCACGCACACCTGGGCGCGTTCGATGGCGGTCTGGGTCCGCAGGCTGGCGTAGAACTCGTGGCCCGAGGCTTCCTTGACCCGACGCCGGATGCCAGCGGTGTCGATGAGGCGGTAGATCTCGCCCCCCACCTCCGCGATCTCGTCGACGGGGTCAACTGTGGTGCCGGAGATGTCAGACACCACGACGCGCTGTTGTTGCGCCAGTTTGTTGAGCAACGATGACTTGCCCACGTTCGGCTTGCCAACGATGGCGACGCGACGCGGCCCGGCCTCCTGAATGAAGGTTTCGGCGGGCGCTTCCTCGGGAAGCGACTTGAGCAGCGCATCCAGCAGGTCACCGGATCCACGGCCATGCATGGCGGAGACAGGGTACGGCTCGCCGAGGCCCAGGTTCCACATCGTGGAGGCCATAATTTCGTGGCGCTGATCGTCGACCTTGTTGGCCGCGAGGATCACGGGCTTCTTGGAGCGGCGAAGCACCTTCACCACGGCCTCGTCCTCGTCGACGGTGCCCACTGTGGCGTCCACGACGAACATCACCGCATCAGCCATGGAGATGGCCAACTCGGCCTGCTCGGCGATCTGGGCTGCCATCCCGCGGGCATCGGACATCCAGCCGCCGGTGTCCACGAGAACAAACTCCCGTCCGGCCCAGTTGGCGTCGTAGGAAACACGATCCCGGGTCACGCCAGGTGTGTCCTGCACCACTGCCTCTCGGCGTCCAAGTATCCGGTTGACCAGCGTGGACTTGCCGACGTTGGGTCGACCGACCACGGCAACCACCGGCTTGATGGTGGTGGGCTCGTCGCTCATAGTGTTCCTTTCGTCGGCTACAGCATCGGCCATCCTATCTGCCCGCCCCCGGTCTCCTCTCATCGTGAGGCTGACCCTTGACCGGCCATGCGGATCGGCATAGTTTTGTCATCGTCTTGTTCCCGGCGAAAGGCATTCCGGTGCGCCTGTCAGCGATCTGATTTCGCGCTGCACTACTGGGCCCCACGTGGCCCCGGTTCTCAGCGCTTCCAACCGCTGACACCCGGGAGACTTCATGCCTGCACCGCAATCCATCGTTCTGTCCAACCTGAGCCTCGCTTTCCACGACGGCCCACCCATCCTGGACAACATCAACTGCGCCATCCCGGCGGGCCGCGTAGGTCTCGTCGGCCGCAACGGGGCAGGAAAGACCACCCTGCTCCGCGTGATCACGGGGGAGCTCTCCCCCACGGCCGGCTCAGTGTCCGGGACCGACGACGTCGGCACAGTCCCGCAGGATCTGTTGCAGCGGCCCGATGCCAGCGTCGCGGCCATCCTCGGAATTGAGGACGTGCAGCGCGCCATTGCCGCCATTGAAGCAGGCAGCGTCGAGATCGCGGACTTCGACGCCGTCGGCTCCGAATGGGACATCGAGGCACGCGCCACAGCTTTGCTGTCACGACGCGTCCCCAGTCTGGACGTCGACGACGCGCTCGATCGACGCGCCGGGACGCTGTCCGGCGGTGAACTCATGCTGGTGGCGCTCACCCGATTGGAGTTGTGGCGCTCAGAAGTCAGCGTCCTCGACGAGCCCACCAACAACCTCGACGGCGCTGCCCGCGACCGCCTCTACGACGCGGTGGACGGCTGGTCGGGTTCGCTGCTTGTGGTCAGTCACGATGTGGCGCTGCTTCGACGGATGGACTCCATCCTCGAGGTCCACAACTCCCGCGTGCGCGTCTTCGGCGGGAACCTTGACGTGTACCTCGCACAGTTGGAGAGCGAGCGGGCAGCGGCTGCGCAGGTGGTCCGCACTGCAGAGCAGAAACTCATCGCGGAGAAACGGGACCGTGACCACGCGCAGACGGCCATGGCGAGACGCGCCCGGCACAATGCCTCGACGTTCCAGAGGGTCAAAGGAGGGCCTCGTCTTTCAGACCCAACGGCGAAGCGTTCAGCCGAGGGCCGTCGTGCCGGCGAGATCCGAGGCGCCGCGGAGAAGGTGGCGCAGGCCAGGGGGAAGGTACGAGAAGCCGAGGATGCGATCCGCAGCGAGGAGCACATCCGGATCGAGATCATCGATCCCCACACTGCGGCGGGACGGCATCTGGCGCAGTTGGTGGGCACCAACCAGAGCTTCCACATCACTGGCGGCACAAGGATGGGGCTGGTGGGAGACAACGGCGTCGGCAAGACCTCGCTGCTGCGCGCTCTACTTCACCCGGAAGAGACACGAAGACTTCTGGCACGCGGCGAGCTGTTCACGCGCCGCGTGGGCTATCTCGACCAGCGCCTCGAGCTGGACGAGGACGCCACCATTCTTGAGAATGTTCGACACGCTGCACCGTCGCGGATCCCCCATGACATCCGCGCTCAGCTGGCCCGTTTCCTGATCCGCGGGGACATGGTGGACCGGCTGGTTGCCGGCCTTTCGGGCGGTGAACGCTTCCGCGTCGCACTTGCCCGGATCCTGCTCGCCGATCCCGTTCCGGAGCTATTGATTCTTGATGAACCGACAAACAATCTGGACAGCACGAGCGTCGACCAGTTGGTCGACGCTCTCCAGGCATTCGAGGGGGCATTGTTGGTGGTCTCCCACGATGAACACCTGCTGGCCCGCCTTTCGCTGCACGAGATCATCACACTGGATTTCGACGGTTCACTCCAAGTTCTCTGACGCAGGCAATCGCATCAGGGTTGCGACGGTTATGGAGAGGACCGACGTGAGGATTTCGTGAAAAGGGGCTGCTGATTCGCCCGCTGTGGGCATACTTTGGGCATGGCGTCCTGAAATTTTGCGACGTCGCGATCTGGGCAAAAGCCAGATCACTTCAGTGTTCTCCCCAACGAAGCAGGAGCTCATGAGACCCCCCTCGCACCACCGGATGCACAGAGCCGCGGCAGTTGTACTGGCCGCTCTGGTCGCCGTCCCCCTCGCTGTGACGACTTCAGCGTCGGCCGACGAACCCTCCCCCGCCACCGTGTCCATCGACCTCGAAGGCACGTGGAAATTCACCGTGGGCGATGATTCCGCCTACTCAGACACCTCTTTCGATGATTCCACGTGGGACGACATCGAGGTCCCCGGAGACGGCACACCCTTCGCGGACTACGACGGGTTTGGGTGGTACCGCCTCGATTTCACGTTGCCGGCAGACGCCGCGGGGACGAACCTTGTGGCGTCGATGGGGTTCCTCGACGACGTTGATGAAGCCTTCCTCAACGGGGTGCGGATTGGCGGCTCCGGCACCATGCCGCCTGCAGCGAGCAGCCAGTGGTTCGAAAAGCGCCTCTACCCGGTTCCGGCCGGAGCACCGAACTTTGGCGGTGAGAACACCTTGGCCGTCCGGCTGTACGACATGAGCGGCGGGGGCGGTTGGTACGAGGGCCCAGTGGGGATCTTCTCCAAGGACGCCGTACGCGAGAACGTCTACGGCATCACCGGCGCGATGGCCTCCTCGGAGCAGTCAGCGGCCATCAACGCGGTCCTCGCCAACCAGAAAGCAGCCCTGGCCGCGGGCGATGTGGAGGCCTACCTGGACACCCTTGACCCGACGTATTTTCACGATGGCCGCTCGCAGGACAGACGCGCCCGTGAACTTCAGACATGGGTGGACGAGTCCGGGACCCTGGATCTCATCGACGGCGAGGTGGAAGTCGTGCGTGATGAAGACGGCAGTCTGATCGTCGACACGAACCGCTCGATCATCGGCACCCGCGGCGGCGAGGACTACGCCTTCCAACCCTCCGCTCAGCAATTCCTTCGCTTCTCGGGAACACCGCTACTGGAGACAGGCAACAATTCGCGCTTCTTCCGCGAGACGGTGGATTCACAACTCGAAGGCGAACCGCGCGAGTTCGTCACCTACCTACCGCCGTCCTATCTCACCGACCCGGACCGCGAATACCCGGTGGTGTACCTGCTGCACGGCATCAACGGTGGCAGCCGCGAGTGGGAACCCCGCGACATGGATGAGGTCTTCGACGGCCTCTGGGATCAAGATCTGGCTGAATCGATCGTGATCATGCCCGACGGTGAGTCCCTCTGGTACGCCGATCAGCCTGACGGGACCCCGTGGCGCAGCATGTTCCTCACGGAGATGGTGCCGCTCTTCGACGACGAGTACCGCACATTGGCCTCACGCGAGTTCCGGGGACTGACCGGAATCTCCATGGGCGGATTTGGAGCGTATTCAATCGGGCTGTCCAACCCGGAAATGTTCTCCTCGCTCGCCTCCCACATCGGATCCCTGGGCTACACCCCCGTCGATCTTCCGACACCCGTCGAACAGGCTGCCAGCATGACGACAGAAGAACTCAAGGCGTTCGAGTTCTACTACGACGCGTGTGAAGAAGATGATTTCCGCTTTGACAATGCAGTGCGAGCCATGGACGAGACGCTGACGGCCAAGGGCGTCGAGTACACGTCCGCGGTCTATCCCGAGGGCCGTCACAATGACGCCTGCTGGATGCCTCATGTGCCGGAGTCCTTCACTGTGCACTCTGATAATTTCCGCGCCTCCGGGCTGGTTGAGGAAGCACCCGAGCCGACACCCACCCCAACGATCGAGCCCACGCCGGCACCGACCCCCACCCCGACGGTGAAGCCCACTTTCCGTCCGCAGGATGTCTACACCACCCCGGGCTATCACACGATCGATGGCCGTCGGTGGTTCACCAAGTGTGAACCCTATTCAACGACCAGCCGGTGTTGGACCTCCATCTGGTCGACACAGGTGATGAGCGTCGATGGTCGGTTCGTGTCGGAGACGGGCTGGTTCCACAACAACCTGACCTATGTTGCGTCCAAGCGTTCGGCGTGGACCCAGAACCCACTCGGCTACACCACCAAGTGGACTACCGCGGATGGGCGTCAGTGGTACACCGAGTGCGACACGGCGCGGACAGGGGGCAATGGTTGCCGTAGCTACATCCGCGTGAACAACCTGGTGGAGGCTTCACCTCGCACCGGTGGCGGCTACACCTACTCCCTGGTCAACACGTGGGTTTTCAACAACATCATGATGTTCACCTAGACAGAAAACGGATGCGCGGCCGGTTCCCGAAGGGTCCGGCCGCGTTGTCTTCTCCACTGCTCAGCCAGCCATATCGAAGCGGTGATCACTCGCTGGGGGCGACGTTCTCCAACACATGAAAGGCGGGTTCCTCGTACGGGTGGGATTCCCGCAGCGCCGCGACAACCTCGCCCCGCAATCGCCGGGGGAAGGTCACCTCCACCCGATTCTCCATCACGTGCTCCAGTTCCCCCACCTCACCGATGGCGGGATGGGCCCCGGCCCCAGGGAGGAACTGGCCGCGGCCCTCAACGATGAAGGCGCATTCCTCGTAGTCCCCCACTCGGCCACCACCGGCCGCAAAGATCGCCGCCAAAACGTCGTCGGTGTCGGCGACGGGGACGTAGAACACGAGCACGTCAAGCGACATGGGCAAGAATCCCTCAGCGATCGGCGGGGAGGGAGTCAACCAGACGGAGCACCTGCTCCACCACGGCATCCGGCAGTTGGAAGGTGGAATCGATGACGACGACACCCTCTGTGGCGTCGGTGAAATTGGAGACCGTGGAATCGTCGCGGTCGCGTCGGATGACCTGATCAGTGACGGCACTCTGGTCCACCCGCTTGCCCAGTTCTGCGGCGCGACGCGCGACGCGCGCCGCCGGGTCCGCCACCAGAAGGATGCGCACATCGGCATCCGGTGCCACGACAGTGGTGATGTCTCGACCCTCCACCACGATGCGGTGGCCGTGGGCGGCGATCGTCTCACGCATGCGCTTGGTCAGGATGCGGCGAACGTCGGTGTTGGTGGCGACGATGGACACCGATGCCGAGACCTGGGGTTCCCTGATCGCAGCCGTGACATCGTGCCCATTGATCGTGACCAGTGGTGTGTCCGGATGGGTCGAGATGCGGATGACTGCATCCCGTGTGATCTGCACGATGGCTTCTGCATCCTGCGCAGCGCCACCGGAGCGGAGGTATTCCCACGCCACCGCGCGGTACATGGCGCCGGTGTCCAGATAGCCCAGCTTCAGCTTCTCGGCGAGCAACCGCGCGGTGGTCGACTTCCCGGATCCGCTCGGCCCATCAATGGCGATGACCAACGAATGGTTCACGGCTTTCTCCTCATCATTGCTGTCCACATTTTCTGTCACCTCGACCACGCCTTCCACTCCCTGCCCACGAGGTTGGCGCGCAACTGTTCCGCTTGCGGGCGCTCCACCGAGATGGACAGATAGCCCACCTCACGGACAGCGTCGTGGGTGAGATCGAAGTCTTCGACGTTGAACCCGAAATCGCCGACGTCACCGAACAGGCGCCCGAGGGCTCGCGGCTCATCGGGAATCTCGACGGTGACGATCACGACGTCCTTCGGTTCCTGCCCGTGCTTGCCACCCAGTGCCTGTGCCCCATGCTGTCCGATGCGCAGGAACGCCTCAAGTTCGTCGGGCTGATCCAGCACACCAATGAGGTAAGCGAGATCCTCCGCCACCTCCCGCAGTTCCTCGCGGACCGCGACGGCGTTGGTGCTGAGGATCTGGCGCCACAGGCCGGGATCGGAGCCCGCGATACGCGTGACATCACGAATCCCCTGCCCGGCAAGTCGTAGGTTGGCCCCGGGGACGCCGCGAAGGTGACTCGCCGTCAGGATACTCATCAGATGTGGGACGTGGCTGACCTGCGCCACCGCTTCATCGTGGAGGTCGGCGTCCAACTCCACCACCACGGCCCCCGTGAGCCGCGCCAGGAGACGCACCATGTCGAGCGACTCCGTCGAATTCCCTGCGGCAGGGGTGATCACCCACGTGCGATCGCGGAAGAGATCTGCAGTGGCGGTCATCGGACCGGTGAATTGTGAGCCCGCCATGGGGTGCGACGGCACGTAGCGGCCAAAGTGGCTGCTGCCTTCAGCGACAGCGTCGACGATGGGCCCCTTCACCGAGCCGACGTCAGTGACGACCGCGGAGGGAAAGCGCTCCAGAGCTGCACACACGACGGCGGCGATCGTTGCCGGGGGGGTGGCCACAACGACGACACGAACATCTTCCGGACCAGACGCCTCGACGCGTCCCGCGCCGAGGCTCGCAGCCACCAGTGCATGGGAGGTCCGCAGATCCTCGAGGATGACATCGACGCCCGCCCGGCGCAACGCCATGCCCAACGATGAGCCAACCAGACCCGCGCCGATCACAAGGACGGGCCCGGAGATCTCGGGTTCTGCAACCACTGGGGCCTCTTGTCGTTCGACGTGTTCTGGACAACTGCTCCGGCTGATCCTAGTGCCTGCCCCGAGGCCCGATACTCTTGCCGCCATGGTCCGAATTCTGCCTGCCATCATCGATCTCGTTCTCGTCCTCATCTTCGCCGTCGTCGGAAGGGCAAGCCACGCAGAAACACTGACCGTACTCGGCATCGCCCAGACCGGGTGGCCGTTTCTCGTTGCCTGCGTCGTCGGCTGGCTTGTCGTCAGCCTTCTGGACGATGACGGATACGGACCGCGGTCTGCACTCGTGATCTGGCTCGTGACGGTGCTGGGCGGCATGGGGTTGCGGATCACCTCCGGCGACACCGCAGAAATCGCTTTTGTCATTGTGGCGACGCTGTTCTTGTTCTCCGCCCTCTTCGGGTGGCGACTTCTCGCCCGCCTCATTCGGGGGCGATGAGCGGCATCGGCCCGTATGTGTCCCCATGACAGCTCGATGGCTACGGTGGTACCCATGTCACGTCCCCATCGGCGTTTGATCGCCCTCCTCGCTGTTCCTTTGCTACTCCTGATCTCCGGATGCATACGAATGACGGCTTCCTACGAAATCGTGAGCGACGATTCGGTACAGGTGGCCATGGACATCGGCGTGAGCAGTGACGCCCTGGCACAGATGGGGCAGGAGATGCCTGACTTCTGTGCGGAAGTTGACTCGATGGGCGTTCCGGGGTTCATGCAGGAGGAATACACCGACGAGGGAGCCGAGGGCTACAGCGGCTGCCGCATCTCGGGCAGGGCACCGATTTCCCAATTGAACAGCAGCGGTACGAGTTTCGCTCTGGAGGAGGACATCTGGACCTTCTCCATGGAAGGCGACGGCTCCGGGCAGATGGACGGCATGAGCGCCGAGATGTTCTCTGACTTTCAGATCCGCGTCACCTTTCCCGGAAAGGTGCTGTCGAACAGCGGCACGTCCGTGGTGGAGGGAACCACCGTCGTCTGGGACTCTCCCGCCGATCTCTTCACCCCGGAAGGCCTGACGGCCACCGCGGAGAACGACGGCATTGGCAGTCTGCCGTGGCTCTGGATCGCGATCGCCACGGTGGTGGTCTTCAGTGTGATCGTGGGGTTGGCTCTCATTGTGCAGCGCAGACGTCACAAGGCGGCGTCGTCACAGCAGGAAGGCCCATTCGCGGGCAGCGAAGGCAACCACTTCCCCCCTGCTGGTGTCTTCTACCCTGGCGGTCAGGCACACCCGCCCCAGGCTGCTGGCCCGGACAACGCACGAGCGTATCCGCCGCAGTCTCCCGGACCCGAATGAGAGCACGGCCCACTTCCGGAAAGACCACGCGTTACGCTTGGGCATGAACATCGTGTGGTGGATTCCCGTTGTGGTCATACTGGCCGTGCTCATCGTCGGTCTTGGTGTCGTCCTGCTCCGGCAGCGAAAGAGGCTGCCGAAGTACGACACCTACCAGGTGGGCGAATACAACTCACCCGGTGAGGCCCCACATCAGGGCCCCCCGCGACAGCACGAGCCCGTCAGCCATCCGATTGGCTTCTCAAGCTAAAAAACGCCCTGGCCTACACCCCGGGAATATTGGCGGGGCGGGGCCCGTTGTAGTCAGGACCGTACGCGCCAGCGGCCGGGCGACGCTTGCGCATGGGCGCGGAGACACCCGGCGCCAACCGTCGTGAGATGACCAGGAAACCGGTGTGGGCGCTGGTGCCGTGCCCGGGACGAATTGCCAGCCCCTCGGCATGCCAGTCCCGCACGGTGGTTTCGGTGGCATGTGGTTCCGTGAAGCCGCCGTGTGCCCGGAAGGTGTCGGTCACGCGGCCCAACTGCGTGGCCGTGGCCACGTAGCAGCACACAACTCCGCCCGGCTCCAGCCGTTCACCCACCGACTCAATGCACTCCCACGGCGCGAGCATGTCCAGGATGACCCTGTCGAGGCGGTCGTCGCGGATCTCCTCGACGAGGTCGCCCACCGTGAGCTGCCACGCGGGGTGCTCGCCGTCGATGAAGAACTCAACGTTCTTGCGTGCCACCTCGGCAAACTGCTCGCGCCGCTCGTAGGAGTGGAGTTGGCCCTCGGGTCCGATGGCGCGCAGAAGCGCCATGGTCAGCGCACCGGAGCCAACACCGGCCTCCAGCACGCGGGCGCCGGGGAAGATGTCGGCCCACATCAGGATCTGGGCGGCATCCTTGGGGTAGATGACGGCGGCCTCACGGGGCATCGCCACCATGTACTCGCTGAGCAGCGGTCGCAGCACCAGGTACTGCATGCCACCGATCGACTTGATCGTGACCCCCTCAGGACCGCCAATCAGTTCGTCATGGCTGACCGCGCCCTTGGTGGTGTGCCAGCTGGCGCCCTCCTTGAGCAGCAGGGATTTGCGGCGCCCCTTCGAATCGGTGAGCGTGACGCGCTCGCCGGCTTCGAGGGGGCCGCGGCGTACGCCGGAAAGATTGGTCATGAATGGCGGCCCTCCAGGCTCATTTTGCGTTGAAGTATTTGGCTTGTGGGTGGTGCACGACGATGGCGTCAGTGGACTGCTCCGGGTGCAGCTGCAGTTCCTCACTCAACTCCACACCGATGCGCCCCGGCTCCAGCATGTCCACCAGCTTGATGCGGTCCTCCAGATCCGGACAGGCCGGATACCCGAAGGAGTAGCGGGAACCACGGTAGCCCTGATTGCGAATGGCATCCTCGACGTCGCCATCCTCGGAGACCAACCCCAGTTCAATCCGGGTGCGGTGATGCCAGAACTCGGCCAGGGCCTCGGTCAACTGCACCGACAGGCCGTGCAACTCCATGTAGTCGCGATACGAGTTGGCCTCGAACAGCTTGTTCGCAGCCTTGGCCACATCCGGTCCCATGGTGACGAGCTGCATGCCGAGAACGTCGGGCCCGAGTTCGGCGGCCTCGTCCTTGTCGCGGAAGTAGTCGGCCAGGCAGAGCTTCTTGTCGCGACGCTGGCGCGGGAAGGTGAACCGGGTCAGCTCTTTCGAGGGATCCTCAGGGTGACCGACGATGAGTGTCTCGTTCTCGCTGTGCACCGGCCAATAGCCGTGGACGACACCAAAGGTGCCGAGCCCTTGCGTCTTGATGCGATCCATCCACATCCGCAGCCGCGGAAGCGCCTCAGTTTCGACGAGCTCCTCGTAGCTGATGCCGTCGCGCACCCCACGCAGCCCCCACTGGCCCATGAAGGTGGCGCGGTGATCCAGCCATTCGGAAACCTCCGCAAGGGAGATGCCCTTGACCACCCGGGAACCCCAGAATGGTGGTGTGGGAACGTCGATGCGTCGCTCCACATCCGAGCGGACACCCAAAACGGGTTCCTCCACGGCCTCGATTGTCTTCTTGTACACACGCTTGGGCTTGATGGCGGGCAGGGCAGCGCCCGGCACGCCACGCTTGACAGCCATGACGGCGTCCATCAGTGCAAGACCGTCGAAGGCATCGCGGGCATAGCGCACCTGACCCTCGAACATGTCACCGAGATCGTGCTCCACGAACGCACGTGTCAATGCTGCACCCCCCAGTAACACGGGGTATTTGTCTGCGAGACCCAGCCGGTTCATCTCGGCGAGGTTGTCCTTCATGACGATGGTGGACTTCACGAGCAGACCCGACATGCCGATCGCGTCCGCCTTCGACTTCTCTGCCGCCTCGATGATGGCATTGATGGGCTGCTTGATGCCGATGTTGATGACGGTGTAGCCGTTGTTGCTCACGATGATGTCGACGAGGTTCTTGCCGATGTCATGGACATCGCCGCGTACGGTGGCGAGCACCAGAGTTCCCTTGCCCTCAGAGTCCTGCTTCTCCATGTGTGGCTCGAGGTGCGCCACGGCAGTCTTCATCACCTCGGCGGACTGCAGCACGAATGGGAGTTGCATCTGACCGGAGCCGAAGAGCTCACCGACCACCTTCATGCCGGCGAGCAGGTCATTGTTGATGATGTCCAGCGCGGGCTTGGTGGTGAGTGCCTCATCGAGGTCGGCGCCAAGACCCTTGCCCTCCCCGTCGATGATGCGACGCTGCAGTCGCTCCTCCAAGGGCAGCGCCGCGAGCTCGGCGGATCGGGAGGCACGGGCTGAGGCCGCAGTGACACCTTCGAAGAGGTCCAGATACTTGGTCAGCGGGTCGTAGCCCGGGGCGCGCCGGTCGTAGACCAGGTCCAGCGCCACGTCCCTCTGCTCCTCGGGGATGCGGTCCATGGGAATGATCTTGGCGCTGTGAACGATGGCCGAATCCAGGCCGGCCTTGACGCACTCGGCGAGGAACACCGAGTTCAGGACGATCCGGGCAGCCGGATTCAGACCGAAGGACACATTGCTCACCCCAAGGGTGGTGCGCACACCTGGATAGCGCTCCTTCAACTCACGAATGGCATTGATGGTCTCGATGCCGTCGCGCCGCGTTTCTTCCTGCCCCGTGGCAATGGGGAAGGTCAGGCAATCGACAAGAATGTCTCCCACGTCCATGCCCCAGTTGGAGGTGAGGTCCTCGATGAGGCGGGAGGCGACACGCACCTTCCAATCGGCGGTGCGGGCCTGGCCCTCCTCATCGATGGTGAGTGCCACGACGGCGGCGCCGTGTTCCTGCACCATCGGCATGATGCGCCCGAATCGGGACTCCGGACCGGCGCCGTCCTCATAGTTGACGGAGTTGATGGTGCAGCGCCCGGCGATCCGCTCCAGGCCGGCCTGCAGGACGGGTGGTTCCGTGGAGTCAAGTACCAGGGGCAGGGTCACTGCCGTGGCGAGACGGGCGGCAATGAGGTCCATGTCGGCGGCGCCGTCGCGACCCACGTAGTCGATGCACAGGTCGAGCACGTGGGCACCATCGCGGGCCTGGCTCTTGGCGATCTCGATACATTCGTCCCAGTTGCCGTCCAGCATGTGCAGCTTGAACGCTTTGGAGCCGTTGGCGTTGGTGCGCTCCCCAATGTTGAGGTAGCTGGCATCCTGGGCAAGTGGTACCTCGATGTAGAGGCTCGATACCGAGTTCTCCCGCGTCACGTCGCGTTGGACGACGGGGATGCCGGAGAATCGCTCCGCCAGGAGGCGGATGTGATCCGGGGTGGTGCCACAGCAGCCGCCGATGACGGCCAGACCGTAGTCACGGAGGTACACCTCCAGAGCATCGGCGAGGCCCTCGGGACCCAGCGGATAGCGGGCACCGTCGGCGGTCAGCTCAGGCAGGCCGGCGTTGGGCATGGCACCGGTGGCGATGCCCGCCCGGCGGGCAAGATGGCGCAGATGTTCGCTCATCTCGGCCGGACCGGTCGCGCAGTTCAGGCCGATGACGTCAATCCCCAGCGCTTCCAGCGTGGTGAGAGCGGCCCCAATCTCGGAGCCGAGCAACATGGTGCCGGTGGCCTCGACGGTGACGTTGACGAAGATGGGAAGGTCAATTCCCATCTTGCTGCGGGCGCGCTTGGCTGCGATGACAGCGGCCTTGGCCTGCAGGAGGTCCTGGCTGGTCTCGATCTGTACGGCGTCGATACCGCCGGAGGCCATGGCCTCGATTTGGAGTTGATAGGCGTCGCGGATCTCTGCGAATCGGATGTGGCCGAGACTGGGTAGTTTGGTTCCCGGTCCGACTGACCCCAGAACAAAGCGCGGCTTCTCCGGCGTGGAGAACTCGTCAGCCACCTGGCGCGCGATGCGTGCGGAGGCCACAGCCAATTCTTCCAGGCGATCCTCGATGTCGTACTCGCGCAGGGCTGCGAGGTTGGTGCCGAAGGAGTTGGTTTCCACGCAGTCGGCCCCGGCCTCGAAGTAGGCGCGATGCACGGCCTCCACGATGTCTGGTCTCGTGACATTGAGCACTTCGTTGCAGCCCTCGAGGCCCTGGAAGTCCGTTTCGACGTCCAACTCTCCAAAACTTTGCAGCATGGTTCCCATCGCCCCGTCGGCGACGAGGACGCGGGTGTTCAGGTGGTCACGAATTGAGCTGGGCACGCGGGTCACTCTAACCCGTAGTCAGGGAGGCCTTCATCCGGTTTCACGACCGTGAACGGTCAGTGCTCCAGCAGCATCGAACCGTGGGCACCTAGACTGATGCGCATGCGGTTTGATCATCTGGCCCCATTTCGCGACCTGGCTGTCGTCGTCGCCCTCGGTGGGTGGAACGACGCCGGAGGTGCCGCCAGCGACACAGCTGAGCACATCCTGGAAAAATATGACCGTATCGAGCTCGCCTCCATCGACGACGAACGCTACTTCGACTATCAGGCCACCCGGCCCCACCTGCGGCGATCCCCGGATGGCCCGTTCATTGAATGGCCCGCCATCACCCTGACCTTGGTGCGCCATCCTGAGCGCGACATCGTCGTGGTGGTGGGTCAGGAGCCCAGCCTGCTGTGGAGAAGTTTCGCGGAGGAACTGATAGGTCTCATCCAGAGCCTGAACCCCCGCCTCGTGATCCTGTTGGGCGCCATGCTGAGCGACACCCCCCACTCACGGCCCCTGCCCGTGTCAATGTTCACCTTCGATTCCGCACTGCGTGAACTCCTGGATCTTGAGGGTTCCAGCTACGAGGGACCCACCGGTTCCATCGGCATCATCAACCAGATGCTGATTGCCCAGGGCCTGCCCACCGCCTCCATGTGGGTGGCGATCCCCCACTACGTGGCCAACCCACCCAGCCCCAAGGGCCAGCAAGCCCTCCTCAGCAGGCTGGAGCAGGTGCTCGGCGTGTCTCTGGACTATGACGACCTGCCCGATGAAGCGGTGAAATGGTCGGCGGCAGTGGACGAACTCAGCTCCGAGGACCCTGATGTGGCCGAGTACATCGAACAGTTGGAAGAAGCCAAGGATGCCCACGACGTCGAAGGCGCGACAGGCGACACCATCGCCGCCGAATTTGAGCGCTACCTGCGAGGCCGCGGAGATGGCCGCGCGAACAACGGCCCCCGTCGCAGCTGAGCAGCGCGGATGGGATCAGTGCTGACAGGCTGCGACAGCGAGGTCCCGCAGTTCGGCCACCATCGAGTCCGGTTCGGGAGCATTGAAGACGGCTGAGCCAGCCACGAACGTGTCGGCTCCGGCCTCCGCACAGCGCTCAATGGTGGCGAGCGAGACTCCCCCGTCCACCTGCAACCAGATGGGACGATCGCCGATCAGTTCACGGGTGCGTCGGATCTTGGGAAGGACGAGGTCGAGGAATGACTGGCCGCCGAATCCGGGCTCCACGGTCATCAGCAGCACCATGTCCACTTCGCCGAGCATGTCGGCAAAGCCCTCAATGGGTGTTGCGGGCTTCAACGCCATGGAGGCGCGGGCACCCAGTCTGCGCAGCTCCCGCGCCAAGCGGATGGGTGCCGCAGCGGCCTCGACGTGAAAGGTCACCGACTCGGCGCCGGCTTCGGCGAAGGCAGGCGCCCAGCGGTCTGCATCCTCAATCATGAGGTGAATGTCGAGCATCTTGTCCGTGACCTTGCGCAGCGACTCCACCACGGGAAGACCGATGGTCAGGTTGGGCACGAAGTGGTTGTCCATCACGTCGACGTGAATGGCATCCGCCCCGGGGATTCGTCCCACCTCGGCGGCGAGGTTGGCGAAATCTGCATTCAGAATGCTGGGAGTGATGCGCATGCCGCTCACCCTAGTGGAGGGCACCCCTGAGCGATGATCTCTGTGTCTCCGCGTGTCTGTGCGGCCTCAGCTGATCGAGGGTTCTGGCCGGATGCCCTCGAGCCACCCCTTGGTCTCGCGCACATGCTGGGCGGCCTGAGATCTGGCCGTTTCCGGATCCCGGTCAACGATGGCTGCTGCAATCCGTCGATGTGCCTGGTCGCTGATGCCTTTCATCTCGGTGCCCCGTGCATCACCCAAGTCGATGATCCGATAGTCCTGCCCCCTCTTTCGCAACGACGCCAGGAGGGCCGCGATCATCTCATCACCCGCACCCTGGAAGATACTGGTGTGGAACTCCATGTCGAGTTGCTGCACCAGATCGGGCTGCGTCGCCCTCGACAATTCCTCCGCCAGTCTTTGGAGATCATCCGCTTCCTCCGCCGTCATTCTTGCAGCGGCCAGGGCCGCGGCATGGCCCTCGAGAACCTCCCTCAACGGGAACATCTCCAGGTACCGAGCCAGCGGCAGTAGGGGCACCACGATGTCCAGCCCTGAGAGAATCTGTTCCGGGTTCATCTCGGAGACAAACGAGCGTCCGCCTCGTCGAGACGCCAACACTCCTGCCACCGCAAGCATCCGCTGGGATTCCCGCAGCGAACTCCGCGAGACCCCGAACTGCTCGCACAACTCGGCCTCGCTGGGTAACGCCTGGCCGGGTTGCAGCTCACCAGAGGCAATCATCCGGCACAGACCATCCTTGGCCAGATCCACTGCCCCCATGGGAAACCTCCGTCGACGTGTTCAGTATGACAGCACGTAACGATTGTCCGACAACATGGCCACAATTTGTGAAATCAGCGCATTATTCCCGGCAAAGATGTCACTGTTGTCTGACATAGCGGTGCACCTGGCATTGCTCAAGCACATCATCAGGGAGTCGGACATGACCGGGGAACCAGTGCTGTGGGATCTGGACCCACACTCGTGCCACCTCAATCACGGGTCCTTCGGTGCCCTGCCCAGGGCAGTATCGGCTGAGCAGAACCGCCTCCTTGCTCTGGCAGAGTCAAATCCTGTCCGTTGGTTCTCTGAACTCCTGCTCCATGTTGAAGCCGCGCGTTCCGCGATGGCTTCCTTGTTGGAGACCGAGGAGGAGCGGCTCGCCTTCGTACTGAACGCGTCGGCCGGCGCCACCGTTGTCTTCCAATCCCTGACCCAGCAGGGACCAGTCGATGTGATGACGACCAATCACGGCTACGGCGCCATCACCATGGGTGCCGAGCGCCTCGCACGGCGTACCGGCGGGACATCCCACAAGGTCCAGATTCCCCTCAACGCGAGCGCAGAAAATGCCCTGGATCTCATTGTCGGTGCCATGGCGGCCAATCGACCCACCCTGTTGGTCATCGACCAGGTGACATCAGCCACCGCAAGGGCTTTCCCCGTGGACGAGATCTGTGATGCTGCACGTGAGGTGGGAGTACTCACTCTTGTTGATGGGGCGCACGCGCCCGGCGTACTCCAGAATCCGGTGTGCACTGCAGCCGACTACTGGATCGGCAACCTCCACAAATTTGTGTGCGCTCCGAGGGGCGCGGCAGTACTGGTCACCAAGGGCAGCGGCCAGGAACTCTTTCCCGTCATTGATTCCTGGGGAACTCCGTTTCCGTTCCCCAGGCGCTTCGATTCCCAGGGCACCTTTGACGCCACCCCATGGCTCACAGCCCCGTTCGCGTGGCAGTACCTTGACGGAGCCCTGGGATGGGACCACATCCGCACGATGAGCGCTGCCAAGCTGGATGAGGGCACAACGAAGGTGGCGCAAGCGCTGGCCGCTTTCGTTGACGATCCCCTGCCCGATGTCGGCCAGCCGGTGGGACCCATGCGGCTCCTGCGCCTTCCGGGAAACCTTGGGTCCTCCGTCGCAGAGTCAGACAGCTTTCGCGTGCCTTTCATGGACACCACCGGTGTCGTGGCCGCATTCACAAGTTTCGACGGGTCCGGCTACATCAGACTTTCGTCGCATGCCTACACCACTGCCAACGACTTTGAGCGCATGGCAGAAGTAGGTGTCCCGCTGCTTCAGCAATGGGCGGTCGCAGCATCTGTCCCCACACCCTGATCCATTCACCACCCACCAAGGAGTAGCAATGCGGAGGAAATTCACAACAACCATTGCAGCGGCATCAGTCGTTGCAGTGGCACTGGCGGCCTGCAGCGGAGAGTCCGGCACAGATGCAACCGATTCCGGCGACGAGATGGTCACCCTCCAGATGGTGGAGAGTCTCACCAGCCCGGCGCGCACGGAACTGATCTCATCGTTGCTGGCCGACTTCGAGACCGAGAACCCCAACATCACGGTCGAGCTGATCTCACCACCCACTGAACAGGCGGACCAGAAGATCCAACAGATCCTCCAGTCCGGGTCCGGCGCCGATGTGCTGGAAGTTCGCGACCTCACCGTTGGCCCTTTCAGCAACAACGGTTGGCTCTACGACATGTCGGATGACCTTGAAGCATGGGATGGCTTCGACGCCCTGACTGACCAGGCCCGCGGCGCGGCCATGAGTGATGACGGCGAATCCTTCTTCGTTCCCTATGGTTTCTACGGCCTGAGCCTGTTCTACCGCACGGATCTTGTTGCTGAAGCGGGGTTTGATGGGGCACCCGCGGCATGGAGTGACCTCCTGGAACAGGCGACTGCAATCCAGGATCCTGCCCAGAACCGATACGGATACGCCTTCCGTGGCGGCGCCAACTCCATTGGGCAACTTGCCTCCATCCTGGAGGCCTACAACGCCGATCAACTGGATGTGACCAACGCCTACAAGGTGACCAGTGGAGAGACCATCTTCTCCACGCCTGAATCCCAGGAAGCGGTGGACGCCTACATCGAACTGTTCGAGACTGGATCTCCCGAATCCTCTGTTGCATGGGGCTACCCCGAAATGGTGCAGGCCTTCACCAACGGTTCCACAGCCTTCCTGCTGCAGGATCCTGAAGTGATCGCGGCAGTCGAGGGATCCTCGCTGACAGAGGATCAATGGAGTGTTGCCACCAACCCTGTTGGTCCGACGGGCAAGGCCGCATGGCCGCTCGCCACGGCTGGCTGGGGTGTCACCGAAGCCAGCGAACACAAGGCTGAGGCAGTCCAACTTGTGGAATTCCTCTCGGGTGAGGCATCCACCACCTTCGCCAAGGAGAACAGCCTGGTTCCGATTCTGGAAGCAGCCGGCGAGGACGAGTTCTTCAGCACCGGTCCCTGGGCGGCCTACGTTGACATGACCTCCCAGCCTGATGTGTTCATCTCAGTTGAGGAACCGCGTGGAGTCGCATGGTGGACTGAATGGAGCACCAAGACCGAAGCCGATTTCCAGAACGTGCTCCTCGGCGAATGGACAAGCGCGGAAATGCTCGCGGACTGGGACATCTACTGGACCCAAAAGTGGGAAGGCTGACCGATCGTGTCACCAACGACCGCCAAGGTCACCGTGGGTGGGGCGGGTGCTGCACGCACCCGCCCCACCCGGCGCAGAGCCTTCAATGCTAGGACCGGACTTCAGATGCTGGCCTTTTTGGCACCAGCGTTCGTTTTTGTCGGAGTCTTCACCTACTACCCCATGCTCGTCGGCAGCCAGATGGCTTTCCGACAGTGGAGCCTGTGGGACCTGACCAGCACACCCTGGATTGGCCTCGGAAACTTCAGAGACCTTCTTGCAGATCCCCTGTTTCCCGTGGTGATGCGGAATTCCTTCATCTGGGTGGCCGGCTCCCTGATTCCCCAGTTGTTCCTTGGCTTCCTCATCGCATTGGCGCTGCGCAAGAAGTTTCGGCTGCGGGGCCTCTATCAGGCTGTGATCTTCTACCCCTGGGCTGTGTCAGGGTTTCTGATCGGCATCCTTTTTCGATGGATGTTCAACTCTGAATTCGGTGTGATCAACGACCTCATGATGCGGGCGGGCCTCACCGAGACACCCATACCGTGGCTCGCTGATCCCCAGCTTGCGCTGCTGTCCGTCATCATCGCCAACATCTGGTACGGCGTCACGTTCTTCGCCATCATGATCCTGGCCGCGCTCCAATCCGTGCCGGAAGATCTCTATGAGGCTGCTGCCCTCGATGGGGCCAATCGTTGGCGCACGCTCATCAGCGTGACCATCCCGACGATCCGGAGCACTCTGGTCCTCACGATTCTTTTGCGAATCATCTGGATTTTCAACTTTCCGGACATCATCTACGGCATGACCGGAGGCGGACCGGGCAACCGTACCCAGATCGTCACCACGTGGATGATCCAGTTCACGCAACAAGGTGAGTACGGCGTCGCCTCAGCCCTCGGCTTCATTGTCGTGGGAGTCCTCACCGTCTTCACAGGCGCCTACCTGGCCCTCCTGACACGAAGAGGCAACACATGATCAGCCGTGACCCGCTCTGGTTGAAGCTCATCAGGATCGTGGGACTGACGATCTGGATGATCATCACTTTGTTCCCTCTGTACTGGATAGCGCTGACGTCGTTCAAACCCGCCAGCCAGATTGCCGAATACCCGGTTCGCTACTGGCCCCGTGAATTTTCACTCGAGAACTACACGAGCCTTTTTGAGAAGTCGCAATTCGGCTCCTATCTGTTCAACAGCATCATCGTCTCCTCTGCCGCGGCACTCGTGGCCACCACCATCGCGCTCCTCAGCGCCTATGTGCTTGCCAGGTTCAGCTTCCGGGGGAAGGGGGCCATCATGATGGCCTTCCTTGTCACCCAGATGATTCCTGCCTTCATCGCCCTGGGGCCCCTGTATCAAATGTTCACCCGGCTCGGCATGGTGGACAATCGCTTTGGCCTGGTGCTGGTGTACGTGGCCATGTCCATCCCGTTCTCAGCCATCATGCTCCGAGGATTCTTTGACAACGTCCCTGAAAGTCTTGAGGAGGCGGCCATGGTGGATGGATGCTCACGGTTCACGGCCCTGTGGCGCATTCTCGTCCCTGTCATGACTCCCGGAATCATTGCGACTTTCATCTTCAACTTCGTCAACAGCTGGAACGAATTGTTCCTGGCTGTCACCCTCATCAACACTGATTCACGCAAGACTGTTCCCACTGCGCTGAACGGATTCATCTCCAGCTTCAATATCGAATGGGGCCCCATGTCTGCTGCTGCTGTCCTGACGATTCTGCCCACGATGGTTCTGTTCGCTTTTGCCAGCAGATGGATTGTCGCCGGTTTGACCGCAGGCGCCACCAAGGGCTGATCCTCAGAGAGGAATACATTTTCATGCAAGTTGACCACGAGCTGCTCGAGGAGATCCAGCGACGCGTTCTCTGGATCTCCACCAACATGATCGAGCATGCCAACCACGTGCGCCCCCCTCAGGACGGCGTCAAAGTGGGCGGACACCAGGCGTCCTGCGCCTCCATGGTGACGCTCATGACGGCGCTGTATCTGCACCACCTCGATGCGGACGATTTCGTGGCCGTGAAACCCCATGGAAGTCCCGTTCTGCACGCCCTGAACTACCTCATGGGCAACCTCGACAAGTCATACCTGACTGAGCTCCGCGCCCATGGTGGGCTGCAGGCGTACCCCTCCCGCACCAAGGATCCGGATCGAGTGGACTTCTCCACGGGCTCCGTCGGCCTCGGTCCCGCTGCCACCATCTTTGCCGCCGCCACACGCAACTACATCGACGCCCACTTCGGACAACGGGCCCCATCACGATTCGTCGCGGTTCTGGGGGATGCAGAGTTGGATGAGGGCAACGTGTGGGAGGCCGTGCATGATCCGGCGACCCACCATCTGGGGTCAGTGACGTGGATCGTGGACTTCAACCGGCAGTCGCTGGACAGGGTGGTGCCGGACGTCCGCATCAGTCCGTGGCACGCAGCGTTCGCGGCACATGGCTGGCAGGTCATCGAGCTGAAGTACGGCCGGCGCTTCAACACCTTCGTCGAGGAGCACGACGCGGGCGCCCTTCGAGATTGGATGGGCGAGATGCCCAACGAGCGGTACCAGTCGCTCTTCGGCAAGGATCCCTCGCAGCTGCGAGCGGACTTCATGCACGGAGCCCCACAGTCCGTGGTGGAACTCCTCGCACCGCTGGATGACGACGAGG
The DNA here is from genome assembly GCA_052089385.1 of Arachnia sp. Lineage (GTDB taxonomy): Bacteria > Actinomycetota > Actinomycetes > Propionibacteriales > Propionibacteriaceae > Arachnia. The sequence goes on from JBQCZU010000008.1 coordinate 58,228, forward strand.
TGGCCACTCTCGTGACCGACTTGGGCGGACACGATCTTCCCAGCGTGCTGGAGGCTCTGGAACAAGCAGATCAGGACACCTCTCGTCCCACCGTGATTTTCGCCTACACGCACAAGGGGTGGGGGCTCCCCATTCAGGGCAACGCACGCAACCATGCTGCCGTGCTCTCCAGCGACCAGGTGCGGACGTTGCGCGACGCGACCGGATTGGACCAGGAGACGATGTGGGATCGTTTTCCGGAGAATTCACCAGCGGGTCTGCTGTTGCATGATCGCGGCCGACATCTCACACGGACAGCTCCAACCCCAGGGGTGAGCGCCGCTGTCCCGAGCACAACATCGCCCCGCACCACACGCCCCACGAGCACGCAGGAGGCCTTCGGCCGAGTTCTCGTCGATCTGTCACGGGATGAAGCGCTTCGCCCCTATCTGGTGACGACTTCGCCCGATGTCGCCACCTCCACCAACCTGGCCGGCTGGATCAACCGGGCCGGTGTCTTTGCTGAACATGAACGGCAGACCTGGTCCCATGACCCCATGCTGAGGTGGATGGAAGGCCCCTCCGGTCAGCACCTTGAGCTCGGCATCTCGGAGATGAACTTCTTCCTTCTGCTGTCCCAGCTGGGCCTGTCGGGCCACTTCTCCGGTCAACCACTGCTGCCGGTGGGAACCGTGTATGACCCATTCGTCTGTCGCGGTCTCGACGCCCTCATCTATGCCCTGTACTCCGGATCATCCTTCGTCTTCGCGGGAACACCCTCCGGCACGACCCTGGCACCCGAAGGTGGCGCCCACCAGTCCAGCATCACAGCCTCCATCGGCATGGAACTCCCTGGCCTGACCCTGCACGAGCCCGCCTATGTGAAAGCGTTGGACTGGTTGCTGTGTGACGCTCTGGCCAGGGTCGCCTCCGCTGATGGCAGGACCTCGGATGCACACTATTTCCGGCTGACCACGCGCCCCATGGATCAGACTCCCTTCGAGGACGCCTCGCGCCGCCTCGGTGGCGAGGCCCTTCGGAGGCAGGTGCTCTCAGGGGCCTACCAGCTGAGGGCTGCCGATACCCACGCGGTTGGACCAAGGGTCACACTCGTCGGCTGTGGCGCGGTACTGCCCGAAGTTCTGGATGCAGCCGACCAGCTCAGCGATGAGGGAGTGGTGGTGGATGTGGTGGATGTGTCCAGCCCGGGCCGGCTCTACCACGCGTGGCGAAACGAAGTGGTGCGGGGCGTTCGCTCGGCACGGGTGCCGGGCCTACCAGGTGCCCTACGCGCCTGTTTCACCACGCGGGCACCCATCGTGACGGTGCACGACGCGTCCAGCCACGCCCTCGCGTGGCTCGGCGGGGCACTTGCCGTACCCATGGCGTCGCTGGGCGTGGATGCATTCGGGCAGAGCGGCGGTGTGCAGGACCTGCGACGAGATCACGACCTGGATGCCGGGTCGATCGTCAATGCTGCTCTGGGCGTCGTCGGGTTGTGATAGCCGGATCCGGCCCGCTACACCCTGATCAAGGCCAGGAACATCGCGTCGGTGCCATGGCGCTGGGGCCAGAGCTGGACGTAGTCACCCAGCGCACAGTCCGGCACCTCCGGCAGAGAATCTGCGGCATGCAAGAGAGCGGCGCCCGGGTACTCCCTGAGAACGTCCTCCACCACCTCGGAGGTCTCAGCGCGGTGCGGTGAACACGTCGAATACGCAACAACGCCGCCCGGCATGGCAGAGTTCAGGGCTGATCGAAGCAGGTCCCGCTGAAGATCGCCCAACTGGGCGAGGTCCTCGAAGCGTCGGCGCCATCGGGATTCCGGCCGACGACGCAATGCACCCAGTCCGGTGCAGGGTACGTCAGCGATCACCCGCGCAAAGCTTCCGGCTTCCCAGGTGGGGGTTCGACCGTCGGTGCACACCACCGAGGCGGTGCCGGCGGGATAGGCCGAGAGTGCCTGCTCCACCAGGGCTGCGCGATGCTCAGCACTCTCATTCGCCACCAGCATCTGGCCTGCCTGACGTGCCAGTCCCGTCAGGAGTGCCGCCTTGCCCCCGGGGCCGGCACAGAGGTCCAGCCAGGGACCCTCGGGCGCTTCCACCCGGGACAGCGCCCACGCCACGAGCTGGGACCCCTCGTCCTGCACACCGGCCCGGCCTTCCTTGACCGCGGGAAGATGCCCCGGCACACCGTTGGCCACCGCACCGAAGGGAGAAAACTGTGTGGCGCTCGCACCCAACGAGGTCAGCTCCCGCACTTCGCAGAGTCCCGGCCGCACCACAAGTGTGGGAGACGGGGCAACATTGTTGGCGGCCAGAGCATCCGCCACTTCGCCCTCGGGCAGAACCTCTTGGTAGGCCTCCACGATCCAGACCGGATGATGACCGCGCACAGCCATGGCGCCGGTGGCATCCAACTTTGCGGCGAGCTGGTCAGTCCACGTTTCAAGGTCCTTCGCTGCCACCTTCCGGAGTACGGCGTTGACCACGCCGGTCACCCTTTGTCCGACGGTGGCCCGGGCCAGATCCACGGTGGCCGCCACGGCTGCATGCCGGGCAACATTCATGGACAGGGCCTGGTGTGATCCCAGCCGCAACAGATCCACCACGGCGGGCTGCAGCGTGGTCAGCGGCCGGCCGGACGCGGCTTCGATGATGGCGTCGTAGGTCCCCATCAGGCGGCAGGTACCAGAGATCAGTTCGGTGACGAATCCGTTGTCGCGAGACTCCAGACCTGCGGTGGCGAGCTTCTTCGCGAGCGCCAGGTTGGCATAGGCGTCCTGCGAGGTGATCTCGCGCAGGACGTCGAACGCCACCCTTCGGGGATCCTTCTTCATCATGAGAGCGCCTTTCCTTCAGCGTTGTTGCGGGCCCAGTCGATGGCAGTCATTCGACGGCGACCGGCGGGTTGGACCTCCAGCAGTTCCACTTCCTGAGCACCGGTTGCCACGAACACCGCACGTCTGGTGAGGCGCAGGCGCCCCGGCTCCCCCGGTTCCGACTCATCGGCGACGCGGGCCCTGAAAATTTTGAACCGTTCACCATCCAGGTCACACCAGGCGCCCGGATCCGGGGAGCATCCCATCACAAGATTGCGGATGGCCCCCGCGGAGCCGCTCCAGTTGATCCGCGCGTCCGCCACCGAGACCTTCGGCGCAAGGGTGACCCCCTCCTGCGGCTGTGGAGTGGGGATGACACCCGCCTCCACGGCCTCGAGCGCGGCCATCAACTGGGGCGCGCCGGAATTCGCGAGGCTGGACAACACCTCGCCGGCGGTGGCATCGGGCATGGGAATTGACGATGCGCCGTAGACATCGCCGGCGTCGAGCTCACGCACAATGTTGAAGCAGGAGGTGCCAATTGTTGCGTCGCCAGCCATGATCGCCCGCTGTACAGGGGCAGCGCCACGCCAGCGCGGCAGCTCCGAGAAGTGCAGGTTCACCCACCCCAGACGAGGGATGTCCAGGACACGCTGCGGCAGGAGGGCACCGTAGGCCACAACAGGGCAGGCATCCGGCGCGAGCCGCCGCAGTTCGGCCACGAAACCCTCGTCGCCGGGTTTCGTGGGCCTCAGTACATTGATGCCCAGTTCCTGTGCCCTCGCGGCCACGGGCGACGGCGTCATCCGTCGTCCCCTACCTGCGGGGGCGTCGGGTCGTGTGAGGACCGCAAGCACTTCGTGGTGGGAGGCGTGCAGCGCGTTGAGGGTGGGCAGTGCCACCTCGGGGGTGCCCGCGAAAACCAGTCTCATGTGTGCCTCAGTCGAATCATGTGGGGTGTGGTGCTCATCCGAGTACCTCGGGGTCCACCTGGATGTACAGCCTCCCACCTTCCTTGCGTGCCGAGCGTATCGCGGCCGCATATTTGACGCGACGCACCAGTTCCCGTCCCTGAACCAGTGGAACTCTGAGCAGTGCGACAGTCTCGGTGGTGGGTCCGTGCTGGAACTCGTTGGGGCCAAGAATGTCCACGTCCTCGAAGGGGTCGTTGTCTAGGAATTCGCGGACTGCTTCGGCATCGCCGCCCACACGAACTGCTTTGACTGCGGGCGGGAGTCCCGCCGCGCTCCGCTCGGCGAGTTCGGCCGCGATGAAACCCCCCACGTCACCGCGCACCAAGGCCTGCAGAGCCGGGTGTTGCGAGGGTCCCACTGCCAGCACGCGTCCACCGTCTCGCGGACCGCGGCTGAGAGCAATCGCGTTGCACCAGCGCCGCATGGATTCTTCCGCCACGCGTAGATCCGCCCGCATCAACATCAGTTCGGTGTCCAGAAGAAGAACGCCGGCGTATCCGGAGGGGGCTGAGGGTTCAGCGCCGGGGGTGGCCACCACGATTGCGGGGGCATCCGGTACGTCGCTCCTGATCATCGCTGCGGAGCTGTTGATCGCCACGACGCCGGGGAAGGCCCGTCCCAGTTCCTCGGCCGTGCGGATTGCGCCCACAACGGGGGCCCGCAGCTGCTGGGCGTGACAGAACTCGCATTCCCAGCGAGGCGGCTCGAAACCGCACCAGGCACATTCCTGGGTGCCCTTGCGTTGACTCCGCAGCGGTCCCCGACACTTGCCACAACGGGCTGCCTCCCCGCATCGCTGACAGGACAGGCCAGCGGAATGCCCAGCCCGGGGAACCTGCACCAGCACCGGTCCCTGGGTGAGTGCCGTCCGCAGGAACTCAAAGGCCATCGTCGGCAGTCGCAGCCGCACCGCAAGAGGATCCCTGCGGGCGTCCTGGTCCCCGCTGAGCCGCACGGGCGCAGTGATGGCGCGCGTCGCGCCGGGGCTCAGCGCCAACTCCTTCAGCCATCCACGCCCCACGAGTGCGGCGACGTCCGTGGAGCGGCCGTGCGCCGCGAGCAGAAGGGCACACCCCTCTGCAAGGCATCGCAGCACCGCCATGCCCCTGGTGTGGGGATAGGGCGCCCGGGGCTCCGCATGGGAGTCATTGCCATCGTCAACCACCACAACGAGTCCCAGATTCTCCATCGGGGCAAGTATTCCGCTGCGCGTCGCCACCACCACTCGCGCCTGACCACGTCGCAACGCCAGCCAGTTGCGGTACCGGGCAGAATCCCCCAGCTCCCCGTTGAGGACCGCGACGGAACCGCTCCCGAACACCGCCTGGAATCTCTCCATGGCGTGATCAAGTTCGCGGATGGTGGGAACGATGACGATGGCGCCCCTGCCTGCATCCAATGTCGTCGCGACCGCCTCCATCACCCCTCCGATGAGGTCGCCCGCGGTGTCAACAACACAGGGCACCTGCCAGAAGGCGCGTGGCCCCACGTCGGTGCCCAGCGCCTCCAGAAAAGCGTCGCCGCCGGGAAACTGGGTCAGAACCGTCCGGGCGCTGTACGTTGCGGGCGCGGGCCACTCGCGCTGCGCTGCCTTCTCCGTCGTGGAGTGGCGACGCGGCACAGCCAGACGTATGACATCGGTGAGGACCCCCGCGTAGTGATCAGCCACCGCTCGAAACAGTGCCACAAGTGCGTCGCTCAGGATGGGCTCAGACGACACGACGGCTTTCAGCTTCAACAGCTTGATCTCCGTCTGGGGCTCACCGAAGGAAATCAGCCACCCCTCGCGCGTACGGCCGGAGAACGGCACCTTCACGCGACATCCAGGCACGGCCATCTCTGCCATTGCTTCCGGGACTTCGTAATCGAAGAGCCGGTCCAGATGTGCCAGTGGCACGTCGACGGCAACCCGCGCCACCCTCTGCGGCGCAGGGCCCTCGAAGAGGCCGGGTGCCGCCGTCGACATGCAGCCTTCTTCCTAGCCCCTCACGGAGCGTGCAAGTGCTTCGGCGCGGTCCGTCCGCTCCCAAGCTGCATCGGGCAGATCCCTGCCGAAATGACCGTAGGTGGAGAACTGCGAGTAGATGGGACGCAGCAGATCCAGATCGGCGATGATGGCGCCGGGGCGAAGGTCAAAGGTTGCCAGAACGGCCTCCTTGATTCGACTCTCCGGCACCTCAGAGGTTCCGAAGGTGTCCAGATAGAACCCCACGGGATGTGCCTTGCCAATGGCATAGGCCACCTGCACCTCACACCGATCGGCCAGGCCAGCGGCGACGACGTTCTTGGCCACCCAGCGCATGGCATACGCCGCAGAGCGGTCCACCTTGGACGGATCCTTGCCCGAGAACGCTCCGCCACCGTGGCGGGCCATGCCGCCGTAGGTGTCGACGATGATTTTGCGACCAGTGACCCCGGCGTCTCCCATCGGACCACCGATGACGAACGTGCCGGTGGGGTTGACGAGCACTCGGGTGTTCTTCATGCCCAGTCCGTAGCGCTCCATCACGGGAGCGATGACCTCACGGGTCAGGTCGGGGCGGATGGTGCCCTCCAGATCCACACCCTCGTCATGCTGGGTGGAGACCACCACTGTGTCGACGGCGACGGCGTTGCCCTCGTCGTCGTAGGCGATCGTGACCTGCGTCTTGCCATCAGGGCGGAGATAGTCCAGAACTCCGGTCTTGCGCACCTCGGCGAGCCGCTCGGCCAGGCGATGAGCGAGATCAACGGGCAGGGGCATCAGCGAGGGGGTCTCGTTGCAGGCATAGCCAAACATGAGTCCCTGGTCACCGGCGCCCTGCTGGCTGACGAGATCCCGGTCTGACTCGACCCGTGCCTCATATGCCTTGTCAACACCTGCGGCGATGTCGGGTGACTGGGCACCGAGCGCAACGCTGACTCCGCAGGAAGCACCGTCGAAACCGACACGGGATGAGTTGTAGCCGATGTCGAGGATGCGCTGTCTTGCGATCGGCGCGACGTCGGCGAATCCGGTGGTGGTGACCTCGCCGGCCACAACCACCAGGCCCGTGGTGACCAGTGTCTCCACGGCAACACGTGAAGCCGCATCCTGTGTCAGAAGCGCATCCAGGATGGCGTCGGAAATGGAATCAGCGATTTTGTCGGGATGGCCCTCGGTCACCGACTCCGATGTGAACAGCCGACCCATGTCAGGAAGCGGAGTCGGTGCCTGCGAAGGGATCAACGAAGTTGAAGCCGGGATCCGCCTCCGCTGTGCGCTGCTCCTCTTCGGCGAGTGGATCGATCTGCGTGTACTGCAGCAAACCTTCCTTGAGTTCGCGGAGCGCGATGGAAAGCGGCTTCTCCTGGGGCGCAGCGGAGACCAGTGGACCGACGTTCTCCAGTAGCCCTTCACCCAGCTGCGAGTAGTAGGCGTTGATCTGACGGGCGCGCTTGGCGGCGAAGATCACCAACCGGTACTTCGAATCGATCTCCGCAAGGAGGTCATCGATGGGAGGGTTCGTGATGCCGTCGGAATTGATGCTCAAGATTCACCTTTGCTTTTTTAGTGCGGGGGCCTGTGATCACAAGCCCAACAAGTCTATCAAAGTGCTGACAGTGTCCTCGACCACGTCGTTGACGATGCAGTGATCCGCCTTGTGGCTGGCTGCCAACTCAGTGCGGGCAGTCTCGAGGCGACGCTCCAACGCCGCCTCGTCTTCCGTGCCACGCCCCGTGAGGCGCCGTCGGAGTTCCTCCCACGAGGGGGGTTTGAGAAAGACCAGCTGCGCCTCCGGCATGTTTGTCTTGACCTGGCGACCGCCCTGCATGTCGATCTCCAGAATGACAGGGCGGCCATCCTCGAGCGCCTGCTCCACTGGCGTGCGTGGAGTCCCATACGAGTGAGTGCCATGGACGACAGCGTGCTCCAGGAGGAGGTTGCGATCCGCCAGATGCTTGAAGTACTCCGGCGTGACGAAGTGATAGCTCACCCCATCCACCTCGCCCGGACGCGGATCCCTGGTTGTCATGGAGACCGAGTACAAGAGATCAGGATGTTGCTCACGCAACTTTGCGCACACCGTACCCTTGCCCACTCCGCTGGGTCCCGAGATCACCCACACTGATGGCTTCTTGTCTGTCACGTTCTCCACCCTAGGGGACGGCCAACAACCTCAGGGAAACATCGCCTTGAGACGCTCCACCTGGTGACGCCCGAGGCCGCGAATACGGCGGTTTGCAGCAATGTCCAACTGCTCCATGATCTCGGCGGACCGCGTCACACCAACCCTGGGTAGAGAGCGCAGCAGATCCACCACTTTGACGCGCGCGAGTGAGTCATCGCTCGTGGCCCTGTCGAGTGCCTCATGGAGAGACAACTGACCTGACTTGATCTGCACCTTGAGTTCCGCGCGGGCTCGCCGTGCTTCTGTGGCGGCAGCACGTGCTGCTTCCAATTGTTCTTTGCTGAGTTGAGGAATGGCCATGAGGATTCCGTCCTTCCGCCCGCCCGGGCGTCGGTTGCATTTACCATTCGACAGAAGTGGCACTCGAATACAATACTCACCCCTAGGGGTGAGTGGATATTCATTCCACGGCCGCACCATCAGAAATGAACCATCGGGCGCGTTCCAGTAGTCTGTCTCGTCCCCTGCCGATGACATCTCGACTCACCGTTGGCAGGACCAGCGCACTGGCTGCTCCAAACGCTGACCTGACTCCCTCCATGGTGCCGCCCTGGGCTCCGATTCCGGGCACGAGGATGGAGCCGTTGAAGCGTGTGAGATCGCAACCCAGTTCCTTGTGGGTCGCGCCGACGACGATGCCCACCGCATGGTGCCAACCCGGATTCTCAGACGAGATGGTGTCCACCACATGCTGCGCCACGCTCGCGCCTCCGAGTGAGGCCATCTGAATGGCCTCCCCCTCGGGATTGGATGTACGCGCCAGAACATAGATCCCACGTTCGCGCTCCACTGCGTGAACGATCGCGGGCAGCAATGAGCCCACGCCGAGGTAGGGGCTGAGCGTGATCGCGTCGGCGCGGAGCGCTGACGCATCGTCGAGGTATGCCGTGGCGTAGCCAGCCATGGAGCTGCCAATGTCACCTCGCTTGACGTCGAGTACCGACAGCGCACCCGCCGCTCGGATGTCCGCCAGAACGCGTTCCAGCACCGCCACGCCTGCGGACCCGAAGGCTTCGAAGAAGGCGGACTGCGGCTTGAACACTGCCACGTGCTCGCCCAGTTCCTCAACGATTCCGCGGGCACAGGACTCGAGACCGGCCACGTCGTGATCCAATCCCCAGGCCGCAAGCACTGATGGCATGGGATCAATTCCAACGCACAGTCTCCCTCGGCTCGAGGTGATGGCTCTCAGCCGGGCTGCGTAGTCCATGGGTTGCTCCTTCTCGTCAACGTCCGATGTCCTGGATGCCACGCACGAGTGCGGGGCCCTCGTAAATGAAGCCGGTGTACAACTGCACCAACTGGGCGCCTGCATTGAACATCGAGCGAGCATCAGCGGGCGACATTATGCCTCCCACCCCCATGATGGGCAGCTCTGTCAGGTGTGCAAGATTGTCCACGAAGTCCAGGGCTCTGCGCGTCAGGGGCGCGCCGCTCATCCCCCCCGCCTCCGTTGCACGTGGCTGGTCGGCGTTGACGAGTCCATCTCCTCCCAGAGTTGTGTTGGTGGCGATGACACCGGCAGCGCCGGCATCCTCTATCGCCCGGATACTCGCTTCAACGTCGGTTTTGGGGAGATCCGGGGCGAGCTTCACGAAGACGGGAAGATCCTTTGGCGCATACTTCACCAGCGCGCGTACCAGAGTGGACATCTCGGAGGCACCCTGCAGCGTACGTAGCCCTGGCGTGTTCGGGCTGGAGACGTTGACGGCGATGTAGTCAGCATGGGGCGCCAACAGCTCCATGGACGCGAGGTAGTCCTGTGTCGCGTCCTCCACCGGGACGAGCTTGGTCTTTCCGATGGAGATGCCCACGGGGATACCCAGAGCAGCGTTGCCCCGCTTCACCCCCAGTGCGTCCAGGTGAGCCGCCATGGCTGCGGCACCCAGGTTGTTGAAACCCATGCGATTGATGATCGCCCGCGACTCCTTGAGCCGGAACAACCTGGGAATGGCGTTCCCGGGCTGGCTCTGCGCCGTGACCGTGCCGAGTTCCGCGAAGCCGAAACCAAAGCGGGTCCAGGCCGTCGCGGCTCGACCATCCTTGTCGAGCCCCGCGGCCAGGCCCACACGGTTGGGGAAGTCGATTCCGGCGATCCGGACGCCGTCCACCACACGTCGACGCCGGGTGCCCGGGAGAACAGCCAGGGTGTCGATCATCTTTTCGTGCACCTTCTCAGGGTCACCCCCGCCGTAGCGAAACATGGCTGCCCGGGCGACGCGATACGCACTCCGCATCATCCGTGTGGATGGCCTGAGACTCTGATTCATCCCTGCAGCGCCGCCCATTCCTGCAGCGAAGCGACCGCCAGGTTGCCCCGTCGTTGCGCCTCAATTCCCTGCACGGCCGCCGCCAGTCCGGGCACCGTGGTCACGCACGGCACATCGGCCAACACAGCAGCAGTCCTGATGAGGTACCCGTCCCGGCGGGGCGAGGCCTCGCTGGAACCCGGGGTGTTGAAGATCAGATCAATGCTGCCGTCGGTGATCAGTTCCACGATCGAGCGCTCTGCGTTGCCCTCTGTGCGCTCCGACAGCTTGGTGACTTGGGCCACCTCCACGCCGTTGCGGCGAAGCACCGACGCCGTCCCGGACGTGGCCAGGATGTTGAACCCAAGATCTGCGAGACGCTTGATGGGCCACAGAGCATGACGCTTGTCCCGATTGGCCACCGAGACGAACACCGTGCCGGAAGTGGGCAGCGGCCCTCCCCCACCGGCCTGTGCCTTGGCGAAGGCGGTTCCGAAGTCCTCGGAGAGCCCCATCACCTCACCGGTGGAACGCATTTCAGGGCCCAGAAGCGTGTCGACGAATGCGCCGGCAGCCGTGCGGAACCGGTTGAAGGGCATCACGGCCTCCTTGACGGCCATGGGGGCTCCCTCACGGAAGGTGGCACCGTCCCCAGTGGCGGGCAACAGTCCTTCTTCGCGGAGATCAGCAATGCTGGTGCCCAGCATGATGCGAGCCGCCGCCTTTGCCAAGGGTGTGTTGGTCGCCTTGCTGACGAACGGCACGGTGCGGGATGCGCGGGGGTTGGCTTCCAGCACGTAGAGGGTGTCGCTGTGCAGTGCGAACTGGATGTTGAGCAAACCCAGGACGCCCACGCCCGCGGCAATCAGTTCCGTGGATACGCGAATGCGCTCCACCTCGGAGTCGCCAAGGGTGATGGGCGGCAGTACACAGGCAGAGTCGCCGGAGTGAATCCCGGCTTCCTCGATGTGCTCCATGACCCCGCCGAGGAAGAGCTCCGTCCCGTCATAGAGGGCGTCGACGTCGATTTCGACTGCATCATCGAGGAAACGGTCCACGAGCACCGGTGATTCCTCGGTGATCTCGGTGGAGGCAGAGATGTATCGCTCCAGAGACCCTTCGTCGTAGACGATCTCCATGCCGCGGCCACCGAGCACATAGCTGGGCCGTACCAGCACGGGGTAGCCGATCTCGGTGGCAATGAGGCGGGCCTCCTCGAACGAGGCGGCCATCCCGTGCTTGGGTGCGGGGAGCCCTGCGCGGGCCAGGACCCTCCCGAAGGCGCCACGCTCCTCGGCCAGGTGAATGGCTTCCGGGCTGGTGCCGATGATGGGCACGCCGGCATCCTTGAGCACCTGGGCAAGTTTCAATGGCGTCTGGCCACCGAGTTGGCAGATGACGCCCAGGACTGGGCCGGCCGCCACCTCGGCGTGATAGATCTCCAGGACGTCCTCAGCGGTGAGGGGCTCGAAGTAGAGCCTGTCCGAGGTGTCGTAGTCCGTGGAGACGGTTTCCGGGTTGCAGTTGACCATGATCGCTTCGTAGCCTGCATCGCGCACCGCCATCGTGGCGTGCACACACGAGTAGTCGAACTCGATCCCCTGACCGATCCGGTTCGGCCCGGAGCCCAGGATGATCACGGCAGGCTTGGTGCGCGTGGGTACCTCGGATTCCTCATCGTAGGAGGAGTACATGTAGGGGGTGTAGGCCTCGAACTCAGCCGCGCAGGTGTCCACCGATTTGAAGATCGGGCGGATCCCCAGGGCCCACCGCACCCCACGCACCACGTCGGTGGTGAGATTGCGAAGTTTGGCCACCTGCTCGTCGGAGAAACCGTGCCGCTTCGCCCGGAACAACAGCTCGGCAGTCAGCTCGCGGGCATCACGCAGTTCGTTCGCGAGGTCGCGCAGCAACTCCAGTTGGTGAAGGAACCAGGGATCGATCATCGTGGCGTCGAACACTTCTTCGACGGAGGCGCCCTGCATGAGGGCATCCATCACCAAACGGATCCGGCCGTCGTGCGGCTGACTGGCGAGTTCCAGCAACTCCTCCATGCTGTGCGAGGGCTCTGCAGCGAAGGCAAAAGGCGCCTTGGTGTCCTCCAGGGATCGGAGCGCCTTGCCCAGAGCTTCCGTGAAGTTGCGGCCAATGGCCATCACCTCGCCCACCGATTTCATGTGGGTGGTCAGGCGTGGATCGGCTGCCGGGAACTTCTCAAAGGCGAAACGCGGCACCTTGACAATCACGTAGTCGATTGCTGGTTCGAATGCCGCCGAGAGAAAAGCATCCTCGGAGACCGTGACAGAGCCCTTGTTCGTGATGTCGTTGGGGATCTCATCGAGGGTGTAGCCGACAGCCACCTTGGCAGCGATCTTGGCGATGGGAAAGCCTGTGGCCTTGGAAGCGAGCGCTGACGAGCGCGAAACGCGCGGATTCATCTCAATGACGATCATCCGGCCATCTGCGGGATTGATGGCGAATTGGATGTTGCAGCCACCGGTGTCCACGCCCACGGCGCGGATGATGGCGATGGACACGTCACGCATCCGTTGGTATTCGCGGTCCGTCAACGTCATGGCGGGCGCAACGGTGATCGAGTCGCCGGTGTGCACACCCATGGGATCAAAGTTCTCAATGGAGCAGATGATCACGACGTTGTCGGCGGTGTCGCGCATCAATTCCAGTTCGAATTCCTTCCACCCAAGGATTGACTCCTCAATGAGGACCTCGGTCACTGGGCTGGCCGAGAGCCCGGCGCCGGCGATCTGGCGCAGTTCGTCAGGGTTGTGGGCGAAACCGGAACCGACGCCACCCATGGTGAAGCTTGGCCGGACCACCACGGGGTAACCCAGGGTTTCAGCGGCCTCCAGCACCTCCTCCATCGAGTGACAGATGTGTGACTCAGCAGATTCCGGTGGTCCGCCGGGGACGTCGAGCAGACCGGCAACGATCTCCTTGAACTGCTGACGGTCCTCTCCACGCTGGATGGCTTCGACGGAGGCCCCGATCAGTTCGCAGCCGTACTTCTCCAACACACCCGCGTCGTGCAGGGCGATGGCGGTGTTGAGTGCCGTCTGACCACCCAGGGTGGCCAGCACAGCGTCGGGCCGCTCCTTGGCGATGACCGCCTCGACGAAGGATGGGGTGATGGGCTCCACGTAGGTGGCATCAGCGAAATCGGGGTCCGTCATGATGGTGGCTGGATTGGAGTTCACGAGGATGACCCGGAATCCCTCTTCGCGCAACACTCGACAGGCCTGGGTCCCGGAATAGTCGAATTCGCAGGCCTGGCCAATGACGATGGGGCCGGATCCGATGACGAGAATTGACTCGATGTCTGTGCGGCGGGGCATCAGGCGTCCTTCTTCGATGTTGCCAGCATGGAAATGAAGCGATCAAACAGGTGGGTGGAGTCGTGCGGCCCGGCTGCCGCCTCGGGGTGGTACTGCACCGAGAACGCCACCAACTTGCCGTCCCTGCGCAACTCGAGCCCCTCCACGACGTTGTCATTGAGACAGATGTGACTCACCCTGGCCGTGCCGTACGGGGTCGCAATGTCTTGACCCAGGGGTGCGTCCACCGCGAAGCCGTGGTTCTGCGCGGTGATCTCCACCTTGCCCGTGGTGAGGTCCTTGACCGGCTGGTTCAGTCCACGGTGGCCGAACTTGAGCTTGTAGGTCTCGAATCCGAGGGCGCGTCCGAACAGTTGGTTGCCGAAACAGATACCGAAGTACGGGATCCCTGCCTCGAGCACCTCCTGCAAGAGTGCGATGGGCCCTGCAGAGGCCGATGGATCACCCGGACCGTTGGAGTAGAACACTCCGTCGGGTTGGACGGCCAGCACGTCAGCGAAGCTGGAAGTGGCCGGCAGCAGATGGGTCTCAATTCCCCGCTCGGCAAGCCGCGTCGGTGTCATGGACTTGATGCCAAGATCCAGAGCTGCGACGGTGAAGCGTTTTTCAGCGTGGGCCGGAGTGATCACGGTGTGCGCCGTCGTCACCTCGGAGACCAGATCCGAGCCGGCCATCAGAGGTTGTTGCAGGACACGTTGCAGCAACGCCTCGGGGTTGGTCTCGACGGTGGAGATACCCACGCGCATGGCCCCAGCCTCACGAATGTGACGGGTGAGAGCCCGGGTGTCGATGTCGGAAATGCCTACGATGCCCTGGCGTGCGAGTTCCGCGTCGAGACTGCGCGTGGAGCGCCAGTTGGAAGGACGCGGCGACGGATCTCGTACAACCAGTCCCGCCGCCCAGATCTGGGAGGACTCGTCGTCCTCGTCATTCCATCCGGTATTTCCCACGTGTGGGGCTGTGGTGAGGACCACTTGGCGGTGGTAACTGGGGTCGGTGAGGAGTTCCTGATATCCGGACATGCCGGTGGAGAACACCAGTTCGCCGAAGGACTCCCCTTCGGCGCCGAAGGACCGACCCCGAAAGAGTCGTCCATCCTCAAGAGCGAGTAGTGCCGGGCTGGTCTGGGGCATGGGCCTCGTCCTTTCCTGCCCCCTCAGGGGCAGGAGTTCTGTTCACAGGTGAGATGTTGCGGTCACATTATCAGCGCCGTCACCCGAGCCACGACCGTTGACCCAACCGTGGTCACACGGAGCGGTGGCGACGGATGATTTCGGCAACGATGGCATTGACGAAGGCTGCGGAACCGTCGGTGGAAAGATCTCCCGCGAGCCGGACAGCATCCGAGGCCGCCACTTCAGCGGGTGTGTCAGTGTGCATGACCTCGAAAGCGGCAATCCGGCACAGGTTGCGATCAACGGTCGGCATTCTTTCGAATGTCCATCCGCGCATGAGGCAGTCAGCCACAAGATCGTCGAGTTCATCCGCGTGTTCCGCCCAACCTCGCACAATCTCGGTGGTCAGTTCACGCAGCGGGGTTTCGGCCGCGCGCAGCCGCTCATCCCACACCGCGATCGCACTCACACCACGGGCATCCGCTTCGAACAGGATGTCCAGTGCCGCTTTGCGCGCCTTGGTGCGGCTCGGGTAGTGCCCTGCTCCGGGTGCTTCCGGAACGGGCCCCACGAGTTCGAACTCCGCGTGATCAGGTACTGCCATCAGGAGGACGACGCGCGGCCGAGGTAGGAACCGTCGCGGGTGTCCACCTTGACCTTTTCACCAGAGGTGATGAAGAGCGGCACCTGGATGACCTTGTCGGTCTCCAGCGTGGCGGGCTTCGTGCCACCGGTGGAGCGGTCACCCTGCAGGCCGGGCTCGCTGTAGGTGATCAGCAATTCCACGGAAGCAGGAAGCTCGATGAACAGGGGATTGCCGTCATGCATGGCAACGGTCGCGCCCTGGTTCTCGAGCATGTAGTCGCTGGCGTCCCCCACCGTCTCGGCGGGCACGTTGATCTGCTCGTAGGTGGTGTTGTCCATGAAGACGTAGGCATCGCCATCCATGTAGAGATACTGCATGTCGCGACGATCAACCGTCGCAGTTTCCACCTTGGTGTCGGAGTTGAAGTTCTTCTCGACGATCTTTCCGGAGAGAACATGCTTCAGCTTCGTCCGAACGATGGTGTTGCCCTTGCCCGGCTTGTGGTGCTGAAAAAACAGCACCTGCCACAGCTGGCCATCCAGGTCCAGCACCATGCCATTCTTCAGATCATTGGTTGACGCCACGGTCATCATCCCTTTCGCCCCGTGTAGTTGAAGGGCCACGGGTGGCCGCGATGAGTTTACCCAATCAGCGCATTGCTGGCGAAATCATTGCTACCGCTTCCCCTTGTTCTGGACCTTTTAGAAGCTAGATTGGACTCAACGCGGCTGTGAGGGCCGCCGAGACGAAGGAGACGCATATGGGTTTGGGCGACAAGATATCGAACGCCGCTGAAGACACACTTGGCAAGGCCAAGGAAGGCTTCGGTAAGGCAACGGACAACGAATCCCTCGAGGCCGAGGGCAAGATGGATCAGGGCAAGGCCACTGCGAAGCAGGGCGTCGAGGACGTCAAGGAAGGCGCCGCAGGCGTTTTCAATGACGCCACCGATGGCCACGACAAGCACTGAGCTTTCCCCGCCGTCCATGCCACGGCACGGAAGGAGCCGGAACCCCATGGGGTTCCGGCTCCTTCTACGTCATGGCAGGGTGCACCGTGGGCTGATCGGTCAGCCAACCACCACTGTCCTGTAGGCGGTTTCGAGAACACCCTCGTCAGGTCCTTCGATGATGCTCGGGACTCCTTGGGCCGCCAGGCCCACGAGGCGCAGGGTCGTGCCGCGGGATTTCTTGTCCACACTCATCAGGCTCCGCAGCTCGGGCCACGCAGCGTCTCGGTACTTCGTGGGCAGTCCAAGATCTCCCAGCAACTCGCGATGCTGTGCGGCGAGGTTGTCGCTGAGTCCGAGCAGGCGTCGCGAGACTTCCGCCATCCACACCATGCCAATGCTGATCGCCTGCCCGTGACGCATTCGGTACTTTTCACGGGCCTCAATCGCATGCCCCAGCGTGTGACCGTAGTTGAGAGCTTCCCTGCCCACGTGGTTCCCGCTGGAGGTACGCTCCCGAAGATCTGTGGCCACCACATCGGCCTTGACGGCAATGGCGCGCGTCACGAGTTCTTCAAAACGGTCCGAGCGGGTGTCGGTGGCATCGGCGAGGTCCTCCACTGCCAGTGCCAGGATCTCGGCATCGGCGATGAATCCGCACTTGATGACCTCGGCCATACCGGAGGCCACCTCCGCCGCGGGGAGATCATCCAGCAGCGACAGATCCGCGAACACGGCGCGCGGTTCGTGGAATGCCCCCACCAGGTTCTTGCCGGCGCCGAGATTGATGCCGGTTTTGCCTCCCACGGCTGCATCGACCATCCCGAGGACGGAGGTGGGCACGGACACGAAATCCACGCCTCGCAGCCACGTCGCGGCGACGAAGCCCGCGAGATCAGTGGCGGATCCCCCGCCGACACCGACGACGACGTCGTTGCGGGTGAATCCGGCAGAGGCCAACTCATCCCAGCAGTCGGCAAGTACGGCGGCGGTCTTCCCCGCTTCCGCATCCGGCACCGTGATGAGGGTGACGCTGCGGCCTTCTACGTGGCTCACCACCCGCTGTGCAAGGTGACGCAGCGGCTCGGAGACCACGATGGCCACCCGATCCGCGCCGTGCAACGCGACGGGCAGTCCCTGAAGTACATCTCGTCCGATGTGGACGTCATAGGGTCCGAGCGCGGACGAAACGGTGATGCTCATTTCGTCCCTGCTCGCGCTTCGGCGAGTTCAGCGGCCACCTCGGAGGGACGTCGCTTGTCCGTCATGACACGGGTGGTGGCCACTTCTTCGTACCAGGGCGTTCGCTCACGAAGGAGCTCGATGAGCCGGCCTCGTACGTTGCCCAGCAACATGGGGCGGACATTGTTCATCCCCACACGGCGGGTGGCCTGCGAGATCGACACCTCCAGCCAGATGACGTCATGGCCCTGCAATGCCTCCCGGATACGGGGATTCATCACCGCGCCGCCACCGAGGGAGACCACACCGCCACCTTCCAGAAGTTCCAGGGTGGCGGACTCCTCAAGTTCGCGGAAGTGCTTCTCTCCCTCGTCGGCGAAGACTTCGGAGATGGTTTTGCCCACCACCTGCTCGATGCGGTTGTCGACGTCAACGAACGTGGTTCCCAGCTTCACAGCCAGTAGCCGGCCAACGGAGCTCTTCCCGGCGCCCGGGGCACCCACCAGGACGATGCTCATGCGTTCACCTGCAGTCCACGTTCCCGAATGCGCGCAAGGTAGGACTCAACGTTGCGTCGGGTCTCCTCCACAGAATCCCCACCGAACTTCTCCAGCACGGCTTCGGCAAGCACCAGCGCCACCATCGCTTCGGCCACCACGCCTGCTGCCGGCACCGCGCAGACGTCGCTGCGCTGATGGTGTGCCGTCGTCGCCTCTCCGGTGGCCGTGTCCACGGTGCGCAGGGCGCGGGGAACCGTGGCGATGGGCTTCATGGCGGCGCGCACCCGCAGAACTTCGCCCGTGGACATGCCACCCTCCGTGCCGCCCGAATGGCCGCTGGCGCGCGCGATGCGTTCACCTTCCAACACGATCTCGTCGTGGGCGTCGGAGCCGCGGCGGCGCGCCAGGTCGAACCCGTCACCCACCTCCACACCCTTGATGGCCTGAATACCCATGAGTGCGCCTGCCAGTTTGGCATCGAGACGACGATCACCCTGGCTGTGCGAGCCCAGCCCGGGCGGTAGTCCCCACACCACCACTTCCACGACGCCACCCATGGTGTCGCCCTCCTTCTTGCAGGCCTCCACCTCAGCGAGCATCCTTTCGGATGCCTCGTCGTCGAAACAGCGCACCGGGTTCGCGTCGATGGCCTGCAGGTCGGCTTGGGTGGGCAAGTCCTTGCGAGTGGCAATGACGGGTCCGAGCTCCACCACGTGACTCAGCACTGAGATGCCGAGCGCCTGCTTCAGAAACGCGCTCGCGACCGTACCGAGGGCCACGCGGGCGGCCGTCTCACGTGCTGAAGCGCGTTCCAGGATCGGCCGGGCCTCGTCGAAGTCGTATTTCTGCATGCCCGCGAGATCCGCGTGACCGGGGCGTGGACGGGTCAGCTTGGCGTTGCGCGCCAAGGCGGCCAGAACCTCTTCATCCACCTCGCCCGGGGCCATCACCTTGTCCCACTTGGGCCATTCGGTGTTGCCGATCTGGATGGCCACCGGAGATCCAAGTGTCTCGCCATGCCTGAATCCCGCCAGGAGAATCAGTTCGTCCGCCTCGAACTTCATGCGCGCGCCACGTCCCACGCCGAGCTTGCGTCGGGCCAGATTGGTGGCGATCTCGTCCACTCCCACTCGAACGTGAGCCGGGATGCCCTCCATGGTCGCGATCAGTGCTTGGCCGTGCGATTCGCCGGCGGTCAGGTATCTGAGCATGCGGGCCATTCTTCCACCAAAGTTCACACCCTCGGTGTACCGGTCCGCCGCTTCAGTTCAGCCACGGCGGCGGCATGGGCTTGTTCAAAGGTGATTTCGCCTCCTGTGAGGAGATGAAACTGGTCGACAGCCTGTCCCGCCAGAAGATCCAGACCGCTCAGCACTGTGTGTTCATCCGTTGCGGCAGCCCCCAGTGGAGTGGGCCAGGGACTGTAGACCACATCGAAGATCCACCGCGCGGCGTCCGCCCAGGACTGTGCGAAGGGCGCAGTCGCAGCGGCAGGAATGGTGTTGGCGAGGACATCCACATTGCCCAGGTTGAGCGACAGTGGCTGGACCGTGGTGTCGATGCCCAGCGCGATTCCCAGATCCACCGCGCTGGAGGCACGCGAGGGGTCGCGCGCGAGGATGACGACACGGCGAACGTGGAGGCCTGCCAGTGCCACCAGCAGGGATCGTGCTGTGGCGCCGTTGCCGACGATGGCGGCGCTCTCCGGCACACCCAAACCATGGGCCCGCCACGCCCGGACGAAACCCGGAACATCCGTGTTGTGCACCGTCGGGACACCCGCGGAGTCCCCGTGGTGGGTGACGAGGGTGTTTCCGGCACCCACCAGACGGCTCACATGATCGGGTTCACCGAAAGCCATGATCGCCTCCTTGTGGGGGGCTGTGACGCTCAGACCCGCCCAGGAATCATCCTCGAGGCAGGCACCAACGAAAGCTCCCAGATCACCGGGCGCGAGCGTGATGGCGTCATAGTGCCAGTCCAGGCCAAGCCGGCTGTAGCCGTCGCGATGGATGGCAGGAGACAGCGAGTGCGCGGCCGGATCGCCGATCACGGCGCACTTCTTCGGCGCCATCGACATCAACAGCGGCCCTCATTGGCGCTGCACCACTGGCGGTAGATGGCCACGTTGGCGTTGTGTTCCTCCAACGTGGTTCCGAACAGGGTTTCACCAGAATCCAGGTCCACGGTCACGAAGTACAGGGAGTCGATGTCTGCCGGGGCTGCAGCCGCCGCAAGAGCTGTCTTCCCCGGATTGCTGATGGCGCCCGGCGGTAGGCCGGTGTACCTGTAGGTGTTGTAGGGGGAATCCACCGCCCTGTCCTCTGCGGTGGTGGAGACCTTGGTGAAGTCCTGCAGGGCGAAGTGCACCGTGGAGTCCATCTGAAGGGGCATACCGACGGCCAGACGATTCCTGATCACCGCGGCGACCTGGGGGCGGTACTCCTCCTGATTGACTTCGCGTTCCACGATTGAGGCGATCGTGACTACGTCGAAGGGATCCATGCCCTGGGCGGCAGCAGTCTCCGCCAGATTGATTTCGGCGGCGACGGCATTGAATTGGGTCACCTGGGAGGTGAAGATCGCCGCGGGTGTCACCGGCTCCGCCACATCGTAGGTGTCTGGAAACATGAATCCCTCGAGCAGCCCGCGCGACCATTCGGGCAGACCGAGCCCATCGGCCACAGCCGCGGCCTCGAGCTCTTCCACTGTGATCTCCACACCGTTTTCTTCCAACCCTGCCGCGATGGTCGCCCGCTGTCGGCTGGCGGTCAATCCCTCAGGGATCGTGACGCGCAGCGTTGTGGGGTTGCTCGGGTCCAGCATGAGTTCAAGAGCTTTCTCCGCAGGGAGCTCTGTGAGCAGTTCGTAGCGGCCCGGCTGGAGGGTCTGCGAGTCAGGGTTGTCAGCCGCGACATTGCGGAAGGTTCCTGTCGATTTGATGACCCCTGCCTCGACGAGGAGGTCCCCGATCTGTGTCACCGTGGCTCCGGGGGGCACCGTCACCGTCACGTCGTCAACACCGTTGCCCAGATAGTCGTCGACGGTGCGAAACGCCGTCCAGGCATCCCTCGCCTGTGACACCACGAAGTATCCTCCTCCAACCAGGACCGCCAGGGAGAGCAACACTGCGAAAGCGCTACGGGCGTGATAGCCCACCTTGCGCCAATTGAAATTGCCGTCGTTGTCGACGAACGCTGGGCTCACGATGATTCTCCTTCTCCGACGGGTTCACCGGCGAGCGAGCTTGCGCGCGTCTCCCACTCGATGGCCCGTTGCAGGATTTCCACTGCTGCTGCCTGGTCGATGATGCGGCGTTGTTGCTTGATCCGGTGTCCTGCTCCAGTAAGACTACGAGATGCCGAAGCCGTACTCATCCGTTCGTCAATGAGCCGCACGGGCAGTGGCGCCACCAGCTCGGCCAGTTCTTCAGCCTTGGCTGTTGTGAATTCCGCTGCCTGCTTGCGTTCGCCACGCAGGGTCAGCGGCAGCCCGACGTAGATGGCTCCGGGTTCGTACTCGGCTGCCAGGGCGACGATTCGCTGCATCTCCTGCTTGCCCGCAGTCACGGTCTCCACAGGATAGGCCAAGGTGGTTCCACGGTTGGAGGCGGCGACACCGATCCGGGCCTTGCCCCAATCGATGGCGAGACGACCTCCCCCGGGGAGATCACCCACGCTCGACCAGTGCCGATTCGATCACTGCGAGTGCCTGCGGTGCGGCCTCCGGCAGTGTTCCGCCACCCTGGGCCATGTCGTCGCGACCCCCGCCCTTGCCTCCCAGCGCCGCGGTGGCCCTGGCGATGAGTGCGCCTGCCTTGATGCCGAGTGCCCGGGCTGCATCGTTGGTGGCGACGATGGCCGCTGCTTTGCCCTGAGAGCCGCCCATCAGTGCGACGACTGCCGGCCCACTGCCGAGCTTGTCACGCAAGTCGGTGGCCAGCGTGCGCAAGTCGCCGCCGGAGACACCACTGAGTTCCACTCCGAGGTAGGTCACGCCGGCAATGGTGCGGGCCTGGCTGGTGAGCCGGCCGGCGTCCGCACGCAGCTCTGCTGCGCGCAGAGTGGCAAGCTGCTTCTCCGCGTCCTTCAGCTGGGCGATCAACTTCTCCACCCGGGGCACGACTTGTTCCGGTTGGACCCGCAGCGTTTCGGTCAGGGTGTTCACCAGCGCACGCTCGGCAGCGAAGCGTTGGAAGGCGTCGTCGGCGACGAGGGCCTCAACCCGGCGCACCCCCGAGCCGATGGACTGCTCACCCAGGAGGTTGAGGATGCCGATCTGGCTTGTGTTGGGGACGTGCGTCCCGCCGCACAGCTCACGTGACCAGGCCCCGGCAAGCTCCACCATCCGCACCAGCGGCGGGTACTTCTCACCGAACATGGCCATGGCGCCCATCTCGAGGGCGTCCTCGAGCTTCATGGTGGCGGAGGTGACTTCGAAGGAATCACGGATGGCACCGTTGGCTCTCTCCTCCACTTCCTGGCGCAGCGCCGCGGACATGCCGTGGGGCGCCGAGTAGTCGAAGCGCATGTAACCGGGTTTGTTGTAGGACCCGGCCTGGGTGGCACCCTGGCCCACGAGCTCACGCAGGGCAGCGTGGACAATGTGGGTTGCCGTGTGCGCCTGGCAGGAACCGCGACGCGTCTGCTCATCGACGACAGCCCGGGCGTGTGAGCCCATTCCCAATTCGCCCAGCACCCGCACGCGATGCACGGCCAGACCGGGGATGGGACGCTGGACGTCCAGGATTTCGAGGGAGTAGCCGTCGCCCGTGATCGTGCCCCGGTCGGCATCCTGCCCCCCGGCCTCTGCATAGAACGGGGTCTCAGCCAGCACCACCTCGACGACGTCGCCATCGCCCGCACGATCGGTGACCGAACCCTCGGCGATGATGCCGGTGACGTGGGTTTCGATGTCCAGATCGGTGTAGCCGAGGAAGGGCACCTCGCCGGCTTCCCGGACCTGCCGGTATGCCTCAGTGCTCGCGCCTCCACCCTTTTTTGACTTTGCATCGGCCCGCGCGCGTTCCTTCTGCTCCGTCATCAGAGCATTGAACTTCCCACGGTCAACGCTGAGACCCTGCTCGGCAGCCATCTCCATGGTCAAATCGATGGGGAAGCCGTAGGTGTCGTGCAACTGGAACGCCTCTGCCGCCGACAATGACGTCTCGCCTGCGTCCTTCGCCCGGGCGGCAGCTGTGTCGAGGATGACGGTGCCCGAGGCGAGCGTCCGACGAAACGAGTCCTCCTCGGTGCTGGCTGCCTCCGCGATGCGTGCCCACGCCTGGTCGATCTCCGGGTAGGACAGGCGCATGGCGTCGCGGCTGACAGGCAGCAGTTCGCCCAGCACCTTCTCCCCCACACCCAGCAGCCGCATGGCACGGATGCTGCGACGGAGCAGTCGTCGCAGGACGTATCCCCTGGCTTCATTTCCCGGGGTCACGCCGTCGGTCATGAGCATCAGGGAGCTGCGGACATGGTCGGCGACAACGCGGAAGCGAACGTCGTCAGCGGGATCAGCGCCGTAGCGGCGGCCGGAGAGTTCTGCAGCCCGTTCGATGACGGGGAACACCTCGTCGATCTCGTACATGTTGTTGACGCCCTGGAGCAGAAGGGCCGTGCGCTCCAGGCCGCAGCCGGTATCGATGTTGCGGGTGGCCAGTGGGCGGGCGATGTCGAAGTCGTCCTTGGCGCGCACGGCTGAGAGCTCATCGGTCTGGAACACCAGGTTCCAGATCTCCAGGAACCGGTCCTCATCTGCCTCCGGGCCGCCGTCGGGGCCGAACGCGGGACCCCTGTCGATGTAGATCTCGGAGCATGGTCCACCGGGGCCGGGGACGCCCATGTTCCAGTAGTTGTCCTTCAGGCCTCGTTCCTGGATGTGCTCGCGCGGAATGCCCACGCGCTGCCACAGGTCGATCGTTTCGGTGTCCCCGTGAAGAGCGGTGACCCACACCTTGTCCGCGTCAAAGCCCCAGTTGCCGTCAGCGACGCTGCCGGTGACCAGTTCGAAGGCAAAGTCGATTGCCTCCTCCTTGAAGTAGTCACCAAAGGCGAAGTTGCCGTTCATCTGGAAGAACGTGCCGTGACGGGTTGTGATCCCCACCTCGTCGATGTCGAGGGTCCGCACGCATTTCTGGACGGAGACCGCGCGTTTGAACGGAGCGGGCTCATCACCGAGGAAATAGGGCTTGAACGGCACCATGCCGGCGTTGACGAACAGCAGTGTTGGATCGTTGTAGAGCAACGAGCTGCTTGGCACCACGGCGTGGTCGCGGGCTGCGAAGAAGTCGATGAACCGTCCCCGGATTTCTGAGGTCTTCATGTCGATGGGTTGTCCCTCGGGGTCGTTAAAAAAAGTGTGTCAGGAAGTGGGCATGTCGAGTTCGCTGCGCAATTCTGCTTCGCGCGCTCGGCTGGCCGCTTTGAAGGTGCCGTAGAAGTCCCCCAGACCAGCAGCCGCCTCATTGCCGCGGGTACCGACTTTCTCGGCGATGCCCTGCGGAGTCAGACGATGAACCAGGGCGCGGCCGCGCGTGACGAGAAACATGGTCAACGCCACACCCATCAGCATCCACAAGATGTTCTTCACTTCTTCTTGCGTCCCTTCAGCGCGGTCCGCACGCCATAGGTGAACGCAGCCGTCTTGACCATCGGTCCGCCGAGCGTTGCAGCGAACAGCTGCGACATCTGCGCTGCGTTCTCGCTGAGGACGGTCGCATGTCCGGAGACCTTGGAGACATCCTCGGTCACCAGGCTGATTTTGGCGATCTCGTCATTGGTCGCCTCCACTGTGCCCTTGAGCTCCACGAGAATGGGGACAGAGTTGTGGCCGATGTCCCGCACCGCGAGACGTGTCTCCTCCAGCACCCTGCCCAGCTTCAGCAGGGGCACGGCGCAAAAGGCCACCAGCGCGCACAGCGCAATCGCGGCGACCAAGCCGGCCACCTGTCCAAGTGTCACGTCCATCAAGAAGCCTCCAGCTCAGGAAAATGATTCGGCGCAACTCTAGCCGACGGGCGGCTTTCCCCTCACCTGTTCAGCCGCCCACGCGAGTCGCGCCTGCACAGCGGCCTCCTGCCCGTGGTCCGTGGGTTCGTAGTAGCGGGCTCCTCGGAGGTCCTCGGGGAGATAGTCCTGTGACACGAGCCCGTGCGGGAAGTCGTGTGGATAGCGATACCCCTTGCCGTGCCCCAGGGATTCCGCGCCGGCATAGTGTGCATCCCGCAGATGCCCGGGGACCTCACTGCCCTTGCCTGCTCGCACGTCGGAGGTGGCGGCGGCGATCGCGAGATAGGCGGCGTTGCTCTTTGGTGCTGCGGCAGCAGCCACCGTCGCATGCGCCAGCGTGAGGCGTGCCTCGGGCATGCCCAACAGTTGTACCGCCTGTGCCGCGGCGACGCAGGTGTGCAGAACCGACGACGACGCCATGCCGATGTCCTCGGACGCCGAAATCATGAGCCGGCGCGCAATGAAGCGTGGATCCTCTCCCGCTTCGAGCATCCGGGCCAGGTAGTGGAGTGCGGCGTCGACGTCAGAGCCACGGATGGATTTGATGAAGGCACTGATGACGTCATAGTGCTGGTCTCCTGCCTTGTCGTAGCGCACGGCTGCACGATCCACCGCCTGCGCGAGGATCTCGGGGGTGATCTCCGGAGATTCCAGCGCGACGGCTCCGGCACCCGCTTCCTCGAGGAAGGTCAGAGCGCGTCGCGCATCCCCCTGCGCCATACGGATCAGATCACTGCGGGCGTCGTCGGTCAGGGCGACGACGGCGCCCAACCCACGCTCATCCGTGACGGCGCGATCAATGAGGCTCCCAATATCCTCTGCTGTCAGGGGTTTGAGCCGCAGGAGCAGTGATCGTGACAGCAGCGGTGAGATCACGGAGAACGACGGGTTCTCGGTGGTGGCGGCGATGAGCGTCACGATCCGGTTCTCCACCGCGGGAAGGAGGACGTCCTGCTGGGTTTTGCTGAACCGGTGGACCTCGTCGATGAACAGCACAGTGGAGGTGCCGCGCTCCAGTTCACGTCGAGCCTTGTCCAGCTCAGCCCGCAATTCCTTGACTCCGGCGGTCACCGCTGAGATCTCCACGAACCTCGCACCGGAGGCCCGGGAGACGATGGAGGCCAGCGTTGTTTTGCCCACACCCGGTGGCCCCCACAGAAAGACGCTCATGGGTTGGCCGGAGACGAGCCGTCGAAGCGGGGCCCCAGCCGCCAACAGGTGCTGTTGGCCGACGATCTCGTCCAGGGTTCTGGGCCTCATCCGCACAGGCAGGGGTGCGCCTTCCAATCGGGCATCGCCGAGAGACCCGACGGGCCTGACACCCAGGGCGGGCACGGGATCCGGGTTGCCGAACAGGTCATAGCTCACGCCAACCCACTCTAGCCATGAGGCCACCTCCCGACTTTTGATCGCCAACCTTGCCCATTCCTTCAGAATTGGCCTCCTGGGCCAAGGTTGACGACCAGAAATGCGAAAGGTTGTGCACGACTGCCGATTCACTTCGCCCCGTGACCAAAGTCCTCGACATGGATGCACACTTTCCAGCCGTGTTTGCCCGCAGGGACCACCTCTTCGAGCTTGGGTCCCTCAACCATCTGCGCCGGACGGGTCGCCTGCGAACCCTGCTGCCGGGTGTCTACTGTTGGGCTGGGATCGACGACAGCTTTGAGTTGAGAGCCCAGGCAGTCACACTCTGGGACCCACGAGCCGTTTTCCTGGGCTCCGCTGCCGCACGACTCTCATGGTGGCCGACCCACCCAGAGGGCAACATTCTGGTTTCACGAACCCACGCACGCAGCCCTCGGCCGTGGCTGGCGGTCTCGGCGAAAAAGGTCCCTGTGGATCATGTGGCTGCGTTCAACATGATCCGCCTCGCCGACCCGGCCCTGGCCGTGCTGGAGATGCTCTCATCCGGGAACGCCAACGCCGTCTGTGAGGCGTTGAGACGCGGAGCCACGACGATGGCCCATCTCAACAACGCTCTCAAACACGTCCTGTGGGCGGATGGGAACGTGGTCCGTCGGCAGCTGCTCCGGGCAGCTCGTGAGGAACCGTGGTCACCTCTGGAACTCGAAGCCCATGTGCGTCTGCGCTCAGCGCGGATCCAAGGATGGAGCACGAATCATCTGGTGAGGACCCCGGCCGGGAAACTCTTCGTGGATATCGCGTTCCTCCAGAAGAGGATTGCTGTGGAGCTCGACGGTTGGGAGTACCACGGCACCCGGGTTGCGTTCCACGCTGACCGGGAGCGCTGGAACTCCCTGACGCTGGAGGGCTGGCAGGTACTGCACTTCACATACCGCACGCTGGACACCCTGATCCCGACCCTCGCTCAAGCACTGCGTCGTCCTGGATGACGATGTAGCCGACTTCCGTTCGTCAACCTGCTCCCAAACGGGCCGTGGGACGCTTCTGGAGAAGGTTGGCGAACAGAAATCGGATTCAGGCAGACAGACCCCAGGCCTCGGCCGTCAACTGCTGGGATCGCAGGCGAACCATCGGATTGTGGGCATAGGTGACGGTGACCAATTCGTCTGCGCGCGTCCTTTCCACCAGGGACTCGAGTTGCGCCACGACACGATCTGGGGAGCCCACAGCGCTGACCTGCAGCATGTGCTCCATCATGGCCATCTCATCCTCGGTGCCATCGACTTCCCCGGGCGGCAACAGGGCGTCCCGGCCCCCGGTGCGGCGCAGTGAGAGAAACATCCGCTGCACGGTGCTGAACTGGTGGTGCGCATCCGCGTCGTCATCGGCAGCGAGCACGTTGACACCCACCATCACGTGGGGCTCGGAAATCTGCGCCGTCGGGGCGTCCGGATTGAAGCGGCTGCGGTACAACTCGATGGCCGGCATCAGGGCATCCGGTGCGAAATGGGACGCAAAAGCATACGGCAGGCCCAGGTGGGCCGCGATCTGTGCGCCAGAGGTGGATGAGCCAAGAATCCACATTGGAATCCGGCTACCGGCCGCCACTCCTGCCCGGAGACCTGAGGTGGCGACGCCTGTGTTGAACCAATCGTGGAGATCGGTGACGTTGGAGACAAAGGCATTGGGTGAGGCATCAGAGCGGGCCAGAGCGCGGGCCGTCATCTGGTCGGTGCCGGGCGCACGTCCCAGTCCGAGTTCCACCCTGCCGGGGAACATCGCACCCAGAGTGCCGTAATCCTCGGCAACCATCAGCGGCGCGTGGTTGGGCAACATGACTCCGCCCGAGCCGACGATGATGCGTCGGGTCCTCCCGGCTGCCTGACCCACGAGCACCGCTGTTGAGGAGGAGGCCACGGCTGATGTGTTGTGATGCTCCGCAAACCAGACCCGTCGATATCCCAGGGCATCCGCAGCCTCCACGGATTCCATCGACGACTCGATGGCATCACCGACGCTCTGGCCGGTGGAAACGGACACAAGATCAACGATGGACAGCGGTACGTGCGTGGACGATGACGAATGACTCATGCCCACCATGGAACCACGCCGCTCAAATCTTCTGGACGTATCGACCGCCGGATCGCGAAGGTGGCGTAGAGTGCTCCAGTTGCACTGTTGCCGCTCCTGCCCAGGGAAGCGGCGTTTTTTCTTGTTCTCCCTCCCCCACGATGAAATGAGTTTTACATGCCCGCCCAACTCGGCGACAGTTTCAGCCACCGTCGTCGCATCGCGATCATCGTGACACTGGGGCTCTTGACTGCGCTGGGACCCTTCACCATCGATCTGTACCTGCCCTCGTTCCCAGCACTCAAGGACGACCTGCTCATCAACGACGCGCAGGTCCAGATCACGCTGTCCGCAACAACCCTTGGATTCGCCCTGGGCCAGCTGATCGTCGGTCCCCTGAGTGATCGTCTGGGTCGCAAGCTGCCTCTGCTGGTCATGAGCTCGCTGCACGTCCTGGCCTCCGTCCTGGTGGCCATCTCCCCCAACGTCGAGTTCCTGACCGCGATGCGCGCTTTGCAGGGCCTTGGCGCTGCCGGCGGTGCTGTCGTGGCGATGGCAATGGCACGGGACCTCTTCGACGGTCGACGTCTCGTGATCATGTTGTCCCGGCTTGCGCTCATCAACGGCATGGCGCCCATCGTGGCGCCGCTGGTGGGTTCCTGGATGGTCACGTTTGTCTCCTGGCGGGGCGTGTTCTGGGCCCTTGCCCTGTATGGAGCATCGATTGTTGCGCTCGTGTGGCTGCTCATTGTGGAGACCCGTCCGCCGACTGAACGAACGGTGGGCGGCTTGAAGGTGTTGGCCGGCGCCTATCGCAGGGTACTCAGTGACCGTATCTACGTCGGTGCATGGCTGACAGGTGCCGCTGCGTTCGCCGGGTTGTTCTCCTATGTCACCACATCCTCGGTGCTGCTCCAGGAAGTCTTCGGCCTGACACCCCGGGGATTCGGCGCCGTCTTCGCGGTGTGCTCCGTGGGTGTCTTCGTGGGGGTCCAGGTTGGCAGCCGACTCGCGACCCGCATCGGTCCGCACCGGGTCCTGATCTACGCCACGGCAGGCATGGTGCTGGCCGCCGCATCGCTCCTTGGTGTGAATGCCGTGTCGGACTCGTGGATCCCGCTGGTGCCGTGCATGTTCTTCTTCACCATGAGTTTCGGTGCCTGCCCACCGAGTCTTCAGGTGCTGGGCCTGCAGCATCACCGCAAGGACTCCGGCGTTGCTGCGTCCCTGATGGGCGCCCTCAACATGATGGCGGCAGCCATCGTGGGACCGCTGATCGGTCTGACGCCGCTCACGAGCGCCGCCCCCATGGGCGTGGCGATGCTGATCTGCGGGATCCTCGCCATGGTGTTCCTGTGGACCATCATCCGGCCACGATCCCTCCAGGTTCGGCTGGACTGACTCCTTCACCATCGCTGAATGGGATAGAACAACAGTGTGAAAGGCGCCGGTCTCCCCAGCATCCGGCCCGAGTTGCTGCTGCTCGTGGCCATAGTTTCGGTGCAGCTGGGTTCCTCGTTCGCCAAGCAGCTCTTCGAACTGGCACCGCCATGGATCGTCGTCTGGTTGCGACTGCTCACCAGTGGCCTGGTGCTGGCGGTCTTCGCACGCCCCATTCTCAGAGGTCGCTCGTGGCTGGAGTGGCGACGGGTACTGGCGTATGCCCTCAGCCTGACGCTGATGAATGCGTCCTTCGTCATGGCGATTGACCGAATTCCCATCGGCATGGCCGTGACTTTCGAATTTCTCGGCCCACTCGGGGTGGCTGTTGCCGGTTCACGCCGCGTTAAGGACTTCCTCTGGGTAGTACTTGCCGCACTCGGCGTGGCCCTGTTGGGGTTCACGCCCGGGGACCTCGACCCCATCGGCGTTGCCTTCGCGCTCTTTGCAGGCGCCTGCTGGGCCGCCTACATCGTGGCTGCCGGTCCGGCCTCGCAGCACTGGGAAGGTGCCACGGCGGTGACCATCTCATCGTGGGTGGGGGCCCTGCTCCTCTTCCCGCTCGTCCTTGCGACCTTGTCTTTTGGTGTGGACGACTGGGTGAGCAATCCCACTGTCTGGGCGTGGGGGCTGGCTCTCGGACTGCTGGGTTCGGTGATCCCCTATGCCCTGGAGTTGCGGGCGCTGCGCACCATGAATCGTGGTGTGTTCGGCATCATGATGAGCCTGGAGCCGGCTGCCGCTGCCCTGATGGCGTGGTGGGTACTGTCCGAGGACCTGCGCCGCACAGAGATCGCGGCCATGGCGTGCGTCGTGACAGCAAGCATGGGGGCGCTGCGCGGGACCCGCGCAGCGCCCGATGCCACGAACGTCTAGCTGACGGGCGGCCCATCCGCCTGCGCCTGCTTGGTCTCCTTGACCACAGGCTTGGAATCGACGCCGGCCTCCTTGCGCTGCTGCACCGTGATGGGCGCCGGAGCCTGCGTCAGCGGGTCGTAGCCATTCCCGGTCTTGGGGAAAGCGATGACGTCGCGGATGGACTCGGAGCCGCTCAGCAGAGCCACGATCCGGTCCCAACCGAAAGCAATGCCGCCATGGGGCGGCGCTCCGAAGGCGAAGGCGTCCAGCAGGAAGCCAAACTTCTCCTGAGCCTCCTCCTCCCCGATTCCCATTACACGAAAGACACGTTCCTGAATGTCGCGACGATGGATTCGCACCGACCCGCCGCCGATTTCATTGCCGTTGCAGACGATGTCGTAGGCATAGGCGAGGGCGCTTCCGGGGTCCGTGTCGAAGGTGTCGAGGCACTCCGGCTTGGGGGAGGTGAAGGCGTGGTGCACCGCGGTCCAGGCCGAGTCCCCGAGCGCGACGTCGCCGTCGCTCAGGGCTTCATTGGTGGGCTTGAACAGCGGCGCGTCAACCACCCAGAGGAAGCTCCACGCCGACTCATCAATCAGGTTGCAACGACTGCCGATCTCACCGCGTGCCGCGCCGAGCAGATTCTGCGATGCCGTGCGAGCACCAGCTGCAAAGAAGATGCAGTCGCCGGGCTTGGCGCCGGTACGACCGGGCAGAGCCGCAAGCTCGTCCGGTGACAAGTTCTTCGCGACGGGCCCGCCCAGGGTTCCGTCCTCTGCCACCGTCACATAGGCCAGGCCCTTGGCACCCCGCTGTTTGGCCCATTCCTGCCATGCGTCAAAGGTGCGCCTGGGCTGTGATCCGCCACCGGGCATGACGACGGAGCCCACGTAGGGCGCCTTGAACACGCGGAAGGCAGTGTCGGCGAAGAGATCGGTGAGTTCGGTGATCTCAAGGTCGAAACGAAGATCCGGCTTGTCGGAGCCGTAGCGGTCCATCGAGTCCGCGAAGGTCAGGCGCGGGAACGGCGCGTTGAGCTGGTGACCCTTCAGCGCCCACACCTCGGTGAGAATTGCTTCTGCCAGTTCGATGACATCGTCCTGGTCGACGAAGCTCATCTCGACGTCAAGCTGGGTGAACTCCGGCTGCCTGTCGGCGCGGAAGTCCTCATCCCGATAACAGCGGGCGATCTGGTAGTAGCGCTCCATGCCTGCCACCATCAGCAGCTGCTTGAACAATTGTGGAGATTGCGGAAGCGCGTACCACGAGCCCGGTGCAAGGCGCGCGGGGACCAGGAAGTCGCGGGCCCCCTCAGGTGTGGAACGGGTCAGCGTGGGCGTCTCGATCTCGATGAAGTCCCGCTCGTCCAACACCTTTCGGGCTGCGCGGTTCACCGATGACCGCAGTCGCAGCGCCTCTGCGGGCGCGGGCCGACGAAGATCGAGGTACCTGTACTTCAACCGTGCTTCCTCGCCCACACCGCTTCGGTCATCGATCTGGAACGGCAGGGGTGCCGAGGTGTTGAGAACCTCGAGCTCGGAGATGGCCACCTCGATCTCGCCGGTGGGCAGTTCCTTGTTCGCGTTGCCCTCAGGGCGTGCCTCGACGACGCCTGTGACCTGGATGCAGAACTCACTGCGGAGATCGTGGGCACCGGAGGATTCGAGCACCTCATCCCGAACCACGACCTGCGCAACGCCTGAGGCGTCCCTGAGGTCAATGAAGGCCACGCCGCCGTGATCGCGGCGCTTGGCCACCCAGCCGGTGAGTACAACGGTGGATCCTGCGTGCTCTGCGCGCAGTTCCCCGGCCCTGTGGGTGCGAAGCATATGAATTCAAATCCCTTCGTATAGACAATTCTGTGCTGAAACAGCGGTTGAGACAATTCTCTACCAAGCGGTGGTGATACCTGGTCTGAGATCGGCGGCGGGTGGTTCCCACGTGGCCGGATCGGCGTCCTGCTGGGTACCGCTGCGGATGTCCTTGACAGAGTTGCCGAACCAGACGAACGGAATGCCGCGGCGATCGGCATGCCGGATCTGCTTGCCGAATTTGTCCGCCTTCGGCGCCACTTCGCAGGCGATGCCACGGGCACGCAACGTACGAGCGATTCCGTCGGCGCTGGAGCGAGTCCCCTCGTCATCGACGGCGACGAGCACACAGCTCGGCACGGAGCGATTCGCGGTGAGGAGTCCCCTGCCCATCAGCGGAGCCAGGATCCGGGTCACACCGATCGTGAGACCCACGCCGGGGAAGGTGCTCTTGCCATCGCTGGCAAGTGAGTCATACCGTCCTCCACCGGAGATGCTGCCAATGCTTTCGAAGCCCACCAGCTCGGTCTCGTAGACGGTTCCAGTGTAGTAATCCAACCCGCGCGCAATGCGCAGGTCAGCCGCGATCCGGCCGGGGAACGCAGCGGAGACGGCCTCCAGAACAGTGGAGACCTCCGCGACTCCCTCGTCCAGCAGGGGGTTCTCCACTCCCAACGCTGCCACTTTGTCGGCGAAGGAGAGATCCGTGGAGCGAATCTGTGCCAGGGCAAGCGCTGAAGCCACCTGGGCATCATCCATCCCCAGTTGCTCACGCAACAGGACAGCGACACCATCGGGGCCAATTTTGTCCAGCTTGTCCACCCGCTGCAGCACCGCGCTGGGATCATCAATGCCCAACCCTGCATAGAATCCCTGCGCCAGCTTCCGGTTGCCCAGCCGCATCAACACGGGCGGCAGTCCAAGATCGGCGTGCATGCGCTCGAAGGCTTCAAGCGCCACGAGCGGAAGTTCAGCATCGTGATGCAGTGCCAGGGTTTCGGATCCGACGATGTCCAGATCGGCCTGGGTGAACTCCCTGTAGCGGCCTTCCTGGGGCCGCTCCCCGCGCCAGGATTTCTGGATCTGGTAGCGCCGGAAGGGAAAGTGCAGGTGGCCCGCATTTTCGAGCACGTAGCGCGCGAAGGGCACCGTCAGATCAAAGTGCAACGCCAGTTCATCCGCGGAACCCTCCTCGGCATGGAGACGACGTACGACGTAGATCTCCTTGTCGATCTCGCCCTTGCGGGTCAGTTGGGACAGCGGTTCAACCGCCCGGGTCTCCACGGAGGCCAGGCCATGGAGTTCGGCGGTGGAGGAGATGATGTCGAGGACCCGCTGCTCGACCATTCGGCCTGCGGGCAGGAATTCAGGGAAACCGGAGATCGGCTTGGGGCGTGCCATCTTCTGACGTGTCTCGATCCTCATGGAGCGGATTGCATGAACGGGTTACTGGCCCGCTCTTGAGCCAGCGTGGTTGCCGGACCATGGCCCGGCAACAGCGCGACATCACCGTCGAATGACGTGGCGATCCGTGCGAGTGTCTCGCGCATCTGGGACATGCTACCGCTGGGAAGATCGGTTCGCCCGATCGTGCCGGCAAACAGAACGTCGCCTGTCAGTACCACGGAGCCCTCTGTGTCACTGACCTCGAGGAGGGTGGAGCCGGCCGTGTGACCCGGCGCAGCGAAAACTCTGATCGACAGGCCTGCCACTTCCAGTGCCGAATCCAGCGGTCGAAGGTCTGTGGGCACAGGAAGAGCGTCGGCGCCGAGAAACTCTTCGATGAGTGGAATGGCACTTTGCCCCAGTCCCAATGATGGTTTCCCCAGCATCGGTTGATCCTTGGCTGGACAGTGGACCGGGATGCCCCAGGCGGCCGCCAATCGGTGGGCATCACCCACATGGTCCAGGTGTCCATGTGTGGCAAGCACGGCCACTGGCCGCCAGTGGCGTCGCTGCAGTACCTCGCTCACCACGTCGAATGACATGATGCCCGGGTCCACGATGATGCACGGGGCCTGTGATCCGTCCTCCGGTTCTGCGGCTGCAATCAGGTAGCAATTGGCTTGCCAGGGCGAGACAGGTTGGACCTCAATGAGCATTGCGCCACCCTATCCGGCTAGATTGGTTTCCATGAGCGATAAGCAAGCGCCCTCAGACTTCGGCCGCGTCGACGAAGATGGCACCGTATGGGTACAGACAACCGATGGAGAACGCAACGTTGGGCAGGTTCCCGACGCAACTCCGGAGGAGGCGATGGCCTTCTACACGCGGCGCTACGAAAATCTGGCAGCCGAAATCGGCCTGCTGGAATCTCGGGTGAACGCCAACGCGATGTCACCGGAGGACGCCCGCAAGGCGATCGCCACCTCCCGCACCTCGGTTGAACAGGCGAACGCCGTGGGAGACATTCCTGCGCTGATCGAGCGGCTGGGAAGGATCGAGGAACTCCTGCCCGCCCAGATTGAAGCGCGCAAGAAGGCACGGGCTGAACAGAATGCCCGAACCATCACCGCCAAGCAGGCGATGGTGGATGAAGCTGAGAAGCTGGGCGCCGGCAACGACTGGCGCGGTGGCGTCGACCGATTCCGTGCGCTGCTGGACGAGTGGAAGGCACTCCCCCGCATTGACCGGACCACGGACAATGAGATGTGGCACAGATTCTCCACCGCACGCACGGCCTACACACGACGACGCAAAACACATTTCTCCGAGGTGAACAGCCGCCGCGACGAAGTGAAATCCCTCAAGGAACAGATCATTCAGGAGGCCGAACCGCTGGCCGACTCCACTGACTGGGGCCCCACCTCAGGCGCATTTCGTGACCTCATGACGCGCTGGAAGGCAGCTGGCAGCGCACGACGCTCCGACGACGACGCCCTCTGGGGACGCTTTCGCGGGATCCAGGACAAGTTCTTCGACGCACGGACCGCGGCCCAGAACACTGCAGACGGGGAACAGTCCGAAAACCTCGCAGCCAAGATCGCTCTCGTCGACAAGGCGGAAGCGGATCTCGCCAGCGAACGCGACATAGAGAGGGCCAAGAGCATCCATCGTGGATTCCTGTCCAGCTTCAATGAGCTCGGACACGTTCCACGGGGTGCCATGCGCGATTTGGATGCCCGGGTGCGTGCACTGGGGGACAAGGTTGCCGGGATGGAAGCCGAGGAATGGCGACGTACGGATCCAGAGGCCCGCAAACGCGCCGAGGACACCGTCGCCCTGTTCCAGGCCCAGGTGGACAAACTGACTCGCGACGTCGCAGATGCTGAGACTGCCGGGGACAGCCGCCGGGCCCGTGACGCCGCCAAGTCCCTGGAGACATACACTTCCTGGCTCGATCAGGCCAAGGAAACCCTCAAGGACTTCCAACAGGCCTGACGCGCACCGGCTCGCTCAGTAATTTGCCCGGAACACGTCGTAGACACCCGGTACCTTGCGCACTTGGCTCAACACATGAGCCAGGTGCGTGGGGTCAGGAGATTCGAACGTGATCCGGCCCACGAAATGTCGGTTCTTGTTGGTGCTGATGGAGGCCGACAAGATGTCCACGTGCTGTTCTGAGAATGCGGAGCCCACGTCCGAAAGCATGCGGGCCCGGTCCAGACCCTCCACCTGAATTGTCACGAGATAGCTGCCGCTCGTGGTCCCCGCCCAGGAAACGTTCACCAGGCGCTCGGACTGCTCTCTCAGGGACGGGGCGTTGGTGCAATCGGTGCGGTGCACCGATACCCCATCTCCCCGGGTGATGTATCCCAAAATGTCATCACCCGGCAGCGGTGAGCAGCACTTGGCGAGCTTCACCATCATCGTGGGGTCCCCATCCACCAACACGGTGGCATCAGACTTCACGGCTGTGCGCTGGCGATGCTGGACCACAGTGTCCTCGGTGACGGTGTCCACCGTCTCGTCCTCACCGCCATGGAGATCGATGAGGTGCTGGACGACAGCCTGGGCACTGATCTGATTCTCACCGATGGCCATGTACAGACTCGCGACGTCCTTGGCGCGAAGCGAGTTGGCCACGGCCGTCAGGTTCTCCAGCGTCAGCAGGCGCTGCATCGGCAATCCCGTGCGTCGCAGTTGCTTGGCCAGCATGTCCTTGCCCGTGTCCATCGCTTCGTCGCGGCGCTCCCGGGTGAAGTACTGACGGATCTTCTGCTTTGCACGGGTGGATGCGACGAAGCCCAGCCAGTCCCGGCTCGGTCCGGCATTCTGGCTCTTGGAGGTCAGCACCTCAACCTTGTCCCCCTGCTGCAGCGGCGTCGACAGCGCCACGAGCCGCCCGTTCACGCGGGCACCTATGCACGAAAAACCCACCTCGGTGTGCACGGCGAAGGCGAAGTCCACTGGTGTCGCGCCAACGGGAAGCGCCATGACCTCGCCCTTGGGAGTGAAGACGTAGATCTCGTCGGAATTGATTTCGAACAGGATCGAGTCCAGAAACTCGCCCGGATCCTCGGTTTCCTTGCTCATGACGCCCAGCTGGTGCATCGCGCGTAGTCCGGCTTCTTCGGGCGTCACTCCTTCGCGCAGGTTCTCCTTGTACTTCCAGTGTGCCGCCACGCCGTACTCCGCCCGGCGGTGCATCTCATGGGTGCGGATCTGGAATTCCACAGGTTCGTTGTTGGCACCCAGGACGGTTGTGTGCAACGACTGGTACATGTTGAATTTGGGATTGGCAATGAAATCCTTGAACCGACCGGGAATCGGCTTCCAAGCGCTGTGTGCGACGCCGAGAACGGCATAGCAGTCCTTCACATCGTCCACGAGGATCCGCAACCCAATCAGGTCAAAGATGTCGGAGAAGTCGCGTCCTCGCACCATCATCTTCTGGTAGATCGAGTAGTAGTGCTTGGGCCGACCGTAGATGGTTGCCTTGATCTTGTTCTCTGTCATCAACGTCTGCATCTGGGCGATGACATCGCGCAGATAACGTTCACGGCTGGGAGCCTGGGCACTCACCATGTCCACGATCTCGCCGTACACCTTCGGTTCGATGGCAGCAAAGGACAGGTCCTCGAGCTCCCACTTGATGGTGTTCATGCCGAGCCGGTGGGCCAGTGGAGCAAAAATGTTGAGGGTCTCGGTGGCGATCCGCACGCGCTTGTCGTCGCGCAGCACGCCCAGCGTGCGCATGTTGTGCAGCCGGTCCGCGAGCTTGATGACGAGAACCCGGACCTCCTCGCTGGTGGCCATGATCATCTTGCGGATGGTTTCCGCCTTGGCCGTCTCCCCGTAGGTCACCTTGTCCAGCTTGGTGACGCCATCCACCATGGCGGCCACCTCATCGTTGAAGTCCTCCCGCAGTTGCTCCATGGAGTACGGCGTGTCCTCGACGGTGTCGTGGAGGAGGGCCGCAACGATCACCGGTTCCGTCATGCCGAGTTCCGCCAGAATGGTGGCCACCGCCAGTGGATGGGTGATGTAGGGATCTCCGGATTTGCGCTTCTGACCGTGGTGGTAGTGCTCTGCGGTGCGGTAGGCGCGCTCAATCAGGTCCAGACTGGCCTTGGGATGATTGCTGCGCACAATCTTGAACAGGGGATCCAGAACGGCCACCTTTGGACGCACTGCGCCCAGACGAGCCAGCCTGTGGCGCATGCGCAACCGGGGCTGCTCCGGGCCGGTGGTGACCCTCTGCAGGACGCCGGGCGTGGGGACGGGGGCGGTCTCAACGGGTTTCTCCGCCATCACACACCTCCTCGATCATCCTCACACCGGAACCTGAGAAGAGTCTACCCAGCATCGCGACACTCAGTCCTCCAGGTCTCTCAGACCTTCAACTGTGTTGACGGACTTGCGCACCACTATCAGCTGGTCCCCTGACTCGATGCGTGCCGCAGTGGAATCGTAGAAGCGACGCAGTGTGCCGTTGCGCACCAGACCTATGACCCGCTCGGTGCCGATCCCGCTGGGATTGGCGCCCACTTCGTCTGGCCTTGCCTGCCTCTGCGTGACCTCCAACCCCGTCCCGCTGGTCAGGAGGTCCTGAATGATGGCACCCAGTTCGGGGCCAATGGCGGAGAGTCCCATCAGCCGCCCCACCGTGTCTGAGCTCGTGACCACGGAGGTGGCACCGGACTGCTTCACCAAAGGCACGTTCTCGTGTTCCCGGACCGAGACCGTGACGCCGGCCTGGGGGTTGAGCTGGCGCACCATGAGGGTCGTCAGGATGGCGGCATCGTCCCGGTCCAGGCAGATGACGACTTCCTTGGCCTTGCTGACTTCGGCCCGCCGCAGGAGGTCACGGCGCCCCGCATCTCCCTGGAAGGCTGCAATGCCATCCAGGTTCGCGTCGTTGACGGCCATTGCACTCTGGTCCACGACAACGATCTTTTCGGGCGCCTGCCCGTGGCGACGCATCGTGTTGACTGCACTTCTGCCCTTGGTTCCATATCCAATGACGACGACGTGATTGCGCATTCTTCTCCTCCACCGCAGGTCGCGGATGATGCGGCTGCCCTCGTTGGCGAGGACTTCGATGGTGGTGCCGACCAACAGCACCAGGAAGCCGATCCTCATGGGCGTGATCACGAGGGCATTGATGAGCCGGGCGTGTGGAGCCAGGGGCGTGATGTCACCGTAGCCGGTGGTGGTGATGGTGACGGTGGAGTAGTACAGGGCGTCGATCAGGCTGACGCCATCGCCCGCCGTGTTGTCGACGTAGGCTGCACGATCAACCCAGACCACCAGTGTGCTGATGCCCAACAGCAGAGCTGCGATGATCGCCCTGCGTGCAAGTTCCCTCAGCGGGTGTTCCCGGAGCCGGGGCATGCTGACGAGCGAAGTGATCCCGCCGCGCTCGGCCACCCTCCGACTGTCCTGATGTCGTTTGGCCATGGGTCAGACGCTCAGGACCGCGCTGCAGTTGTTGATGCCCAGGGACTGCAGGCGTTCTCGTCCCTTCAGGAAGCGCAGCTCCATGAGGACGCTGACGTGCACGAGATCAGCACCCAACTGCTCCAGGAGTTTGGCTGTGGCTCCGACGGTGCCGCCGGTGGCCAGAACGTCGTCGACGACCAGAACGCGGGCGCCGGTGCCGATGGCGTCGCGATGGACGTTCAACTCAGCCGTGCCGTACTCGAGTTCAAATCCCTGCGAGATGACGTCGCCCGGTAGCTTCCCCGGTTTGCGCACCGGAACGAATCCGGCCCCCAGCGCCAGAGCCACGGGTGCCGCAAAGATGAAGCCGCGTGCCTCCATTCCCACGACGACATCAATATCTGCCGGGGCCGATGCCACCAGTTCCTCGATCGAGGCCTGGAAGCCGTGGGCCGAGGCCAGTAGCGGCGTGATGTCCTTGAAGATCACGCCCGGCTCGGGGAAGTCCGGGACATCCCGCACCAGGGATCGCAGCATGTCCAGCCTGGCTGTGTTCATCGGCCCTCCGACCGCTTCCTGCGGTCCGCCCGTGACGTGGCACCGCGCGGCTGCGTGCGTGGACCCCGAGGGGTTGCGGTGGCGCCTGCGACGGCCTTGTCCTCCTCCAGGACCAGCGTGTCCGATTCCGCGCGCCGGTTGGCCTTGACCGCTGCACGCTCGGCGCGACGCTCCAGTGTGGCGCGATGTGCCACCTGTGCCGGTTCGTTCTCCTTGAGGGTGGTCAGGACCGGCGTGGCAATGAAGATGGAGCTGTAGGCGCCCACCAGCATGCCGACGAACAGCGCGAGTCCGAGATCCTGCAGCGGTCCGCTGCTGAGGAAGGTTCCGGCCGCCAGCAGTGCAGCCACTGGCAGGACGCCGATGATGGTGGTGTTGATGGATCGCACCAGCACCTGGTTGATCCCCAGATTGGCGGCCTGTGAGTACGTCTTGTTGGTGTCCTCCAGCCCCTCGACGTTCTCCTTGATCTTGTCGAAGACCACCACGGTGTCGTAGAGGGAGTAGCCGAGGATCGTCAGGACCCCGATGACGGTGGCGGGGGTGACAGTGAAGCCAATGAGTGCATAGATGCCGATCGTCACCAGCAGGTCATGGGCCAACGCGACGATGGCCGCGACAGACATTTTCCAGTCCCGGAACCAGACCCAGATCAGAATCATCACCAGCGCAATGAAGACCACGAGCGCGATGGTGGCCTGCTGGCTGACCTGCTCACCCCAGGATGCCCCGATGGCGTTGTAGGTGACCTCTTCCGGTGCCGCGCCGGTCAACTCCGCTATGGATGCCCGCACACTGGAGGTCTCATCCGGGTTCAGAATGCGCGTCTGGACGCGGACGGCATCACTGCCGAGCGTGAACACCTGCGCGTTCAGATCGTCGATCTCAAACCCATCCACGGCTTCACGGACCATCTCCACGGTGCTTGCCGTCACCTCGATGGGCGCCTGGAAGTCAGTTCCACCCTCAAATTCGATACCAAGTGTCAGGCCCCGAATCACCAGCGCCAGTATGGAGATGCTCAGCAGAATCGCTGAGACCGTGTACCAGATCTTCCGGTTCTTCACGAAGTCATAGCTGACCTGACCGGAGTACAAACGGTGGGCGAGACCCAGTTTGGCTTGGTTCATCATGCCTCCTGGGCGGCAGGTGTGGTGCGACGTGATCGACGTGATCGACGTCCCAGCAGGGAGTTCCGGGAGACACCCATGTGGGTGGCATCCAGGCCCGAGAGCTTGTGACCCTCACCAAAGAATTTCGTGCGGACCAACAGCTTCATCAAGGGGTGGGTGAAGAAGAAGATCATGGCGAGGTCGATCAGGGTCGTCAGGCCCAGCATGAACGCGAACCCCTTGACACCTCCGACTGCCAGGACGAACAGCACCACGGCGGAAAGAAGGCTGACGATATCGGCCACGACAATGGTGGACCGGGCTCGCACCCAGCCGGTGTCGACGGCGGAGCGGAGGCTGCGCCCTTCACGGATCTCATCGCGAATGCGTTCGAAGTAGATGACGAACGAGTCCGCGGTGATACCGATCGCAACGATGGCGCCTGCGATGGCGGGAAGGTTCAGGGAGAAGCCGACAGCGGATCCCAGGAGGACCATGGCCGCATATGTGCTCACGGCAGCCACAACCAGGGAGCCCAGCACGACGATCCCCAGGCCGCGGTAATACACGAAGCAGTACAACAACACGATGATCAGGCCGATGATGCCTGCTATCAGACCCACGCGAAGCTGTTCCCCGCCCAGTGTTGGGGAGACGCTCTCCACCTGCGAGGGCTCGAAGGTCAGGGGCAGTGACCCGAAGTTCAACACATTGGCCAGGGAGGCAGCGCTTTCATCCGTGAAATTGCCGCTGATCTGGGCGCGACCGCCCGGGATGGCATTCTCCACAGATGCGTTGGACTGCACCACACCGTCGAGGACGACGGCGAACTGGTCCTGCGGCGACTGCCGGGTGGCGAGCGATCCTGTCAGGTCCAACCAAGCTGGTGCCGAATCCGATTCGAGGGTGAGGGACACCACGGGTGAGAACTGGCCCTGTGGGATGCCCGACGTTGCTGAATCAAGCTGTTGGCCGGTGATGGCCACGGGCGCGAGGAGAAACTTCTGGAGGCCCTCCTCATCACAGGCGAAGAACGCCTGGTCCAACTTGTCAACGACCTCGTCACCACACGAGAATTCAGCGAAGCCGGCGAGGTCCTGTTCGGTTGCCTGGTAGGCCAGCACTTCTTCGACGGTGAGCTTCACGCCCTCGACGCCCTCTTCTCCCTCTTCCACAACCGGAGGGGCCGTTGGAAGTCCCGGACCGTCGCCGTTGTCCTCGGGTTCAGCTGCTGTCGTGCTGGCCACTGCATCCAGCACCGGCCGGAAGGCCAACTCCGCCGTCGCCCCCACCAGTTCCACGAGGTCATCGCGCTGGACGTTCGGTGCTGAGACGACGATGTAGCGATCACCCTGGGTCGCAACCGTGGCTTCACCCACACCCAGTCCATCGACGCGCTGCTGGATGATGTCCTTGGCCAATTCCAGGGAATCCGCCGGAACCGTCGAGTTGGTGGCGTTCAGGGTGATCGTCATCCCGCCCTGGAGGTCCAGGCCGAGTTTCGGTGTCCACGTGCGGGTACCGGCCATGATGGCGAACATGATGCCGATCACCACCAGGAGCAGCACCAACACCACTGCTGGACGGGATTTGCGGGAGCTAATTGCCACAGTCGTCTATTTCTCTTCTGGATGGGTGAGACGAAAGCCTCAGTTGTCGAACCTGCGCTGGAGTTCTTCTGCTGAAATGTCTCCGTCGGCAGGGGCTTCGTCACCACGGGGATCGAACGTCGTGTCCGCTTCAGCCGTGTTCACGTCGTCCACGTCTTCAGGAAGAACGACTTCGTCGCTGACCATTTCGTCGTCCACAATCTCGTCCACGACGATGGCGGAGTCAGCGTCGTCACTGAACTCGAATTCCTCTTCCTCCGCCGTGGTGGGACGTGCAATGTTGCCCTTGATGAGGGTGACCTCGACGCCCGGTGCCAGTTCGACGATGGCCTGTCGCTCACCGAGGTGACGCACCGTAGCGAACACGCCGGAGGTGAGGAGCACGCGGGTGCCCGGGGTCAGTTCACTGATGACTTGCTGCTGCGCTTTCAAGCGCTTCTGCTGTGGGCGGATCAAGAGGAAGTAAAAGATCGCGCCCATTGAGACGAGAAGCAGGATGGGTTCCATGGTTGTCCTTCGCTGGATCTGCGTGGTTGGCCAGCGATCACTGTAGCTGACGTGACCGCTTGCGCCTCACCGGGCTCACTCGGGTTCGTCGAAGAGACCCGGTATCAGGCCCGCCGGCGGCACCATCCCCATGTGGGACCACCCCGCCCGTGTGGCAACTCGGCCCCGCGGCGTGCGCATCATCAGACCTTCACGGATCAGGAAGGCCTCCGCAACCTCGGAGACCGTCTCCGGCTCCTCCCCCACACTCAGTGCAAGGGTGGACAGCCCGACGGGTCCTCCACCAAAGAGCCGACAAATGGATCCGAGGACAGAGCGATCCAGCCGGTCCAACCCCAACTCGTCAACCTCATACATCTCCAGCGCGGCGCGAGCCACCTCCAGCGTCACCACAGGGTGGTGTTTGACCTGTGCGAAGTCGCGCACCCGCCGGAGCAGTCGGTTGGCGATGCGGGGCGTGCCGCGGGAGCGTGAAGCAATCTCGTCGGCGGCGCGATCGTGGATCTCGACACCAAGCTTGACGGCTGAGGTGCGGACTATGTGGGACAGGTCCGCATCCGCATAGAAATCGAGCTGGGCGGTAAACCCGAAACGGTCCCGCAGGGGGCCGGGCAAAAGGCCTGCGCGGGTGGTGGCCCCCACCAGTGTGAACGGGGGAAGTTCAATGGGGATGGCTGTGGCACCGGGTCCCTTGCCCACCACCACGTCCACCCGGAAGTCCTCCATGGCCAGGTACAGCAGTTCCTCAGCAGGTCGCGCGAGGCGATGGATCTCGTCGAGGAAAAGGACGTCACCCTCACTCAGACCGGTCAGAATGGCAGCGAGGTCCCCGGCATGGGTGATGGCCGGGCCGGA
Source organism: Arachnia sp. (assembly GCA_052089385.1). Classification (GTDB taxonomy): domain Bacteria; phylum Actinomycetota; class Actinomycetes; order Propionibacteriales; family Propionibacteriaceae; genus Arachnia. The sequence continues at coordinate 102,114 of JBQCZU010000008.1, forward strand.
TGAGATGCGCAGCGCCACACCCAGTTCGGCAGCGACGATCATGGCGAGTGTGGTCTTGCCCAGCCCGGGAGGGCCGGAGAGGAGTACGTGGTCCGGACTGTGTCCGCGATGCCGAGCAGCATCCAGTACGAGTCCCAACTGGTCGCGAACCCGCGGTTGACCGCCAAACTCGGCCAAGCTCCTGGGTCTCATTGCCGATTCAAAATCACGTTCCTCGGGAACGACCTCGGGGTCCACCTCTGAATGCTCCATCATCGCTTCGCCAACGAGTTCAGGGCGGAGCGCATCAGGGATCCGATGGCCACGGAGGGATCGGCTTCCACGAGATGGGCGACATTCTCACACGCCGCGGCGGCGTCGCGAGCGGACCAGCCAAGCCCCTGCAGACCCTCGGCCACCTGCTCGCGCCAGACTTCGTTCGAGGTCTGCGCAGGCTGTGCCTGCCCTGGAGTGTCTGCCAGGAGGAGCACCTTGTCCTTGAGTTCGATGACCATTTTCTGCGCGCCTTTGCGTCCGATCCCGGGCACGCTGCACAGCCGGGCAAGATCCTCAGAACTCACGGCCTGTCGGAGATCTGAGGGGCTCAGCACGGATACGATCGCCAGGGCAAGCTTCGGCCCAACGCCGGAGGCGGTTTGCACCAGCTCAAAGGCATCCCTCTCCCCCGGATCGTCGAATCCGAAGAGCGTCATGGAGTCCTCCCGCACCACCATGCTGGTATGGACAGTGGCGGGCTCACTGAGCCGCAACCCAGCGGCCGTTGCGGGTGTGGTGAAGGCTTTGAAACCGACACCACCGACATCGATCGTGAAGGTTGTGGCTCCCGCTTCGATGACGGTGCCGCGCAGTTGCTGGATCAACGTTTCCTCCTGGCTTCTGCCACCGCGGCGGCATACTTGTTCGTGTGTCCACCACGCCACGTGTGGCAGATCGCCAGCGCGAGCGCGTCGGCTGCGTCCGCTGGCCGGGGTGGGGATTCCAGGCGAAGGATCCGCGCCACCATTGCCCCCACCTGCGCTTTGTCCGCAGCGCCGGAGCCGGTGACGGCCGCCTTCACCTCCGTGGGTGTGTGGTAGGTCACGGGCAGCCCACGCCGCGCCCCCAGGAGGGCCGCGACTCCGGATGCCTGCGCCGTATCGATCACGCTGCCCAGGTTGTGCTGGGCGAAGACTCTCTCGATGGCGACGGCGTCCGGAGCGTAGGCATCGAACCACTCGTCGAGTCCAGCCGCGATCTCCGCGAGACGCCTCGCCACGTCCAGTGATGGGTTCGTGCGGACCACACCCACGGCAACGAGCGTTGGAGGACGCCCAACCATGCCGTCGACGATGCCCACGCCACACCTGGTCAGCCCGGGATCGATCCCCAGTACGCGCATCGTCGGCCCCCGTTCAGCACGGCCTCACTCGTCACTGTCCAACGCTGCCTCCACCTCGGGGGTGAGGTTCAGATTGGTGAAGACGTTCTGCACGTCGTCGGAGTCCTCGAGGACGTCGATGATCCTAAAGACCTTTTCCGCGACGTTGACCTCATCCACGTCCTGGTCGAAGGAGGCCACGAAGACAACCTCAGAGGAGTCATAGTCCAGCCCCGCAGCTTCCACCGCCTTGCGCACCTCCACCAGATCGTTGGGGTCACAGATGGCCTCCCAGGACTCGCCCGACATCACAACTTCCTCTAGGCCGGCATCAAGCGCCGCCTCCATGATCGAGTCCTCGGAGACGGAGACGTCACCCTGCTGGATGGCAACGGTCACAACTCCCTTGCGCGAGAACAGACGGCTCACAGAGCCCACGTCAGCCATCGTTCCGCCATTGCGTGTCACGGCGACCCGCACATCGGATGCCGATCTGTTGCGATTGTCCGTGAGGCATTCGATCAGCATCGCCACGCCTGCGGGCCCGTAGGCCTCGTAGATGATGGTCTCGTAGTCGGCTCCACCGGATTCGGCGCCCGATCCGCGCTTGAGCGCCCGATCAATGTTGTCGCTGGGAACCGAGCTTTTCTTCGCCTTCTGCACAGCGTCGTACAACGTGGGGTTACCCGCGAGGTCCCCACCGCCGATTCGAGCCGCTACTTCGACGTTTTTGACAAGCTTGGCGAACAATTTGCCACGCTTGGCGTCAATAATCGCCTTTTTGTGCTTGGTGGTAGCCCATTTGGAGTGGCCCGACATGTGTCCCGCCTCAGGTAGAGATCAAAGTTGCCACGGGTCAGCTTACAGAATTGCCCGCAGCGAGAACTCTACTCATCAGCAGCACCTTGTCTCCTTCGACGTAGCCGAGCGCATGCTGCAGCGCACCGGCGCCGCGCTGATCGGTGGTGTCCACGCCTATGCCGGCCACAGCGCAGCCAGACTCGTGCATGGACATCATCGTTCGCTCCAGAAGCGCACTGGCAATGCCCTGGCCACGGTGGTCCGGGTGCACCCCGAGACGGTCCGTCCAGCCTTCAGGGGCACCGTCGGACTCCTCACCATCCTCCGCGGAAAGGACGTAGCCAACGGCACCATCGTCAGTGACGGCTACCCATGACCAGTCCTTGCGTACTCGTCCCAGTGAAATCTCCCAATGATCATGGTTGATGTCGGCGCCGAAACATAGATGGTGAAGTCTGTGCAATTCCTCGCTGTGCTCCCATTCCAAAGCGATGAACGTCACCGCTTCCACATCCCTCGGTGTTGGTAGGGCGCACAGGGGGCGGTGCATGTCGATGAAATGGCGCTCCACCGTGAATCCAGCGGCGTTGAGGTTGTGTTGCAGACCGACCTGACCAGCCTCGACGTAGCACCCCAGCCAGAGGTCCATGCCGGGGCGGTGATGGTCGCGCCATTCCAGGGCCCGAGCTTGTTGCCAGGCCAAGAGCTTCTCTCCGATGGAGAGATACCGATGGGTGGGGTGGACTCCTCCCACAAGCGTTACGCGAGCCCGCCCCTGATCCGGGTCGACGACATTCCATCCGTAGGCGAGCAGGCTGCCGTATTTGTCCCAACCACCGACGCAGTTCTCGTCGAGACCGTCTTCGCCGCCAAGCTCGACGGGCCGATCAATGCCGGACAGCAGTGCGTCATCAAAGGCGCCGATTTGTTCCCGTAGGCACTCAACCTCTTCCAAATCATCCTGGCCCACGGGTTTCCAGTGCAGGTGGTCCTCCACGTAGCTGTCCACGTCCGGCCTCCTTGCCTGTGGCGAAATGACATGGTCTCGACCATGGATTGGCTCTTGCATCAGGGTGCTCAAACAGTAGCGGATAACTGTGGCAGGAGTCGTGGTGGACACCGACGCTCCACGTCAGCGCCAGAGATTTTGCCTGTGTTCCTGCCGCGGTGCAGTCTGCCCCCACAGACGTCGCCACCGTGGCATCGGATCCACCCGACACGCCGGAGCGGCGGCTTCTCGTTGCACGGCCCACCAGGACAACTGCTCGGAACAGTGCAGTTCACCGACGGCCGCCTGCACCTCTGCAGTGGTCTCTGCCAGCGAGCGGCCATGGGTGTAGATCGGGGCCCCGAAACATACCCACACCCGGGGCTTCGAGCGCAGAGCCAGCCGCAGGATCTCCTTCAACTTGAATGTGCCGCCCATGGCAACGGGCACAATCGCGATGCCGTACTGCGTCGCAAGATCTGCTGCGGCTGTGGTGAAGTCCCCCACTTGGTCGGCGACCAGCGGGTCGTCTGTGAACACCGCAACGCTGCGGCCCTGGCTCAATGCGCGGCTGAGACGTCGATGGGTGGTGCGCAGCCTGGGTGGCAGGACCAGCTTGAGCACCTGCCAGTCCAGGGGGCCCTGTTCATTGGCCGCGAATATCACCGGCGCCTGCAGTCCCGTCAGAGCATCGATGCCCATCACGCGATAGTCCACTCGCCACGCCAGATTGTTGAAGATGTCTGATAACCGGCGAAGATCACTGGCTGAAAGCCTTCGCCTCTGCTCCGGAGCGCGGGGCGGGGCGCCGGTGGGGGTGGGGCTCCGCAGCCCGAAAAGTGTGCCCGCGAAGCCGGCCATGTCGCCAGGCCAGGTGAGTCGCTGGCGTTTCCCCGGCGCGGACGCCGCGGCCCACGGACTCAGGTTCCGGGTCATGACACGATCCCGAGGAGCCGTCCAGGACCGTGGAGGTGGGTGATGTTGGGGGTACTCCCCACGACGGCGGAAGCCATTTCATAGGCATCGGCAAGTGTCGATGCGCCCCGGTGCCCCATGACAGCGGCACTCCGTCGATCTCCACCCACCCAGATCACATCGGAGAGCCCGCTTGAAGCAGCCTGCATCCGGTACCACATGTGGAATACGCGCAAGGGGTGATGCGCGAACCCCTCCCGGTACAGGTTGAGATACCACGGGTCGTTGACAGCATCGTTTTCGAATCTGGCATGGATCTCCGCGGGATCCAGAGTTTCCGGGAGCACGTGGCTGAAGAAATCGGCGGCTGCCGACTGGATGCGGTTGGAGAAGTTGCGCACCAGGGGGTGCATCGCCACCACAACCCCGGACTCACGGAGCAGCGGTGTGCCGAGATGGCTGCCCGCCTGCTCCACGAGAACATGATGCGCAGCGTTGATGGGAGAACCCGCCGGATTGCCGGATTCGAAGGCTGCACCCCACACGGATGCCACAAGAATGTCCGCCTGCCGGCCCAGTTCCACTGCATTGGCGGCTCTTCGCGGCTCGTGGTGAATGACCGGTCCTGAAGTTGATCGGTGTTCACG
>JBQCZU010000009.1:0-4492 GCA_052089385.1 Arachnia sp.
TGGGTGGAAGCTGACCGCGACATCCGCATGGCCCGGGGCATTGAACGCGACGGCGAGTCCTTCCGTCCCCATTGGGAGCGCTGGGCGGTTCAGGAGGAGCGACTTTTCACCGCAGAGGACACCCGGGCACACGCCACAGTGCTCCTCAAAACCTGATTGTGGTCCCGCAGTTCCGACGGGATTTCAGAGGACAGTCCAGCGGAAATGTTGCAGAACCCCGGAGGCTGCCGTCAACTTTTCGTCGGCTCTGACAGCGGGGGCACGGCCGCATTGCCCCCCGTTCAAGGATCCCCTGCAATCGCAGCTGATCACGGCGAGGTCCACATACCCTGCCCAGCACGACGCGATGGCCACGGCATGTGGTCGCAGTGATCCAGATTCAAGGTGCCGTGTGACGCATGCTCAGGCTCAACGCGTCATTCACCGACAACCCGACGTCGGATCAAGCTATGTCACTCCAGATCAAAAGCTTTTCGCAGCTGTTCATCCAACTCGGCGGAGGGTGTGAACTCGTAGCTGTTGTCACCCTCCTGCCAAGTCCAAGTCGTGTCAGAAACCCGCCACAACGGCAGCCTGTCCCCGTAATCGTCGACCAGCATGATGGCATCACCGTTCCAACCAGAGAGAAATCCGCTGTTACGTGGATTTGTGGTGCGGGAGTTCTGTGCCTCAGCGAGCACAGCCTCGAAAACCTCGGCCGGCGCAGGAATCTCAACCCCCTCGACCAACCCATAGCCATCGACGTCTTCCACTGCACGCACCACACGACACAGTGCACCGTCGATGTCATAGTGCTCAATTTCACGACCAAGCCCTGGAAGCTGGTTCTCACACACCCCTACCGTCGGCTCCAGTGGTGGCATTTGTGGGGTGTCGTTGCGCTGTTGCACCCAAAGGTTCTGCAACCCCCGGAGCCACTCATAGGTGCCATAGCGCACGTTCTGCTGCTCGCTGCCCCACCGCACTTCCATGGACTTGTAGAAGTCGGCGTGCACCGCGTAGCGCTGCCCGTCAGGGTAGGTGATGACGAGGTATCCATCGATGGGGGACACGGCCGTTTCACTGTCGTTGATCGGAGTCTCGGACAGATCGTTGAAGCCATCCACCACGTGTTGCGTGGCTTCCGGGCCGACGAGCGGCTCGGAGGGAGCCCGCGATTCGATTCCCGTGCACATCCACACGGCTTCAGGGCCGTCCGGCAGGTCACCGTTGGGCAGGTCGGTGGTTGCCATTGTCCCATCTGCATCGGTGATGCACTGATCGTCTGCCAGGCGCTCCGTCGCACTGACGGCGGGAGTGGCCTGTACTTGAGTGGAAGAGCTCCCCAACCCAAGCCCCACAGGGATGGCAGCGGCCGCGACCAGAGCAACGACCGCCGCTCCGACCCAAGCCCGCTTCCGCTGCCGGCGTCGTCGGGCCACACCTGCCCAGCCCTTGGTTGACGGCTGCTCAGGAAGGATGTCCTCGAAGGCGTCGGTGAGTTCATGCTCGTTCATTCGTCGTCCTCCGAGTCGTTCAGGTGGGGTGAGAGTCGCAAGGCCTTGAGTCCTCGGCTGGCGTGCGAGGTGACGGTGCCAACCGGGATGCCCAGGATCTCCGCGACCTCTTTGGCAGGTCTGTCCTCGAAATATCGCAGGACCAGCACGGCTCGTTGCATGCGAGGCAGGAGCGCCAGCGCACAGAGGAGGTCGTGGCGGAGCTCTGGGTTTCCGTCGGGCCTCGCAGTTCCGGACTCCGGTTGTATTTCTGTGGGCACCTCCGAGCGCCAAGCGCGCCGTCGCCACCAGGAAACGAAGGTCCGGTAGATGGTGGTGCGCACCTGGGCCTCGAAGTGACGATCGTTCTCGCACGAGGCGTAGCGGGCATAGGTCTTGGTCAGTGCCGTCTGGACAAGGTCTTCAGCGTGGTGGGCATCACCGGTCAGGAGCCACGCAGCCCACCAGAGGGCGCCGCCGCGCTCCGACACGAACTCGTCGAACCCGGCGGCGACTTCGACGCGCCGATCCATCATGATTGCCTCCACACCCCTACAGACGCGGTGGGGGTAATGTTCCACTGCACCGGGGCTACAGCAATCATGACCGATCGGCCGCCCCACCGAGCGGGACCCCTGCTCTGGGGCGGGTTTAACCACGGGCGTCAGCCGTTGAAAGCCGCCTCGAGCCTCTCAGCCAGGGCGGTCGAAGGCGTCCACGTCCACGAGGCGTCGCCCTCCTCCCAGAACCACTCGCCCGTGGGTTCCCTGAAGAGCGACAGCCGGTCCCCGTAGTCATCCACCAACACGATGGATTCACCCTCCCAGTCAAGCAGCGGGTCCTCGTCCTCACCCGACGACGGTACGCGGGAGTCTTGCGCTTCCCGGCGGACGTCATCGAGCAATGGACCGGGAGCGGGGATTTCGACGCCCTTGACTCCTGAATCCGATGGGGTGGCGGCACACAGCGCCCCGTCCTCGTCGTAGCGATCAATCCCCCGACCCACGGACCTGAGGTTGTTCTCGCAGATCCCCACGCTGGGTGCCACCGGTGGGGACTGAGGTGTGGCGTTCCGCTGCTCCACCCACAGCTCCAGGAGCTTGTCGACGTAGGCCCGTCCACCCTCCCTGACCTGTCCGTCGGCAGAGATGACATCGCATCCCCGCACCTGGGCGTCCACGACGTAGGTGGTGCCATCGGCATATTCGTGGACGACGCTGTACGTCAGACCCGGTTGATCGAGGCACGCCGGATCAAAGTCTGTGGTGTGGGAGACGTTGTAGGCGTAGACCGCATCAGCCATCAGATCCGGAGACTCCAACGGCTCCCACGGGGCAACCCCCTCCAGTACCTCGTCCGGGTCTGCCACGCACAGCCAGACCTTCGACGGCTCCTCCGGCAGTTTCCCCCCGGGCAGATCAGTGGAGGTGACCTCACCGGAGTCCACCCCGGAACAACCCGTGAATTCTGACGGCGTTGATCGCGTCGCCTCTGCGGGAGGCGGACCAGGTGGGGGCGCCTGCTCAACCACAGCATCGATGGCTGCCCGAACTCCAGAGGACGGCGTCCACAGCATGGCAGCCCGCTCGGCGTCGAACCACTGGAACGTATCGCCATCTGTTCGCTGAAGTGTCAGGGCCTCACCCCAAGGTCCAGCGATGGTCACCCAGGTGGGGAGATGATCTGTGCCCATACCCTCCTCCGAATCGGAGACCAGGCTGTCGGCGATCAACGTCACGACGCCCGCATCAAGGGTGGCGGCCCAACCGCCCTCGTACTCGGTGTCTTCGTGGCAAATGAAGCCGGTGACGGCATCTGCGGGTGTGAGCGGGAGCATGGGCCTCATCGCGGGCGGCAGGTCCGGCACAACGGAGCGCGACGGTGGTCGACACTGCGAGACTGCCGCGACGTCAGCGGGCGGATCGACCCGCTCTCGCTGCTGACTCCAGAGTTCAAGTGCGCGGTCGTAGAGATCCCGAGCGCCGGGCAGGCTCTGCTCACCGTCTTCAATGGTGTCGCAGCCGTCCAGCATCCCCGACATGACACGACGGCCGCCATCGCCGTAATCAAAGACGATGCGGTATTCGGAGCCCCCGTCTGCTGTGCAGTCGACCTCATAGTCGAATGCCTCCCACATCTGGACGAGTTCGATGATGTCATCGACACCCTCCACCAGTGGCTCCAACGGACCGACGGTCCCGGGAAACGATTCTGGGTTCCCCGCATCGCCACACAGCCAGGCGCGAACGGCTCCCTCAGTGGCGCCTTCATCAGTTGCCGTGCGCGGCTGGCCGGGGGCCTCCCAGCAGGCGGCGGCTCCCGGGGCGTCCTGGGCCGGGTCAGGCGCGATGGGGGAAGCCGTGTTGCTCTCCCCCGGAGTGGCAACGAGCAAGGATTGGTTCTGAAGAGTGAGGGCGAAGGGTACTGCCAACGCAAGGACTGCAGCTCCGGCCACCCCTGTCATCACCCGACGATGATTCCTCCGCTTCCTGCGCGCACCATCGGCCCATCCGTCAGCCGAAGGCGCATCGGGGACGATCGACTTGAAGGCTTCCGAGTATTCGTCGTTCATGATGTCGCTCCTTGGTCCTCGAGATGGACGGATCCGCGCAGTGCCGCGCGGCCACGGTGGGAATGTGTTTTGACCGTGCCGGGCGCGATGCCCAGCAGCGTGGCAATGTCGTCGGTGCTGCGGTCCTCCAGGTACTGGAGCACCAGGACGGCGCGCTGCATGCGAGGTAGCCCGTCGAGTGCACGCATGATGTCGATGCGCAGCCAGACCGACGACTCGGTGGCCTCGGATTCCTCGACCGTCTCGCTGGGTGTTTCGCCCCGCCAACTCTTGCGGCGCCACCATGAGACGAACGTGCGATAGATCGCGGTGCGGACGTAGGCCTCGAAGGCTTCGTCGCCGGCCAAGTCGTCGTAGTGTGTGAAACACTTCGACAGCGCCGTCTGGACGAGATCCTCCGCGTGCTGGGAGTCGCCCGTCAACAGCCACGCGGCACGCCACAGGG
>JBQCZU010000009.1:4592-66319 GCA_052089385.1 Arachnia sp.
TACAAGGTTCCCGGCGGCAAATTGGTCGCCATCGACATTGAGGCTTCTGAAGGACGGATCAGCAGAGCAGCCCTCTCCGGTGATTTCTTCCTCGAACCGGACGAGGCCCTCGAAGACATCAACGGTGCCCTCATGGGGATGCCCGACGACGCATCGGTCGACGACCTTGCTGCCGCCATCCAGGCACGACTTCCCGAGGGTGCCCGCCTCATCGGCTTCACCCCTGAAGCCGTGGGGATCGCAGTGCGTCGCGCTCTCGGTCACGCCACCGACTGGTCCGATCACACCTTCGACGTCATCGGCCCCGTCACCATGGATCCCCGCATGCACGTCGCTCTCGATGAGGTCATGGCCAAGGAACTCAGCCAAGGCTCCATCAATCCCTGCCTGAGGATCTGGGACTGGGACCGCCCACTGGTGGTCATCGGATCCTTTCAGTCCTATGCCAATGAGATCGACGACGAGGGTCGTGCGCGCCACGGCATCAACGTCGTCCGACGCATCACCGGCGGCGGCGCAATGTTCATGGAACAGGGCAACTGCGTCACCTACTCCCTGATCGCCCCCACATCGCTCGTGGAGGGGCTCAGCTTCGAGCGCAGCTACGCCTTCCTCGACGAATGGGTGATGGGAGCGCTCGCCGAACTCGGCGTCAACGCCCGCTACGTACCGCTGAACGACATCGCCAGCGACAAGGGCAAGATTGCAGGGGCCGCGCAGCGGCGACTGGCCGGCGGCGTGGTCCTGCACCACGTGACGATGGCCTACGACATCGACGCCGACAAGATGCTGGAGGTGCTCAGGATCGGGCGTGAGAAGATGTCCGACAAGGGCACCAAATCTGCCAACAAGCGCGTCGATCCCCTGCGCTCGCAGACGCAGATGGCGCGCGACGACATCATCGCGTCCTTCCTGGAGCACTTCGAGAGCCGCTACGAAACGCTGCGCCGCGAGTACTCGGACCTGGAACTCTCCGAGGCCCAGAAGTTGGTGGACACAAAGTTCTCCTCCGACGAGTGGACAAAGCGCGTCCCGTGAACGGCCGAAGCGTCGCACCGATGTGCGACGATGGAATCCCATCGTCAAGCACCACCTTCAACCAGCCGCGGAGCACCCCATGACCAGCACACCCTCACCCAACAGCCGTGCCCCCCGAACCTTCGGCTGGTCCTCGGTCATCACGATCGTGGGCACCACCGTGCTCGCGTTCCTGATGCTGCTGCTGATCCAGGTCCCGACGTTCCAGGAGATGACGCCGCTGGTGGTCCTCGGCACCGCGATGATCGCGCTCGGCTTCGGAGGCCGCGTGGTCATGCTGGTCGGTCAGCTCAAGGCAACCACCGAGGCTGTCGTCATCGGCCTCTGCTACTCGATCGTGGTGCTGGGAACCATGTGCTTCGAACCGCTGTCCACCCGCATCATCGTGGCCGCCGTCGCGCTGCTGATCCTGCTCATCATCGACGCCATCGACTCGCGCATCCTGACGTCGCAGCGCAAGTGAACCGGAGGTTCACTCCCCCGGCTGGCGCACCCCGATGGTGAGCAGCAGGTTCGCATAGATTCGTGCCTCACCCGTGGCGATGACGACGGCGACGTCGTTTGCTCCGGCTGCGGTGTAGTAGTCCCACCGGCTGATCTCGTTGATCTCGACGCCCGGCAGTGCCGCCCGGAACTCGTCATGGATGGGAATGTCCACCTCACCCACTTCCGGGGCCGGCACCATCAGAGCGGCCGCCTCAAGGGGCACAGTCTGCTTCACCACGTCCAATACGTCAGTGGCGTTGATGAGGCCGGGCGCCAGGTTCAGGAAAATCACCGTCGAGCGCGGGTTCGCGAACGTCTCGTGCGGATAGTTGGCATCAGCGATGAGGATCTTCGCCCCGTGCCCTGCCCCTGCAAGGGCTCGTAGCAGCGGTGGGTGGGTCATGGCTCCGTTGATCATGAGTGTCCTTTCGAGCTTCCCCGAACAACAAGTTCGGGACGGATGAGGGTGTGTTCAGGCGGTTCCGCGTCCATGAGCCGGGTGAGCTGGGACACGGCTGTCAGCCCCACTTCGGGGAACGGCTGCCGGACGGTGGACAGCGGCGGCCAGGAGCAGTCGGAGCCCTCCGCATCGTCGAAACCGATGACAGAGACCTCATCCGGAACACTCAGCCCGCTCTCGTGCAGGCGACGCATCACGCCAAGTGCCAGATGATCGTTGCTCGCGAAGACGCCGTCGATCCCGCGCGGCATCCTCGCAGCGAGGTCGTAGGCGGAATGCGCATCCCACGTGGGGCTGGAGATTTTCTCGTACGCCACGCCCGCTTCCCTGCAGGCGGCGACGAAGCCGTCGCGTCTTTCCGCAGCATCCAACCAGTCACTCGGGCCGCAGATGTGCAGGAGCCGCTCGCGGCCGGCTTCCAGAAGATGGCGTGTGGCCAGCAGAGCTCCGTGGGCCTGGTCCACGCCCACGCTGGAGACTGTGTCCGGAAGCCCCACGCGTTGGCCGATGAAGACCACTGGTACGCGGGTCTCCGCGACCTCAGCCCAATGGCTGGAGCGGCTGTGTCCCCCAAGGATGACGAGCCCGTCGACGCCCATGGGGATGAGTTGGTTCAGCGTGAGGTCCTCCCCGAACGGCACCACTGACATCGAGGTGTGGAAACCCAGAACTCCGAGCGCGCCCACCACTTCGAGGAACGTGCGGGCGTGGCCGTGGAACAGAGGTGTGGCATTGATCACGTGCACCACGCCCGTGCGGCGCTGCGACAGGGATCGCGCCGCCAGGTTGGGCTGGTAACCAAGCTCCGCAACGATCGCCAGCACGCGGTCCCGGGTGGCCTCGGCAACGACGTCGGCACCGCGGACGACTCGGGAAACGGTCTGGCTTGAGACACCAGCCCGTTTGGCGACGTCGGCGAGGCTGGGGCGGCTCTTGCTGGGCGCGACGGAGGTCACGGCTCGTACCGCACGGTTTTAGCCGAGGCGGCTATGACAGCGTTGCGGGCGTGCGGCGACAGGTGCTCCATGATCTCGAATTGTGCCAGTAGGGAGCCCAGTGTGGACGCTTCGGCTGGCCCGGCCACCACCGGCACCCGGAGTGCCCGGGCCGTCAGTTCACACAACAAGGTGTTGCGCGATCCTCCGGCGGTCATGTTGAGCTGGGTTGCTCGTGTCCCCGTCAGAGCGGTCAGATCAGCGATGCCCCGCGCATAGCGTTGGGCCAACGATTCGAGAATGCTCCGGACGATCTGGCCCTGCGACAGCGACGGTGAGGCACCTTGGGACACGAGGGCCTCTGTGACGCGGGAGACCATGTCCCCGGGCGCGGCGTACTGGGGCTCATCAGGATCGATGAGGAGGCCGAGAGAATCGGCAACGGTCGCCTGCTGAACAAGGGCGACGATGTCGGCCTCCATGCCGTCGGAGCGCCATTGGCGTTGGCATTCCTGCAGGATCCACAGCCCCGTGATGTTGAACAGAGGCCTGACCCCCCGGTCCCCACGCGCTTCGTTGGTGAGGCCCAGTGCGTGCGCTTCGACGCTCAGGAGCGGGTGGTCACGCAGCACGCCGAGAACGGACCAGGAGCCACAGGACAGGAAGTAGGAGTCCGCCGTCTCATCGCGTGGGAGGGCATGCACAGCGCATGCGGTGTCGTGGGCACCTGCCCGCACCACGCTCAACTGTTGCAGGCCCTCTACCGTGCAGTCGCCGACGACGTCGTGTTCATGGCTCAACTCCCCCACCCAGCTCCGTGGAATACCCAGCGATGCGAAGACCTCCGGAGCCCACTCGGTGGCCCCCGGGTTGCACAGGCTGCCGGTCGAGGCGATGGAGCGGGACCAACGCCGCTGGCCTGAGAGCAACCGTGTGAAGTAGTCAGGCAGAAAAAGTATCTGATCGGTCAGGGCGGCCAGATCCGGTTCCTCGAGAAGGAAGGCGAACATCTGGTTGGCTGAGTTGATGGTGGCGGGGGCGATTCCGGTCAGTTCCCACGCACGATCATCCGGAAGCCTCCTCCGAAAGTCCTTCAACGTCCGCTCGGTGCGCTCGTCGCGGTAGGCGCGACCGGGGGTCAGCGGGTTGCCCGCAGCATCGAGTGCCACCCAGTCCACTCCCCAGGTGTCGACGGAAACGCTGACCGCGTCAGGGAACTGCTCGATCGCCTTGGTCAGTCCAGCGCGGACCTCCTGCCAGATGAGGTCCAGGTCCCAGCACAGGTACCCATCGCGCATGGAGGCGCCGTGGGTGAACCGGTGCACCTCCACCTGGGAGATGCGGGAGTTCTCCAGCGTGCCAGCGATGATGCGGCCCGACGACGAGCCCAGATCCACCGCCAGCGCGGTGACGCGTCCTTCCATTTCCTTCACAACCTCCATGGGCGTCGAACGTGGGGTGAAAATGTGTACACCCCGGGGCATGGGCAGGTGCCACGCCCCGGGACGAGGCTCACATCAGCCGTACAGCGGGCCGAACTGGGCGCACGCACGGTAATCGGCGCCCTCGGCGTTGGCCGTGCCAAAGCCCAGCCAGTTCTTCGGACGGAACACCTGCTCGGAGGCGACGTTGTGCATGTTCACCGGGATGCGCAGCATGGACGCGAGCGTGATGAGACGTGCACCGATGTGGCCGTGGGAGATGGCGCCATGGTTGGCACCCCAGGCGTTCATCACCTCGTACACATTGCGGAAGACCCCTTCACCCGTGAGGTTCGGGACGAACCACGTGGTGGGCCATGCCCGGTCGGTGCGGTCCTCGATGGTGGTGGCCACCTCATCGGGCAGCTCCACAGTCCAGCCCTCGGCGATCTGCATCACCGGGCCCAGACCGTCAACCAGGTTGATGCGCGTCATGGTGACGGGCACTTCACCGGCGGAGCGGAAGTGGGTGGAGAAGCCGCCGCCGGGGAAGTACTCGACGTTGGCCGGGTGGAACGTGGTGGCATCCAACTGGGCCGCAACGTCGTCATCCGTGAGATCCCACCATTGCTTGATCACCGGCTCACCGTCCTGCAGCGCCGCGAAGGTGCCGTCGAGGGTGGTGGAGCCGGAGTTCCGCAGATCGAGAAATCCGTTCGCCGCCCTGCCCTCCAGCGTGTGACCCGTGACCCGCTTGACAGCGTCGGGGCTCCAGTACGTCCGCACGTCGGAGAAGATCTGGGCGCGGTTGGTCAGGAGGTGGTTGAACAGCATTGAGGCCCCGTTGAGGGCATCGTTCTCGGTGGCCAGAATGTAGGGGGCGCGCTTCCCGTTCCAGTCGAACTGGGTATTGAGGACGGTCTCCATGACGTCACCGTTGGGTTTGCCGTCGGTCCACTGACGCTGCCCCTGGAAGCCGGCTGCCAACGCGCCATGCCCCATGGCTTCTTCGCCCCACCCTGCCTCGGCGAGCCGGGGGTTGCCCACCATGAGGTCCCGGCCAATAAGCGTCATCTTGGTGACGTAGGCCCACCAGTCATCGTGCTGGTCCGGGAACTGGTTCGCTTCGGGGTTGAAGTCCTCGCCCTGGGTGAAGTTCTCACGGATCCAGGCATGTGCCTGTGCGTATTCCTCGGTGTCGTAGATCTCATTCTCAACGCGACGGCTGACCTCTGACATGTCGACGTATTCGTTGCGCATGCCCAGGTACTTTCCCCAGAACGCATCGCTGACCACCGATCCGGCGATACCCATGCAGACGGAGCCGATGGACAGGTAGGCCGTGCCCTTCATCTGTGCGACGGCGAGACCACACGTTGCGTAATCCAGGAGGCGCTGACGCACGGCATCCGGAATGGTGTCGTCGTCCGCGTCCTGCACATCCTCGCCATAGATACCGAAGGCAGGAATGCCCAGCTGGGCATGACCGGCGAGCGCGGCCGCCAGATATACGGCGCCGGGACGCTCGGAGCCGTTGAAGCCCCAGATGGCATGCGGCATGGTGCGATCCATGTCGACGGTCTCGGTGCCGTAGGCCCAGCATGGGGTCACACTCAGCGTGAGCCCGACGTTTTCGCGGCGGAACATCGTCGCGGTGGCCTGGGCCTCAGCAACGCCACCGATGGTTGTATCGGCGATCACGCATTGCACGGGGGTGCCGTCGGGGTAGCGCAATTCGGTTTCGAAGAGAGCCGCTAAGCGCCGGGCCATGTCCATGGTCTGGTCCTCGAGGCTCTCACGCACACCACGTCGACGACCGTCGATGATGGGGCGGATACCAATCCTGGGGTAGTTGGTCATGGGGTTGTTGGGCATAGTGGCTTCTCACACCTTTTTCTGTGGGTTGTTGCATGCAATCGGGGGGTGGGGATGAAGGACGCGGCACCACCAACACGTGTGGCGGCGCCGCTCCCCCATCATTCAAAGCGGCCCGGAACGGGCCCCAACTCACTCGTAGAGGTTGGAGGCGATTTCCGGATCCTCCATGTTTTCAGCGGTGTACCAGGCGAAGCCCGAGTCAATGATGCTGGGCAGTTCCTGGTCGTTGATGGCCATGACGGCGGCCTTCACAGTCTCGTAGCCCATCTTGACGGGAGATTGCGTGATGGCACCGGCTTCAACACCGGAGCGGATGGCATCAAGCTGCGCTTTACCGGAGTCGAATCCGACGATCGTCAGCTCCTTGCCGCTCTCCTGAACGCCCTGGAGTGCGCCGATGGCTGCGGCTTCGTTCGTGCCGTAGATACCCACCATGTCAGGATTGGCCTGAACCATCGCCTTGGCCGTGTTGGCTGCAAGACCCACTTCACCGGCGTACTGCGGCTCAAGCACTGTGATCTCCGGAGCGTTCTCCGCCATCCATTCCTGGAAGCCCTCGCAGCGCTCGATTCCAGTGGTGGAGGTCTGGTCATGGCACACCAGCCCCACTGTGCCGGTGTTGTCGATGAGCTCCGCCATGTTCATGGCTGCCTCGGCCGCAGCTGCCTTGTTGTCCGTCTGGACGGTCGTCAGCGGAATGTCGGAATCAACACCCGAGTCGAAGGCGATGATGGGAATCTCGGCAGCTTCAATCTGATCCAGCACCGGTGACGCCGCTCCGGAGTCCAGCGCCGCGAAACCGATGGCAGCCGGGCCGCTGTTGAGCGCGGTCGTCAGCTGGTTGAGCTGTTCCGTGACCTGGGTCTCGTTCTCGGGGCCCACAAACTCCACGTTGTAGCCGTATTCCTCACCGGCCTCCTGAGCGCCCTCGTTCACGGCCTGCCAGAAGCGGTGCTGGAAGCCCTTGGAGACCAGGTAAATGGTCTCGGAGCCATCGCCCATGGGAATCTCACCTTCAGCCATGGGCTCGGAGCCGTTCTCAGCCGGAGTGGTCTCTGCTGAGGTGGTCTCCACCGCGGCAGAGTCCTCAGGATCGGCTGGATCCGTGGAGGTGGAGCAGGCGGCCGTGAGGCTGAGTGCCAGCAGCGATGAGACTGCAACAGCGGTACGCAAGAGACGCATGGCATTTTCCTTTCGTTGCGGATAGGCGGGTTCGCTTTTCCGGTTGTGCGGGGTGGAGGCCTTCGTGGGCTCCACTCCCGGTGACGCAGTGAAGTTGTTTTTCGGTGGAGCAGGCTCAGACAGCAGCGGCCCTGCTGCGGCGAACGTTGTCAGCGAAGACGGCGACGAGGACAACGACACCGACGACCACGAGTTGCCACTGCTGCTGGACACCCATCATCTGCAGACCCGTGCTGAGCGTGTTCATGAGGAGAGCGCCCACCAGGGTGCCGATGATGTTGGCCCGTCCGCCTGCCAGCGACGTGCCGCCAATGACGACGGCTGCGATGACCTGCAGCTCAAAGCCCACACCCTCCGATGGTTGGACAAAGCCGAAGCGTGCCGAGTAGAGGATGGCGCCCAGCGCCATGAAGACGCCGGCAGTCACGTACACCATGATCTTCCAGAACTTGACGTTGATGCCCGAGAGTCTGGTGGCCTCCTCATTGGAGCCCATGGCCAGTGCATAGCGACCCAGCAGCGTCTTGGCGAGCATGACGGCCGCAATGATCGTCAGGATCACGAAGATCAGTGCCGCATTCGACAGACCGGGAATGATCCTCCCGTTGGACAGCGCAATGTAGTCGGGATTCTGGATGGTGATCGTTTGTGCGTTGGAGATCACGAGCGCCAGACCGCGCGCCACCATCATCATGGCCAATGTTGCAATGAACGGTGGGATGCCCAGCAAAGAGATGTTGACCCCGTTGACAAGACCGATGAAGGCACCCACCAAAACAGTGAGCAGCAGCCCCGCACCCAGGGGAAGGTTCAGGTAGTCACCACCCATGAAGATTCCTGCCATGACGGCGCAGAGCGTCATGCCTGTACCCACGGAAAGATCGATACCGCCCGTGGCGATGACGAATGTGGCTCCCAGCGCGAGAACGCCGATCGTGGCTGATTGCAGCAGGATGCCCGTGAGGACGTTGGCGGTGCCAAAGTTGGGTGCCACGAAGAGGAAAATGAGGTAGACAGCGATCAAAGCGGCGAAGACGAACACCTGCTGGAGCGAGGATTTCAGTACCCGGCTGACGGCCGACGGTGCAACAGAGGCAGCACCTGCACGCCCCTCCTCCGCAACCGTTCCCATTTCGGCATTCGTCGCCGCCATTTCTGCATCGCGGTCTGATTTGAGGGTGCTCATGCTGCTTCTCCGCTCACTTGGGCCTTGCCAACCGTGGCCAGCTCCATAATTCTTTCCTGGTCAGCATCCTCGTTCTCGAGGATGCCGGTGATGTGGCCATGGGCCATGACCGCTATCCGGTTGGACATGCGCAACACTTCCGGCAGCTCGGAGGAGATCATGATGATCGCCTTGCCCTGGCCGCAGAGTTGCTCCAGCAGTTCGTAGATTTCTTCCTTGGCTCCCACATCGATGCCGCGGGTGGGCTCATCGAAGATCAGGATGTCGCAGTTGCGTACGAGCCACTTGGCGATGACCACCTTCTGTTGGTTGCCTCCCGAGAGCTTGCCAAGAAGCTGATTCACCGACGGCGTTTTCACGCGGAGTTTGTCCGAGTACTCCTGCCCGACGGTGCGGATCTTCCCATCGAGGATGAACCCACCGATGCTGAAATCCTTCATGGCAGCCATGACGGCATTGGCCTTGATGTCCTGCTCCAGCAGGATGCCGAACTGCTTGCGGTCCTCCGACAAATAGCCCATGCCATTGCGGACGGCATCGGCAGCTGATTTGATGCTCACCTTCTTGCCATGCATCTCGATGTCGCCACTGACCCTGGGGTCCGCACCAAAGATGCAGCGCGCCACTTCGGTGCGTCCTGCACCCATCAGCCCCGCAAAGCCCAGAATCTCTCCCCTTCGCAGCTCAAATTTGACATTGCGCAGCAATTTTTTGGTGTTCAGGTTGCTGACCTTGAGGACCACTTCATCCGAGAGCGCCTTGGTACGGGGTCTGGCTTCAGCTGAGACCTCACGACCCACCATCATCGAGATGATTTCGCGCATCTCCACGTCTTTTGTGGTCACGGTGCCAATGAACTGGCCATCGCGCAGGACTGACACCCTGTCCGTGATCTCCTCGATTTCCGGCATGCGGTGGGAGATGTAGATGAGCCCGGTGGCGGGCTTCACGAAATCCCTGATCATGCCGAACAGCGCCTCGGTCTCAGAAATCGTGAGGGCCGCCGTGGGCTCATCCATCACAAGGATCCGCGAGTTGTAGGACAGGGCGCGCGCGATCTCCACCATTTGCTGGCGCGCAACAGACAGCGACGAGATCGTGGCTTTCGGATCGACGTTCATCTGCAGACGGTCGAAGAGTGCGGCTGCATCCCGGTTCAGCTTCTTGTCGTTGACCCACCCTGCAGAGTGGCTGCCGGGCCGTCCCAGGAACAGATTCTGGGCCACTGTCAGATCGGGCACCATGTTCAGTTCCTGGTGGATGATGGACAGCCCCAGGTCACGCGCGTGATTGACGTCGGTGACCTTTGTCCGTTTGCCCTCGAGCCAGATTTCGCCGCCGGGATCGGCGGTGTAGATGCCGGTGAGGATCTTCATGAGGGTGGATTTTCCTGCCCCGTTCTCCCCGCACAGACCAAGTACCTCTCCGGCCTCCAGTTCAAGATCCACGTTCCGAAGCGCCTTGACACCGGGGAACGTCTTGCTGATGTTCTTCAGTTCCAGAAGCTTTGCCATACGTACTCCTTCGTACAGCTCGACCCGTCACATCCGTGTGTCGGGATCGGCAATGTTAACGCTAGCATAAACGCCGCGAAACCGACATCACTCGTTACCGAACCGTTACAGGGATGTCTTCCCCATCTCCCCGTATCCACCCATGGGAACAGTTGCTCGGGCACACCCGGAATTGGTCAGCCCGTTGGTTACAGTCGAGCCACCCGTCTGACCTACCGAAGGTGACCATGACCATTTCGCGAAACATTCCCTGGCGTCGCGCGGTGGGACTGGGAGCAACATTGATACTGCTCCTTCCCACCCAACTGGCGAATGCCGATCCCGATGTCGCAGATCTTGGAGGGGCCCGTACCTACGGGTCGAGCCCAGACATCACCACACGCTTCGCCACCACCGGCAAGTGGTTCGTGGAGTTGGGAGCCCAACCCACCGCGGGTGGCGGTTCCCAGCGCAACATCGAAGCACAACAGGACAAATTCATCAGTGATGCACGCGCTGAAGGGTTCCCAGCCGAGGTGTCACGCACCTTCACCAGTCTTTTCAACGGCTTCTCCGTGGAGGCCTCGGCCACCACCGCCGCTGCCTACGCTTCCATCCCCGGCGTGAAGGCTGTCTATCCAGTTGTCCCGATCGCTGCACCAGAGCCCTTGACCGCCACCCCTGAACTCTTCTCCGCCATTGAGATGACCGGCGCCGACAGAGTCCAGAACGAACTGGGCTTCACCGGCGAAGGTGTCAGGGTGGGCATCATTGACACCGGCATTGACATCGACCACCCTGACCTCGGCGGCAGCGGCACCGACGGTGCAACACCTTTCCCGACCGCTCGCGTCGCGTACGGGTACGACTTCGTGGGTGATGACTACAACGCCGATCCCTCGGATCCCAACTACAACCCCGTGCCATCGCCCGACGAGCGGCCGGATGACTGCCAGGGCCACGGCACCCACGTGGCCGGTATCGTCGGCGCCGCTGGCACTGTCACGGGCGTTGCACCCGACGTCACCTTTGGTGCCTATCGCGTCTTTGGTTGCGAAGGCTCCGTCAACGACGACGTCCTCCTCTCCGCGCTGGAGCGCGCCGAGGCGGACGGCATGGATGTGGTGAACTGGTCGCTCGGCAGCTCATTCGACTCGTGGCCCAGCACCCCACTGGGGCTGGCTTCCGACCGACTGGTCAACAACGGCGTCGTCATGGTGATGTCCGCCGGCAACAGCGGCACCTCCTTCACCCAAGCGCTCGGCAATGCCGGGTCAAAGGTGATCAACGTGGCCTCCTACGACAACTCCAAGGTGCGAATGGACGAACTGCTGGTCTCTGACGGCGCCGACGTGACCTCCGTGGCCTACAGCGACTCCACCGGAGCACCCGCAGCCACCGCAGATTTGAATGGGACGCCCATCGCCCGCACCACCGATCCACTGGGTTGTGAAGTGGAGCCCGAAGACCTCAGCGGTCAGGTGGCCATCACATCGCGCGGCACCTGCGCCTTCGCCCAGAAGGCCGTCAATGCGCAGAACGCCGGCGCCGAGGCCCTCATCATCCACAACGACGCCGGGGGCGTCCTGAATGCCTCGGTATCGGGTGACACCGAGATCACCATCCCGGTGCTGGGTGTGACCCAGGAAGACGGATTGTTGATCATCGAAGCACTCACTGATGACGCCGAGATTCCCACCATCGAGATCACCGGCAACGAGACGACACAGGTCAACCCCACCGGCGGTTTGATTTCCAGCTTCTCGTCCTGGGGCCTTGCTGCGGATCTGACCCTCAAGCCTGACCTCGGTGCACCGGGTGGTTCCATCTATTCCACCTATCCGCTGGAGCAGGACGGTTACGCGACCCTTTCCGGGACCTCCATGTCCGCACCGCACGTCGCAGGCGCGGCGGCACTGATGCTGCAAGCGGATCCGAACCTGACACCCGCCAGTGTGCTCTCACGGCTCCAGAACACGGCAGAGCCGTCCCCGTTCTCCCTGGCTCCCACCGCGGGCATCCTTGACGCAGCACATCACCAGGGTGCGGGCCTGATCCAGGTGGACACTGCGATCCTTGGGACCACGGACGTCACCCCCGGAAAGATCTCCACCGGCGAATCCGCCGACGGAGCCCACACCCAGACGCTCACAATCACCAATGGTGGCGCGGCTGAAGAAACGTGGACGCTCGCGGCCGAGGACGCGGTGTCAACCAACATCGATCCCTCAGATGCTTCTGCAACCCAGAACGACGTCGTCTTCTCGGCGGACACCGCCATCGTCGAGTTCTCCGCTCCATCCGTGACCGTGGCCGCTGGCGCCAGTGCAACCGTTGACGTCACGATCCTGCCCAACACCAACGCCGAGGCAGGCACCCAGTACAGCGGGTTCATCCACCTCACGCCCACCGCGGCTGAGGGCAAGGTCTCCGTTCCGTTCGCCGGCATGGCTGGTGACTACGGGGCACTCCCGATCTTCCCGGACCTGGAAAGCGGATTGCCGGGTCTTGTTGTGGTGACAGAGTGCGACTACTGGCAGGCCCAGCAGTGCGTCGACCCGGAGTGGGAATTCGAGGACGCCGACGCCGACACCGTCTATGAACTCGGCCAGGACCTGCCCACAGTGGTGGCCCACATCGCCTACCCGGTTGCTCGTATGACCGTTGATGTGCTGGAAGTTTCCTCCGCCGGGGTCCCGGTTGAGGCCAGCAAGCGGACAGCCTATGCACTCACCAACGTCGGTCGCGACGGTGGGCTGAGCGCATGGTCATGGGACGGACGCCTTGTTGAGGAGTCAGGACTGGTCACCGAGGTGGAGCCGGGCAACTACGTGATGCGACTCACGGGCCTGGCAGCTGATGGTGACGGTGGCACGCAGTCGTGGACGTCCCCGGCCTTCGGGGTCAAGAACGCCGCCGTTGCAACACCCACCCCCAGCCCGACGCCGACTCCGACTCCGACGCAACCGGCACCGCCGACCGCCACCCCCGCACCGGTGGTCGACATCTACGCGACGCCCGGCTACCACACGGTCAACGGACGCAGGTGGTTCACCTCCTGCGAGCCGTACTCGCAGACCACCAGGTGCCGCACAAGCATTTTCGGCACGACGGTTTCCTATGCGAACGGGAAGTTCGTGCAGAGCAACGGATGGGTGTTCAACAACCTCACCTATCTTGCAGCCCCGCGCAGCCTGTGGACGAACAACCCCCTGGGCTTCACGGGTAGCTGGACTGCCACCGACGGCCGCAAGTGGCGCACCGAGTGCGACACCCCGGTCAGTGGCGGCAACGGTTGCCGCAGCTTCACTGAGGCCAGGGTGATCGGTGTTGTCCCGAGCGGAAGTGGCTACACCTACGAGTGGTCCACCAAGTGGGTTTTCAACAACATCGTGCGCTTCAGCTGACCTGAGGCCAGAACACGAGAAGGCCCGGTCCCCCGTTTTGGGGGGCCGGGCCTTCTTGTTGATTCTGGGAAGTCAGGATGTTGCGAACCGGATGGAGAAAGACGAGGACGCCCCCACACTCAGGGACGTCCTCGTCAATGCCGCTGTGTTCCTTACAGAATCACTTGCCCATCGAGGTGCCGGCGGAGCGGAGCTGCTCGCAGGCCTCGACGACGCGCTTGGCCATGCCTGCCTCAGCAGCCTTGCCCCAGGCGCGTGGGTCATACATCTTCTTGTTGCCGACATTGCCGTCGATCTTCAGAACGCCGTCGTAGTTGCGGAGCATGTGCTCGGCCACGGGGCGGGTGAAGGCGTACTGCGCGTCGGTGTCGATGTTCATCTTGATGACGCCGTAATCCACTGCATCGGAGATCTCCTGCGCGGTGGAGCCGGAGCCGCCGTGGAAGACGAGGTCGAAGGGATCCTTCTTGTCGTACTTCTTGCCGACGGCGTCCTGGATCTCCTTGAGAACCTCGGGACGCAGCTTGACCGCGCCCGGCTTGTAGACGCCGTGCACGTTGCCGAAGGTCAGGGCCGTCATGTAGCGGCCCTTTTCGCCGAGGCCGAGGACCTCGATGGTGTGGAGGCCGTCCTCGACCGTGGTGTAGAGCTTTTCGTTGATTTCAGCCATCACGCCGTCCTCTTCACCACCGACGACGCCCACCTCGATCTCGAGGATGATGTTGGCCTTGTGGCAGCGCTCCAGCAGCTCGCTGGCGATGGAGAGGTTCTCGTCCATGGGCACGGCCGAGCCATCCCACATGTGTGACTGGAACAGGGGCAGTTCGCCACGGGCGACGCGCTCTTCCGAGATGGCAAGCAGCGGACGCACGAAGCTGTCCAGCTTGTCCTTGGGGCAGTGGTCCGTGTGCAGCGCCACGTTGATGGGGTAGTTCTTGGCCACTTCCTGGGCGAAGATCGCGAATGCAACCGAACCGGCCACCGTGTTCTTGATGGTGGGTCCGGAGAAGTAGTCAGCACCGCCGGTGGAGACCTGCAGAATGCCGTCCGAGCCTGCCTCCGTAAAGCCCTGAAGGGCAGCGTGGAGGGTTTGCGAGGAGCTGACGTTGATGGCCGGGTAGGCGAACTTGCCTTCCTTGGCCCGGTCGATCATCTGGTTGTAGACCTCAGGAGTTGCAACTGGCATGGCGCCTCTTTCCGAGTCGAAAAATTGACATCTCCCAGCCTATCGTCTGGGACGAGAAAGCAGGGAGGCGGGTTCGCAATGACTGTGGACGCCCGGAAAAGCGTGCCAGGTGGGTCAGATCATCTTGTCGAGACCACTGACGTCCACCCGAACTCGCCCAAGTGAGCGCGCGCTGGTGGCGGAATCGATCGCTGAGGGCGAAGCGTCCACAAAGCTCAAGGGGATCTGCACCGTGTGCTCCCCCGCCGTCTCCAGGATCAGGCGGGGACCGGCTCCAAGGCTGCTCCCGGCGATCCGCAGGGCTCTGATGTCCGCCCAGTTCGCGCGCAGCGATTCCGGATGGATGAACTCAATGCCAGCCGCATCGATGTAGAAGGCATCACCGTGGCCGATGGAGGCCAGATCCTTCTTGGCACGGTGCAGGCCGACGACGGAGATCGTCATCCAGATGGCGGTGGAGGCAACCCAGATGGCAATGAATCCGATGAGCAACCCCGTGGAGAATCCGGGGTTCAGGAACACCAGGATCCCGATGAGCAGGGCAAGTGAGACGAAGGCCGAAATGATGCGCATGCGCAATGCCGAGCGTTTGCGGGCGACACGTGCCGCGGTGGGCAGGGGGGTCAGTCCGACGGCGAAACGCTCAGGCAGCATCAGGCCATCGTAACGCCAGTGGCACACCCATTCAGACCTGTGAACCACCCGCTCTGTGGGTCAGGGACCAGTGGTACATGGCAATCGCAGCCGCAGCACCGGCGTTCATGGAGCGGGTGGATCCGTACTGGGAGATGGCGACGACTGCGTCGCAGCCCGCCACCATCGCCTCGGTCAGCCCGGGACCCTCGGAGCCGAACACCAGGCAGCTCTTCTCCGGCAACCGCGCGGTCTCCAGCGGAACCGAACCGGGCAGATTGTCCACACCGATCGGGGTCACGCTCCGTTCGGCGAGCCATCCCAGAAGGGCGACCTCGTCCTCATGGTGGTGTACGTGCAGGTAGCGGTCGGTGACCATCGCGCCGCGCCGGTTCCAGCGCCGCCGCCCCACAATGTGGACGGCGGCCACGTTGAAGGCGTTGGCTGTGCGCACCATGGAGCCAATGTTGAAGTCGTGTTCCCAGTTCTGGATGGCCACGTGGAGGCTGGCCCGGCTGCGGTCCAGATCGGCGACGATCGCCTCCAGCCGCCAGTACCGGTACTCGTCGAGGACGTTGCGTCGATCGCCGTCGCGCAACAACTCGGGGTCGAGATGAGTTCCATCCGGCCAGGGGTGCGGGTGGGGACCCACTCCCACCGTGGGCGCCGTCGGATCCTCCGCGGCCGGGTTCTCTGCAGCAGGATCCCGGCTCACAGGATCACCGGTTCGGCCGGTGCGGGGGTCTCAGACCCGGACAGCTTGCGGTCGAGAATCACCAACGTCAGCACTCCGACTGCCCCCACCACCAGCAGCAGCAGCACCCCCGGCCAGTCATCTCCCGGTGCCAGCACCGCGCCGTCCGCAGCCTGCCATGGCCACAACGCCCTGAGTGATCCCAGCATCAGTGCGGCCATCGACACCATCGTGAGGGTGTGGTGGTTGTGCAGGAGCCATTGGAGACCCTTCACGAAAACCCCCAGCCCCAGCACGGCGCCAGCGGCAAAAACAGCGAGGTATCCCAGATCGAGTTCAGCTGCGGCCAGTGTGGTCGGACCGTACAACCCCACCACCAGCAGCAGGAACGAGCCGGATACACCGGGCAGGACCAGTGCGCAGATGGCCACGGCCGCAGCGGCGAAGACGAACGGTTTGGAGGGATCCTCCAACTGCGCGCTGCCGCCCTGCGAAGTCAGGATGAAGGTGAGGATCGCAAAGGTGAGGAAGAGAGCAGCTGCGCGTGCGCGAGATCGCGGGCTTCGGAGCTCTCGTCGGTCCACGAGAAGCAGTGGTACGGCAATCGAGACTGCCACCATGCCGAGAAACAGCCCTCGGGCCAGTTCTGACTGGTCCTTCACGAACTGATGCATGATGCCGGCCATGCTCACCACCGCTGTCCCCATCCCCAGCAGGAGGGGGACGATGAGCGTCCATTCGGCGCGCGCGAACTCGGCACGAAAGCTGCGTAGGCGATCCGGCCCGGTGACAAGCCTCCGGGCGGCCGTGACGACATGGTTGGCAGAGTCGATGATTCGGACGTAGACACCCGTGATGAGCGCGATGGTACCCCCGGAGACTCCCGGCACGAGTTCCGCGAGACCCATCAACACCCCGCGCAGCACGTGCATGACAATGGACAATGGCGTCGCCCGTGGCTGGCGTCTGGTGGGGGGCGCGCTGGCGTCGGGTATTTCGCGGATCATGCGTTCGGCCTTCGTCGAAGATGGTGTACCAGAGGATGACGCTACAGCCTTCCGCGGCGTCGCCCATCCCCGCCTCGCCATCGCATTTCGCATTCCATCCCTTCGCATGCAGACCTGACTTACGCTGGGCAGGCGTGAGCGCGGGCGCGGGCGCGCGCAAGATGATCGAATTGCTCACGCAACCAATCCCGAAGGAGATCCACGATGATCGATGCGACGAAGGGATTCACGATCCTCCAAAGTCTTGAGGGCAGCCCCGAGCAGGCGTGGCGGGCCTGGACCGAACCTGTTCAGGCTGCCCGGTGGTGGCGTCCATCCGGAACGACCACGCCGCGCGAATCCATCGCGATGGACGTCAGACCGGGTGGCAGATACGTCTACACCATGATCAATGATGAAACGGGTGAGGAGATGATCACCGGCGGGGTCTACCGCGAACTGACCCCGTTTGCTCGACTCGAATTCACCTGGGGTGAGCCAGACGGCGATCCCGATGAGACCCCTGTGGTCACGGTCATTCTTGAGCCAGTCGATGACTCAACACTCATGACCTTCGAACTGCGTGGCGTCGACGGACACAAGGGCGACGGCTTCTTCTACGACGGATGGGACGAAGTGCTCACCTCCCTCGGCAGGCACATTGGCAACCTGCCCAGCAGGTGAGGACACCCGTCTCAGCCCAGGCTGCGTAGACGAATCGGGCCCCTGGCCGTTGACGGATCCACAACGTGACCCGCCTGGGTGATCTCGATGGAGCCCGCGTCCACCAGGCGCCGGGCGGCCCGCCTCGCGGGTTCCATCAATGCACTCCAGTTCTCACCGCCCACGCGTCGTGCGGCCTCGGAGGGGCAGATGGTGCTGGCCCGTGCCTGTGCGCCCAGCAGGTCAATGATCGCTGCTTCCAGGTCGCTGTCCACCTGTGAGACTCCTCGTCGACGGCACGCCGTGGAGCAGTAGCGGATCTGTTCCCAATCGCGCTCCCACTTCTTGCGCCATTCAATACGGCGACCACACGCGACACATGTTTTTGGATCCGGACTCGCCATGGCTCCAGTGTGCCAACCCAAGAGACGAATGCTGCACAGATGGAAAGCCCTGTCACCAGAAAGCGGCCACCCCCCGAGGGGATGGCCGCTGTCACAAGCGAGGGAGTACTCAGCTGCCCTGCGGGGGCTGCTGGCCCTGTCCCCCCTGCTGCGGCGGGGGCGTGGACTGCTGCCACTGTGGGCTCTGCTGGGGCGCGTTGACCGGCGGAGCCGAGTACGGCTGGTTGAACTGCCCGGGGTTGGGCAGCGCGTTGGAGCCCTGACCGCTCTCGGCGGCGCCCGGACGCGAGGAGATTTCACCGAAGTTCACGGACGGGGCCTGTCGGACAATCGCGTCGTTCACCTCGAAGTAGGTGGCCTTCTCGAAGTTCGCGAATCCGGCGATGATGTTGGACGGCACGGTCTCGAGCTTGGTGTTGTAATCCCGCACGTTGGCGTTGTAGAACCGACGACCGGCTGCGATGCGATCTTCTGTGTCCGTCAGTTCGCGCTGGAGCTCCAGGAAGTTCACGTTCGATTTGAGATCCGGGTAAGCCTCCACGGAGACGATCAGGTTGCGCACAGCCTGACCCAGCTCGGACTCCACCGCCGCACGCTGTTGGCTGGGCTCACCGTGGGACTGACTTGCCATCTGCGCGGCCGTGTTGCGGAGCCGTGTGACTTCTTCCAGCGTGTTGCGCTCGTGCGCCGCGAAACCGCGAACAGTCTCGATCAGGTTGGGGATGAGGTCATAGCGACGGTTGAGTTCGACGTCGATCTGGCGCCATGACTCCTGGATCAGGTTGCGGCCCTTGACGAATCCGTTGTAGACGCTGACGCCCCACAGCACGGCGATGAGGCCGATGACAACGATGATTGCGATGATGACGAGCAGAGTTCCCACGATGGCTCCTTGTAATTGATACGGGCACAACCCTAGCTTGGGTGTGCTGCTCAGAGATCGAGATCCGTAAGGCCGAGCGCACAACGGTATTCCAGACCCGCCTCGGCGACGCGTTCTGCAGAGCCCGTGCCGCGGTCGACAACAACCGCCACCGCGACCACCTCACCTCCGGCTTCACGCACGGCTTCGACGGCGGTGAGTGCGGATCCGCCCGTTGTGGAGGTGTCCTCCACCACGAGCACCCGACGGCCGGCCACCTCAGTGCCCTCAATGCGACGCTGCAGTCCGTGACCCTTGGCGCTCTTTCTGACAACGAAGGCATCCAGCCGTGCACCGGCGGCAGCGCTGGCGTGCAACATGGCGGTGGCGACGGGATCGGCGCCCAGCGTCAGTCCGCCGACGGCGTCGAAATCGAGGTCTGAGGTCAGATCCAGCATGACGCGCCCCACCAGCGGCGATGCAGCCCCGTCAAGGGTCACCCGCCGCATGTCCACGTAGTAGTCGGCCTCCTTGCCGCTGGCGAGGGTCACCTTGCCCCGCACGACGGCAAGCTCCTTGACCTGCGAGATGAGAGCGTCCTTGTCAGTCATTTGGCCTCCGTTGATGTGAGCACTCCGAATGCGACCGAGCGGTCCGGGGAATGGAAAAGATCTTCACAGGTGGTCAAGGTGATCAGCGACTCAGTGGGCTGCACACCTTCGTGGCCCGGCACGGGATCCAGCACCCATGTCTCAGTGTCCTGCACCGTCAACTGGCCAGGTGCTGAAGTCAGCTCATAGGTGAGGACAGAGTCGCGGGTCTCGATGACCACCTCGTCCCCGACGCGCAGATCCAGCAGACGCCGGAAGGGTTCACCGTTGGTCACACGATGGCCCGCGAGCGCGAAGTTGCCCACCTGGCCCGGCTGCGCCGTCGTGGGATACCAACCGACGCCCTTTCTGAGGTCGTCGTCGCTGACACCGGCAACCACGGGCCACACCCAGTCATCGCCCAGTGCGGGGATGCGGAGGAGCCACTGCGCGCTGCCCATGTCGGCCTCTGCAATCGGGGGCGGCGGCGCTGGCGTCTCTGTCTGCGGTGGTGCGGGTGTCGGGTCCTCGCCCGTCACGGCTGGCTGTGCCCAGGTGTCCTCCAGGGCTGTGATGGAGGATTCTGCTTCCCGCTGGGAGACGATGTTGGTACCGAAGTACTGCCATCCCACCCACCCGAGACACACGAAACCGGCAGTCAGGAGAAGTACACCGAGCACGGTCAGCGGGGACACCTGACGGCGGCCCCGGCCGCGCGACGGGGCCGGCTGGGTATGGGCAGCCGTCCCTTGTGACGCGTCCGTGCCCCGCCTGCCCTGCTGCATGTGCCCATTCTCGCCTACCCCGCACGATCGTGCACCCCGGACACGTGGGGCTCACCTCGAAGCCCCGTCAGAGAGCGGGCGCCAACTCCACGGAAACATCAGGGTTCCGTGGCGCCGCGACCACACGACGCCGCAGCATCACGGCCCCCGTGCCCGCTATGGCGAGGCCCGCAGCCGCAGCGAGGAAGAAGGAACTGGCAGCGCCCTGGGCATCAGCCAGAACGCCACCTGTGGCTGCACCGAAGGACACGCCGATGACCACGGCCGATTGCATGACGGTCATGGCGACTCCCGTTCCGCCCTCCGGGCTGCAACGTTCCGCGATGGTGAAGGCGGTCACCATCGTCGGTCCCACGAACAGTCCTGTGACGAAGAGAGCCAGGGCCGTGGTTGTGACGGAACCCAGACCTGAGGCGAGCGTGATGCCTGCGGCCATACCCAGACCGCCGACGAGCACGCGCGCGGACAGACGCACCGATGGGGGGATGATGACGGCAAGCAGGGCTGTGATCGCGGATCCTGCGCCCATCAGGGCATAGATCAATCCGGCCTGGGTGGCCACGCCCAGGTCCAGGGCACGCTCGGTGACCGCCGTTTGTACTGAGCCGAAGAAGGTACCGATGCCCACCATGATCACAATGGCAGGCACAACGGCCCACAACACTGTCCCCATCGGTGGATGCTCTCTCGCCGCTGCCACGCTCGAGGATCCATCGATACTCGCCGGAGCAGTCATGGCGAACGGAATACCGGCGAGCACCACCAGAGCAGCAGCGAGGGCAAGAGGGGCCGCCGGGGCTGCTGCTGAGGCTGCAATGCCGACGAAAGCCGGGCCCAGCACGAAGACGAGTTCGTCCACCGTCGACTCGTAGGAGAAGGCCGTGGACACGTCGCGCGGCTGCCTGGCAGCGCCGATCCAGCGGGCGCGTGTGAAGGACCCGATGGGCAAAGAGGTGAGGCCGACCGCGAGACAGGCGAGCCACAGTGCCGGACCGTCCCATCCTGACAGGGCCGCCACCATCAGCATCACCAGGGCGAGTGCGTTGATGGGGGTGAGGAGTCGCAGGACGAAGCGCTGCCCGCGTCGGTCCGCCCAGCGCCCGATGACTGGGGAGGCGACGGCGGTGGCGATGGCCACAACGCCCGTGGCAAGCCCACCGGATGCGACCGATCCGGTGGATGCAGTGATCGCGGTCAGGGTCCCCAGCGGGATCATGGCGTAGGGCGCCCGGGCGGCAACGGCGAGCGCCATGGCCCTGCCGGAAGAAATGGCGAAGAGGGACTTGTAGTGCGCGAGAGCGCGCAATGGTGACGATGGCACGGACGGTGCTTCCTGATGGGACTCCCCACAAGGGTCCTCCGGCGTGTGGCCGGTGGAGCATGCAGAGGGCTCACGGGTGACACACGTGAGCAATCTTGACCCTACTCCGCCTCATCGGCTCGCTGAAATCAGTCGGGAGAACTTGCACGCCTCAGGAGAACCACAGTTTGCTCCCGGAGGGATCCGGCGAGTGGCGGGTGTCCGCGTCCGTGAAGGACTCCACCCCCGCACACCACCCGTCGAGTTCGGCCCCATCGAGCCAGCGGTACCCGAAGGGAAGCCGATTGCTGTCTCGCCGGATCCCGGCCAGGGCGAGGCGTTCGTCGGAGGCCACCAGCAACAAGTTGCCAAACCGTTTGCCCTTGTGGACGGGTATTTCCGCCCCCACAGCGACGTGTCTCCAGTGCTGCCGGAGCCCAGCCACCACACGCTTGACCCAGTGGAAGGGTGCTCGGTCGGTGACGTTGAACACCACCAGGGCCTCCTGTCGCCCGATGCGCCGCACTTCGTCCAGGAACTCGATGCTGGCCAGTTCTGCTGGCACGCGGGCGCCGTCGAAGGCGTCGATGATGACTGCTTCCGCATACTCGGCGGGCATGGCCGCGACACCTGTGCGGCCGTCCACGGCGCGCACCTTGATGCCGGAGCGGGCAGGCAACGGGATCTTGCGCCGTACCTCGGCTGTGAGTTCGTCGTCGGGCTCGCACACGATCTGGGCCGTGCCCGGGCGACGCCACGCCACCCAGCGTGGCATCGTCATACCGGCACCACCGATGTGCACGACGCGCAGCCGTCGGTCCTGGGGGGCATCCAGCAACGTGTGCTCCAGCACCATCGCGACGTGCTGGACGTATTCGAAGATCAAGAGCTCAGGCCGCTCCGGGTCCACCCAGGACTGCGCAGCCTTCCCGAACCGCACCTGGAATGCTCCGGGCACGGCATCGTCGGGGAACAGGCGATCAGGCATGGGTCAAGAGTGTAGGGATTCGTCCTAGACTTGCGCGTTGTCCCACAGCCGAGCCGCGGAGGAAGATGAAGCAACAGAGCATCAACCGCCGTGTCCTTGCGCTCGCCCTGCCCGCGTTTGCTGCCCTGGTGGCGCAACCCCTGTTCCTGTTGGCGGACACAGCCATCGTCGCAAGGCTGGGCACCGAGCCCCTCGCGGGGTTGGGCGCCGGAGCGACGGTGACGTCGACGCTGGTCGGCCTGATGGTCTTCCTTGCCTACGGCTCCACGGCTGTGGTCGCACGGCAACTCGGTGCCGGCAACAGGACCAAAGCCCTGGGCCTGGGCATTCAGGCCATGTGGCTGGCGGTCCTGCTCGGTGTGGTGCTGGGCATCCTCACATGGTTCGCAAGTCCCGTGTTGCTGACGTGGCTCGGCGTCACTGGCGAAGTGCACGCGCAGGCGCTCAGCTACGCCCGCTGGTCGCTGCCCGGCCTGCCGGGGATGCTGCTCGTGCTCGCTGCAACGGGAACGCTTCGTGGACTGGCCGATGGCCGCACCCCCATGGTGCTGGCCATCAGTGCAGCCTCTCTCAACGTGGTGTTGGACCTCATTTTGGTGTTCGGCTTCAGCATGGGCATCGCCGGCTCCGGCGCTGCAACGGCCATTGCCGAGACTGCCATGGGGGTGGCTGCGGCCTGGGTGGTACGCCGCGGTGGCCGTCGAGCCGGAGCGGCGATGGCCCCCACGTTCTCAGGAATGCACTCCAGCCTCATCGTGGGCGGCCCTCTCCTGCTGCGGACCGTGACGCTCCGCGCCGCGCTGGTGCTCACCACATGGGTTGCCGCCAGCAAGGGAGCTGCTGCTCTGGCCGCCCACCAGGTCACGTGGAACATCTGGGGTTTCCTCAATTTTGCTCTCGACGCCGTCGGCATCGCCGGTCAGACGCTCATCGGTATCGCGCTGGGCGCAGGGGCCGTCTCCGAAGTACGGGCATTGGTGCGTCGAATGCTGTGGTGGTCGCTCGGCGCCGGCGCAGTCCTGGGCGGGGGAATCATCGTGCTGCGCACTCCTCTGGCCGCCCTGTTCTCCCCCGATGCCGCAGTCCAGGACGGTGTCACCGCGACACTGCTGGTGATTGGCTGCACTCTCATGATCGCCGCCTATGTCTGTCTGGGGGACGGCATCCTGATCGGCGCGGGCGACGGGGCCTACCTCGCCCGCGTCGGGGTCCTCAATCTCATCGTCTACGTGCCAATGGCCTTGGTAGTGGCAAGGTGGGCACCTGATGGCACACCCGGACTGGTGTGGTTGTGGGCAGCCTTCAGCGTGGGGTTCATGGGCATTCGGGCCATGACGCTGGCGTGGCGGCAGAGAAGCGACGTGTGGCTCCGGCTCGGAGCCTGACCTCCGCTGCGGACATGGTGTCTGGACGAATCACGCCATCACCTCGACGCGAAGAGCGCCCGTCATATACTGGCGCGATCTTTACAAGGGGTGCATTGTATGCACTGGTACGCTCGGCAACCGCGGACGTGGGTCGAGGGATCAGTGGTCCGCCGGAAGGACAAACAAGCATGACTGGAAACGCCGTCTACCGGCTGGCGAACACTTCAATCGTTTCAGTAACGCGTGTGGAGGCACCTGAGATAGTCACCTCAGAAGCCCTCGACGACCGGCTGGAAGCCATGTACACCCGGATCGGGATGTCGCGTGGTGGGCTCGCCGCACTGGCCGGTGTGGAGGAGCGCCGCTGGTGGCCCGAGGGCACCAGCTACATCACCGGAGCCGTGGACGCCGGCAACCTGGCCCTTGAGGCGGCGGGTGTGGAGCCCGGCCAGATTGGTCTGCTGATCAATGCTTCGGTCTCTCGTCCCCACCTCGAGCCGTCCGTGGCCGCTCAGGTTCACGACGAGCTCAACCTTCCCACCAGTTGCCTCAACTTCGACATCACCAACGCCTGTCTCGGCTTCGTCAACGCCATGCAGGTGGCCGGGTCCATGATCGACGCCGGACAGGCTGATTACGCGCTCATCGTCGCTTCCGAGGGCACCCGCGAACCACAGGAGCGCACCCTGGACCGCCTGGTCAATGGGGAGACCACCAAGGATGAGTTGAAGGAAGCCTTCGCGACGCTGACCGTGGGCTCCGGGGCCGCGGCGATGGTGCTCGGTCGCAGCGATCAGCATCCTGAGGGTCACCGCATCGTCGGCGGCCTCAGCCGCGCCGGGACATCCCACCACGGCCTGTGCATCGGCACCATGGAGGAGATGCAGACGGACAGCCGCGCCCTCTACGTCAACGGCATGGCACTGGTGAAGGAAGCCTGGGAAGAGGCAAAATCTGAGTTCGCATGGTCGGACATGGATGCCTACATTCCCCACCAGACCTCCACCGCGCACCTGCGGGGCCTGGCCAAGGCCCTCGAACTGGACAATGACCGTCTGGCAGTCTCCCTCGTCGAGCACGGCAACACCGCCGCTGCGGCTGTACCCTTCACGCTGGCCCAGGAAGTGCCCAACCTGCACACGGGTGACCGTGTGCTCCTCATGGGGATTGGCTCAGGACTGAACACCTCCTTCACGGAAATCACGTGGTGAAGGCGGTACCTGGTCTTCCCGGTCTCGACCCGTCCTGGTCGAGGCACGTCACCGCGCCCGACGCCGACGGCGTTGCGCGCGTCTGGCACATTCTCGACACCGGCGTTCCCGAAAACGGCACCGAGCTCATCGGGACGATGCTGTGCGTCCACGGCAACCCCACGTGGTCCTACCTGTGGCGTCGCTTCCTGAGCGAAGCCCGTCCCGGATGGCGGGTGATCGCGGTGGACCATCTGGGCATGGGGTACTCCGAGGACCCCTTCGGCACCCTTGCAGCTCCCCGTTCCGTCGCCCAGCGGATCGAGGACCTCAGCCTCCTCACTGACACCCTTGAGCTTTCCGGGCCGGTCGTCGCCGTCGGTCACGACTGGGGTGGTGCCATTGTCTCCGGTTGGTCATTGCGGCACCGCGATCAACTTGCCGGCATTGTCCTGGCCAACACCGCCGTGCACCACGACTTCGGCAATGGCATTCCGACGTTGTTGCGCCCGGCGCGAGCACTGGCCAACCTGACCTGCATCCAGACGCCGCTGTTCGTGAAAGCAGCCACTGCACTGTCAGGGTCACGCATCTCCGACGAGGCCAGCACTGCGTTGGCAGCCCCGTACTCCCATGCAAATCGCCGTCGCTTCGTCGGCCAGTTCGTGGCGGACATCCCGGCTGAGGCGAGCCATCCATCCCGTGCAACGCTGGAGGCAATCGCACAGGGTGTGAGCGATCTCACAGTTCCCGCCCTGCTCATCCGCGGCCAGGCTGATCCGGTGTTCAGCGAGGAGCACCTGAGGGACCTCAAGCGGCGACTCCCCCACGCCGACATCCAACGCTACGAAGGCGCCAATCACCTGGTCATCGAGGACGCCCCCCACTCCGCAACCGACACCTGGAACTGGGTGGCGGATCGGATCGAGGCACCCGCAGTGGACGCGTCGCTCCCCCAGTCGAGGACTTCCGCCACGGACGGCGCCACAGAGCTGGCCTGGTCGGAATTGCTGCGTCGCGCGACTGATACCCCCGACGCGCTCGCCGTCGTCGAGGTGGCCAGTGGTCGGCGGGTGACCTTCGCCGAACTTGAGGCCGACGTCGCCGCGGTGGCCGGCGGGCTGGTGGCCAGCGGGGTGCAACCGGGCCAGCGGGTCGCACTGCTCGTACCCCCCGGGGTGGACCTGACCGTTGCTCTCTACGCCTGCTGGCGCATTGGCGCCATCGTGGTGGTCGCCGATTCCGGTTTGGGTCCCCGTGGCATGCGCCGGGCCCTGCGCGGCGCCGGGATTGACCACGTCATCGGTATCGGCAAAGGCCTCGCGGCCGCAGCGCTGCTTGGCGTCCCCGGCCGCCGCATTCTCGTGGAGGGCCCCACCTCGCTGTTGGGCTCCCTCGTGCGCCGCCCCGGCAGGCCCGGTCTCGTGAAGATCGACGACACCTTCGACGGCGTGCGGCGTCTGGGCGCAGACGCCCCCACACCACCGCTGCCACCTCCCAATGCCACGGCGGCTGTGCTCTTCACATCCGGAGCGACCGGGCCTGCCAAGGGCGTCGTCTACCGCTCAGACCAGATCCGCGCACAGGCTGGCCACGTCAAGGCCATTTATGGCCTCACCGACGACGATGCCTTCGTGGCCGCCTTCGCACCCTTCGCTCTGTACGGGCCCGCGATGGGTGTGGCCTCGGCGGTGCCGGACATGGACGTGACCTCACCCTCCACGCTCACTGCCGCCGCGATGGCCGATGCCGTGTCCGCGGCTGGAGCAACGACGGTGTTCGCCTCACCGGCCTCACTGCGCAATGTCGTGGCCACCGCCACGGAGCTCACCGACGCCCAACGACGCACCCTGGCCAGGGTGCGCGTGGCCATGTCAGCGGGCGCGCCCATCCCCGTGCCGTTGATGCACAAGGTGCAGTCGGTTCTCACCAGCGCCGAACTCCACACCCCCTACGGGATGACGGAATCCCTGGCGGTATCCGACATCACTCTCACCGGCCTGGAAGAAGCCGGAGAAGGCAATGGCGTCTGCGTGGGCCAGCCCCTGCCCGGGGTGAGTGTGACCATCGCCCCCCTCCCGCAGGATCCGTCCCATCCCGACGGCGTCCCCACCACCGAGCCGAACGTCTCCGGCGAGATCATCGTCGCGGCCGCCCACGTCAAGGATCACTACGACCAACTCTGGGCCACGCAGCGGGCCAGTGCCCGAGACGGTGATTCCCACCGCACTGGCGACGTCGGCCACCTCGACACCCACGGCCGCCTGTGGGTGGAGGGCCGCCGCCAGCACGTGGTGCACACCGCAGCCGGCCCGCTCACTCCCGTCGCACTGGAACTTGCCCTCCAGCAACTCCCCGGAATCCGGGATGTTGCAATCGTCGGCGTGGGCCCCCTGGGCGTTCAGGCGGTTGTGGCCATCATGATCGTCGAGGACGCCAAGAGAGGCGGTCCGCACACGCGCCGCCCCGGACACGTCGTCGCAGGAGAGGAACTGACCCGGGCCGTGCGCCAAGCTGCCGCTGCCGTCGTGGACACTCCCATCGCCGCCGTCCTCACCACTGCGGCCTTCCCTGTCGACGTTCGTCATCAGTCAAAAGTGGATCGCGCGAGGCTGGCTGCATGGGCAACACGCGCGCTCGCCGGGGATACCGTGGGCGCACCGTGAGGGTGCTGGTCACCGGCGCCAGCGGACTTCTCGGCGGTGGCGTGGCGCAGGCGTTGGTCGCCCGCGGGGACGACGTCACGGTCCTGCAGCGTCGCCCCTCGAACCTCGGCCTGCGGGAGGTGTTGGGCGACATCACCGATCCGGCGGCCCTGACCCGCGCCGCACAGGGGCGCGATGCCGTGATCCACCTCGCGGCCAAGGTCAACATCACGGGAGCGTGGACCGACTACCACCGGATCAATGTCCGGGGCACCGAAGCACTCCTTGCCGCGTGCCGCGACGCCGGGGTGTCCCGCATGGTGAAGGTGTCGAGCCCATCGGTGGCCCATGCGGGCAGTTCCCTGGTGGGCGCCGGCTCCGGCCCGGCTGATCCCACCCACGCCCGCGGCCACTACGCCCGCAGCAAGGCAATGGCTGAGATGGAGGCGCTCAAGGCAGACGCTCGCGATGAGTTGGCCGTGGTGGTCATCCGCCCGCACCTGGTCTGGGGTCCGGGCGATACCCAACTGGTGGAACGCATTGGCCGGCGGGCACGCTCAGGCCGACTCCCGATCATCGGATCCGGCGCACCGCTGGTGGACACGCTGTTCATCGACAATGCCGTGGACGCCATGGTGGCTGCGATGGACCGCTGTGAGCAGGTGCGTGGAGAATCGTTCGTCGTCACCAACGGCGAACCGCGACCCATTGGCGAGATCCTCGGCGAATGGGCGCGTGCAACCGGCGCGCCCACCCCGTCGCGACACATCCCGACTGGCCTCGCGATGTTCGCCGGCCGCGCTTTTGATGGTGTCACGGCACTGAGACAGAGACTCGGGCACGACATGTCCACCGATCCCCCACTGACGCGATTCCTGGTCGAACAGCTCTCGACTGCCCACTGGTTCGACCAGCGCCGGACACGCGAAGCACTGGGGTGGAGCCCGAAGATCAGCCTCGACGACGGTTTTGAACGACTGGGTGCGTGGTACGCCGCGCACCCGCTGCGCTGACGCTCACCAGCCGTCCGTGGTCCCAAAGTTTCTGGGATCGAGCCCTGTGCATTAGCCTTCTGATCGCCCCGGTCGAGTGTCGAAGCGGCAGCGCCGAGGACAGCGGCATGGACTTGCGGAGGACAGACTTCAGTGGTGACGGCAAACTCTCCCGTGCGGCAACGGTCCACACCAGCGGCCGCGGCTCCCGCGCATCAGTACCTCTACGGCGTGCAGGGATTGCGTACGGTGGCAGCCCTCATGGTCGCGGTCTACCACATCTGGTTCCAGCGGGTCTCCGGTGGCGTCGACGTGTTCTTCGTGGTGGCAGGCTATTTCGCGGCCGGATCTCTGCTCAAGGTGACCGGCCTGCCGACAGCACGACAGCGACTGGCGGGCGTCGGGCGCTACTGGCTGCGAACGGCCAGGCGAGTGATTCCATCGGCCTCCATCGTGGTCGTCGCCACGGTGGTGGCGGCCATGTTTCTCCTGCCACGGTCGCAGTGGCAGACGGCCATTGCGCACGGCTGGGCCAGCATCGGCTTCTGGGAGAACTGGTACCTGATTGAGACGGGCAACAATTACCTGACCCAAGGTCTCTCCGCCTCGCCCTTCCAGCAGTTCTGGGCACTGTCGATCCAGGTCCAGTCCTACGTGGTGTTCCCCCTGCTGGCACTTCTTGCTGCTGCTTCCGCTCGAGCCCTGCGCGGATCGCAACAGCGCATTCTTCTGGCGGTGGTGGCCGCGGTGTTCGTCACCAGTCTCAGCTACTCCGCTTTCCTGACGTCCACTGACCAGCCGAGCGCATACTTCCATCTGGGCACCCGGCTGTGGGAGTTCTCCGCAGGCGCCGTCCTGGCCCTGGTCCTGGCCAAGCGCAGCGGAAACAAGGTCCTGCTGCGCATGCTCGGCTGGCTCGGACTCTTCGTGATCGTCTCCTTTGCGGCGTTCGCCGACCCGTCGCAGCTACTTCCCGGGTTCCTCGCGTTGGT
Source organism: Arachnia sp. (assembly GCA_052089385.1). Classification (GTDB taxonomy): domain Bacteria; phylum Actinomycetota; class Actinomycetes; order Propionibacteriales; family Propionibacteriaceae; genus Arachnia. The sequence continues at coordinate 34,356 of JBQCZU010000009.1, forward strand.
CCCCGTCTCCGCGGCGGCAGCCATCATCGCGGCGGCGAAAGCAGGTGTGGAACCCGGCATCCTGAAAACCCGACCCATGTTGTGGTTCGCGGACTCATCGTTCGCGTTCTATCTGTGGCACTGGCCAATTCTGGTGATCTACAGATTCCAATTCCAGGAAACTGTCTCCATCGGGGCCGGGACGGCCATCCTGGTCCTCTCAGCCATCCTGGCTGTCGCCACCACCCGAGGCGTGGAGCAGCCTTTCCGCAATGCCAGACGCCTGAGGGAGTCCGCAACGGCTTCCATCATCGCGTGCCTCCTCCTGCTGACACCTGCCGCGACTGCTCTCGCGTCCTGGAATGTCATGGACAGCGCCCAACGCGAGCGGGACTGGGAGGCGGTTGACTCCTTGATTGCCGGCATGACGCCCGCCAGCGATGCGCTGGTTCCTTCGACGGCGATCGCCCGCGATGACACATCCGAAGCGTACGAGCGCAACTGCCAACAGTTCCCCAACGCCGCGGAGGTGATCAGCTGCGTCTGGGGCAACGCCGAATCCGACACGACCATCGCTCTGGTGGGGGCCTCCCACAGCACCCAGTGGACGGATCAGGTGGCCGCCACCGCCGAGGAACTGGGGGTGAAACTCGTGACGATGACCAAGGGCGCCTGCCCCTTCGGTGACATGAGTCAGGCCGATTTCGCGGTGGATCCTTCCTGCCCCCTGTGGATGGAGGAGATGCTCAGCAAACTGCTGACCGATCCTCCAGAGGTGGTGCTCACTGTGGCCACCCGTGCCGTCGACGGCGTGGAGCAGGTGCCAAAGTGGAAGCTCCCCTACTTCGAGAAACTCTCCGAAGCGGGCATCCCCGTGATTGGAATCAGGGACAATCCCCGGTTCGGTTTTGACGTGCCGGCCTGCATTGACACCCAGGGCCTCGACGCCTGTTCAGTTCCACGCGCCGACGTGCTGACGCCTCTGAATGAGCTCGGCATCCCCGACCTTGACCATTTCACCTTCCTCGACACAGCCGCGGACTACTGCACCGAGGATGTCTGCTTCCCCGCGAAGGACGGCGTGCTCGTGTCGTGGGACGGCAGCCACCTGACGCGAACCTGGACCATGGTCAATGGGGGCACAGTGCGGGATGCCATCACCGTAGCGCTGGGTTCGACGGAGCGGTAGCGGCGCTGGGTCCTGCGTCCTCCATCAATGAAGACTCATCCGCTCCCTATGGAATAGCGAATGAAATCGCAACGTTGAGTGAGATAGACTCAACTTAACTGCTTCATCATTTGGAGGGACCTCATGAATACGGAGAAACTCACAACCAAAAGCCGCGACGCCGTCACATCGGCAGTCCGGCAAGCACTGACCAATGGCAACCCGAGTGCCGAACCGGCACACCTCTTGCACGGACTCCTGCTGGTACCGGACAACACCGTCGCCGCCCTGCTGGAGTCCGTGGACGCCGACCCGAAGGCCGTGGACGCCTCCGCTGTGACAGCCATCGGCAAACTGCCGTCCAGCACTGGCAGCAGCGTCACCCAGCCCACGCTCTCGGGCGCCTTCGCCCGCGTGCTCGCCTCGGCTGAGACCCTTGCCGACACACTGGGAGACCAGTTCGTCGCCACAGAGCATCTACTGATCGCGCTCGTCGACGTCCCGTCCGAGGCCAGCAATGTCCTGAAGGCCGCGGGCGTCGACTCAGACGTGCTGACCGCGGCCTTCAACGGCTCCCGCGGCGGCAAGCGCGTCACCTCAGCCGAAAGCGAGGGCGGCGAATCGGCTCTCGACAAATACTCCATCGACCTCACCGAGCAGGCACGATCCGGCAAGCTCGACCCCGTGATCGGTCGCGACGCCGAGATCCGTCGCGTGGTGCAGGTCCTTGCCCGACGGACCAAGAACAACCCGGTGCTGATCGGCGAACCCGGTGTGGGCAAGACAGCCGTCGTGGAGGGTCTGGCGTTGCGTCTCGTGGAGGGCGACGTGCCGGACTCACTGCGCGATCGTCGTCTCGTATCTCTGGACCTTGCCTCCATGGTCGCCGGCGCCAAGTATCGAGGTGAGTTCGAGGAGCGCCTCAAGGCAGTCCTGAACGAAATCCGTGATGCTGACGGCCAGATCATCACCTTCATCGACGAACTCCACACCGTCGTCGGTGCCGGCGCCTCCGGTGAGGGCGCCATGGACGCCGGCAACATGCTGAAGCCGATGCTGGCGCGTGGCGAACTGCGCATGATCGGCGCAACGACGCTGGACGAGTTCCGCGAACGCATCGAGAAGGACCCGGCGTTGGAGCGTCGCTTCCAGCAGGTGTATGTGGGTGAGCCCTCGGTGGAGGACACCGTCGCCATCCTGCGTGGACTGCGTGAACGCTACGAGGCACACCACAAGGTGCGGATCACCGATTCTGCGCTGGTGGCTGCCGCCTCCCTCTCCAGCCGCTACATCACGTCGCGTCAGTTGCCTGACAAGGCCATTGACCTGATCGACGAGGCTGCCTCCCGGCTGCGGATGGAGATCGATTCCTCACCCGAGGAGATCGACATGCTGCGGCGCGACGTGGACCGCATGACCATGCAGGCCTTCGCCCTGGAGAAGGAGGACGACGTGGCGTCGAAGGAACGGCTCGCTTCGCTGTCCTCTGAACTCGCTGACGCACAGGAGTCCCTGCGCGGTCTCGAGACCCGCTGGGAGGCCGAGAAGGCTGGCCTGAACAGACTCGGCGACATCAAGGAGCAGATCGACCATCTGCGGATGGAGGCCGACAAGGCGCAGCGCTCCGGCGACCTGACGCGCGCATCGCAGATTCTCTACGGGGACATCCCCGCGGCGCAGCGCGAACTGGCCGCGGCAGAGGAAACCGACAACACACCGTCGATGGTCTCCGAGGAGGTCTCCGAGACCGATATCGCCGAAGTGGTGGCCGCCTGGACAGGGGTTCCTGTGGGGCGCATGTTGCAGGGTGAATCGGAGAAGCTGCTGGGGATGGAGGACCGGATCGGCGCCCGTCTCATCGGGCAGCGCGCTGCAGTCACGGCTGTCGCGGACGCTGTGCGACGATCCCGCGCAGGCATTTCGGATCCCCACCGGCCCACTGGCTCGTTTTTGTTCCTGGGACCGACGGGCGTCGGCAAGACGGAGTTGGCCAAGTCGTTGGCGGACTTCCTGTTCGACGACGAAACCGCCCTGGTGCGCATCGACATGAGCGAGTACTCGGAGAAGCACTCCGTGGCCCGTCTCGTCGGTGCCCCTCCCGGCTACGTCGGCTACGAGGAGGGCGGTCAGCTGACCGAAGCGGTACGCCGTCGGCCCTACTCCGTGGTCCTGCTCGATGAGGTGGAGAAGGCACATCCGGACCTGTTCAACATCCTGTTGCAGGTGCTCGACGACGGCCGCCTCACCGACGGTCAGGGCCGGACGGTGGACTTCCGCAACACCATTTTGATCATGACGTCCAACCTCGGTTCCCAGTTCATGGCGGACGGCATGCTGGATCCTGAGGCCACCCGCAATGCCGTCATGGCGGCCGTGCGCAAGGCGTTTCGTCCTGAGTTCCTGAACAGGCTCGACGACATCGTGCAGTTCGATCCGTTGACTAAGGAGGAACTGGGCCGCATCGTCTCCATCCAGCTGGACCGGCTGAATCGCCGTCTGGCATCGCGCCGCATCGTCGTCGAGGTGTCCGAGGCAGCCGAACAGTGGCTGGGCGCCACCGGCTTCGACCCTGTCTACGGTGCGCGTCCCCTGCGCCGACTGGTGCAAACGACGATCGAGGATGCTCTGGCCCGTGGGCTGCTGTCGGGCGAGATTCATGACGGCCAGACGGTGCGCTTCGACACACATGAAGATGGCAGCGGGATCCAACTCGTCTGACCGTGGCACATGAAGAGGGGCAGCGGCTTCCGCTGCCCCTCGCCATGTGTGGATCAGCTACGTCAACAGCCTTCCCACGAGACATCATCGGTGTAGCGCTGCGCAAAGATCTCGGCGATGACGTCGGTATCGACGAGGGGCCGCGTCGGCGCGTACGCGTCGTCTCCTGCAACCCGGAACTGCAATTCGTAGGCTCCTTCACGAACCGAGCCGAAGTACTGCATCTCGCCGTAGTTCTCCTTCAGCTCCACGGTGAAGGCTGCTCCGTGGAGAGCCCTGACCTGCCCCACCGTCATGCCGACTCTTGCGCCGGCCTTGGTGGGGATGTAGGGCGTGTCCACCGTGATGAAGTGTAGATTTTCGGCCTCCTCGCCACCCGAGAACGCGATGTCCAACCCACGATTTTGCAGGGACTGCGAAGGGATCAAGCTTTCGCATCCATACGATGCCCTGAGCGCATAGCCGAGCCGTCGAAGATGCTCGCCGTCGGCACCGATCCGGATGGGGCCCCATCGCAGGCCACGGGGCTCAATCCATTGCCCGGGAGAGTCGATGATCCACGCCGGAATCGTTGACACTGCAGGCACCGTTGAGGTGGAGAACAGCACCAGGCTGTTGAACACCCACGCGTCCCTGTTCACATATGCGGTCCCGGACCCTGTGTTCACCGCAGCAACAACTTTCGCCCGAACATACGAGCGACACCCACCCTGACCCGTGGTCGCTGTGTCACATTCGGTGCGCCACTGCCGCCCGGCACTCGTCCAGGACGGGTTCGTCGTCCCCAAATTGTTGCTGGCCCACGAGGCCCGCGGCGACGGCAAATACGACAAGTTGTTGAATGTCCACCCCGTCCTTTGCACGTAGCGACCCTCCGCATAGGTCACCGTCGTGGCCCAGATCTCGGTGCGGCAACGAACCACATTGCTGGAGTACTTCTCACATGTCGTGTTCCACTGCCGACCACCAGAGATCTGGCCGCCCGGAGTGGTGTAGACCGAAGGTGTCGAATCGGCGTGAGAGACCAGCGCACCCGAAGTCATCGCGATGATGACAGCAGCGGAGACGGCGAACAGTTTTCGAAAAGCATGCATCATCTCTCCTCTTTGAGAATGTGCTGCCATCATAAGTTTCGGCCAAAATATACGCAACGGATACCGCCAAACGGAGGACACCCCGCGGGGGTCTCAGCAGTCTCCACCAATCCAGTCGGTCCTCGCTTTCATCCGGGAGTCGCACGCACGGCCCGGAAGCTCCACTCCGAAATCCCCCCAGGACATCCTCATGAACCCAGAACCTGACGTGCCCGCGGGCTAGGGTTGAGAGAGCCAAGAAGTCGCACCCCGAAGGAGTGGAAGTGACCGCGAAGGTTTCACAGTCATCAGCAGTCGAAGTCACCGGCCGAGTTCCCCAGCACGCCGGCCTTCTCGCATGGGTTGAGGAGGTGGCAGCCCTCACCACGCCCATGGCCATCCACTACTGCGACGGCTCAAAGGCTGAACGCGACAGGATCGCGCAGCAATTGGTGGATTCCGGCACCGTCGTTCGGCTCAACGATGATGCCAAACCCAACTCCTTCTATGCCCGTACCGACCCCGATGATGTTGCCCGCGTCGAGGACTCCACTTTCATCTGCTCCGTCAATGAGGATGACTGCGGCCCCACCAACAACTGGATGGCGCCCGAGAGCATGAAGAGCACCATGACGAAGCTGTATGACGGCAGCATGCGGGGACGCATCATGTACGTCATTCCGTTCTGTATGGGACACCTCGACGCCCCGGAGCCCAAGTTCGGCGTCGAGATCACGGACTCGGCCTACGTCGTCCTCTCGATGGCCATCATGACCCGCATCGGCGCGGACGTGATGACCGCAATGGAGAAGACCGACGCATTCTTCGTTCCGGCCCTCCATTCGGTGGGCCTGCCCCTGGACGATCCGGCCGACGATGTTCCCTGGCCATGCAACGACGTGAAGTACATCGTGCACTTTCCCGAAGAGCGAATGATCTGGTCCTTCGGCTCCGGGTATGGCGGCAACTCGTTGCTGGGCAAGAAGTGCTATGCCCTGAGAATCGCCTCCGCCATCGGCAGGGACGAGGGCTGGTTGGCCGAGCACATGGTCATCATGAAGCTCATCTCACCGGAGGGAAAGTCGTATCACGTGTGCGCTGCCTTCCCCTCGGCGTGCGGCAAGACCAACCTGGCCATGTTGGAGCCCACCATCGAGGGCTGGTCCGTCGAAACCCTCGGGGATGACATCGCCTGGCTCCGCTTCGGTCCGGATGGACGCCTCTACGCCGTCAATCCCGAGACGGGACTGTTCGGTGTCGCACCCGGAACAGGAGTGGACACGAACCCGAACGCCGTGAAGGCGATCGACAAGGGCAACTCGCTGTTCACCAACGTCGCACTGACCGGCGACGGGGACGTCTGGTGGGAGGGCATGTATGAGCCTGCGCCCTCAGATGTCACCGACTGGAAGGGTCGGCCGTGGACCGCCGACGGAGGACCTGTGGGTGGGAGACACGGGGAGAAGGCGGCACATCCCAACAGCCGCTTCTGCACCCCCATCGAGCAACTGCCCAACCTCAGCGTCGACTACAACAACCCCATGGGCGTCCCGATCGACGCCATCATCTTCGGGGGCCGACGCCAAAACACCATTCCGTTGGTGGCCCAGTCGCGGTCATGGGCGCACGGCGTGTTCATGGGGGCCACCTGTTCTTCGGAAACCACCGCCGCAGCAAAGGGCGCCGTGGGGGTGCTGCGCCGCGATCCGATGGCCATGCTCCCGTTCATCGGCTACCACGTCGGTGATTACCTCCAGCACTGGATCGACATCGGCAAATCCACGTCGCACGACAAGCTGCCGAAGATCTTCTACGTCAACTGGTTCCGTCGGGATGCGGACGGCAGGTTCATGTGGCCGGGGTTCGGCGAGAACTCCCGGGTACTGAAGTGGATCACCGAACGCATCGAGGGCACGGTCGACGCCACCGACACCCCCGCCGGGTTGCTGCCGCTGCGCGACCAACTGGATCTGACGGGCTTGAGCATCGATGAGGACGATCTGGAAGAGGTCCTTGGCTTCTCCGCTCAGGAGTGGGCCGACGAACTCCCCCGCATCCGACGTTGGCTCCGATCACTGGGAAGGAAGGTCCCCCAGGAGATGGACGACGAACTGTGGTCGATCGCCGAATCGATGGCCCGTCGCCCCTGACGTAGGAATGGCGGTGGTGGCGGTGGCCGTGGCGATGACCGACCGCACACCGCCGCGCCCGCCGACCGCCCGCCCGCCCGCCCGCCGGGGGATGCAATACCAGTGGTCTTTCTGGGCCCCCTGGTACAGCGCTGGTAAAACACCGAATGGCTGGTGTGAGCCCAAGGACGTCGTCATCTGGCTGTGTGAATCGACCCTCCCGGTTGCTTATCCACAGGACGGAGTAGATTTTCCACAGAATGGTTGTTCAGTCTGGTCCGGGGAGGAGCAGAGAGGTTCAATCAGGAGATGCAACCCGACCTCAACACCCTCTTCACCCACGCCCAGCTAGTGGCTGGGGGGCTGCATCCGAATGAGATTCGCTCCAAGCTTCGCTCCGGTGAACTGACACGCATTCGACGGGGGGTGTACCGAACTGGCGGGGCCGTCGATCCCATCGTCGGCCATCACCAACTGGTGTGGGCAATGCTGCTGCATGTCGACGCCACCAACGTGGTGAGTCATCAATCGGCTGCGGTCCTGCATGGCCTTCCCACGCCACGAGAGGACCTTTCACGCGTGCGCATGACGAGGCGTACATCTGGTCATACGCATTCGACGCAGCAACTCAGGGTGCACAACGCTCCGCTTGACGGCGTCGATGTCACGTTTCTTGACGAGGTGCCGGTCACCTCACTTGCACGCACGACTTCCGACCTCGCCCGGACGCTGCCCTACGGATGGGGCGTCGCTGTCTGCGATGCCGCACTTCGGATGGGTCTGCATCGCGAAGAAATGTTGGACGCGCTGAATCGCTATCCGCAACTTCGCGGCCAGGGGCGGGCACGGCAGGTCGCCACCTTCGCCGATCCTCTGAGCGAGTCTCCAGCGGAGTCGATGAGTCGGGTCGCGATGGCCCGCGCCGGCATTCCCGTACCGCAGTTGCAATACGAGATCATCGACAACAACGGCGAAATTGTTGCTCGGACCGATTTCGCCTGGCCCGAACTGGGCCTCGTCGGTGAAGTCGACGGGAAGGTCAAGTACGGACAGCTACTGCGGCCCGGCCAAAGTGCGGATGCCGTCATCATGGCGGAGAAGCGTCGCGAGGAGCTCATTCGGCAGCAGGGATGGTGGATCGTCAGATGGGACTGGAGTACAGCCACCGATCCCCAAGCTCTCGGCACACTGCTCCGCCGTTCGATGAGCGTACAGCGCTCCAGCGCCCGGGTCTGACACGGGCCGTCGCTTGGATTTCGGTTGAGAGTTTTCGGCAGTAGCCCCCGCACACCAGCTGTGTTGTGCAGGACCAGCGCCACACCGCTGGTGCCGCACAGACCAGTGGTATTTCACAGTGAGCTGGCGCGCGGCCCCTCGGCTGCCGGCGACAGACTCAGCGGGAAGTGATCGCCAAGCGCTCGCGAGTCCGGTAGCGGCCATGGTGGACGTCGCCCGTGGACTCGGCGGTGAAGAGCCGTGCCGCTTCCGGGGAGTTCTGGATGCGCTGCAATGTCTCGTTCAAGCGTTGGATCTGCAGGTGCAGCACGTCGATCTGGGTCTCCAGTTGGATGATCCGACGGATGCCCTCCAGATTGATGCCCTCTTCCTGACTCATCCGCTGGATGTGACGGAGCTTCGCGACATCCCGCAGGGAGTAGCGACGACCGCGCCCGCGCGCCCGCTTTGGCACGACCAACCCCAGACGGTCGTAGCCACGCAGCGTTTGGGGATGCATGTCCGCCAACTGTGAGGCCACCGATACGGGAAAGACGGGGGCGTCGTAGTCGAACTGCTGGGGCAGGTTGGGAGTGGGCACGTCAGCTCCCGAAGAGCGCGGTGCGTGGGTTGGACTGACCGGACTTCTCCGAGTACTCCAGCAGAGCGCTGCGTGCGGCATCACTCAGATGGTCAGGGACCTCAATCTTGAGTGTCACCAAGAGGTCACCGACGGTACCGTCGGACCGGCGCGCCCCCTTGCCCCGCAGACGCATGGTGCGGCCGTTGGGCGTGTTGGCGGGCACACGTAGCTTCACCGATGCACCCGAGATGGTCGGCACCGAAATTTCCGCGCCCAGCGTCGCCTCGGCGAAGGTGACAGGCACCTCGAGTGTGAGATTGTTCTTGCTTCGGCCAAAGAGCTTGTGTGCCTTGACATTCACTGTGACGTAGAGATCGCCTGGAGCACCCCCGTTCTCGCCGGCAGCACCCTTGCCCTTCACACGGATGCGCTGGCCATCGTTGACCCCCGCGGGGATGCGCACGTTCATCGTGTTGGCGGATCGTGCTCGCCCGGAACCCTGGCAGTCAGGGCAGGCGTCCTCGACGAGAAGCCCACGCCCCAGACAGTCGCGGCACGGCTCACTCATGGAGAAGACACCACCAGCGGTGGAACTCTGCATTCCGGATCCCTCACACGTGGAACACACCTTGGGGAGCGTGCCAGCCCGAGCCCCCGTGCCTCGGCATGAGGAGCATGGTTGATCTGAGATGGTGCGCATGGAGACGGTGTCACCGGAGACAGCCTGCTCGAAGGTGATGGTCACCTCGCCCTCGATGTCCGCGCCACGACGCGGCCCCCTGGTGGTGGTTCGACGGGTGGTGCCCGTGTTGCTGAACAGATTGCCGAAAATGTCACCGAAACCGGCGGAGGAGTTGCCCGCTCCGCCTGCATTGCGGAAGAGGTCCTCGAACCCACCGGGGGCGCCGGTGGCTCCTCCAGCAGGTGTACCGAACCGGACACCGCTACCGAAAAGTCTGCGAGCCTCGTCATATTCTTTGCGCTTGTCCGCGTTGCTCAGCACCGAGTTGGCCTCGGATGCCTCCTTGAAGCGCGCCTCGGAAGCGTTGTTGCCCGGGTTCTGATCCGGGTGGTTCTCACGCGCAATCTTGCGAAAAGCCTTGCGGATCTCGTCGGGTCCGGCCTTCTTGGTGACGCCGAGAATCTTGTAGTAGTCCTTTTCCAGCCAGTCCTTCGTACTCACCCGGTGCCTCCTTCTCGTCGTGCCAGATCCTGCATCAATTGATTGTTCCTGCGAACCGGATGGCCACCCCGCGTTCTGGCTGCGGGGTGGCCCTCCAATTCAGTGTGTCAGGCCTTCGGATTCGCGACGCCGACACGCGCCGGGCGGATCACGCGATCACCCAGGGCATAGCCCTGCTGCATGACCTGCGAGATCGTGGTGACCTCCACCTCGGTCCCCTCCAGCGGAACCTCCATCAGGGCATCGTGACGGTTCGGATCGAACACATCACCCACCTCCCCAAAGGAGACCAGACCGTGCTTGGTGGTGACCTTCTCCAGCTCATCGGCCACCATCTTGAAACCAGCGCCCAGATCGTCATGCGTCCGGGCCAGCGACACCGTGTCCATGACAGGCATCAGATCGATGACAACGGACTCGATGCCTGACTGGCGGGACAGCGCACGATCACGGTCCACCCGCCTCTTGTAGTTGACGTACTCGGCCTGGAGCCTTTGCAGGTCTGCCGTCCGCTCCGCAGCAAGGGACGCCCAGTCAATGGTGGATTCGGCAAACGCCTCATCCACAGCATCACCGACCAAGCTGCCCTCAGCTGGAGAATCGGCGGCATCCTTGGGTGTGGGGGGCGGTGTCTGCCCCTCCTCACCTTCGGTGCTCTCGTCGAATTCGCTCACTTGTCGTCGCCCTTTTCCTCGTCAACGATTTCAGCGTCAACGACGTCGTCAGCAGCATCGGTCTGTGCCTCGGCATCTCCTTCAGCACCCGCCTCTTCAGCGCCCGACTGCTCAGCGGACTGCTGAGCTGCCTGTGCGGCTGCGTAGATGGACTGACCCATGGCTGCCGCCTTGGTGTTGAGATCGTCGACGGCCGGCTTGATGGCCTCGTCGTCCTCGCCCTTCAGCGTTTCCTTCAGTGTCTCGAGTGCTTCGACCACGGGTGCCTTGACGTCATCAGTGATCTGCTCTGCGTTGTCCTCGAGCAATTTCTCTGTGCGGAAGACCAGTGCGTCGGCCTCGTTGCGCATTTCGACGACCTCGCGACGCTTGCGGTCCTCCTCGGCATGGCTTTCGGCATCCTTGACCATGCGCTCGATGTCGTCCTTGCCGAGGGCAGATCCACCGGTGACGGTCATGGACTGTTCCTTGCTGGTGGCAAGGTCCTTGGCGCCGACGTGCACGATGCCGTTGGCATCGATGTCGAAGGTGACCTCAATCTGGGGCACCGAACGGGGTGCGGGCAGCAGACCGGTGAGCTCAAAGTTACCGAGCGACTTGTTGTCGCGGGCGAAGTCACGCTCACCCTGGTACACCTGAATCATCACGGCAGGCTGGTTGTCCTCGGCGGTGGTGAAGACCTCGGAGCGCTTGGTGGGGATGGTGGTGTTGCGCTCAATGATCTTGGTCATCACGCCACCCTTGGTTTCAATGCCAAGGCTCAGCGGGGTGACGTCGAGCAGTAGCACATCCTTCACCTCACCACGGAGAACGCCAGCCTGCAGCGATGCGCCAAGTGCGACGACCTCATCCGGGTTGACGCCCTTGTTGGGCTCCTTGCCGCCGGTCAATTCCTTGACGAGGTCCACAACGGCGGGCATCCGGGTGGAGCCACCGACGAGCAGGATCTGATCAATCTTGTCCACTGAAGTACCGGCATCGGAAATGACGGACTTGAACGGGGCGCGGCAGCGATCCAGCAGGTCCTGGGTCATTCGCTGGAACTCAGAGCGCGTGATCTTCTCGTCCAGGTGCAGCGGCCCTTCCGCCGAAGCGGTGATGTAGGGCAGGTTGATCGAGGACTCGGACGTGGCCGAGAGTTCGATCTTGGCGCGCTCGGCGGCTTCCTGCAGGCGCTGGCGGGCCATCTTGTCCTTGGACAGGTCCACGCCGTGCTTGTTCTTGAACTGCTTGACCAGCCAGTCAACCAGGATCGCGTCCCAGTCGTCACCACCGAGGCGGCTGTCGCCCTTGCTGGCCCTGACCTCGAACACGCCGTCGGCGATGTCGAGCAGGGAGACGTCGAACGTGCCACCACCCAGGTCGAAGACCAGAATCGTCTGCTCCTGATCGGCCTTGTCCAAGCCGTATGCGAGAGCGGCCGCTGTGGGCTCGTTGATGATGCGGTCCACCACGAGACCTGCGATTTCACCGGCCTCCTTGGTGGCCTGGCGCTCGGCATCGCCGAAGTATGCCGGCACGGTGATGACGGCGTTGGTGACGGACTCACCGAGGTACGCCTCAGCGTCACGCTTCAGCTTCTGGAGCACGAAAGCGGAAATCTGCTGGGGACCGTAGTCCTTGCTGTCGAGCTTGATCTTCCAGTCGGTGCCCATGTGGCGCTTGACGGAGCGCATGGTGCGGTCAACGTTGGTGACAGCCTGACGCTTGGCCACTTCACCCACGAGAACTTCGCCGGACTGCGAGAACGCCACCACCGACGGGGTGGTGCGGGCGCCTTCGGCGTTGGGGATGACGGTGGGTTCTCCACCCTCCAGGACTGCAACCACCGAGTTGGTGGTGCCGAGGTCAATACCTACTGCACGAGCCATGTGATTCTCCTCACGTTGTGGTGCGCATCGATTCTGTTCATCGAACAGGTGCGCGTTCATTGTCTTGTGTGTTCCCTTGAGCGGGGTTGACTCAAGTTAACCACAACCCACGTCCCGATCCAAATAGGTTGAGCCGACCAGGCTCAACTCAGGGTTGAGTCAGGGTTGGAGCGCGACAAAACCCACGGCTGTGCCAGAGGAAACGTGAACCAGCCCGGTGGGCGGTCTCAGTTGCGGCGTGATGAGCCGAGCTTGACGTCGTGACCGGCCCACCACAGGAACCCCTTGAGGATCACCGTGCCATTGGAGCCATCACCGCGAGCCTGACGATCGACTTCACTCCCCGCCATGATGGCGATGGACTCATCCAGAACGCGCACGCCCTCGGGGACGTAGATGTCATGTCCGGCCATGATCGCGTGCAGTTCGAGCGTGATCACCACACCCGGCCCCATGGCGGCCGTGAGGTCGATGCTGTCGCCGCCCCACCATGCGTAGTTCCTGTAGAGACGCGTCCCCGGCTCGATCATGACGTCCCTGCCCGAGAGAAACGTCACCGAGGTACGCTCCGGCGGCCCCACCGCTGGGGGCGGGGCGGCACGCCGGGTGGCGGGATTGGCCTCCTGGACGGCCATCAACTCCCGCCCCTCCGGGAGATCCTCGACGACGCCACGGAATTCGTCCATGAACTTGGCGCGCAACACCACGTCCTGCCGCTCGGTCAACTCCTCGACGCTCAGACGCCCTTCGGCGTGCGCCTGCTGGAGCGCTGTCAGGAAGACGTCTCGGTCAGCATCACCGGCACGAAGACGCTTGCGGGGAGCCATGTCAGACATGACCTCATCCTAGTGCCAGGCCCCCTTCAGGGCGCTGACCACCTCAGTCTCTCCACCAGTTGTCCAGGACGGTGACGGGCGTGGTGCGCTTGTGGCGGGTCCGCAGATACTTGGTCTCGATCATCTGCGCCACCGCATCTGAGACGACGCGACCTTCCAGATAATCGTCGATCTCGTCGTAGGAGATACCCAACTCGTCTTCGTCCGTGCGCCCAGGGCTGCCGTCCAGAAGATCTGCGGTGGGGGCCTTGCCCCACAACTGTTCCGAGGCTCCCAGGTGCTGGAGAATCTGTCTGTTCTGTCGCTTGTTCAGGCCGAACAGCGGGAGGATGTCAGCGCCTCCATCTCCGAATTTGGTGAAGAATCCGGTCACCGATTCGGCTCCATGATCCGTGCCAATCACCAAAAGATTGCGTTCTCCGGCCAGTGCATACTGCGCCACCATGCGCATCCGCGCCTTGACGTTGCCCTTGTTGAAATCGGAGATGTCCCGCCCCACAGCAGTCTCGAAGGCCCCCTCCACACCGTCCACGCCCCCCGCGATGTTGAGCGTGACAGGAGTACGTGCTGCGACGAATTCCATGGCGACTCGTGCATCATCGGCATCACCCTGGGTGCCATACGGTAGCCGGACGGCGACGAAATCGGCGTCCGCCCCAGCGCCCTGGAGCCTGTCCACGGCCAACTGGGCGAGGCGCCCCGCCAGCGTGGAATCAACCCCTCCAGAGATCCCGAGGACGAAGCCCTGCGTATGGGTGGCGAGCGCGTATTCGACAAGAAATTTCACCCGGCGCTCCACTTCGCGTGCCGGATCGATGGTGGGTCGTACCCCCATCTCGGAAATGATCAGGGACTGCAGTTCTCGCATGCACACGAGTCTAGGCGAGCCATGTTGCAGTCAGACGTCGAGGGCGCTTCCCTGCGTGACACGACAGAGGGCGAAAACGTCGATTCTCGCCACCCTGGCTTATCTTTGGTCCATGACCGGTTTCAAGAACTTCATCATGCGCGGCAATCTCGTGGAATTGGCCGTGGCCTTCATCATGGCAACCGCTTTCGGTGCCGTCGTCACTGCGACGGTGGCGGTGCTGATGGATGTCGTCGGAAAATTCGGGGGCCAGCCGGACTTCTCAGCGTGGGCGCCCGGTGGCATCTCGGTGGGGACATGGATCACGTCCGTGATCTCGTTCATCGTCCTCTCCGCTGTGGTGTATTTCGTGATCGTCGCCCCGTACACGAAAGCGAAAGCCCTGTACTTTCCTGACGAGGAGGAGGGTGCCCCTGCCGACGTGGCGCTACTGACCGAGATCCGGGACCTCCTCAAGGCACAGAGTCAGGCCTGAGACGCCGCAATCAGGCCCTTGACGGCCTCGGCATCGCAGCCCACCTCCACAACGTGGCGTGGTAGATCCTCGATACCGTCGAACACGGCCGGTCGCGGCACACCTATTCCCAGCGCCTCGGTGATGGTTGCGGCGAACTTCACGGGCAGTGCCGTCTCCAGTGCCACGACCGTTCCGCACACCTGCATGCCACGTGCCACCTGCACTGCATCAGCAGTGTGGGGATCGATCAGTGCGCCGTCCTGCTCGTAGGTGCGTCGAATCTGCGTCAGGCGGTCCGCATGCGTCGATGAGCCCGTGACAAATCCGTGGGTATCCAACTGGTCACGGAATCTGCGCAGCTCCGACAAGTCAAAACTACCTTCTTCTCGAAGCTCAACAGCGAACAGTTCCGCCACACGCTCACCGTCCCGGTCCAGCAGATCCGCCACGAATCGCTCGAAGTTTGAAGCTTTGGAGATGTCCATCGACGGGGACGAGGTCTCGTGTGTCTCTGCAGTGTCGCGGATGCGGTAGATGCCCGTGGTGAAGAACTCGTCCAGGACATTGTTCTCATTGGTCGCGAGGATCAAACGGTGGATGGGCAGCCCCATCGACTTGGCCACGTGCCCCGCCGCAATGTTGCCGAAGTTCCCCGAGGGCACGGCAAAGCTGACTGGTCGAGCGTCATCGGAGATCTGCAACCACGCCGCGAAGTAGTAGACCACCTGGGCCATCAGCCGTGCCCAGTTGATGGAGTTCACGGCACCGATGCGGTGCTTCTTCTTGAAATCCGCATCGGAGTTGATCTCCTTGACCAGATCCTGACAGTCGTCGAAGACTCCGGTCACCGCAATGTTGGTGATGGAGGGATCGTCGATCGAAAACATCTGTGCCTGCTGGAACGGGGTCATGCGTCCCTGGGGCGACAGCATGAAGACCCTCACCCGTGGCTTGCCCATCAGCGCGTACTCAGCGGCGGAGCCGGTGTCCCCGCTGGTGGCTCCCAGGATTGTGATTGTGGTGTCCCGCCGTTCCAACTCGTACTCGAAGAGCTCGCCCAGCAACTGCATCGCCATGTCCTTGAAGGCTGCGCTGGGCCCGTTGGACAGATGCAGCAGCCACAGCCCGTCGGAGAGTTGACTCACGGGCGCGACGGCCGGGTCGAGGAACTTGGCCGGGGCATACGCCCGCTCACAGATCGCACGCAGGTCGGCCGGAGGGATGTCGTCGATGAACAGGGAGGTCACCTCAAAGGCGAGCGCGGCATACCCCTCAGTGCGCAGGAGAACGCGCCAGCGCGCCAGCATGTCGGCATCCACGTCCGGGTAGGTTTCCGGCAGGTACAGCCCCCCGTCGGGGGCAAGCCCCTCGAGAAGGATGTCGCAGAACGGCCTTCCGGGCGCGCCGGAGGAGTCACGGGTGGAGACGTATCGCACGCCATCAGCCTACCCAACCCCATGTGCCTGACCAGTTCCCGGCCCACAACCAGGACGTCCCGCGGCGAGCAATCATGCCACGATGTCGCGTCTGCGGAACCACCACAGTGAACCCAGCAGAATCAGGGCCGTGCCCACCACCGAGTAGCCAAGGGCCCAGTCGTAGGTGATGAGGTGGGCAATGACCACATCCTCACTGAAATTCATCGCGTCATAGTCCACTATCTCTGTCTGACCATCGATCATGGCCAGCAGGATGTTGGTGGGTAGGAAGAGTTGCAGGAGCGACCCGTATTCAACGGTGTCGGCAAGCGTGAAGGATCCGAGCAACGTGACTGCAAACACGCCGGAGGGGATCAGCGTCGAACCGAAGGCCATGGCGAGGGAACCCCCCATTGTGGCGATCAACAGCACCAGCACCAGCGTCCGCCCCAAGGCCATCGGAAGCTCAATTCCGGCCGTCATGTCGAGCGCGCCCCTGAGAGAGAGAAACATGATGGCGCTGAAGACCAACGACGTGATGAGAAAAGTCACGGCAAGGAGCAGCCCACCCACTACCCCCGCCACCACTTTGGCGAGCAACAACGAAGATCGTCGGGGAGTGAACAACAGCTGAGTCCCCACATTGCCAGAGGCGAACTCTGCTCCCACCAGCGATGCCGCCATCACGGCCACTGCCAGCAACACGACACCCTGACCGAACTCGATTGTGCCCTGCGCAAACTCTCCAAACCCGATAGGTGTCCGCATGTGGTCCTCAACGTCGGTCGGTCTGAACCATTCGTCACAGGTCCCCGTCGTCAGCCCCTCCCCCGGCCCGCACTCCTCTTCCCAATACTGGGTTTCAGAGTCAAACGAGCTTTGGGCGTTCATCCTGTCTGTTGCGTTCAGGGGTCGAACCTCATCAGCCAGCGCCGCGGATCCGATGGCCGACATGGCGGCCATGCCCAGCAGGAGAATGATCAGAAGTCTCCTGCTGACCAGGCGCAGCAGCTCTGCCTTCAGGAGCTGGGTCATGACACCTCCGTGCGGCTCATGCCCTGGGTTGCCGTCAGGTGTTCCCCTTCTGTGACCTCCAGGAAGACGGACTCCAACGTGGAGCGCTCCATACTGAGGTGGTGCGGCCACAGGTCAACCAGGCCCAGAACGCGGGCAACATCGCTGGCCCGGACGCCGTCTCGTCGGCTCACCCGAAGTCCTACACCCGCAATCTCAATCGTGTACCCGGCCTGTCTCAGCACCTCATGCGCGAGGCTTTTGTCGTTGACCTCCACCACAACCACGGAATGATCTCCTGAGAGCAATGAGGCGAGGTCTCCCTCCAGGAGAACCCTGCCCCGGCCGATGATGGACACGGAATCCGCCACCTGTTCCACCTCGCTCAGCAGGTGACTGGAGATCAGGACTGTGCGACCCACCGCAGCCAGTGCGCGGATCGTCGTGCGAATTTCCTGGATCCCTGCAGGATCAAGACCGTTGGTGGGCTCATCAAAGATCAACAGTTGGGGCTCCTTCAACAACGTCGCAGCGATGGCGAGCCGTTGTTTCATGCCCAGCGAACACTGACGAAATCGGGTGTCGGAGCGCCCTCCCAGCCCCACCTCGAGCAGCACTTCCGTGACGCGGCGACGGTGGACCCCGATGGACATGGCGAGGATCTCAAGGTTGCGACGCAGCGTCATGTTCGGATGGAACTTCGGTGATTCGATGATGGCGCCCACATCATGGATCACCTCACCCAACTGTTCCGGCACCGCCATCCCGCACAGTTCCATCGTTCCACTGTCGGGGCGAATCAGGCCCAGCAGCATGCGCAGCGTCGTCGTCTTGCCGGAGCCGTTGGGTCCGAGGAGCGCGTGGACACCTCCAATGGGGACATTGAGGTCCATGCCTTCGACGGCGACTGTCCGTCCGTAGCGCTTGGCCAGGCCCGACGTTCGGACGGCCCACACGGCCGGCCTCTCGCCCCATTGGTCAATCATCATGGCAAGCAGGTTAGGGGTCGCGGATGCTGGCGCGCGTCGACCCATGGCCCCTGGCCTCATCAGACCACAGTCTCCCGTGGATCCAGGAAGTCGACGTGGGATCGTTGCAGCCACCGCCAGAGAAGCCACGTGGGCAGGGTGAGGACACCCATTGCCCAGTACGGCGCCATGATGTCCTGCAGAGGCGCCAGCAACGCAGCGACCACCGTGACGACCAGAAAAAGCCGTTGATGGTGCAACGAGGGTTTGGCGAGGGCAACAAAAGGGATCACCCACGTGAGATACCACGGCTGCAGAGCCGGTCCGAGGACCGCGAAGGCCAGCAGCACACCACACACGAGCAGCCAGGGCTCACCCACCCGATCAGGGGGCCGCGGGCCGACGCGGATCACCAACCACACGATTCCAGCGATGATCAACAGCGCGGTGAAGAGGGTGAGCCAGGAGATGATGCGTCCCTCTGACAACAGTTCATGGAAGCGGGCGAATGACGCAACCCAGGAAATGGGGGCATTGCTCGTGGCCTGCAACGGGCTCCCTGCCGTGGGATTGCGCCACCCCAGCCCCAGACCCGTGACGAAGGAAAGGCCAATGAAGGTTGCCACGGCAGCGGCACCTCCCGCTGCCGATCGTCTGGCCAGTGCCCACCAGGTGCGGGACTTCTCGAGCAGCACCGGCTGCGACGCCGCCCAGGCGAGCGCCACCAGTCCCACACCAGCCACCGCGGCCGACTGCTTGATGGACATGGCAGCACCTATCAGCGCGCCACCCGCCACCAGCGCAACCCATCCACGTGCCCGCACATCATGAGCCACGAGGAACGCGACGGCAAGAATCGCAACCATGACCGCGTCGTTGTGAATTCCCCCGACCCACTGGATCAGGATCACGGGGTTGAGGAGCCCGGCCCAGAGCACCAGCCTCCGGGAGACGCCGGCCCTGTCAGCCAATCGCGGCAGGCACCACGCCAGGACGACGATGGCCACCAGATTGGGCAGCCTCATCCCCACGGCACTCCAGTACAGATCACCGCCAAAGATCTGGGACACAACACCGAAAATCTCCAGCGACAACGGTGGATACACCGACGTCGTCCTGAACCAGTGGATGCCCACCAGCAGACCGGACTGCGCCGCATCGCCGGAAGCAACAACATATGGATCCAGCCCGCGGGACATGAGCCACCCCTGGGCTGCATAGGAATAGGCATCACGGCTGTGCATCGGCGGACTGAAAAGGAGCACGGCACTCCACAACGCCAGCACCAGCCGTGGATGACGCCACTCACGCCCCAACCGCCACCACGCCAGCAGCACCAGCAGGGTTCCCGGCACACTGGCCACGCCGCGCCAGGGGCTGGCACCCACTTCGAGGAGTCCGTGCCGGTCGACGGTGACTGCTGCCACCACAAGGAACAGTCCCAGGGCACCCAGCAGGGGCCAGGCCCAGGACGGGGAACTGCAATGCTCGTGTGCGCCGCGGCGCTTCGGGGACAACGGTGATGTGGGCAAGGGGTACCTCAGTCCGACGTCGGGGCCGCCGCCCAACCCTACTTTGTGGAAGGCGGAGCGCGCAGCCGGGACACCTCCCCATGTCAGGTCCCACCAGTAGGCTGTGGCACATGAGAATCTCGATGGTCAGCATTCATGTGACCGACCCGGCGCATGCCTACAGGTTCTACACCGAGGTGCTCGGCTTCGACACCACTCTCGCCCTTCCTGAAAGCGACGTGTTCGTGGTCAACGCACCGGGCCAGGACGTCGGGCTTCTCCTGGAACCGAGTGAGAATGCGCTGGGCGAGGAGTACCGAACGGCACTGCGGGCAGCTGGCGTGCCCGTCCTCGTCATGAGTACCGACACCCTTTTCTCAGACATTGAACGGCTTCGGGCCAACGGCGTGCACTTTGTCTCCGACGTCTTCCGCGACGCGTCCGGAGAAGCCATCAACTTCAGCGATTCTGTGGGAAACCTCATCCAACTTCATCAGGGGACTTCATGACCAGCAAACGGCACCACGTCGTCATCGTCGGCTCGGGCTTCGGCGGCTTGTTCACTGCCAAAGCACTCAAGCACGCCGACGTTGACATCACACTCATCGCCCGCACCACCCATCACCTCTTCCAGCCGCTTCTCTACCAGGTGGCGACAGGCGTGCTCTCCGAAGGAGAGATCGCGCCGGCCACCCGGGAGATCCTGCGTCACCAGAAGAACGTGCAGGTTCTGCTGGGTCTTGTTGACGACGTCGACCTCGCGACGAAGGTGGTGAAGTGGCGCTTCCATGATGAGTACCAGGAAACCCCCTACGATTCGTTGATCATCGCCACCGGTGCAGGGCAGTCGTACTTCGGCAACGATCATTTTGCGAAGTACGCACCCGGGATGAAGACCATCGACGACGCCCTGGAAGTCCGTGCACGGATCTTCAACGCTTTCGAGGTGGCAGAGTTCACAGAGGATGAGGATCAGCGACGCAAGCTGCTCACGTTCGTGGTGGTGGGCGCCGGCCCCACAGGGGTCGAGATTGCCGGACAGATCCGCGAGTTGGCGGCCGCAACGCTGCGACGGGACTTCCGCTCCATTGATCCGGCTTCTGCCCGTGTCATCCTCGTAGATGGCGCAGACCAGGTCCTGCCCCCGTTCGGCCCCAAGCTGGGCGCGTCCACGAAGAAGACGCTGGAGTCGCTGGGCGTCGAGGTCCAGCTGAACTCACTGGTGACGGGAGTGGATGACGGGGGCATCGAGGTCAAGCGTCAGGATGGTTCCACGGAGCGGATCGAGTGCTTCTGCAAGGTATGGGCGGCGGGTGTCCAGGGCAGCAGCTTGGGAAAGACGCTCGCGGAACAGTCCGGCGTCGAACTGGATCGCTCGGGGCGGGTACGGGTTGAACCGGATCTCACCCTGCCCGGCAACCCGGACGTCTTCGTGATTGGAGACCTGATGTCGTACCCGGATGTTCCGGGCATGGCCCAGGGCGCCATCCAATCGGGTCGACACGCCGCGAACATCATCACAGCCCGGTTGGACGGGAAGGAGGCTCCCGGCAAGTTCTCCTACTTCGACAAGGGCTCCATGGCCACCGTCGCAAAGTATTCCGGCGTGGCAATGATTGGGCCGATCAAGATCACAGGATTCATCGCCTGGCTCGCATGGTTGTTCCTCCACCTTCTCTACATCGCGGGTTTCAAGCAACGCGTCACCACCCTGTTGAGCTGGACGCTCAGCTTCGTCACCAACGGACGCTCACAGAGGGTGGTCACCAACCAGCAACTGGTCGGACGTCTGGCCATCGAGGAACTGGGTTCCCACAGCTCCGGGCGGCTCATCCGGGGCACCGTCCCGGGCGCCGCCAAGGACCCCAACGGCGGCTCCACACCACGCAACTCTTTCAAGGAGTAATCACATGCAGTCCTTCCTCCGGGTGGTTCGAGACATCGCCCTGTTGATCACCCGCGTCCTGATGGGCGTTGTCCTCATCGCGCATGGTTGGCACCGGTGGCAGGTCATGGGAGTCCCATATGAGGCGGGCATCCTGGAAGCCGCCGGTATCGGGAATGCCACCACACTGGTGTGGTTGGTCACAGGGTTCGAGATCGTGGGGGGTGTGCTCCTGATCTTCGGGTTGGCGACGCCACTGGTGGGATTGGGAGTCATCGCTGTCAACGTCGCCATCATCGTTGTGCTGAAGGACGAGTTCTATGCGCATCAACAGGGGTGGGAGTACAACGCCGTCCAAGGTGTCGTCGGCCTGCTGTTGCTCACACACGGTTCTGGCCGCGCGGGGCTGGACGCCCTGTTCCGCCGGCCAAAGGACGACGGTGGCGAGCTCATCGTGGACGAGAGGGATGCCGACCGGATTCGGACGCAGGAATTCTGAGCACACAGGAAACGCACAGCTGATTCATGGTTTCACCCCATCCACAGCTGTCACAATTGCTTCATGGTTGCCTCTGCTCACCCCCTGACACGCCTCGACGGAACCCCCATCCGGGTTCTGACGGTTGACGACGAGCCCAGCCTCATTGAGCTGCTGTCCCTGGCAATGCGTTACGAGGGCTGGGAGGTGCACACCGCCAGCTCCGGGAGTGAAGCTGTCCGCGTGGCCAGGGAAAGTCAACCCGATGCCATCGTCTTGGACATGATGTTGCCCGATTTTGATGGTTTGGAGGTCATGCGTCGGATTCGCGCCTTCCAGCCTGATGTGCCCGTGATTTTCCTCACAGCCCGGGATGGCGTCAGCGACAGGGTCAGCGGCCTCACCGCCGGCGGTGACGACTACGTCACCAAGCCCTTCAGCCTTGAGGAAGTCATCGCACGTCTTCGGGGGCTCCTGCGCCGCTCCGGCGCAATGAGCCCCATTCCCTCCACACAACTGGTGGTGGGTGATTTGGTACTGGACGAGGACTCCCACGAAGTGACGCGCAGCGGTACCCAGATCAATCTGACGGCCACCGAGTTCGAACTTCTGCGCTACCTGATGCGCAACCCAAAGCGGGTGTTGAGCAAGGCCCAGATCCTGGACCGGGTGTGGGACTACGACTTCGGGGGCCAGGCAAACGTGGTGGAGCTCTACATCTCGTATCTTCGCAAGAAGATCGACGTGGGACGCGATCCCATGATTCACACCATGCGAGGTGTTGGCTACGTCCTGCGGCCGGCATGAGAAAGCCCCTTACGCTCTCGGCCCAGCTTCGCAACCGCGTCACCGTCATCGTGGCTGCGCTTGCGATCATCCTCTCCATCAGTACCCTGTTCGCCGCCCGCACCATGACCTACGACCAGGTGGACAAACAGCTGGATGCCGCTTTCTCCCGGCAGAGTGGCCCCGGCTCCGCCGGAGACATGGCGCCGGGCATCAACGTGCCGGGAATGGCGGAGGGCACCGTCATCGCCGCGCTCATGTCCTCGGGCGAGCGTCGTGGCACAACGGTGGGTGAGGGTGACTACGAACCCCTCACCACGCTGGCCTGGAACGAACTCCAGTCCGTGCCCGCCGACGGAGAGAAGCACACCGTCACACTTCCCGAGATGGGCGAGTACCGGGCCGAGGCCCGCCTCGATGACGATCGCATCGTCGTGGCGCTACCACTTGCGGAGCAGAACCTCATCCTGTTCCGACTCACAATCCTCACGGCCACCATGGGAGTGCTCGCAGTCGTGGTGGCAGGAATGGCGACCGGCGCCCTCGCCAGCCGCACCACACGTCCACTGCGGGCGTTGAGCAGCACCGCGCAGGAAGTTTCCCGAACCCGTCTCGACCAGGGCGAGGTGCAGGTACCGGCCCCCGTCGAGGTGGGAGAGCTTCCTCCTCAACACGAGGTGGCACAGCTCGCCACGGCCTTCAACCACATGCTGAGCAACGTCGCCGGAGCGCTGGCCGCCCGTCAGGCATCAGAGACCAAGCTGCGTCGCTTCGTGGCTGACGCCTCCCATGAGTTGCGCAACCCGCTCGCAGCCATCAAGGGCTACGCGGAGTTGGCGGAGAAAGCCGGGGCGGAGTCTCCCGATACGTCCTTCGCCCTGACGCGCATCAATTCGGAATCCACACGGATGACCACGCTGGTGTCAAACCTTCTGCTTCTGGCCCACCTCGACGCGGAACCCGTGGTGGAACTTCGACCCGTTGATGTGGTGGAGGTGGTCCTGAACGCCGTCGCAGACGCTCGCGCAGCCGGTCCCCACCATGTGTGGCGGTTGGACCTGCCCGAGGAGGGGTTTGAGGTGATGGCGAACTCGGACCAGTTGCACCAGGTGGTGGTGAATCTCCTGTCCAATGCCCGGACCCACACGCCAGAGGGCACCACGGTCACCGCATCGGTCGCCATGTGTCAGGGGCGGGCCCGCATCGTGGTCTGCGACGACGGACCGGGGATCGCACAAGAAGTGCTCCCTCGCGTTTTTGAGCGCTTCACACGCGGGGACGCGGCGAGGGCCCATTCCTCGGTGCCCTCCACGGGGCTTGGCCTTGCCATCGTGGATGCGGTCGTGCGCAGCTTCGGCGGGCACACCCAGGTGGAGTCGCGCCCCGGTAACACGTGCTTCACTGTGTGGCTGCAGCCAGCACCCTGACGCCGTTGCCGACCTGTCATCTCCCCGGCTGCGATCGTTCCGGGAACACGCGGGCGGGGCCGGCTCCTCGAAAGGATACGACCCCGCCCCTGTTGCCCAGACGACGAATCAGCTGAACAACACGATGTTGTTGAACACCCAGTCATCGGTCAGCGAATACATGTAGCCCCCTCCCGGTTTCGGGGTCGCCGCCACCAGGTTGTTGACGCGGGTGTAGCTGCGGCAGCCATTGCCACCCGTGACAGCCGTGTCGCACTCGGTGTACCACTTGCGACCATCCGCCGACGTCCAGTTGTTGGTGAACCCCAAGGGGTTCCCCGCCCACGTTGCACGCTTTGACGCCAGGTAGGTCAGGTTGTTGTGGAACCAGCCCGTCTTCGACACGAACTTTCCGCCCTGATGGGTGACCTGGGTCCCCCAGATTGACGTCCAGCAGCGCGACGTTGCTGAGTAGGGCTCACATTTGGTGAACCATTGCCGACCGTTGTAGCTGTGATATCCGGGCGTTTGATACAGCTTCGCCGGGTACTGCAGCACCGGAGTGGTCGTGGGCGTCGACGTGGGTGTCGCCGACGGACTGGTCGTGGGCGTCGACGTGACTGTCGCCGACGGAGTGGTCGTGGGTGTCGCCGACGGTGTCACTGAGGGAGAAGGACTCGGATCAACCGGTGCGTCGTCGCCACAGGTGACACGGGCACCCGCCCAGTCTGCGTGGTCATTGCCAATGCCGTCGCCGCCGTCGCCAGCACGCAGCGACAAGCTTGTGACACCCGTGATGTCGACGTCGAAGACGTGTGTTGCTCCACCACCCCTGAGCACAGCCGTTTCTTCCAGAAGTTCCCCATCTCCATAAACCGCGAACGAAACCGAGCCCCTGGTCGCCTGGACATCGTTGACGCCCACGGTGGCCTGGAACACACTGCATTCAGCCTTCAGATCGAAATCCACCGTTGCCACGGCATGCGCACCGATCCCCTTCGGAAAGGTCTCGCCACGCAGGATCAGGGGGCCACCGGCGCTTGACTTGTCCCACTGCAGGGTTCCGTATCCCACCGAGGAAGCGGTCACTCTGGCCTGCACGTCCGAGAGGTAGGTCTCGCCGGCCGGAAGCGGCGCGA
This sequence comes from Arachnia sp., assembly GCA_052089385.1. Taxonomy (GTDB): domain Bacteria; phylum Actinomycetota; class Actinomycetes; order Propionibacteriales; family Propionibacteriaceae; genus Arachnia. The sequence goes on from JBQCZU010000009.1 coordinate 59,715, forward strand.
TGACACGGACAAAGGCTTGTCCGCTCACCGTTGACACCTTGCCTGCCACCGACCCGATGCCGGTGAATCCGATGGCCGAATCCTCCGCGTCCACCGGGGTTGTGACAGTCCAGGTCTGGACCGAGGACTCACCGAAGGCGAGCGTGGTGGCACCAGTTTCAGTGACGGTCGAGGTCCATCCCGTAGGAAGTTCCAACGTGTGCGTCACGTCTGTGACGGATTCGTTGTATCCATCAATGGTGGTGCGGACCGTGAAGTCGTCCCCTGCCGCGACGGCAGGGGATGCCTCAACGCTGCCCGCGAGGCACGCCTCGGAATCAGCTTCACCGATGTCCTCAACGCGGAGGTCATCGATCGTCATGTTGTGCTGGGTATTGGGACCCTGCAACTTGTCAACGGCGATGAACGGGACACCACAGCCGGATGCGTCAAACTCGGTGCTCCAGCGGGTGGTTTCCCGCTTCTCGTCAAGAAGGTCGGAGATGGTGCTGACAGCCGTGACGCCCGTGGCTGACACAACGTCGTGCCCGAGGCGGATCCGGTACTGATCGGCGTAGGTGCTCTGGTAGTCGAAGCTGACCCGGTACTTGCGGCCCGTCTCGAAGTTGATGGCACCGGGCGAGGTCTTGAGGATTTCGCCACTGTTCTCGTTGTTGGCCATGAGCGACCATGTGCCGTTCAACACATTGTCGTTCAGCTTGTAGTTCTCCTCCGGCGTGCCAGCTTCGTTGACACCCCACCACCCCTTCTGGGAATAGGGATCATGGATCTCGGCCAGTTGCGTGCGTGCGTCGCCGCCACGGTTCACAGCGCCGGTGACGAACGGGTAGTACCCGGTGTCGACGTTCTCGAAGTCCTGGAAGTAGATCGTCTCATCGGTGGCATCACCATCGACGGGCTCGCTCCACTCCACGACACGCAGGTCATCGACCCTCACCTTGGCGTCGCCTGCCCCTCCCCGGACCGTGAGCGTCACGGGCGAGCCACCAGCTTCGAAAGTGACTCGGACCCGCTGGAAGTTGGTGCGCAACTTCTCGTCGGAGGCCGTGGCATTCACAACTGTGGAGGCGTTGATGGTGTTGTTCGCCGTGGCGTCGACGAAGGTGGAATACCCCTCTTGTGTGACACCTGAGGCTTCAACGGTGACCTCACGCTCCCTGCCGGGCTCGATCTCAACCCAGGCCCAAGCGCTGTATGTACCCGCGGGCAGGGTCAGGTCCTGGCTGATGGAGGCTTCGCCCGCACCCATCAACGCCTGCAGGTTGGCGCGATCCGTCTTCTCAATCGAGACATCCCCCGACACGTCATACGCGTCGAGAGTGCCGGAGAAGAAGCCGGGATCGGAGATGTTGCTGGCCTGACCCCAGTCGGGCGTCTTGACCTCGGGGACGTCCGAGGTCGGGTACAGCACGTAGGCAACACCGTTCTCGGCGTCATCAATGGTGATCTTGCCGTCGACCGGGGTGATGTCGAAGAGCTTCTCGCGGCCGGTGTCGGTCAGCTTGAAGAGTTCCAGCGAACCCTGGTCCTTCCACGCGTTCGTCAGCGTCCAGGTGCTGGACCCGCCGCCGGTGTTGTAGTGGTACAGACGCTCCGCTCCACCATCGCTCCATGGGAGTAGGTAGTCACCGCCGGTATAAACGGTGGCACCATCGTGGGTGAATGTGCGATCAGTGGGGACGACATTGCCGGAGATGTTGGCGACGTCCGAGGACGCAACTGTGCCGTTGGCAAACGTGATCTCGTTGTCGTTCCACTTGACGATGTCGGACTGCTGCAAGAACTTCACCGGCAGGTTGCGCTGCCACACGTTGTTGATGAAGTCGTTGTAGTTGACGTTGCCAGCCCAGCCCTCGAAGTCCACCACGTTGCTGTTGGACAGGATGGGGTGCGGATTCCAGGTGTCGCGCTGCGAGTTGAGCACGAAGCGAATCACGTCGGACTGGAGACCCTTGTTGCTGGCTCCGCCGTAGTTCTCATCCTGGGACCAGTGCGACCAGACACTCTGATTGGTCATCTTGTCGGACCACTCGGAGCTGACTACCCAGCCCTGCTTCGACAGTTCGCTGCTGAGCCGCTCCGCCTCCCAGCCATTGGGGTAGTAGACATCCACATAGAGCCAGTCCAGATTCTCGGGACGCTCATCGTAGAAGTCCTGGAAGCGTCCCAGAACGTTGCCCAGCGCGAGGTCCTTCTGGCTGTTGATGTAATAGGACTGGTTCATCCAGCCCCATGCCTTCTGCGGCGGCATCTGCAGCAGGTCCTCGGAGAAGGCTCTGGCCTCGGAGTAGGACTCGGTCACGTTGACGTGGACGCCGTAGCTGGTGTTCCAGTCCACGCTCTCATCTGCCAGGGTCCTCAGGTCTTCAAGGCCGCCGGCGCGCGTGTTGTAGTGATCGGCGTAGTCCGGGTGAGCAGCGTCGTGGCCCTCAGCCTGGTAGCCCTTCAACAGCGCTTTCTGTCCCAGGTTGTCGGTGGCCAGCGAGATGCGCTTGGTGTCGTCGAGAGTGCGCAGGAACGGGTGGGTTGCCTGCGACACGATGTTGAACGGGATCCGTGAGATGACCTGATCGGCAACCACGTCACCTCCTGTGGGGACAGGCCGGATGTCACGGGTGGCGATTCCAGCGTCCTGCCAGTCCACCACGCCGTCGGCGTTGGCATCGCCTGTGATCTTGACCGTGACGAAGGGATCGCTGTCGCGACCAATCGTCGACGCAGCTGTTCCGGCCCATTCCTCAACAGGCTGGCCGAGCCAGGTCCATGTGCCGGACCAGACCGTGCCGTACTTGGCATCCCCGTCCGCCACAATCTGGCGCTGCCAGCGGTTGTTGTCCTGCGACACACGGCTGGAGGTGGAGGCCGGGCCCCGGTTGTCCTCGCTCGCGTTGTTGTCGAAGGCAGCGGCAAGCCGGGAGTTGTTGGCCATCACCATCCAGGATCCCTGGACAGTGCCGGCTTCGGTGGCTGCGACATTTTCAAAACGGTCACCGCTGCTTCCACGATCCACCGTGACACGACCGGCGGTCAGCTGCGAGGCAGCATCAGCGGAGTCCACGCTCACCAGGTTGTGCTCAGGAATCCGGAGTCGATTGACGTCACTGCCGGGGTCCACCAAATTGGTGAACGAGAGCGTGAACGCACCATCAGCCACGGAGGCGACGGCGGTCATGGAGACGCCCGGTAGTTCAGGGAAGGTGAGAGCGTAGCTGGCGGAAGTTGCGTCATCGGCAAGGACGGGCAGCGCGACTGTGACGGGCTGCTCCACCTCATTGACAAGAACTGTCTCCAGCGCATCTCCGAGGCGGCCAGCCATCTGCTCGGTGCCGAGGCGATAGTCCACCACCTGTGGGAACCCGGGGTGCAGACGAACCCTGAGGTCACCATCCGCCAGTTCGACGGCGCCGTCAGGAATGACGATCTCGATCGCGGAGGGGGGTTCAGTCGGGTCAGTGGGATCAGTCGTGGCATCGTCGGCCACGATGTCGGCATTGAATTCGGCCAGCGAAGCAACCTCTTCAGGAGGGGACATGCTTTCGCCGCCACGGCCACCGCCCCAACTGCTCAGATAGACGACCTTGGCGCAGGTGGCCTCAACCGGGTTGTCCAGAACGATCTCGCGTTCCAGCGTTGCGGTTGCGACATCACCGGGGAAGGAGCCCTCCTTCGCCTTGGTGTAGTCCCCCGTTTCACACTCGCCGGAGGAAGTCCAGAGCTCATAGTCATTGACGCGACCGGAGCCGTTGGAGGACTGGCGTGGCAGGAGCCGCACCCGCCCGAGGCTCACTGCGTCGTCGGCCAGCTTGATGGTGATGTGGTGCGGCAGCGGGTCCTTGCCACCTTCCCACTTGGTGTGCCAGTAGGTGTCATCGCTGCCGTCGAGCACCAGATCGCCGCCGCCGTTGGCGCCTTCGCCGGTGGTTTCCACGGAGCTGACGTCGACAACGCTCATCTCTGCCTGGTCGATGGGGGTGTAGTCCACGGCCTGGGCATTCAGTGGCGAAAGGGTTGCACCTCCGATCAGGAGTGCTACGGCGGCAGCTATGGACGCCGTTCGTCGTGTTCTGAGTAGGGACATCCTTCAGTCCTTCCACTTCTCGCCGCTCTTCCATGAGACGACGCAATCTTGAGGGGAATTCCAACCATAGAGAAGATGTCTGACGAGTCGCACCCCCTCGTTGCAAGATGAACGCGTCCGATGAGTGTTTCGCCAGCACGTCAGATCTTCGGTGGTGACCTGCCGGTGATTGCGGGTGAGTCCTGACCGAGCGCCGATGGCAAGCCCATCTCTCGATAGGCTGATCACACAACTACTTGAGCAAGGGATGAAGCATGGAAATCTCACGTGAAGCACTGGCCAAGATGGTGGATCACACCCTCCTGAAGTCGGATGCCACCCCGGCACAGGTGTCACAACTCGTGGCTGAGGCCAAGGATCTGGGAGCGTACTCGGTGTGTGTCTCGCCATCGATGCTGCCTCTGCCCGACGATCTGGGACACCTCAAGCTCGCCGTCGTCTGTGGTTTCCCCTCCGGCAACCACACGCCTGAGTCCAAGGCGTTCGAAGCAGCCGAATCCAGCAAGCTGGGCGCCGACGAGATCGATATGGTCATCAACATCGGACTTCTCCGGAGTGGACGCCCTGAAAAGGTCCGCGAGGAGATCGAAGCCGTCCGCACCGTCACGAGCGGACTCCTGAAGGTGATCATCGAGTCCGCAGCACTGACCGACGAGGAGATTGTGGCCGCGTGTCAGGCCGCCGAGACCGCTGGGGCCGACTACGTCAAGACCTCCACTGGCTTTCATCCATCCGGCGGAGCGAGCGCTCACGCTGTGCGGTTGATGGCAGAAACTGTCGGCGGACGCCTGGGTGTCAAGGCCTCTGGCGCCATTCGGGACTGGGAGAGCGCCCAGGCCATGGTCGCTGCCGGTGCCACGCGGCTCGGGCTCTCCGGTACCCGCTCAGTTCTCGACGGCGCTGTGGCTGACGGCGGCTACTGAGGAACTGCTTTGTCCTACTGGGCGAACTGGCGGGAGTACAGGGACGCATAGCGTCCTCCCGCGGCCATCAGTTCCTCGTGCGAGCCACGCTCCACGATGAGGCCACCGTCCACCACAAGAATCTGATCGGCGTCGCGCACCGTTGACAACCGGTGCGCGATGACCACGGCCGTGCGGCCCTGCCGTGCCACGTCCAGTGCTTCCTGCACGAGGTGCTCGGAGCCCGAGTCCAAGTGCGCGGTGGCCTCGTCCAGCACGATGATGGGCGGCGCCTTCAGGAGTAGCCGGGCAATCGCGAAACGTTGGCGCTCACCGCCGCTGAGACGATATCCCCGCTCCCCCACCACCGTCTCCAGGCCATCCGGCAACCGTCGCACAAGGTCGGTCACGAGCGACTGCTCGAGCACGGCCCACAGCTCCTCATCCGTGGCCTTGGGACGGGCGTAGCGAAGGTTTGCCGCAATCGTGTCGTGGAACAGATGCGCATCCTGGGTGACGTAGCCAACGTTGTCCCGCAGGTTCTGCAGCCGCAGTTCACGGACATCTGTCCCGGCCACCTCCACCACGCCAGCATCCACGTCGTAGAGACGCGCAATCATGTTGGTGATGGTGGTTTTACCGCCGCCGGATGCTCCCACGAGGGCCACGGTCTGGCCGGGTGAGGCATCGAAGGAGACACCGCGAAGAACGGGCTGACCTGCGCCCTCCCGGAGCGCCGCCTCCGGCTCCAGGGACGGGAGGGAAACGGTCTCGGCGTCAGGGTAGGTGAACCAGACGTCACGGAAGGAGACTGTCACAGGACCCTTCACAGTGCCTGCGTCCTGGCGATCAGCAATGGCATGTGGGATGTCCAGCACTTCAAAGACTCGATCAAAGCTGACCAGTGCAGTCATGACGTCCACCCGCAGGTTCGTGACCTGCATGAGAGGCCCGTACAGCCGTGCCAGAAGTGCCACGAGCGCCGTGAGAGTTCCCAGTGTCAGCTGCTCTCGTGCCGCAGCCACACCTCCGAAGCCGTAGAACATGGCAGTGGCCAGCGAGGCCACCAGCATCATGGCGGTCATGAAAACCCGCTGCGTCATGGCGATCTTCACGCCGGAGTCTGCAACGGCACCCGCCTGCCGGCTGAACCTCTCGTTCTCCGTGTCATGGTTGCCGAAGAGCTGCACGAGCAACGCACCCGAGACGGAGAAGCGCTCCGTCATCGTCGACGTCATCTCAGCGTTCTCCTGCATGCGATCCCTCGTCAGACCGGCCAGCCGGGTGCCGACGGCACGGGCGGGGATCATGAAGATGGGCAGCAGCACCAGGGCTGCGAGTGTCAGTTGCCAGGACAGCGACATCATCGCCACCACCACGAACACCAGTGTGGAGACGTTGCTCACGGCTGAGGAGAGCGTGGAGGTGAAGGCCTGTTGGGCACCGGAGACGTCGCTCTGGAGCCGGGACACAAGCTTGCCAGTGTTGGAGCGGGAGAAGAATGCCACCGACATGCGCTGGACGTGATCGAAGAGTTGCTTGCGGAGATAGAGGATCAGGCCCTCCCCAATTCTTGCGGAACACCACCGCTCCACCACGCTGAGCGCTGCCGCCAGCACCGCCAT
>JBQCZU010000009.1:66419-89824 GCA_052089385.1 Arachnia sp.
CACCGCCATAGCCTTCACCGCGCATCATCTGACTGCCTCCGTGCTGGTGGTGGTCCGGCTGCTGCGCCGTAGCGCCCGCAACTCCGCCACGCGGACAAGCTTGGCGGTGGAAAGCCCGAAGGGTCGGGCGATCTGTGCGCCGAATGTGCTGCCGGCCGCCAACGCCAACGCCACCATGACCGCGTTGCCAATGTTGATCTGCGCCTGGACGCTGATGGGTTCATCCACCGCCTGCATCACGTCATAGAGCCCGCGGTACAAGGCAGATCCGGGCATGAGTGTCACGATGCCTCCGGTCACCAGTGCGACCAGCGGGAACCGGAAACGCCCCACGATGAACTGCGCCAGGAACCCCACGACCAGAGCTCCGAGCCCCGCGGCTGCTGGCCAGTTGCCCACTGTGGGAAGACTCCACTGATACGTTGCGAAGCCAGCGGCGCCGAGGATGGCCACAAAAGGCAGGGCCCCCAACCCCAACTGGAACCCAAACGCCAGGCCGACTGCAATCAATGAGGCCCACACCACCTGCATGCCTGACGGGGACGCGTAACCGCCCGTGGGTGCGATGTAGCCGGCGACGCCGATTGCGAGCCCCACCCACAGCGTGACGACCACACCCACGATGATGCCCGCTGTCTGGAGGATGGCATCGAAGGTACGCGCTCCGGCTGTGATGAGGTTGCCGTCCATGGCATCCCTGGCTGCGGCCACCACACCGATACCTGCCAGAGCGGTGATGATGCCGGCGGCCACCACGAGCGAAGGCGAGACCATGGAAAAGATGGTGGAGTCTCCCGAGCGCACGTGCATGATCCACACGGCCATCGTCGTGGGGACCGCCGCTCCGAACGCTTGGGTGAAGAAGACTGACAACCTGGTCCTGGCCAGCGTCAACTGCAGCAGATACATCAGGGCATTGGCGATACCGGCGAGGAACATCTCGAATGGCCGGCCCCCCAGAATGGCGGCCACCCCTATCCCCGTGAGGGCCTGGCCGAACGTCACCACCCAGGGTCGATACGGTTGAGCGTGGAGGCGCAGCGCATCGAACTTGTCCCGCGCCGTCTCCAGGTCCATCCTGCCGGATCCGACGTCGTCGATGAAGCGCAACAGTTGCGTCAGTTGCGTGTAGTCCTGGGAGCGTTGCCGCACACCACGGAAGCCCGTGATGGGTTCGGCCTTGCCTCGTCGGTGGTAGCTGATGGTGATGGAGGTGAAGGTGACGTCCACGTCGGCCGTCAGCCCGTACGCGGAGGTGACAGTGAGTGCATAGGAGATGGCATCAGATGTCACTGCGCCCGTCTGGATCGCCATTTCTGCGGCCCGGAGTGCCAGATCCACGACGGCCGCGGCATAGCGCGGATCCACATCCGAGGGAGGGGCTGAGTTCGTCAGACGCCTGGGTTCTCGGAACATGTGTTCCACCCATCCGTGCAGCCTTGCCATCATCAAGTCTGTCCACCTCCTCTCGCTCCAAAGTAGCCGACATCAGGGCGTGATCGTGAACTGCAGACGCTAGGCTCACTGACATGCTTCTGAGTGACCGCGACATCCTTGCCCAGGTCCGCGAGGGCTCCATCACACTGGAGCCCTGGGACCCCGCCATGGTGCAGCCAGCCAGCATCGACGTCTCACTGGACAAGTTCTTCCGGGTGTTCGAGAACCACCGTTACCCACACATTGATCCGGCGGCCGAGCAGCCGGAACTGACCCGCCTCGTACAACCCCCCGTTGACGAGCCCTTCGTCCTGCATCCCGGCGAATTCGCCCTCGCATCAACGCATGAATTGGTGACGCTGGGCCATGGTGTGGCCGCCCGGCTCGAGGGCAAATCCTCTTTGGGTCGACTCGGTCTTCTGACGCATTCCACGGCAGGCTTCATCGATCCCGGATTCAGTGGGCACGTGACGTTGGAGCTCTCCAACATGGCAACTCTGCCCATCATGTTGTGGCCGGGGATGAAGATCGGCCAGTTGTGCTTCTTCCAGCTGAGTTCTCCCACGGAGAATCCCTACGGCTCCGCAAAGTATGGATCCCGCTACCAGGGGCAACGCGGGCCGACACCGTCGCGCTCGTTCCTGAACTTTCGTCGGGCCGACGTCTGAGCGGCGACCTCCACGGGGTCAGCGGGGATCCGGCCTCCGCAGCGCCGTGAACCACCTGTTGCCGTAGGACACCTGCGTTCCCTCTTCCACGCGCATCCGGACACCAGCCGGGCAGGGCTCCAGGCCTCCGCCGCGGGTGACCAACGCCGTCCCGTTGGTGGAGCCCCTGTCCAGCACGAACACTCCACGGGCATCTGTCCCGATGAGAACGTGGGTGCGAGAGATCATCCGACCATCGCCACCCGCCGGCACGAGGTGGACGTCATCGTCGTCCATGGCCTTTTGGGGGTTGCGTCCCAGCAGCACCGTCACCGACAGCTCCACCTCCCGCCCATCGTCCAGACGCACGTACCAACCCTCATGGCCTCGTCGTTGCCCGGGGGGCCCCACCGGGGACGTAAGGCGGGTCCCCTCCTGGTCCTCAAGGCCTCCCTCAGTGCTGGGATGATCCCGGTGAGTGGGCTCGATGACGGAGGACGGGGTGGGCAACGGAATCCAGCCCTGGTTGATCGGACGGGCAGGACGGACAGCGGAGCGCGGATGCGGCTCATCGCTCGGTGCAGATGTATCGAGCCGTGGCATCCACGCCGGGTCAGGATCAGAGGCGGTGACGGGTTTCCAGTCCCCGGTCCCGGGTTCCAAGTCTTCTGGGTTCGGTGCAAAGGAACTCCTGAGGCCCGGCGGTAGCCCTGGGCTGCTCAGCGGCGCCTCTGTGCGGTGGGGCGGGTCCGCACGCTGATCGACGGGCAGCGACTCGGTCTGCACGACTATCGCTCGGACTGCTCTGTCATGCCAGCCCTGTCGACGTTCATTCAACAACAGGAACACCACGAGCAGGATGGCGCCCACCACCGAGGCCAGAAGCACAAGGAACAACAGAGATCTGATGAGCCAGCGCCACCATCCAATGGGCTGACCGTCCTCGGATCCCACCAGCCTCACCCTGCTCAGGCGTGCCCCGAGTCCTGCTCCACGGTTCCCATAGGCCCAGCCCTGGTACCCGACGAAAGCGCCGGCCACCAACACGGAGATGATGATGAGGGCTCCATCCACGCTCGTGAGGTCTCCTCCGGAAAGCGCGCGCGCAATCACCACTCCCGCGATCGCCATGGGAGCCGCATCGATGAGGGCCGCGACAACGCGCCGCCCGAGATTACCGACGACCACTCCTGTGGGGATGGACCGGTTCATGTGCCGCCTCCCCCTTCATGAAGTCTCTCCGTTGCCACTTCAGGCACGGCTGCAGGGCTCAGCCTATCGAGCGGGGGCTCCATCATCGCTGGCTCCGTCCGCTCCAGAAGCGTCAACGCATCCGCCGAAGGGAGCGGCTTGACAGCCAGGACAGCACCCAGCGGAGCCGGCCCACTGAGCTCCGCATTCGGTGTTCCACGGTGCGCGAGGCGTCCCAGAAGCCGCTCGCCACCTCGTCGACGGGGTCCTCGGGCGCGAAGACAGATCGATCAGCCTGTCTGGACATGGCGTACAGGTCCGTCCGAGGATGCAACCGAGGAAACTCCTCCATGAGTTGCTCGGCCTGTTCCGACCTGGTCGCTGACGGGGACGGGGACCGTCCGAGATCGCGGGCCCGATCCATCACCTCGGACCACGCCCCGGCCACCCTGTTGCCCGGATTGGGATCATTGCGTCGGAGGCTTCGACGTCGAACCTTGAACCCCACCACAAGCATCAGAGGTACAACGAGGGTGATGAACGGAACGCCCCCGAAAATGACCCATGCACCGACGGTGGCCCAGTCGATGGTGGCGGGCTCTTCCGGCGCCTGCCCCGGGTCAACGGGCAACTCGGCGTCACTGGGAGGGTTCTCCGGATTCTCATCCGGGGGCGGGGGATTCTCGATCTGGGGTTCCGGGGTGGGGGCCGCCGCCGCGGGCGGATTCTCCACGAGGAATCGACGCGCCCGCCGTGCGCTGCGGGACTGCAGCGTCTCGACGGTCATCACACCCGACATCCGGGCGTCATTCCCGCGGAGCTTCAATCCGGAGCAACACACCGTCCCCCAAGTCCAACACCGTCCCCAGATCCACCGTCACGGACTCGCCGTTCGCGAGCATGAAGGACTGCTCGCTGAGAGGCAGGACAGTGGTGCCATTGGTGGAGTTCAGATCGGTCACCACGATGCTCCACTCCCGTGCGGCCACGATCAGGTGGCTCCGTGAAATATCGCTGCTGGGACTGGGCACCCTCAACACACCGGAACCGTTCGGGCCCCGTGAAGCATCCGGTGAGCGCCCCACCACGACAGCCTCCAGGACTTCGACGACATCCCCGTGGTTGCTCTGGACGCTCGCAAGAGTGGGGCGGTCGATCAGCCGGGGGGCAGTGGCATCGACGGGGGCCGAGCAGATCCGGCACAGGCGACTGCGCGGCGCGTTTGCATGGCCACGCGCGCAGGGCACCGCCTGAACTTGCGGCGGTGTCGCAGGGCTGGCAGCGGGTTTGTGGCTGGCCACCAGGTCATCGGAAATGACGGTGCCGGCCTCGTCGTCGCGAAACACATCCTCGGCCGCAGTGGGCTCATCGTCCTGCGCCAGATCGAAGCGCAATCCACCGATACCGTCGCCCTCGGTGTTGGCGTCGCCTCCACCGTCGTCACCGTCGACGGGGGGCGTCCAGAACGGGATGTCATCGTCCAGGATCGATGCCTCGGAGAAAGGCTCCATCTCCGTTTCATCGCCGAGCCCCACATCTTGGGGCGCCGCCTCTGCGAAGTCGTTGTCACCGCTTCGAACAGGAAAGAGCACGGAGGATTCGGGGTCGGTGCTCAGATGGATCGCCGATGCCATCACGGCCCCCACCATGAGGGGCAGCTGCAGACAGTCGTCGTCATGGACCGACGACATGTCCACCCGGAGGCGCCGAGCCCTCCCCAGTGACTCCTCCCGCCACGTCACCACGTCGTGTCCGCTCACGACCACCTCGCCGGTATCAGCATCGGTCACAACCAACTGTCCCCGTGCCATGCCGTGCAGTCCCTCTGCATCCCAGAAGAAGGCTGCGAAATCAGCCATCTGGTCGAGTCCGTACTCGCCGATAACCTTGAGTAGCGCCGCCACCGAGGCAGTACCCCTGATGTCATCCCACAGCGTGTTCACCAGTTCGGACTTGCGCGGCGGCGCGGGCAACATCACTACCAGCATGCTCGGACCTGACAGGACCAGCCATTCGCCGGGCGTGTACGTCACACGCCAAGCGGCCATTGGAGATGCCATGCTGATGCCCCGTCCCTGTGGTTCTTCCTTAGCGTACGTGCAAGGTCCAGGTGTGCAATGGTTCAGGAAGAAGCCGTCATGGGCTTGCTCAGAGGCTTGCCGCCATCCGGAGGACACCCTCAGTGATGAGCTCCTTCGACGTCCCCAGATTGACTCTGATGTGCTGGGTGGCCAGCGGGTCGTAGTCCGTGCCGGGGCCGAAGCGCACCCGTCCCACGTGATGGAACTGTGCAGCTGGGGATGTCAGTCCCAGCGGGGAGCAGTCCAGCCACGCCAAATAGGTACCGGCGGAGGGTGTGTAGGACAAAGCAGGCACAAGACGAGCCAGTTCGTCGGCAAAGTGCTTCTTGTTCGCCGCAATCTCCGCTGTCAGCTCCACCACCCAGTCGCGCGCATCATTCAGTGCACAAGCATGTGCCAGCACACCCAGATGGCTGACGGAATCCGGGACGTGACCCGGCAGGGAGCGGAGCGCGTCTGACGCCTGCGGGCTAGCGATGATCAGTGCTGCCTTGAGGCCTGCAAGATTCCACGACTTCGAGGCTGATGTCACCACGAAAGAGTGTTCCGCACCCGGGACGGAGATGTAGGGGACGTGCTCCGGGCCGGCGAGTGGCGCATGGATTTCATCGGAAATGACCGTGACGTCGTAGCGCTTCGCCAGCGTGGCGACGGCCGTCAGTTCCTCCCGGGTGTGGATGGTGCCGTGCGGATTGTGCGGCGAACACAGCAGATAGGCCGCGGGCCGGGGACCACGGCCACCTGAGAAGGCTTCCTCGAGCCCGGCCAGGTCCAGACGCTCGTCGTCTCCCATGGGTACTTCCAGGATGGGACGACCCGTCTGCAGACAGATCGACCGGAATGGGGGGTAGATCGCGGGGTTGATGACCACCGCATCGCCCGGATCAGTGGTGGCCAGCACCAGTTCTCGCATACCGGAGACGACGTCGCCCGCCAACAACATGTCATCCACTTCCGGGGACCATCCCCACATCCACTGTGAGAAGGATGCGAAAGCCTCCTGGTACAGCGGCAGCTGGGGGTATCCGGTGTCGCCGTCAACGATGGCTCGCTGCAGACGCTCAGCCACAGGCTCCGCGATGTGGACGTCCATCTCCGCAACGAACATGGGCAGAACGTCCGGCTCGAAGCGACGCCATTTGATGCTGGTGCGTCGGCGCAGTTCATCCAGGGACACATCAAAGATCGGCATGCCCCCATCTTGTCGGAATCAGTCGTGTGATCCCACCGGGGGTGGATATATGGACCACAGCAGCAATCACGAAAGCTTTTCTGTCTTGGTGCTGTACAGCTCGATGCGACGTCGCTGTTCCCGGAGCGAGATACCCGGCCCCTGGGCCGTGATCAGAAGCGGTTCAGCCCGTCCCACATTCTCCAGAACGAAGCGCGGGATGGTCCCCGCCAGTTGTGTGAGGAAGCGCAACCTCGCGTCCACCTCCTCCGGGGACACCGTGCCTTTGGAAGCCATCAGGATCGAATCGTGTTCGAAACACACGGCCGAAAATCCGGGATGGCTTCCGGATTTGAGCCAGTGCATCACGCGCGGATGGATCACATCATGGGTAAACCGAGGCGAAGAGCTGGTGACGCGCCACAGCCGGTTGAATTCTGAATCCTCGAACTCAATGTCATCGGTGAAGACTCGATGAGCCCAATTCTCGGGTTCGACCGCGACGATGGGGAATCGAGTGTGAGGGATCCTCACCATACTCACGTGAAATGGGTGTTTGATCGCATTTTTACCAGAACTCGTCCAGTATGAGTACCCGAATCCAGCAGCGGGAAGGCCGTCGAAGACACCCTCGTATCCCAGGAACGCACGTCTCTTGTGGCCCCGCCCGAAAGGGCCTTTGGTGAAGGGCCCCACCACCGCCGGCCACTTCTCATGGAATCTCCAGTTGCGCGCCCTGGCCCATGACCGCCATGTGCGCACCAGCCCCCGGGCGCGGCTCCTGGCGGTGACCACGACAACCACCGAAATCGCCACAAAAATGATGAAAAAACCACCGTTGATCAAAATCTCCATGCATGTCCTCCCGTTGGTACGTCCCTGCGTTGTCCAACCGTTCGAGAAACGGCGCCGATCAGCTCATCATAAATACTCCTCCGGGTTGTTCGACACGCTCCGTTGTCGCATACTGAGACACACGTCTGCGAGGCAGGGATGGGGCCATCACCCCGGAGTTGCCGGAAGAACCGCCCTTCGGGGCTCAGTAGAACCGGCTGCAGCGTGTAAATCAAGAGGGTGTCCTGAAAAGGCGTCCAAGGAGGGTGGTACCGCGGGCTTGCAAAAGCTCGTCCCTTCGCTTCCAGCACGTGCATTTCGTAGAAGCGAAGAGGAACCACTGATGAACGCATACAACCCCGTGCCCGCAAGCGCTGACTTCCCCGCCATGGAGGCCGAGGTCCTGGCGCTCTGGGAGGACCGGGGAACCTTCGACGAGTCCCTTGAAGCCACCTCCGAGGGCGAGAAATGGACCTTCTATGAGGGCCCGCCCACAGCGAATGGCAAACCCGGAACGCATCACATCGAGGCCCGCGTTTTCAAGGATCTGTTTCCCCGCTTCAAAACCATGCAGGGGTACCGCGTCGACCGCAAGGCCGGCTGGGACTGCCACGGCCTGCCCGTCGAGCTCGCCGTCGAGAAGGAACTGGGCTTCTCCGGCAAGCCCGACATCGAGAACTATGGCGTCGAGGCGTTCAACGCGAAGTGCCAGGAATCAGTACTGCGTCACGTCGACGATTTCGAGGCACTCACCACCCGCATGGGCTACTGGGTGAACATGGATGATGCCTACGTCACCATGACCCCCGACTACGTCCAGTCCGTGTGGTGGGCACTGAAGCAGATCTTCGACAAGAACCTCCTCCAGGAGGACTACCGGGTGGCGCCGTACTGCCCCCGCTGCGGCACGACGCTGTCCGATCACGAACTGGCGCAGGGCTACGAGGACGTCACGGACCCGTCGGTGTATGTGCGTTTCCCGCTGAGCTCCGGCCCCCTGGCGGGCGAAGTGGACATGTTGGTGTGGACCACCACGCCGTGGACCCTGGTGTCCAACACGGCGGTGGCCGTCCACCCCGGCGTCGAGTACGTGGTGGGCACCCATCCGGAGCACAGGTCCCTGATGATGGCCGAGCCGTTGTTCGACTCCGTACTGGGTGAGGAATGGACCCGCGGGCAGACGTTCAACGGCACCGACATGGAGCGCTGGAGCTACCAGCGCCCCTTCGAGCTGATCGATTTCCCCGCCGCGGGTTCAGCGCAGGCCCCCCACATCGTCGTTCTGGCGGAGTACGTGACCACCGAGGACGGCTCCGGTCTCGTGCACCAGGCGCCCGCCTTCGGCGAGGACGACATGCGCGTCTGCCGGGAGTATGGCCTGGCGTTTGTGAATCCCATCCGACCTGATGGCACCTTCGAGGCCGACATTCCCCTGGTGGGCGGGGAGTTCTTCAAGACTGCCGACGCCACCCTGGTGGCGGATCTGGAAGCGCGGGATCTGCTCTTCCGGGTCACGGACTACCTGCACTCCTACCCCCACTGCTGGCGCTGCCACACGGCTCTTCTCTACTACGCCCAGCCGTCCTGGTACATCCGCACCACCGCCATCAAGGACCAACTGCTGGCCCAGAACGAAGCCACCTCGTGGCACCCGGAATCCATCAAGCACGGCCGCTTCGGGGACTGGCTGGAGAACAACGTCGACTGGGCACTGTCGCGGTCTCGCTACTGGGGCACCCCGTTGCCCATCTGGCGCAACGTGGAGGACGACAGCGACCTCATCTGCGTCGGCTCGCTGGCCGAGTTGGGCGAGCTCGCCGGCCGCGACCTCTCCGCACTGGATCCCCACCGCCCCTACATCGACGACGTCATCATTGAGCGCGACGGCAGGACCTACCATCGCGTCCCCGAAGTGATCGATGCCTGGTTCGATTCCGGCGCCATGCCCTTCGCGCAGTGGGGCTATCCGCACGTCGAGGGCTCCGTGGAGGCGTTCGAGTCCCACTACCCCGCCGATTTCATCTGCGAGGCCATCGATCAGACCCGCGGCTGGTTCTACTCGCTGATGGCCGTTGGCACGCTCGTGTTCGACCAGTCCAGCTACAAGGAAGTCGTCTGCCTGGGCCACATCCTGGCCGAGGACGGCCGCAAGATGAGCAAGCACCTTGGCAACATCCTGGAACCGCTGCCGCTGATGGAGCGCCATGGCGCCGACGCTGTCCGCTGGTTCATGGCCTGCTCCGGTTCCCCGTGGTCGGGCCGTCGTGTGGGTGACGTCACCATCGGCGAGACAGTCCGCAAGGTGTTGCTGACGTACTGGAACACGGTGGCCTTCCAGTCGCTGTACGCCCGTGCCGGCAACTGGTCCCCCACCGGCACCGCGCCCGCCGTGGCGGATCGTCTGGTGCCGGATCAGTGGCTCGCCTCCGAGACCGCGATCCTGGTGCGCGACGTCACCGCCGCACTCGAGGCCTTTGACACCCAGCGGGCCGGCGCACTGCTGGCCTCCTTCGTGGATGACCTGTCGAACTGGTACGTCCGGCGCGCACGCCGCCGCTTCTGGAACGCGGACCCCTCATCGCTGTGGACGCTCCACGAAACACTCCATGCCCTGACCCGCCTGCTGGCACCGATCATGCCCTTCGTCACCGAGCGGGTGTGGCAGGACCTGGTGGTGGCCACCGACGCCGACGCTCCGTCCTCAGTGCATCTGGCCGCATGGCCCGTCGCCGACGAAAGTGTCATCAACACGGAGCTCTCCGGGGCGATGCGGATCACACGTCGAATGGTGCAGCTGGGCCGCGCAGCCCGTTCGGAATCGAAGATCAAGGTGCGCCAGCCGCTCAGCCGGATGTTGGTGCCATCAGCCGCACTGGCCGTGCTGACACCCGAGTTGCAGGAGGAGGTGCGCGCCGAGCTCAATGTGAAGCAGTTGGAATCCTTCGGCTCGGCCGGCGACCTCGTGGAGTATTCAGCCAAGGGCAACTTCCGTGCGCTGGGCCGACGATTCGGCAAGCAGACGCCCCAGGTGGCTGCTGCCATTGCTGCCACGGATGCAGGCCGATTGGCCGCAGAACTGGCCGCCGGCGGCGCGACGTCGGTGGAGTTCGAGGGCGAGACACTTGCACTGGAGCCTGAGGACGTCCTCATCTCCGAGCGGCCACGCGAGGGATGGTCCGTCGTCAACGAGCAGGGTGAAACGGTGGCACTCGATCTGGAGCTGACTCCGGAGTTGTTGCGCGCGGGTCTTGCTCGCGAGGTCATCCGTTTCGTCCAGGACGCCCGCAAGAAGGCCGGACTTGATGTCAGCGACCGCATTGCACTCCAGGTGGGCGCCACCGGAGAGCTGGGCGCCGCCATCGACGAGCATGGCCCGGCCATCGCAGAGGAGGTCCTGGCCGTCGAGTTCGAGCGGTTCGACTCCCTCGATAATCCAGATTTCACGGAAGGGGATCTGGCTCTGGAGCTGTCCTTGCGCAAGCTTTGACGTCGACGCCCACACCACGGCGCCCCCGAACTGCCGGACACGCCGCAACCACTGTTCACCACGTCGTCTGGCTGCGTCGTGAACACTCGATGCGGCGTGTCTGGTCGCCGTCAGGCCGCGGTGTGGGGAGCCTACCCTTGCTGGTCAGACCCGGCGTTGCGGGGTAGAACTGGTTTATGGAGCGTTTCGTGGGGCTGAGCAGGCGCTACCCCATCGTCGTGGCGACGGTGCTGGTGGCCCTTTTGGTGGTTGCCCTCCTGCTGACTGGCAACGAGAGCGCGGCACAGTGGCTGGCCAGCGCCTTTGCCCTGGGCATCGCAGCGCTCACAAGCGTCGGCATGGTCCGGGACATCATGCGGGGCAACTGGGGCATCGACATCCTGGCCGTGACGGCCATCGTCGCGACGGTGTCCGTGGGCGAATACCTCGCCAGCCTCGTCATCGTGCTGATGCTCTCAGGCGGCGAGGCCCTCGAGGATTACGCGGAATCCCGGGCGCGACGAGAGCTCACGTCGCTTCTTGACCGCAGCCCCCAGACTGCCCACCGCTACGCCCACAGCACCGCCGAAGCCATCGACGTTCCCGTCGGTGAGGTCAACATCGGCGACACCCTGCTGGTCAGGCCCGCCGAGGTGGTGCCTGTCGACGGCGTCCTCACATCGGCGGAGGCCCAACTCGACGCGTCCGCACTGACCGGTGAGAGCCTTCCGGTGCAGGCCGTCACGGGCGACCGGTTGCTCAGCGGGTCCGTCAATGGCGGCAGCGCCATCACCTTGAAAGCCACCGCCCGCGTGGAGGACAGCCAGTACCAACGCATCGTCTCGCTGGTGCAGGAGGCGGGCCAGAGCCGCGCGCCGTTGGTCAGGCTCGCGGACCGCTACGCCGTGCCCTTCACCGTCGCAGCCCTTCTCGTCGCAGGAATCGCGTGGTACCTCTCGGGCGATCCCGTCCGGTTCGCCGAAGTCCTCGTCGTGGCGACGCCGTGCCCCCTACTGATTGCGGCCCCCGTCGCCTTCATGGGCGGCATGAGCCGTGCCGCCCACAGCGGCATCATCGTGAAGAACGGCGGCACGCTGGAGAAGCTGTCCCGCACGCGCACCGTCATCTTCGACAAGACCGGCACGCTGACCTATGGGGAACCAACACTGGAAGCCATTCACCCCCAGACCGGCTGGAGCGAGAATGACCTTCTTGCCGCCGCTGCCTCCGCTGAGCAGTACTCCACCCACGTGCTCGCTGATTCCGTGAAGGGTGCCGCCCAGCATCGCGGTCTGGCGCTCGCCGAGGCCACCGCCGCCCGTGAGCACGCCACCCACGGGGTAACCGCTGACCTGCCGATTGGAACCGTTGTCCTCGGGAAACGCAGCTTCGTCGCCGCACATTCTGAGGGCGTGGTGTCGCCCCCGCTGCACAGCGGCCAACTGGCGGTGCACGTGGCCCTGAACGGCCACTACATGGGCTCGCTGGTACTCAGTGACAGCCCCCGGGACAACGCTCCCGACACCGTCGCGCGGTTCCGCGCCATGGGTGTCGAGGAGGCGATGATGGTGACCGGGGACCTGCAGTCGGCCGCCGATCACATCGCAGCGGCGGTGGGCCTCACCAGCGTGCGGGCCGAGGCACTGCCGCAGGACAAGGTCGCGGTGCTGTCCACCGTGCAGCGGCCCGTGGTCATGATCGGCGACGGCGTCAACGACGCCCCGGCGCTTGCCGCGGCGGACGTCGGCATCGCCATGGGCGCCCGCGGGTCGACGGCCGCCAGCGAGACCGCCGACGTCGTCATCATGGCCGACGATCTGTCCAAGACGGCCGATGCCATGGCCATCAGCCAGCGCACCATGAAGGTGGCGCTGCAGAGCATCTGGCTGGGCATCGCCCTCAGCGCGGCCCTCATGCTGGTGGCCGCCTTCGGCCATCTTCCCGCCATCGCTGGCGCTGCAACACAGGAATTCGTCGACCTCGCCGCCATCCTCAATGCCCTGCGGGCCCTGAGCCCCGGCCGCCGCTCACCCAAGCAGGCCCCGCGCGGCGAGGTTGCGGCCGTGATACCTCGCGGGGAACTCGTGGCCTGAGCCTCGATCCGCTTGGGTTTTGAGCGGGTTTACCGGGCGAATACTCCTGTGACAAGGGAGAATAGGACTGTCAAGGGTATCTAATCGCTTAAAAACAGAGGCACTCGTCATGAGAGTCCGCCGCAACATTTCGACAGTGTTTGATAACCCGAACCTGATCTCTCATGGCGGGCTACCCGCAATGATGCAGCTGGCTGACCAAGCAGTCCTGAACGGCAGTTCTCGACCACCGCGAAGATGAACCCGGCCGTGGTAAAAGCCATCGCCGCCATCCAGAAGGATCGTTTGTGGCCTGAGTCCCCCGCACTGGCCTCCTACCCTTGACTCCGCCCACGGGAGTCTCCCAACGTGGGGCTGGTATTTTGGTCCTACCAATGAACGATGAAGTTCACGTGGCCCTGACAAGGGAACCTCGGGAGGAAGTAAAAACCAGGGCACATGCTGAATGGATCCGGCCGCGAGAACGCTGCGGGATGTTACGCCGAATCTGCCCAGCCCGCTTCCTCGTTCAAACAACCATTCAGGTACTTCGACAAGTGAAGGATATCCATGACCATTCAGTATGAGAACTACATCGACGGAACGTTTCGTTCCGCACATGAGTTCGAGGACGTGCTGAACCCAGCGACACACGAGCTACTGGCTCAGGTGCCGAACAGCACCCCTGAGGAAGCGGACGAAGCGGTCGCTGCTGCTCGTGCTGCCCAGCCGGCGTGGGAGAAGCTGCCTGCCATTGAGCGAGCGGGTTACCTGCGTCAGATTTCTGCGGCGCTGCGAGAGCAGGTTGACAAGTTTGCCGACATCATCGTTCGAGAGCAGGGCAAGACGCAAGGTCTGGCGGCCGTTGAGGTGAACTTCACCGCCGACTACATCGACTACATGGCGGAGTGGGCGCGCCGAATCGAAGGCGAGATCATCCCCAGCGATCGGCCCGACGAAACCATTCTTTTGTCGTACAAGCCTCTTGGCGTGGTCGCAGGAATTCTGCCCTGGAACTTCCCCTTCTTTCTCATCGCCCGAAAGATGGCTCCTGCGCTGCTGACCGGGAACACCGTGGTGATCAAGCCCGCGCATGAAACCCCCATCAATGCCTTCGAATTCGCGAAGCTGGTTGCCTCCACCGATCTTCCGGCAGGCGTGTTCAACCTGATCGGCGGGTCCGGCAGGGTGGCTGGCGAGGCACTGATCAACAACGCCGATGTTGACTTGATCACGTTCACCGGAAGTGTGGACACCGGCAAGCACATCATGCAGGCCGCGGGTAAGAACCTCACCCGAGTCAACCTTGAGCTTGGAGGGAAGGCTCCCGCGATTGTGCTGGCCGATGCCGACCTGGATCTCGCAGCAACAAGCATCTGGAATTCCCGCGTGATCAACACCGGTCAGGTGTGCAACTGCGCAGAGAAGGTCTTCGTGGAGGCCAGCGTGCACGACGAGCTGGTCGCCAAGCTCAAGGCCCTTTTCGAGGGGACCAAGTATGGAGACCCCTCGGCAATCGCGGACCTGGATATGGGACCGCTCATCAACGAGAGCAGTCTCAACCGGATCAGCGCAGCTGTTGAGAATGCAAAAGCTCAGGGCGCAACCGTCGTCACCGGGGGCAAGAGAGCCACCCTGGACCAGGGTTGGCACTACGAGCCGACGCTTCTGGCCGACGCCACCAACACCATGGACATCATGCGGGAGGAAACCTTCGGTCCTGTTCTGCCAGTCCAGGCTGTGTCCGGACTCGACGAAGCCATCGCCCTGGCCAATGATTCGGAGTTCGGACTGACATCCTCGATCTTCACCAACAACATCAACTCGGCGCTGCGTGCTGCGAAGGAACTGCAGTATGGAGAGACCTACGTCAACCGCGAGAATTTCGAGGCGATGCAGGGCTTCCACGCAGGACGCAAACACTCCGGCATCGGCGGCGCCGATGGCAAACACGGCCTGATGGAGTTTGTTGAGACGCACATCGTCTACGTGCAGGGTCACTAGTCCCTCGGAGGCTCTTCACAGAGGAGAGAGTGCCCAATGGTCTGCTCGCGGTCAGGCGACGTCGTCATCTGAACGCGAGCAGACCTCATCCGCCATGATTGCCTGAATGATCTCACGCGAAGTCATCACTTCGAAGACGTTGCCGACGAGAACAAGAGGCGCAATGACGACAGGCCACGTTCCTTGAGGCGCGGCTGGAAGTCGCGTCCGATGTGACCGATCCACGGACCCAGACTCTGAGGCTGCAGACGCCTCCTGCACATGCGGAACGGAGTTGCGAGTGCTCAGCGGATACTGAGTTCTGCTTCCTGGTACTTCACACCCAACTGCGCCAGGCATTCCTCCATGACGCGCATGACTTCGAGGGTGTCCTCCAGCGGCATGATCGAGGATTCCGTGTCACCTGCAAGGAGCCGTTCGCTGACCTCATTGATTTCGTGGGCGTAGCCCCGTCCAGTCATCTTGGCCTCGATGATGCGCGGCAGAACCCCGGAGCGATGCACCGACAACGTGGTGGGGTGGTGGAATCGTGGCTCCACCTCAATCCAGCCCTTGGTGCCGTAGATGGACATGCGCGCAGGCCCGTGACCGTCGAATCCGCATGCCAGCGCGGAGAGTCCGCCACCGGTGTGGCCGATGCTGATGGCAGCGGCCGCGTCGGTCCCGTTGTCGTTCATCCGTCCCACGCAGTTGATGCTCTGCGCCTCCCCCAGGAACAACTGCGCAAAGGAGAGGACGTAGACACCGAGGTCCAGGATCGCTCCGCCGGCGGTCTCCGGCGAGAACAGTCGGTGTGTCGGGTCGTACTCACGATAGGCGCACAGGTCTCCCTGCACACCGAGAACGTCGCCGATTCGGCCCCACGCCACCACTTCACGAGCGGCGGCGATGGCGGGAAGGAATCGGGTCCACATGGCCTCCATGCAGAAGACACCCTTGTCGCGGGCGGCCTGGACCACTTCGACGGCACCTTCGTGGGTGGCTGTGAAGGATTTCTCCACCAGACAAGCCTTGCCGCGGGCGATGGCTGCCAGTGCGATGTCGCGGTGGTGGGGATGCGGTGTGGCGATGTAGACCACGTCAATTTCCGGATCGTCCAGCAGCTCCGCATAGGATCCGTAGGCCTTGGGCACACGATGCTTGACTGCAAGCCGTTGCGCCTTCTCCGCACTCCGCGAGCCAATCGCGACCAGCTCGGAGTTCCGCACGAACCGGAAATCCGTCGCCATGACGTCGGCTATCCAGCCTGCCCCGATGATTCCCCAACGAACCGTCTCCATGCGAAGAAGGCTACCGTTTCAGCCGGAACGGGGCAGGCGAATGGCCGCTCTGGTCTCAGGCAGGCTGCAGCGGGGTGGCCATGGGACCGCCGGAGGTGTCGCCCCGCAGTGACTTGATGATGTTCTCGGCGCTGATGAGGCACATGGGAAGACCGACGCCGGGCGCGGTGTAGCCGCCGGCGTAGTACAGGCCCTTGACCTTCTTGGATTTCGCCCGCCCACGGAAGAAGGCGCTCTGCCGCAGCGTGTGCGCCGGGCCGAGTGCCGTGCCCCGCCACGCGTGGTGCAGGTCCACGAACTCAGCGGGCCCCACACGGTGGTCGACGATGATGTGCTCAGCCAGATCAGGGATCCCGGACCACTGCGCAACTTGGTTGATGACGGCGTCGCCGAATTCCTTCATCCGTCCTGAATCTGCCGGGCCCAGATCCGGATCGGCAGGGATGGGCACAAGGAAGTACAGGTTCTCCTTCCCCTCGGGCGCCACGCTTGAATCCGTCACCGACGGCGCGCAGACATAGATCGACGCCGGCTCCGGCAGCTTGCGATCGTCGCCGAAGATGTCTCCGAAGTTCGAGGCCCAGTCGGTTGTGAAAAAGAGATTGTGGTGGAGAAGTTCTGGCAGCTTCCGATCCACGCCCACCATCATCAGCAGAGCGCCCATGCCTGGGTCGCGCTTTTCCCACTTGGCAGCGGGCATTGCCGAGTCCTTGGGATCCAGCATCGCCGTCTCCAGGTGATGCTGGTCACAGGCACCCACCACGATGTCGGCGGCCAAAGCGGAGCCGTCAGCCAATTCAACACCGGTGGCCCTCGACGCCTCCGTCCTGACCTTCGTCACCTCAGTACCGGTGCGAATCTCAACGCCGGCACTGCGGGCGACTCGTTCCACGGCGTCGATCACCGTGTGCATGCCGCCCATGGGATAGGCGACGCCGTCAAGAAGATCGAGCCGGCTCATGATGTGGTAGAGGCTGGGAGCACGATCCGGCGACGTCGCCAGGAAGACCGCCGGATAGCCGAGGATCTGGCGCAGGCGGGGGTCGGAGAAGGACCGCGCCACGTGATCCGCCAGGGAACGCGTCAACAGCGGAACGAGTGTGCGCGCCTGCTTCAGCAGGGCGGGATCCAGAAAAGCCAGAGGGTCGGAGAAGGTCGTGTACAGGAAGCGCTGGGTGGCCGTGTCATAGAACTCACGGGCCCCCTCGAGGTACTTCTCCAGTTTCGGCCCGGATCCCGGCTCCAAGCTCTCGAACAGCGCCCTGGCCTCATCCAGTCCGGGCTTCACGTCGACGGGATTGGGCTCGTCCTCAAAGAACACCCGGTAGCCCGGATCCAGGGGTGTCAGATCCAGCTCGGCCTCAGCCGTGGTGCCGCAGAGCTGGAAGAAGTGCTCGAAGGCCTCGGGCATGAGGTACCACGACGGGCCGGTGTCAAAAGTGAAGCCACCGTCGCGAAGAATGCCAGCGCGGCCACCCAGCTCATCCTGGCGCTCCACCACGGTGGTGGAGTAGCCATCCCGAGCCAGGAGCGCGGCCGTTGCCAATCCGGCGATTCCTCCGCCGATCACCACGGCGCGCTGTGTGTTCATGTTTGCCTTCCCCATCTGTGACGGGCCACTGCTCGAACAGCAATGACCACCTTCGTGGAATCCGGTACCCGGATGCGACTCGTCCGCACCACGCCTGCATCGGTGTGCCGGAGTCGATTGTTCAGTGCGGCAAAGAGGTCGTGGGCAACCTGGACGGCAGGTCTGACGCCGCGGGGCAGCAACGGAATCGCCAGCGCTGCCGCGTGCAGGTCCGCGTCGATGTCTTCGACCAGACGCATCTTCGTCGGCTCATCGAGGCTGGAGGGGTCCACACCCGGGAAGTAGGAGCGCTCCAGAGCGTCAGCGTCAGCGTCGAGATCCCGCAGAAAATTCACTTTCTGGAATGCCGCACCCAACCGACGGGCACCCGAGACCAACTGGTCCCGCTTCTCCGTCGGGGGGCCCCCGTCGCCGAAGAAGGCATACACACACATCAGCCCCACCACCTCGGCGGAACCGTAGACGTACTCCTCAAAGGAATCGTCGTCATGCACGCTGAGGCTCAGATCCGTGCGCATCGAAGTGAAGAAGGGTGTGACAACCTCCAGCGGCATGCCAGTGCGGCGGGCAACGTCGGCGAAGGCATGCACCACCATGTTCTCACTGAAACCCTCCTGCGTGGCCACCATGACATCGATTTCCATCGCATCGAGTCGTGCAGCTGCACGGGAGATGTCCAGGCCCGCACCCTCTGCCGCGCCGTCGACGATCTCGTCCGCCACCCGCACCATCGCGTAGACGCTCGAGATGTCGCGTCGAACGGTGGGGGGCAGAAGCCGGGTGGCCATGGCGAAGGACGTCGAATACCCCCGGATCACCTCAGCCGCACAGGCGTGCGCACACATCGTGTAGCGCTTCGTACTGGCCAGCGCAGAAGCAGGAATCACCGGGCGCGCCCCAGGATGGATTCCATCAGGTCATGCATTTCCGTACGCAAATGCTCTGGGACGCCCACCTCGTCCAGTGAGGAAAAGGCTCGGGTGAGCAACGCATCAGCCCGCGACATCGCAAGTTCACGGGCGCCGCAGGCCAGCAACTCACGCCGCAGTTGAGCGATGCCGTGAACGTTGAGGGACCCCGATCTCAGCGCTTCGATCCGTGGCCAGTTGGCGGTGCCCCGGGCGGCGTTGATGACGGCGGTCTCCCTGTGGTTCTCCAGGTCGGAGGCAATGTCGCGACCCAGCACGGTGTCGTGCGCGAAGGCGCCCAGCACATCATCCACCACCTGATAGGCCTCCCCCATGTCGCGGGCGGCAGTTCGCAGTGCCGCGACGTGCGTTGCTGGAGCATCCACGAGGAGAGCCCCCAGCACCAGCGGGGTCTCGAAGGAGTACACGGCCGTCTTCAGATGGGCGGCCATGCGGATGTCGGTCTCGGTGGGTCTGGCGCCGGGCCACGAGTGGACCACGTCCAGGTATTCCCCGACGGCGGAGGCAACCAGAGCCTCATCCATGAGTTCACTGATTTCGTCACGCACCGCGAGCGGCGCACGGTGGACGAGTTTGAAGACGGTTGCCAGTGCCAGGTCACCTGCGATGACGGCGATCCCCTTGGCATCTGCGCGGCCGGCAGTGTGATCGACGCGCTGGCCGGAATGGTCGGCGTGCAGGGCAGCGAACTCTCCCGCCACGTTCGGGCGGCCACGCCTGGTCAGGTCATCGTCAATGACGTCGTCGTGCACGACGAGAGTTGTGTGAAGCAGTTCCAGCGCCACGGAGACGCGGCAGGCATCCCTGTCGAGCAGTCCACCGTAGGCATCGACCACTGC
This sequence comes from Arachnia sp., assembly GCA_052089385.1. Lineage (GTDB taxonomy): Bacteria > Actinomycetota > Actinomycetes > Propionibacteriales > Propionibacteriaceae > Arachnia. Next base: position 85,962 of record JBQCZU010000009.1, read on the forward strand.
ACCGAGAAGCCTCGGCCGGATCAGCTTCCCGCCGAGAGCCGCGCGGGAGAGCGCCTCGCCCATCACCGCTGCGTCGCCATGCATGGCGCGCATGCGTTGTGTCAGGTCCTGCAGTACCGAGGACAGCTCTTCCTCAACCGTGCACAGCCATCCGTTCAAGCGACCGTGCACCAGTGCCGGGTCTGTTTCGGAAAGCGTCCCCATCCCGCGATTGAACACCATAACCTTTTCGACTGTCGAAGCACCCCCGGTCATGGCCAGGCGGGAGTGTCTGCAGCAGCACCGTTGACCGGTAGGGGTTCCCTTTCCAGCCGTTCGCGAGCGCGACGGGCGGCGTCAGTGAGCTCGTTCATCATGGTGATGAGTCTTTGTTGATCTTCCGGCGGGTAGCTTTGAAGGCTGTCCATGATTTCTTCGGACAAAGCCATGAACATGCAACGCCCCATGCGGCGGGCTTCGTCCGTGGCGTGGAGTTCGACGGTGCGGCCGTCGGTGGCGGCCTTCTCCCGGCGCAGCAGCCCATGCGCCACGAGTCTGTCCACCAGCGCGGTGGTGGCGGCGGGGGAAAGCACCAACATGCGACGCAGCACTCCGGGTGTCATCACCTTCCCTGCCTTCGATGCCTCCACGACTGCGCTCAGAGCGTGTACATCGTTGTGGCCCAGACCCGCGTGTCTGCGGCTCACCTCCATGTAGCGCTCCGCCTCCACGGTGAACGCCTGCAGGACTTGCAGGGGCCCCCGCTGGGGCCTGTCACGGGTATGCATGGACGCCATTCTAGTTGGAGGCCCCCAAATCTGTGTCGCGCGGCCAGTGCCGGCTTGGCAGTACTGCTTCGCCATGGGGCCTTCTCATGCTAGAAATCATGCATGGGAGTTCCCAACCTGAGGGCTCGCGGGCTGCCCATCCCCCAGCCAAGCCCGGCTGCCATGGGTCGCCGTTTGGTGGGCTATGGCATTTCACTGCTGGCGGTGCTCGGTATCACTGTTGCCTTCGGAGACATCGTCGGACCCGACTACCCGAGCCTGATGCGATGGGGCATCGCCTTCTCTCTCCTCGCCCAGCTCCTGATAGTTGTGGATTGCCTCCGCCCCACCCGCTCCACGAACAGATCAGTACCGTGGCTGTGGCCTATTTTTGCCGTGTCGATCCTCGGGCTGCTCGGCATAGTGGTGGGCCTGCTGACCGCGACCGCGCCATGGCCTGACCTCGAGTGGCGCACCAACATCTGGTTCGGTCCCGTCCTGCAGTACTTCATCCTCCTTCACGGCCGTCATCGCGCAGCATGGGTGCCGTTCGCTCTGATCGGCCTCAGTGGTTGGGCGGCAATCACCGCATTGCATGACCTCAATTGGCGCATCCAGGTGCTGGACCTGGTGTTCACCATCACCCCCATGGCAACCCTGGGGATAGGTGGCGCCTGCATCACGAACCTGCTGATGGAGCTACGACTCAGCCAGATGCGCCGCATCCACGGCGAGCGGGAAAGCCGTAGAACAGCGATGCGCGAGCAGGAGAGGCGAGAACGCATCCGTCTGTCCCACGACTCCCTCCTGCACACACTGCAGCAGCTCTCCCGTGACTGGGCACCTCTGACACCCACCGAACTCAAATCGGGTGCAGGAACGGCCATCGAAGAACTGCGCCGCAGCTCGGAAAATCTCGACGACGGCCAGTGGGTGTCCCTTCGTCCTGCCCTGCATGAGGCACTTGCGCATGAAGGATGCGCCCTCACGTGGCGGGGAAGTGGAGCAATGGTGCCGCGCCACGTCAGTGAAGCAATCGTCGGCGCCGCCCGTGAAGCAGTTCGCAATGTCGTCAAGCACGCCCACGGCGCAGCAACCATCAACGTTTCCAGGGCGGGGACCGGCGGCCGCGTGACGATCACCGACGACGGCCCGGGCTTCAACACGTACCTGCCGACGGATCGGCTGGGCGTTGCGGAATCCATCGTGAAACGAATGGAGGATGTCGGTGGCAGTTCCGTCGTCTCCTCGGGTGAGCTCGGCACGTCGGTGAAGGTGGAATGGTCTGCCGAGCCGTTCGCAGCTGCTGAGCCCTTCGGCCCGATGGCACGCACCCTGATCAGTTGGCTGCCCATTCCAGTTCTGGTGGCAAGCCTCATCCACGTCAGCGTGTTCGAGGTGGGGCCAAGCACCCTGGGCGTGGCCGCCATCTGGACAGCGACGACGTTCGTCGTGGTGCTGGGCATGCGGCGTCTGCGATCCCGTGGCCTCGCCGGTTGGCAGCCCTGGGCCCTCACCGCGCTCTCGATGGCACTCCTCGTGGCCAACTACGCATGGATCTCACCAGAGGGCACCAACGGGTATCACGTGTGGACACCATCGCTTGCGGGCGCACTGATGGTTCTCGCGCTGCCCGGACGCAGACTCGGCCACGCGATCGCCATGGCAATGGCTGTCATCTCGGTCACGGTGGCAGCGAGTGCCATCTCTTTGGGATGGGAGACGACTCTGGGCGCCCAGTTCGGCTCCGTCATGGCTGTGGTGATGTATGTGCTTGTCCCTCTGGCACTCGCCACGGGTGCTTCCATCATCGCAAACCACTCACGCCGCACCGAGGAGCTGGCCGCGGCGCAACGTCTCAGTGCCGACATGGCCGCCGAACGCGATGCAACGCGTCGTGCCTGGATCAACCGCGCGCGGGGCCTGGCCGAGCCACTCCTGAGTGATGTCGCTCATGGCGTCACTGATCCGCAGGAACGAGATGTCATGTTGCGTGCAAGAATCCTCGAGTCCCGGCTCAGGGATGAGTTGTCCCTGTGGCCGGACGGCGTGGGACTGGCTGATCAGATCCACGCCCTGCGTGAAAAGGGGTGGCAGTGCAGCCTCGACATGGCTGCAAACGAGGAACTGGAGCGAGAAGAGTTGATGACGGTCATGACATACCTTCCTGATCCGATACCGGGACAGCGGCTGCACCTCACACATCGGCAGGGGCGCGGTGTGGCCACGATTACGGATCCCCCGCTCAGCCGCGATCAATGGCGGGCGCTGGCCCCGCAGGCGGACGCAGTCAACGATGAGGACTTCACGCAGGTCCGGACATCTCTTCACCACCGGCACTGGACGGACCTTGTCAGGTCCATCTGATGAGCGCCGATGACGTCGTCGCCGGATCGCGCCCCATCCGGGTGGCTGTGCTGGATGACCAGGAATTCATTCTCCGATCGCTGCAGGGCGTGGGAGAAATTTCAGGGGGGTCCATCACCATCAGCCACGCCACCTCCTCTCGTGAAGACTTCATCAACCACGCCCGCTCTGACCGGCCAGATGTGTGTGTCATTGACTTGATGATGGATGGACGGATCTGCGGCCATGAGGACATCCGTACCCTGAGTGAGATGTCGGTGCGCTGCGTGGCGTTCACAGCAGACCACCGCCGCGTACCGATTCGCCTCGCCATGCAGGCCGGGGCGCGTGGACTTGTCCTCAAAGCGGACCCTGTCTCCACACTCGTCGCCGCCATCGAGACGGTCCATGACGAGGGCTGGTCCAACTCGAGCGCTTCAGCGGCAGTCCTCCTGGATGACACGGAGAGCCTGCCCACACTGTCCCCACACGAACTGGAATGCCTGCGGCTGGCAGCCGAGGGGATCCCCATCAAAGCGATCGGGCGACAGTTCTCTCCGCCGATCTCGCTCAGCTCCGTCAAGACCTACCTGACGCGCGCCTACGAGAAATACGCACTCGTCGGCCGTCCTGTTCACAACACCACCGAGGCCGTGGTCAGCACCGTGCACGACGGCTGGTTCGACCTCTGACCCCTTCCACGAGAGTGTGCGTCGGCCAAAAGGCCGACGCAATGTGGCGGTTCTCCCGAGGCAGGCTGTGGTTGACTAG